>CAZHXN010000094.1:0-14795 GCA_964536415.1 uncultured bacterium
GATTTGAACCACTGACCTTCGGGTTATGAGCCCGACGAGCTACCAGACTGCTCTACCCCGCGTCGCGTCTTTCTAGTATAACCGATTATTCTCCAATGGCAAGGTCCTCAGACAAATCTCCACCCTTGTTAAATGTCCGCCCTAGTGGTCTGTCAAACTTACAACCTTTACCTCAATCATAAAGTACAGTTTTACAGGAGTAGGATGGGTGCAGCCCTCACCCTAAATCCCTCTCCCGCTCTGGGAGAAGGGGTTGGGGGATGAGGGCTGTCGGTAGGAGCGAGATCCAAACCTTAATTGTGTACTAATTGTGTACTGAGTAGATTAGGTAAAGGCTGTAATTTAGGTAGGTTGGGTCAAACACTGTGCGCCCCAACAAAACCAGCGTATTGGGGTCTCGCAGGGCAACGACACCACCTACAACCCCTAACTTTAGGCATGACAGACTCCTAGGGCGTGATGGTGCCGTTCTCATCGCGGCGCAACCCACCCTCCTAATCCGCTGCCGCCTGGGTCAGGTGCTCAATCTCGGCAATGAGTAGGTCTTGGAAGGACTCATCACAGTGAATGTGTAAATGCACGACTGCGGCCAGCAACTCGGACAGGATTTTCACCTGTTGTTGGGGGGTCAGGTCGGGAAGCCGCAATTGGTTAATCAGGGCAACCACCTGTTGACTTTCCTCCCCCAGTTCCGTGATCAGGGCACTGAGGGTGTCATTATGGGTGGCAATGGGACGATCGCTCATTGGCATCATCGTCGGGACTCCAGGCGTTGACCAAGCTGCTGGATACTCTTTTCAAAGGCATGAATGCTCATTTGCCAGTGTTCAATCAGATTCCAGTTGGGCTGGGGCTTGTGTTGTTCCTGGGCAATTTTGATTTGGTGATCCGCGATCCGTTGCACCAGGCTTTGGATAGCAGGGTGCTGAGGGACAGACGCAACCCCATTCGGGGGGGGGTCCGGGAGCGACGGTGCGAACATGGCCACGCGGATCGGATCGACCAAGACCAGTCGCTGGTAGAGTGCCCGTGCCCGATCGCGGCGGTGAGCCTCCCAATAGGCATTGGCCAGGTCAAATAGACTACTGAAATGGTTGGGATTATGGCTAAGGGCTTGTTCATAGGCCGCGATCGCCGCCGTTAGATCGCCCGCCTGGTGGTGTTGACGGGCTTCCTCATAGAGACGTTGGGCCTGGGGGTCAAGTTTCTCCAGTTCGAGGATTTCGTCCCGCAGGGGATAACGCTTCACTAACCAACGGCGCACCAACTCAATCGTCACGTCATAAACATGACGGGGATGGGCCAAGGGGGGCAGGGCCGATTCCCGGATAAAATGCCACTCCAGGAGGCGCAAACCCGCTTGGTAGAGGGTTTCCGTCAGTTCCACGCCATGCTGCTGCAACAGCGTCAGAATATCCGCTGCTGGCTGGGGTGCTTCCGCCCGTTGCTGCTGGGATTCGGCCACTGCGGACAGCACCACCCGCTCCGGAATGGGCAGGCCATCTCGGAACCAAGCTAAGCCCCCTTCCCCAATCTCGATCGCCCGCTCAATCACCGCTTCGACATCACAACGGTGTACCTGCCATGCTTGCCGCTCCCTGGCCTGGGTAAAAACAGCAAAACATAGCACTTGGGTGAAGTAGGGATGGCCCGCAGTGAGTTCGAGAATGGCGGCTAGGGCATCGGCGTGATAGTGGAGAACGCCCTTGGCCGGTTCCGTAATCAGGTGATAGGTTGGCTCCGGCTTGAGTAGGCCCACCTCCTGGTAGGGCGCTTCCCGGAACAGGTTGAGCAGGTTGGGCAGATCGTTGAGCCGCCGTCCCACCACGGGGATGATAAAGAGCGACTCCTGGCGATCGACCACCTCATGCAGGTAGGGGAAAAACTGCTCCACAGCGGTCCCCGGCCCGTTGCTGTGCAAGACATCAAATTCATCCAGGAGCAAGACCAGGTTTTTGCCGCCAAGTGCTCGGTACACCTGGGGTAAAAAGACCTCGGCAAACACTTGATACCGCTGCTGAAAGGCCGCCTTATCCGGTCGTGCCACCTGGTCAGGCGCAAAATCAAGTTCCGCCAGGATTTCTTCCGCTAGGACATGGAGAACCTCAGCCAAGGGCTTATCCCCCTGTCCTTCTAGGGATAGGGAAACAAATACAAATTCCGGCAGTCTGACAAAGTTAGGAATTTGGGACAGCACGGATGACTTGCCAATCCGCCGCTGGCCGTGGAGCAGAATGACCTTGGCTCGTTTGGCCAGGTTATCAGCCACAAATTGGAAGAGATCCTCCCGGCCAAAGAATAGCTCTGGCTCGTAAATAGGCCGACCAATAATGTAGGGATTTTCTTTGATGAGCGTTGTGGTTGGAGATGCCATACCGGATATCCTGAATCCTCGAACCCTTACCCTGGAGATATGGTTAATGGCCCACGGTTGCCTGTGGACCTGTGAGTCTGGACCTGTTGAATCATCAAAGCACCCCAATGAATTAGGCTTTTAACAAGCGCACAATCCATTCGATGAGTGATTGCACAGCTTCGCGCTGCTGCCATACCTGTCGAATCACAGCCTGGACTTGCTCGACCTGATCGCGACTCATTAGGTTCAGCAAGACCCGTTCGCGCCCGGTTAGGATGGCCTCGTCGCTGTTTTCGAGTTCCTGAATCACCCACCATTCCATCATAGAGGATGCAAAAGCATAGGCCGTTTCCGCAGGTGGGCTGAGGGGTTTGATGACGCCCCGTTCCTCTAGATCGATCAGTTCGCGGCGGCGCTGGCTCAGGATAAGGTCAATCCCGTTGAGGCGATAGCGATCGCGTTGGTTGAGCCGTCCCTGGAGGCGCAGCAGGGCAATCAGCATCATCAAGACCCGCTCCGTCTCGGTGGAAAAGTCCCAGGTGTTTTTGAAAAAATGTTCGGTCCGGCTTTCAAAGTCGCGGGCAAAGGCTTCGATATCGGGGATTTGCCCCGCCTGAAGGGTGTCGTAGAGTAAATACCCCGCCTGTTGGAGCAGGGCCGGATGGCCACCCGTGATTTCCAATACTCCCGCTTTGAGGGATGGCACGATCGGGATAAACAAGGGCGAATCCACCTGGAAAAAGTGGGTTTCAACTTCCTGGACAGAGAAGGGACGCAGGGGTTGGAAGAGATAGTGGTTATACCAAGGGGAACCACTGGGGGGCAGGGATGGACCCAGTTCGGTCAGGCGGCGGAAGGAGGTAACGATCGTGGCCAAATAGCGACTTTCCCGACTGTGGACCGCCAGGTTACGAAACTCACTCAGGAAGGTGAGCATTTCAGTTTCGCTATAGTCCGCATGGGCACGTAGGGCATAGTCGTAGTCGTCAATTAACAGCAGTAAAAAGCGATCGCGCTGGCCGATGGTTTTTAGCACTTTGCGCAGGTCGCCCTTGGCGATCGGGGTGTCTCCTTGCAGCAGGGTTGCCACCTCCGCCGCCAGATCGGGGTCGGTCTCAACTTCCTCCTGAAGCGCACTCAGAATTTCCCGGAAAAAGCGCGGCGGTGTAAACGGGTTGATATCTGTGCAATTGATATAAACAATGAAGGCTTTAGCCATCGCCTGACCCTGCTGTTGCCAGATTTCTGGAGACAGGAACAGCTTCAACAGGGAGGATTTGCCCATGCCAGAACTGCCGTAGAAAGCAGCATGGGCACGCTTGCTAATCTGGTCAAAGGCAATCTTAATTTCACGCGATCGTCCAATGAAATATTCGCGGGGGGTTGGCCCACCGACAAAAAATGGATTGGCAGCCACGATTTGCCTCTAGCTATGGGTTGCGATCGGGTTTGACTGAACACCGATTCCAGTGTAACGAACCCACTAGCGCAGGGTAGGACCTAAATCAGAAAGCCGACCATCCGGCGCGATCGCCCCCTGGGTTTCATAGAAAGCCATCACCCGCTGGTGCATGAGATCCTTGGCCTTAAGCTTCTGGTTTAACTCGCGAATGCGCGACGACAGGAGGCGAATGATGTTAATGGCAATGCCGGGGGTCTCTTCGATCGCCTCATACAACTGCTGCTGATTCAGGGTCAGGCACTCGCAGCGGCTCAAAGTGGTTACCGACGCCGATCGCGGCTCGGCATCAAACACCGACATTTCGCCAAAACAGGCTCCTGGCGTTAACTGGGCCAACTCTTCCTTGCCCGTGTGGACCGATACCCGACCTGACACCACAATGTAGAGGGAGCGGCCTTCCTGACCTTCCGCAAAAATGGTGTAGTTCGCCGGGAACTCGACTTCCTCCATGACCGCAGCCAATTTGACGAGAAAATCATCTCGCAGTTCCTTAAAGACAGGAACGCCTCTGACAAAGAGGAGACGGTCAACATGGGTTAGCATATCTGTTCACGATATCCGGTCACGCGCACAGCAACACGCATCTGCTTTATACCTAGTCTGCCCGCAAATGACCATAACAGAGACGCGCCCAAACCGACAGTCTCGAATGCTAGCTACTGGGGTTAGGAATGCTGTCGCAGGGGAATCTGGATCGTAAACGTGGTGCCGACCCCCGGCTGGGAGTGGCAGTCAAGGTGGCCTCGATGCCGTTCCACAATGATCTGGTAGGAGATGGATAGCCCTAACCCTGTCCCTTTGCCAACGGGTTTGGTGGTGAAGAACGGATCAAACAATTGTTGTTTTAGGGCCGCTGGGATGCCAATGCCATTGTCGGCAATGTAAATCGTAATCCAGTTGGGGTCGGTTTGCGCCGTCTGAACGCGCAGGGTGGGAGTTGAGGCACTCAGGAGTTTCCCGTGGGTAACCTCGGTGGACTGGCCAGGATCAGGAGTTGTCTCTGGACTAGGCCTCTCGGTGAAGCGATCGCAACGGGGGGCCTGTTCTGACGGGGCGAAGCGCTCGGCAATCGCATCGATGGCATTACTCAGCAGGTTCATAAAGACCTGGTTCAATTGCCCCGGATAGCACTCCACTAGGGGCAAATCGCCATAATCCTTCTCCACGGTAATCGTCTGCCGACTATTGGGCAGGGTCAACTGGTGACGCAGAATCAACAGAGTGCTGTCGATACCCTGGTGAATATCTACGGCCTTGCAAGCGGCTTGATCATGGCGCGAGAAGTTGCGCAAAGACAGAACAATCTGGTGAATGCGATCGGCTCCCAACATCATCGAGTTCAGCAGGGCCGGCAGATCGGCAACCAGAAAATCCAGATCAATAGCCAGTTCCCGCGCCTGAATTTCCAGGGCAGGTTCCGGATAATGCTTGCGGTACAGGGCCAGGAGATCGAGCAGGTCGTGTAAGTACTGTCGGGCATGGGTCAAATTCCCGGAAATAAAATTGACGGGATTATTAATCTCATGGGCCACACCAGCCACCAGTTGGCCCAAACTAGACATCTTCTCTGCCTGGACGAGGTGGGCTTGGGTGTTCTTGAGTTGGCGCAGCAGGCGACGCAGTTGTTCCCCATGGCGACGCAGGCGCTCCTCTGACCGCCGGAGCTTGGCCTCCACTTCCTGGCGTTCCTCAATTTCTCGCCGCAGTAATTCATTGGCCGCCAGGAGTTCCGCCGTCCGTTCCGCTACCCGTTGTTCCAGGACTTCATTGGTCTGCTGCAACAAGGCTTGGTGCTGCTTCCGTTCCGTAATATCACGGGTCACCTTAGCGAATCCCTGGAAATTTCCGTAACGATCGTACAGGGTCGTCAACACTGAATTAACCCAAAAGCGTGACCCATCCTTGCGCACCCGTTCGCTTTCGTCCTGGAAATAGCCCGTCGCCAGTGCCGTCTGACGTTCCTGCTCAAACCTACCAGCGGCAATCGCCTCGGGTGGATATAGGCGAGTTACCGATTGGCCAAGCATTTCAGCCTCGGTGTAGCCGTGAATCCGAGCGGCACCAATATTCCAACTGACGACACGCCCCTCGCGATCGAGTTGATAGATAGCATAATCTTTGATCGTCTCAACCAGATGCTGAAGTTGTGCTTCACTCTCCCAAGTGGGCACGTACCCGGATGGGGGGAGAGGCACCACCTGGACAATGACATAGATCCAGGGATGATCAGCCCGATAGAAAAGGTGCCAGGATAATGGCTGAGATGGCTGTAAAGATCCCTCGATTCGCCCTTGAAACTGAAGATGCGGACAATCGGGACCCAGGCGATCATAAGCGGCCTTAGCAACCGCACGATCGGCCCCCACCAGCCACTCAAACCAGGGCTTTTGTTGCAGCGTCGCGATCGTTAGGCCCAGGATCCGCTCCCAACTGGCATTTAAGCAGTGGAAGTAACCGTTAGGATTGATCACACCGAGTAAATCGGGTGAAATCTCAAAGAAGTAGTCCAATGCCGGTTGCTTAACAAATAACTTAACAAATGAATAAACTTTAGCTGCCGTCCTATCGAGAGAGCCGATCGCAGCTAAGCCATAAGCGGGAGGAGCATCGATCTGGGGTTGCAAGGGTCGATCCACTTTCTATTACCTATTGACTACCTATTGACTAGGGGTTTAATGCGCTGGCATAGGCCAAGAGGAGGATGCACCCACCCAGAAATGGCATCCGCACGCTCATAACAATTCTTAAAGTTATGCGAAGTTATGCGGATCTGCTGACTGTGACGGTCAGTAAAAATTATTTTACTCTAACTTTATTATTTTACTTTAACTCTAGAAAATATAAGTTTATTGTTCTTAATATAATAGTAAATTTTTGTCAATTGGTCTCCCGTAGATTTGAGAGGGATGGTTATGTGCAGCGCTAGGTTAAAAGGGGTGGCCAGGGTGGAGCCAGGGAATGTAGTCTGGCGAGAGCATTCCAGTCTGGCTGCAGCGTGTTGGTTGACAGAGTTGGGTCAAAAGCGGCGATGCAGGAGAACGACGGCATAGGCGGCAATCCCTTCCTCGCGTCCTACGGGGCCGAGGCGTTCGTTGGTGGTGGCTTTGATGCTGACCTGGTTGCTGGTGAGGCGGAGGCAAGTGGTGAGGCGATCGCGCATGGCAGCTAGGTGAGGTTTGAGTTTGGGGCGTTCGGCGACGATGACGGAATCGACGTTACCGACCTGCCAACCCTGGTTGAGGATGAGTTCGTTGACCTGGGTGAGAAGTTGGAGGCTCTCAGCTCCTTTCCACTTGGGGTCTTCGGGGGGGAAGTAGTGGCCAATGTCGCCGAGGCTGGCGGCTCCGAGCATGGCGTCCATGATGGCGTGGGTGAGGACATCGGCGTCGCTATGGCCGATGAGGCCGAGTTCGTGGTCGATTTTGACGCCACCGAGGATGAGGGGGCGATCGGGGCCGAGGCGGTGGATGTCGTAGCCGTTGCCGACGCGGATGTTGGCCATTTTGGGTCCTTGGTGAACGCAGGTTTGGGTCTATTGTCGCTTGTTTGGGGTGTGGGGATAAACCACGAAGGCACGAAGGGCACGAAGGGGCATGAAGTTAGAGGTAGGTCATGGGGTCAACGGGGTCACCGTTTTCGCGGACTTCAAAGTGAAGGTGGGGGCCGGTGGAGAGGCCGGTGGAGCCAATGGCGGCGATCGCTTGGCCCGCGACGACGGTTTGCCCTTCGGTGACGTAGAGTTCGCTACAGTGGCCGTAGAGGGTGGTGATGCCACCGCCGTGATCAATGACGACGGCGTTACCGTAGCCGCCATACCAGTCAGCGACGATGACGGTACCAGGGGCGGCGGCCAGGATCGGGGTGCCGTAATCCGCGCCAAAGTCGGTGCCGGAATGAAAGCGTTCGGTACCCAAAACGGGATGGACGCGCCAGCCGAAGTTGCTGGTGATGGGGGCATTGACGGGGTAGCTCATCATGCCTCGCCCCCGACGACCGTGGATAATGCGGAGTTGGGGGCCAGTAGTGGTCCCGCCACGGGTGCGAATCAGTTGGGCAAGGCTGACGGAATCGCGGGCGATCTGGGCTTCGGCGGCTAGGAGGGCTTGCCGATCGGTCTGTAATTGCTGCATCAGGGCGATTTGGGCGGCCCGCTGGGCGGCAAATTGCGATCGCTGGGCCAAAATTTGCTGCTGGATCAGGGCGATCGCGTTTTTCTGTTGGGCCACAATCAGCCGTTGTTGGTTGAGCTTGTCGGCTTCGGCTTGTAGGGCCAGGAGTTGGTCGCGATCGTGGTTGAACAATTGCTTGAGTTGGTGGCGACGGGCCAGGAAGTCGGTCAGGTTGTCGCTCTTGAGCAGGACGGCTAACCCTTGCACCCCCTGCTGCCGTTGGAGAAAGCGCAGGCGGGCGATCGTAGCGGCCTGCTGCTGCTGGTAGCTGGCCTGGGCCTGCATGAGGTCCGCTTGCAACAATTTCAGGTTTTTCTCGGCTAGTTGCAGTTGATAGTCACTGTCTTGAAGGTGGCCATCCGTCGCCTTGAGGTTGTAGTCCAACCCCACCACATTGCGCTGCACCAGGGATTCGATCTGCTCCAGTTGTTGCCGCCGCTGGTTCAGGCCACTGCGATACTGCTCCACCTGTTGCTGATAGCGTTGCAGGTCATCCACGGAAAGGGGCTGTTTCTGGGCAATTTTCCCTGGGGGTTGCTGCGCAATTACGGGCAAATTCCAGGGCCACAGGGCAAATCCCGGCAGGCACAAGCCCAATAGCAGGAGGCTCCCCAAGACGTAGTGGGTGAGGGTAGCCAACCATCGTGGACGGTCAATGGGGTGGGGGCTTAGAAATCGGGTAACAGCGTCAGCAAGCCAAAGGCGAAAATAACGACGCCAGCAAGTCGGTTGAGCCACTGTAATCCTGTCTGAGTCAAGCGCGTGCGGAATAGGCTAACACCCTTGCTCAAAATCAACCACCACAGGGCCGATCCCAGAAAGACGCCTAAAACGAGCAGGGCCGCTGAAGCGCGATCGCGACTCAAAATCCCCAACCCCGTCAGCACCCCCATAAAGGCCAAAATGGTGGCCGGATTCGTCAAGGTCAGGAAAAACGTCGAAGCATAGGCCCCCAGAAGTCCCTGGCCAGCGACGGTTGCAGCCTCTGTTGCGGGTGACGTTAGGAAAGTTCTGACCCCCAGATAGCAGAGGAACAGTCCGCCGATGAGTTGTAAGCCAATGGCATAGCTGAGCAAAAAGTCGGCGGCCAGGGTTAACCCAAACCCCGCGATCGCCCCATATACCGCATCCGCCGTGGCTGCCCCCAACCCTGACAGCAGCCCGACTAACTGCCCCTCCGCCAGGGTCCGTCGAATACACAGCACCCCGATCGGCCCCACCGGAGCCGCGATCGCCACCCCGATCGCCATCCCCTTAAACAACACCCCCATATCCGTTAACCCCACAGCGATTCTCCAGGGGAGACACTACGCGAACGCTCAGCACTCACCACTCACAAAAATCTAAACGCTTCGCAGCGCCACGATCGGATCTAACTGCGCGGCTCGTCGTGCCGGAACCACCCCGAAAAAGAGGCCAATCCCACCCGACACACTCACCGCTACTACCACCGCGATCGGAGAAATGCTGGTTTGCAACGGCGAAACCATCCCAATCAGAATCACAGCCCCCGACCCCACCAGCGTTCCCACCAAGCCACCCGCCACCGCCAGGATCACGGCTTCAATCATAAACTGGATCAGAATATCGTGCTCCGAAGCGCCAACTGCCTTGCGCAGACCAATCTCCTGGGTGCGTTCCGTCACCGACACCAGCATGATGTTCATAATGCCAATACCGCCCACCACGAGGGAGATCGCCGAGGTTGCCGCCAGCAGAATCGTCAGACCATTGGTGACCGTATTCACCGTTCGCAAGGCATCCCGTTGCGATTCGACGCCAAAATCATCTTCTTTCCCCTTGGCAATTTGGTGGCGGAGTCGCAGCAGGTTAGTGATTTGGAATTGGGCCGCCCGGATGCTGTCGCGATCGCGGGCCGCAATGGAGATAAAGGAAACCTGGGTCCCGTAGGGCGAGGTGCGCCCAGCAATCCGGTTCGCCATTGTGGTGAGGGGAATATAGACCGCATCATCCTGGTTAGTCCCCAGAAAGCTTCCCTTGGCCTCAGTAATCCCAATCACATCAAAGCTGATATTGCGAATCCGAACCTGCCGCCCAATCGGATTTTGTTGATCAAATAAGCGCCGCGCCAGGTCAGGTCCCAGGATCGCCACCCGGTTATTGCGCTCTAAATCAGCCTTGGTCAAAAACCGTCCCTGAGCTACATCAAAGCTGCGCACCACCAGGAATTCGGGCGTCACCCCCTGGACCTGAGTAAACGTGTTGCGGTTGCGGTAGGTAGTCAGATAACGACCATTAATCTGAGGAGCGACCGCCAGCACCGTGGGCACCTGGGCCGAGATCGCCTCGGCATCCGCCAGCACCAACGTATTCGGTAAATTCGTTGTCGTGCGGCGGGTTCCACGACTGCCCGGCACCACAAACAACACATTCGGTCCCAGGGACTCAAACTCGCTGGCGGCTAGGCGTTGCGCTCCCTGGCCAATCCCCACCATCGCGATCACCGAGGCGTTCCCAATGATAATCCCCAGCATCGTCAGCAGACTGCGCAGACGATTGGTCACCAAGGTCGCGGTTGCCATTTTGGTGCTATCAGCAAGATTCATGGCGATTCACCAGAGGGTATGAAAGGGAAGGTAGCGTGTTTGTAGTCTAGCAACTTCACACGGAGCACTGGGAAAGCGAGCCAGTCCCCCAGATAACCTGTTCGCTACCCAATCCCCGACTGTTCCCGAACACTGCGGGCGATCGCGGAGACATCTTCATCCCCATACCCACGGGCAATTAACCCAGTCTCTAATTGATCCACATAGGCAGCGACGGGTAACACAACTCCTAGTTCCCGCGCCGCTTCCAGGGCAATCGCCAGATCCTTGTGATGGAGCCGAACCCGGAAACCCAGGGGATAGGTATTCGTGATCATATTGTGCGATCGGTGCGTCAGCCCCCAGGACCCAGCAGCACCACTCCCCACCGCCTGCACAACTTTATCCAGGTCCAAGCCCGCTTTTAGCCCCAGGGTAATGCCTTCAGCCACCGCCAAATAGGTACCCGCCACAATCACCTGGTTGATGGCTTTAGTGATCTGCCCCGCCCCCAGTGCACCCACATGGGTAATCGTTTGGCCCATTGCCTGTAGAACGGGCAGCGCCTGGGCCACGGTTGCCGCTTCCCCCCCAATCATGATCGAGAGCGTCCCCTTCTGCGCCCCTTCAGAACCGCCAGACACCGGGGCATCCAGCATTTTGATCCCTTTTGTCGCCAATTGGGCAGCAATCGCACGGGTGGCGATCGGGCTAATGGTAGACATATCGATCACGATCGCGCCCGGTTGTGCCCCGTGAATCACACCGTTTTCCCCCAGAATGACGGCCTCCACATCAGGACTATCGCTAACGCAGGTAATAATCACATCAGCCCCCAAGGCAGCCATGCGGGGCGAGTCAGCTCGACTAGCTCCAGCAGCAGCAACCGGCAATTCGCGATCGCGGGTGCGGTTATGGACAGTAACCGTGTGGCCCGCCCTCAGCAGGTTCAGGGCCATCGGTGCCCCCATCGTCCCCAGACCAATAAAACCAACATTCATAGTGCGTGCCTTCCGTGAAGTGTCCCTACTTTTTGTACCATCACGGGTCTGCCACAGACTGCCCTCCTATCCGTAGCCCCAACCACCTACCTCTCTTCCCTGTTCTCCTCTATCCCTTACCCCCGGATCTCCTTCTCTAGAGGCGATCGGACATAACGGGGCAACCGCACGGTAAACGTTGTTCCCTGACCTTCCTGGCTTTGGAACGTCACCTGGCCGTTGTGCTGGGCAACACATTGCTTAACCACGGCTAACCCCAACCCCGTCCCCCGAATATTACTGGTATTACTGGCCCGATGGAACAGTTGGAAGAGGCGAGTTTGATCCTCCCTAGGGATACCAATCCCCTGATCCTGAACCGTGAGGGTGACATCGGTCTCATCCCCCGTGAGCCGCAACGTAATCGGAGTTGCATTCGGGGAGTATTTAATCGCGTTGGACAGCAGATTCGTGAGAATCGATCGCAGCAATTGTGGATCTAAAGACACCATCAGGGGGGCCTGGGGAGCATCAAACTCAATAGATTGGGAGGCACCCATCTGAAGTTCCTGGACAATCCCACGGCAAAACTTCACCAGATCGAGATCCACCGGATTGACTTCCAGCTTCCCCGCTTCGACCTTCCCGATCGTGAGCACATCTTCAATCAATTGGTTCATCGTCATCACTGCCGATTGGGCCAGCCCAAAATACTCCTCTCGTTTTTCCGTTGGGGCCAGGTGACCATAGCGCTGCAAGAGTTCCAGAGACGTGCGAATCACCGTCATCGGGGTGCGTAACTCATGGGAAACCATTGACACAAATCGAGACTTTAATTCATTCAAGTCTCGTTCTTTTTGTAGAGCTAGCCGTATTTCATACTCCGTTCGCTTTCCCTGGCAAATCAGGGCCTCACGGGAGCGAATCCCGGCTACCATACTGTCAAATGCCTAGGCTAGGGTGTACATTTCATCCGGAAAGATGTCTCGATTAGCAGTCGCAAGGGGCGGAATCTGGTAATTACCCAGTCGAATCTCCTCCGCTGCATGGGTGAGGTCGCGTAGGCGACGAGTCATCACCCCCGATAGCCAGTAAATCAAGGTAAAGAAAATCCCATAGGTCAGGGCAAAAGCCAGTCCTACCCGTTGCCGGATAGCTTGCTGGATCTGCAAGACATAGTCGGCCTCAATATCCAGCCCTAACATCAGCAACTGTTGACCGGTATCATCCAGAATCAGTGAAGACGACAGCCAACTGCCCCACTTGTCACTGTAAATATCGGAAACTTCGATCAGTTTTTTTTCACGAATCAAGTCTAAATCAACATCAGCAGGGGCCGACTCCAAGAAGTCAGCAGCTTTAGTCGGCTCTCGTATTAGCCAGAGATCGACAAGATAGATAGTTTCTAACGCAGTATCTGGGACAGCGGCTGGTCCAATGCGGCGATTATATTTAGCAGGACCAACCACATAGGAATATAACCACACGCGGGGTTCAATCTGGTGGACAGTGGCAAACCAATTGAGCTGTCGCTGATAGCGGGGATCGTCGGCAAACCCAGCGGCATTACGCTCGCCTGTTCGGTAAAGTGCCCACAACTCCTCAATATCCACCCCCTTCGCGGCCCCTTGCAGCGTTGCCCGCATCTCGGAACGGAGTTTCATCAAGGTTTTCTCCGTCGTAAAGGTATAAAACCAGTAGAACGCACCTGCAAAGACCAAACTGAATAAGAGGCTAAAAACAAGGAGGAGCTTCACCCGTAGGCTCAGCGATCGCGGGGACCGCCGTCCCTGGCGGGGAGGAGTATCGGGTTGACTGTTGGCAGTTGGGTGTTGCAAGGGAGCCTCAGAGCAATGCTATTGAAAGCAATAGAACACAGGGGCAATTACAGTTGTTGTACCCCACAAATCCCTCATCCGGGCAACTGTGAACTCGAAATGCTGAAATGAGTGGGATCGGGTGTACGATCTCCGAGTCGATCGCGCAGTTTTCGGATAATCTAATGTTAATTAGGTATAATGTTAATTAAACGTCAATTGCAAGAATGTAGGGATCTTCCCCTCATATTCACCAGTACTCCTGAACGTGATTCCCCAACGGGACGGTGCTGTTTGGGCGGGTGTCCCGATCGCAGCTTCAGCCAATCACCCGTGGGTAGGGCAACGCTGGACAACCCTTTTCGCCTCAGTCAGGGCAGGCAAGGGGCTTCAGGATCGGGGAGCTTCCCTGACCTAATTTCCAAGGATTGCCCGATCAACATCCGGAAGATTGCGAAATTTTTCAAATTTGCAGTCTGTGGTAGCTTGCCGTTAGGGTTAACGTAGATCCCTGCACCGATCGGTAGCAATTCCCCATGCTGTTTCATCCCGCCAACCTGACCTACTGGATTCTCCTGGGGTTTGGGGTTGCCCTGCTGTTACTCGTCATTCTCTCTGGGGGAGGTGAGACGGCAGCCAGAGCCGAGGTCGAAGTTGATCTGGATGCCGATTTGGCGATGGAAATCGATACCAGCCCCCCCGATCACTTATGGGATCTAGACACCGACACGGATCTTGAGGCCGACGGGGGTTTTAGCCCGCTGTACGTGTTGGGCTGGCTAGGGGTTGGCAAAGTCCCGCTCGTCTTACTGTTGGCGATCGATCTGTGTTTTTGGGGGCTGATTGGCTGGATCTTGAATGTCACCTTCGGGCACCTCCTGGGGGCGATTCCCACCCGGCTCTTTGGCTGGGGTGGTCTGATTTTCTTAAGTTCCCTAGTCCTCAGCCTGACGCTGGGCGGCCTGCTAGCCCGTCCCCTGGGACACCTGTTTGCAGCCTTCGGCGAAGATGCGAGCAGTGAACGGTTGATTGGCTGCGTGGGGACCGTCAGTTCTGCTGCCGTGCCCCCCCTCCGGTCGGGCAAAATTGGCCAGGTCGATGTGATTGATGCTGCCCATAATTTAGTCACGGTCAATGCTGTTTTACCAGAGTGGGCAACGGTTGTCCCGCGTCGGGGTGCCTCGATTCTGGTGATTGATTACCAAGATAACCAGGGTTATTTTGTCATTGCCAAGGATAGTACCGATGAACAGCAGTGGTTTACGGCAGGACCCGATCGTTCACCCTCACAAAAACGGTTACCCTAGCCATCTGATTATGCTCAGTTCTCTCAGGAGAATCGCTTTAGGGTACTGCGAGGAATGCTAATGTTGCACCGAGAATCAATGGGGAGCATCCCAGTTGGACAACAGGTAGCCCTCATCCCCCAACCCCTTCTCCCAGCCCCCCTAACCCCCCGTTTGCG
>CAZHXN010000095.1:0-14552 GCA_964536415.1 uncultured bacterium
TGACTGTCATCTGCGTCACTGCTGGCGCACTGCCGATAGCGAGAAAATGCACCGGCGGGTATTCCTTGACCGGCTCCGGAATGAACACTTCCTCGCCCGAATCCGAAAACAGCGGTAGTTCCCGCCAAGACGCCTGCTGGACCATTTCATGAAAGGCAAAATCGCGCCGTTTGAGCAGGCTGCCGTTGAGCAGCGACCACTCGGAAAAGACAATCGGCTGCGGGTGTACGCCGACGGTCTGGAGCGAGAGCGCATCGCCGTGGACGATGTTGCGTTTGAGAATGTACCGCACTGTCTGACGGCAAGCAGCCTTGGCTTTCTCGCCAAACAGGGCGGTGTAGGCGTCGTCGAAGGCTTGGTAAAGACGCAGGCGGCACTCTTCGGCGTTATCCGCCAGAATATCAATGCCGTACAGTGATGAAACGGCCAGCACGGCATAGCGCTCATAGTCCAGTTGACTTTTGGCGTAGCGTCTTTGCACGACCTTAAGCTTGCACCGCAAGACGCGGATGCGCTGACACCCCTGCCCAGAGCAACAGGCAGTCGCTCTATCCACCTCTCCGTTCACCGATCTCTCTTCTTTTCCTCTACGATTCCTCAAACCCCCTGATTCATGTACATGTTCTAGTGGTCGGACGCCCATCAGGTCGTATGATGTCGGCCTGTAATGTGGCCGTAGTTTGGCTCAACATTTTTGAGGGATGTGCATCACGATCATGAGGCGTTCTGGTGTCATTCTGAAAGTCACACGTAGATAGCAGTAAGTTTGTGGAGCGTGATCCCACCATAGGGATAATCAGGTAAGGAAGAGATAAGGAACAATGAGGTTCAGAGGATTCAAACCTGGTGTGTCTGCTGCATTAGGAGCGGCGTTGCTTTTCGGTGGTGGCACTCCACTTGCGAAGTTTCTGCTACATGGCGGCAATCCGTGGCTGTTGGCCGGTATCCTCTATCTTGGATCAGGTTTAGGAATTACGCTTTATCGTATGGTTCGCCATATGCGTGCCGTAAAACTGGCGCAAGACGAATGGCTCTGGTTTTCTGGTGCGATTCTTGCCGGAGGTTTGGTTGGACCGGTGTTATTGATGTTCGGACTCGCGGGGATGCCGGCCTCCGGCGCATCGCTTCTACTGAATACGGAAGGGGTGTTCACGGCACTGTTGGCGTGGTTTGTATTCCGAGAGAACTTCGACCGTCGCATTGTCATCGGGATGATCGCCATTGTCACGGGTGCTGCCGTAATAAGTTGGCCGCAAGAAGCTCATTTCTCCACGGTGTTACCAGCCCTGGCGGTTGTGGGAGCGTGCCTCTCATGGAGCATCGACAACAATCTGACCTGCAAGGTATCGCATGCCGATGCCACATGGCTCGCTTCCGTCAAAGGCCTTACGGCAGGTGTAGTAAATATTTGTATCGCCATCATACTGGGAGCAAATTGGCCATCATTGCCCAGCATGGCAGGAATGCTGCTTGTCGGCTGTTTTTCCTATGGCATCAGCCTGGTTCTTTTCGTAGTTGCGCTGCGCCATATTGGAACAGCTAGGACAGGGGCCTACTTCTCTATCGCCCCGTTTTTCGGAACGGCTTTGGCAATCCCGCTTCTAGGCGAAGCGGTCGACGCACGTTTGATCATTGCCGGAGTTCTCATGGCTTTGGGCATCTGGCTGCATTTGACCGAACAACACGAACACGAACATTTGCACACAGCAAAGGAGCATGAGCATGAGCATACCCACGATTGTCATCATCAGCATGAGCACGACGAGGTGAGCCAACCTGTAACCAATCATAATCATCGGCACTATCACGCTCCACTGAAGCATGTTCATAACCATTTCCCTGATATCCACCACCGGCACGACCATTGAGTATGCCATAAACGGAGGGTTGAGAAAGAACATGGATATAAGACTACGAGGTAGACGCCCTGTCCAGGGAATAACCGAGCCGCAGCGCCGCACATTGAAGGAGATTCGCCTCTTTACGAACAGGCGGGGGTTCCCCCGACCATGAAGGAACTCGCGGACATCCTCGGAATATCGCATGCCAGTGCCCACGGCCAAGTGAGCCAGCTCGTGCGGAAGGGCTACCTGAAGCGGGAGGAGAGAAAGGCCCGCGGCTGCAAACGGTTGGTTCGCCAACACACTGCCCGTCCCCCCCGATACCTGGGCCTGACCGCCGGGGGCATAGTAGCGGCTATAGGCTAGGCCGATCCCAAGACGATCGTTGGGTTGATAGGTTAACTGCCCTAGGGCCGCAAATTGACCATTAAATAACCCGGCTTTATCCGCCGGATTCCCTGCATCATCGGCAAAATAGGCCAGCGATAGATTCAACGATTTGCTGAAGTCATAGTTCAGACCCAAGCCCGCTCCATCCCCCAGGCGATAAAGGGGATTGTATTGGCCAAATCGGGAAAGGCTACCGACAACATTGTCGGAAAATTCGGGATTGAGGGTCGCAAAAATATCGCCAAATTTCGTTCCCGTGGCACTGACCGTTACCCGTAGTTTCGGGTTAAAGAAAAACTGGTAACGCAGGGTATCCAGGACCACATCATTGCCATCGCCGGTCACGCCGTCAAAGCTGAGCCGACTTTGGGGGTACCCGTGCTTGCTTCAAATGACGTGGTATTCGCGGCTTGTAGACGGGTAAAGAGCAGATCTTGACCGAAAAAGGTGGTATTCAGACCCAATCGCAGGCGATCGCTAAAAATCGTACTGCTATCAATTTCACTGCCACTGGCGCTACTCAGGCCAAACACGGCGTCTCCCACCAGCTTGGTCGTGGTCGAAAATTGGGTTGCCTCCAGTTGGGCCGTTCGTGCCTCCGATTATCCACCCGGCCCCGGAGGGAGGCCAGTTCCGTGGCGAACTCCTCCTGTAGGCGTTGCACCTTGGCGAGGTCTTCCTTGGTGGCCATGTCTGCTGTGGCTGCCGCGATCAACTCATTGATGTGATCGCGGCAGGCATTCAAGCCTGCAGCAAATTCATACCGGCTCAATGCCCGTTGCCCTCGGAAGGTCCCGTCGGGATAGCCCACAATACAGCCATACCGTTCCACCAGGGATTGCAGGGCTTGGAAGGCCCAGTCCGTTGGTTACACATCGGATAGTTGGCTGACCGAGGTGATCTGGCCCAAACTATCCGCTGTTTCAATGCTCGGTGATGCTGGGTTGCGAGATGCTGGGTTGGGTGATGCTTGATTACCAGCCCCGATCGGGTTACCAAGGGGAGACGTCGTAGGCAGGGCGGGGGTGTCGGCACGGGAGATGGGTGCAGACGGGAGGACCGGGCGACTGGGCACCGCGTCCACGACAAAATTGCCAGCGACGAAATTTTCAGTTACCGAATTTCCCCCACTTTGGCAATATCGCCGTTGGTTAGCATCCCAAATGGTAATAGCGGCTGTTAATTCCCCACCGCAGACGATGGGCAGACCAACAGTACCCCGGAGTATTGAGCCAGGAGCCACCGCGTATTTTTGTGATATTTCCCAGGTAGTTCATGAGCATAGGGCAATCTACCATCATAGTTAGCCAAATCAGATGTCAGGATTGAGACAGTAACTCATATGCTGATCGCTCGATCGCTGTCACGACACCGCCAACAGGACAGGTTTAGGTAGGCCCGCCCTAATCTAGGATTTCCGATCGCTACGTTGACGTGTTGACGTTGTATATACAAGACCATTAAGCTAAACAATAACGATTGGCTGAAGCAGCAGACACTGAACAATGAGATAAAGTTAGTCGATGGTAATTACCTATACGGCTAAATATGCTAAAACACCAAGTGGTTATATGGGGCAATTAGTTGAGTGGCAGGAAGTGGTCACAGAAGATGCAACGCTGGAAGAGTGTCGGGCGATGCTCCAGGATGCGACTAGAGAGATGATTCTGGCCTATCGTCAACAAAATCAGGAAATCCCGTTGGGCAGTTCACTCCTAGAGCCAATTTCCATCGAGGTCTAAGTGTCGGTTCAACGCTCGGATTTAGTGAAATACCTAGAAGCAAACGGTTTTTAACTGTTACGCGAGGGAAGTAACCACTCGATCTACACGAACAATCTCAAGACAATTCCGGTCAAACGACACCGCACCCTCGATCGCATTACCGCCAATGCAATTTGTAAACAGGCAGGTTTATTGCCAAAGTTCTAAGTTTGCTATCTTTAACTGTAGCCAAGCGGGCAGGTTTATCCGGATGGTGCGTTAGCCCGATCGATTGATGGGCAACCTATCCCTACCTGATCGGGCGGGGACATTGGGGTCATTGTTAAACATGTCCAATTGTTCAATCGGTTGGGCATCCACAGACAAAGCGGTTGCTTGTTCCCGTACCTTGTCATTACCCGACGCACTTTTGCGCAACCCTACAGCAATTTTGCTGTGCTTTTCGATTTGTTGCATCACCTGTTTTGCCCGCTGGATCACACTGGGCGGCAATCCAGCCAGCCGTCCCACTTCAATCCCATAGGAACGATCGGCCCCACCGGGTTGCACCTGATGCAAAAAGATAATTTGATCCGGCAGTTCTTTCACCGTAACCTGGTAATTGGCCACATTACTCAAAATCGAGGCTAACTCATTAAGTTCGTGGTAGTGGGTCGCAAAAATTGTGCGGGCACGGATCTCAGTAGCCAGGTATTCCGCCACCGACCAGGCGATCGCTAACCCATCAAAGGTAGCTGTTCCCCGACCAATTTCATCTAGCAACACCAGAGACTTCGGCGTCGCGTGGTTAAGGATATTCGCCGTTTCGCTCATTTCCACCATAAACGTGGATTGGCCTGTCGCCAGATCATCCACAGCACCAACGCGAGTGAAGATACGATCGCAAATGCCCAGTGTGGCTGATTTCGCGGGAATAAAACTGCCCATCTGCGCCATGATTTGAATCAGGCCCACTTGCCGCAAATAGCAACTTTTGCCACTGGCATTGGGTCCTGTCAAAATAATTAAATCCGGTCGAGGCTCAGTTCCTTTGTTAGATTCGGATTCCTCCTGCCCTAGCTCTGTTGAATTGGGAACGAAGAAACCAGCCGGTAAAGATTGCTCAACGACGGGATGGCGTCCCCCCACGATCGTTAATTCCCGTCCCTCTACCATTTGGGGACAGCAATACCCCTGATAAATCGCCACTTCGGCTAAAGCCACCAAAACATCAACAGCAGCCACCGATCGAGCGATCGTGCGAATGCGATCGGCCTCAAGTGCCACCTTTTGCCGCAGGCCAATAAAAATTTCGTATTCCAATTGGTTAAGTTGCTCACGGGCATTAAAAATACGGGTTTCCCGATCCTTGAGTTCAGGAGTAATATACCGCTCTTCATTCGTCAAAGTCTGCTTGCGGATATAATCATCAGGAGCCTGGACAGCCTTAGCACGAGAAATACTGATGTAATAACCAAACGCCTTATTAAACCCAACCTTCAACGTTGGAATTCCTGTCCGTTCCCGTTCGCTCACCTCTAGATTGGCTAACCAGTGTTGATCGTCAACCAATTGTTGCCGCAGTGCATCCAGTTGGGGATTCACCCCATCCCGAATTAAGTTGCCTTCTCCCAAATGTAAAGGCGGCGATTCAACCAGGTGTGTCCGCAGGTGTTGGCCCAATCGCTCCAATTCGGGGGGAATCTGCTGGATCGCTTGCAAGTAGGGAGATTCAGCTTTAGCCACCCGGACAGCTAATTCCGGTAACCGTTCCAACGAAGCCGCCAGCGCCACTAAATCACGAGCATTCGCTGTCCCCGATCCCGCCCGACCAGCGAGGCGTTCAAGGTCATAAATTTGCTTCAGAACACTCTGGAGTTCCTGGCGTAAAACCCCGTGGGTAACCAATTCTTGAATCGTTTGCTGGCGGGCCTCAATTTCAGCCCGATCGAGCAACGGTTGCAATAACCAGCGCCGCAATGCCCGCGATCCCATTGCGGTAACCGTGCGATCCAAGGCCCAGAGCAGCGACCCGTGAAAAGTGCCATCCCGCACCGTTTGGGTGATTTCCAAATTGCGCCGAGTTTGACTATCGAGAATTAAATACTCCGTGAGGGCATAGGTCGTCAGGGGTTGCAATAACAGCGGCGTTTCCTTTTGGGTATCTTCTAAATACTCCAGCAAACCACCCGCCGCCCGTACCGCCAGGGGTAAATGATCACAGCCCATGCCTTCGAGGGTCCGTACCCGGAAGCGTTGCAGTAACCGTTGGCGAGCTTCGGTTTGCACAAAGGGATGTTGGGGCCGCAGGGTATAACAAAACTGGGGCGGCAGACAATCGGGCAGCAGCGGCGATCGCTCCCCCGGTCGCAACATCCCGCCAATATCGGGGGCATTGGTCGGCACCAGCACTTCCGACGGTTGCAGGCGGTTCAGTTCCTGATCTAACTGCTCCAAATCACTGGCCTGGGTCGTCAAAAATTCCCCAGTGGAAATGTCGGCGTAGGCCAGTCCCCAGTGCTGACCAGCGATCACCACAGCCGCTAGGTAATTGTTCTGTCGTGCCTTGAGCATCCCTTCCGCCAGGATCGTGCCAGGAGTAATGACCCGCGTCACCTCCCGCCGCACCAGCGGACCCTGGGCACTAGCGGCATCTTCGACTTGATCGCAGATGGCGATCGCAAAGCCCTTTTCCACTAGCAGCACACTGTAGCGATCGAGGGCATGGTGGGGAATCCCAGCCATCGGCACCCGTCCCACATCTTTGCCCGCATCTTTACTGGTGAGGGTCAGTTCCAACTCACGGGCAACGATCACCGCATCCTGGAAAAAGCACTCGAAAAAGTCCCCCATGCGGTAGAGGAGCAAGGTGTGGGGATACTGATCCTTCACGTCGGCATAGTGGCGCATCATGGGGGTGAGAATTTCGCGATCGACCATACGGTGATCGGGAAAGCGCACCGTTTGCTTGAGGTGTTCGGGCAGGTCGGGGATGGGGAAATCGGCAGGGGCAGGATCAGTCATGTATACTGGCGGCAGACGGTTTGTTTCACTCTAGTTTAGACAGTTTCGACGGCATCCTTAGTCAATCTGAGGCCAATCTGAGGCAGCTTGGCAATGGTGCAAGGGAGCATCCCAGATGAGTCGCTTGGATGCTTGCAGTATCTAGAGTCGGGCGATCGCCAGAGGACGGGCGCTCGGAGCGCGATCGGTCCCCCTTCCCCCGGCTTGGGAGAAGGGGGTAAGGGATGAGGGCCTTCGGTATCCTTGTGGCCCCGCCAGCCTAACGAATGGGACCGTTATACAGCACCTCGATCGTCCAATTAGCCGGATTCACCTTGATCTCGCTTTCCACCGTTGGCGTCACAAACCCCGGTGCCCCACCCTTAAAGGTGAACGTCACCGTCCCATCATCGTTGACCCGAAAGGGTGAAGCTGCTGCTGGGCCGTGCATTGACGATTCCGCACGGTAGCGCCCCAGCCCCCCATTAATCCGCTCACCCGTTTGCCGTGCCAGGTTTTTCGCCCGTTGCAGATCGATCGGGTTAATCGTCCCCTCACTGCCCGGTGTCGTCACCTGCACCGTCGTCACCCGCAGGGGAAACGTTGTACCGGGATAGAGGACTCCATAGCGATCGCGCACTACCACCAACCGGGGTAACGTGACCTCAAAATCGCTAATCAGTGCATCCCGCAGCAGCACATCGTAGTCCGATCGCGGCAGCCGATTCACCGTCACCACCTCACCCTGGGGACTGAGGCGCAAATCCTGACCCTCCTGGAGGTTAATCAACACCACCCCCGGACGACGGCGGGACGTAACACTCACCTCCCCTTCCAACACCTGAAGTTCCTCCCGGCCATCCGCCCCCACACTCAAGAAGTAGGTAGCATTGCGCGTACTAATCTGGGCTGTCGGCGTACAGCCCACCACCGGGCCACTCACCAACATCCGTCCCTGATTCAGTTGGAAACAGTTGCGATCGAAGGCCATCGCCCCATTGCGTCCCAAACGACCCACTGCCCCCGTATTAAATTCAAATCCTGCCAAAGCGTTATCGGTGCGGAGCGTTTGTCCCGGACGCACCTGACTGCCCACGCCCACCCGTTGATTGCCGACATAGACCTGATTGCCCACCAGCCCTTGCACCGTCAACGTCGAGAGGGAAACCGTTTGAGCCTGGAGGGGCAGCGTATAGCCCCCTACCAGCATCCCCCCGCCCATCCCCACTAACAGGGCTAGGGCCATTGCACGCCATCGGTGTGTCACATTTTGTTTTACGCCTTTGCGCCGTTTGCGGGTGTTCCCCAACATGAACCGTACTCCTTCTATTCGGAACTATTTGGACAGTGCTAGGACAGTTTAATCTAGGACAGTTTAATAACGAAGCCAGGGATTGAGACAGGGGCCTCTAGATCTTGGCTTCTAATCTTGGCTTCTAAACCATTAGATAGATCGCGATCGTTTCTGGTAAACCCGATCAATCCCGATCAACCGTATGCGTATGCGACATTCAGCCTCGATCGCCCTTGAGTTGACGGAATTCAGACACGCAACGTTCCCCCTTTGTGGCAATCTGGTAAGCAGGATCGTTCTCGCCTCGACCTTATGCAAACTCTGTCCCCCCCCGCCAATCTACCCACTTCAGTCCCCAGCCCCACCTTATCCACGGATACGGCCATTCACCGCCGCCCCACGCGATCGGTCCCGATCGGGGATGTATTCGTGGGTAGCCAGCATCCCGTGGTTGTCCAGTCAATGATCAATGAAGATACCCTCGACATTGACGGGTCCGTAGCGGCCATTCGCCGCCTCCACGAAATTGGGTGTGAAGTGGTACGGGTAACAGTGCCCAGCCTCGCCCATGCCAAGGCAATGGAGGCCATCAAGGCTAAGTTAATCCGCACCTACCAGAATGTCCCCCTCGTGGCCGATGTCCACCACAACGGCATGAAAATTGCCCTGGAGGTGGCCAAGTATGTGGATAATGTGCGGATCAATCCTGGTCTCTATGTATTTGAAAAGCCCAAGGCCGATCGGGCTGAATTCACCCAAGCCGAATTTGACGAAATCGGGGAGAAAATTCGCGAAACCCTGGAACCCCTCGTGGTGTCCCTGCGGGATCAGGGTAAATCCATGCGCATTGGGGTGAACCACGGCTCCCTTGCCGAACGGATGCTCTTCACCTACGGCGACACCCCCGAAGGCATGGTCGAATCTGCCCTGGAATTTATCCGCATTTGTGAATCCCTGGATTTTCGGAACCTCACCATTTCCCTGAAAGCCTCCCGCGTGCCCGTGATGATCGCCGCCAATCGGCTGATGGTGCAACGCATGGATGCCCTGGGGATGGATTACCCTCTCCACCTAGGAGTGACCGAAGCGGGGGATGGGGAATACGGACGCATCAAGTCCACCACCGGCATTGGCACCCTCCTGGCCGAAGGGATTGGTGATACCATCCGCGTTTCCTTGACGGAAGCGCCCGAGAAGGAAATCCCCGTCTGCTACAGCATTCTCCAAGCCCTGGGCCTACGGCGGACAATGGTGGAATACGTCGCCTGTCCCTCCTGTGGCCGCACCCTGTTTAACCTGGAAGAAGTTCTCCATCAGGTCCGCAACGCCACCCAACACCTGACGGGCCTCAATATTGCCGTCATGGGCTGTATCGTCAATGGGCCAGGGGAAATGGCCGATGCTGACTATGGATACGTGGGCAAGCAGCCCGGTTATATTTCCCTCTATCGAGGCCGCGAGGAAATCCGTAAAGTTCCGGAGGATCAAGGCGTTGCTGCGTTAATTGAATTGATTAAGGCCGATGGTCGCTGGGTTGACCCCTAAAACCCACTCATAACGTCTCAATAGACGTGGAATAGATGGGAAGAGGACACCTGGGAAACTGGACTCATCCCGTAGCCAGCGGGAATAGCTGTGCTAAATTGAGCGTAATACCCCCTCGCCGCTGTTCATTTGGGAAAGTGCCATGACAGTTACAACAAATCGACTGGTGATCGGTGCGACTGCGCTCATGGTAACCGCCGTGACTGTCACAGGGGCGGGGATGCACCTGTCCAAAAGTCAGGCTTTTTTCCGCGAAAGTCCCAAGGAACTCATTGACGAAGTGTGGCAAATTATCGATCGCACCTACGTCGATGCGACCTTTAACCAGGTGGATTGGCGGGCTGTCCGCACGGAATACCTGAACCGCACCTACGCTAACCAGAAAGCCGCCTACGATGCGATCCGGGAAATGTTGGGGAAGCTGGACGACCCCTACACCCGCTTTATGGACCCGGACGAGTTCCGCAATATGCAGGTGGATACCTCCGGTGAACTGACGGGGGTAGGGATTCAACTGGCCCAAGACGAGGAAACGAAGAAGTTGGTGGTGGTCTCCCCGATCGAAGACACCCCGGCGGCCAAAGCGGGCCTTCTGCCCAAGGACATCATTACCAAAATCGATGATAAGAGCACCGAGGGCATGGATGTGAATCAGGCCGTTAACCTGATTCGGGGGCGCGTGGGGACGGAAGTGGTCCTCACGGTGCAACGTGGCGAACAAGAACTCGTCTTTCCCCTCAAACGGGCACGGATTGAAATTCATCCCGTGCGCTACAGCCTACGCGAAGGGCCAGAGGGCAAAATCGGCTACATTCGCTTGGTGCAATTTAGCTCTCTTGCGCCGAAGGAAATGCGGGAAGCCATCCAGGACTTGGAGCGGCAACAGGTAGATGGTTATATTCTGGATCTGCGATCGAATCCGGGCGGTTTACTCCAGGCCAGCGTCAGCATTGCCCGTCTCTGGCTCAAGGAAGGCGAGATTGTCTCGACCGTGAGCCGGGTGGGTAGTGCCGACCATCAACGGGCTAATAATTCGCAGCTTACCAATAAGCCGTTGGTGGTTCTCGTCAATGGGGGATCGGCTAGTGCCAGTGAGATTTTGTCGGGTGCCCTCCAGGACCACGATCGAGCCGTATTGGTTGGCACCAAAACCTTCGGCAAAGGACTTGTACAGTCAGTGCGTCCCCTGGGAGATGGCTCTGGGCTAGCGGTAACGATCGCCAAATACTTTACCCCCGATGGCAACGACATCAATAAGGCGGGGATTAAACCGGATATTGAGTTGGAACTGACCGAAGCCCAAATCGAAGCCCTCTCCCGCGATGGGGGAGCCAAGATCGGCACACCGGATGATCCCCAGTTTGCCCGTGCGCTGGAAGTCCTGAATCAAAAAATTGCGGCCACACGCGGCAACCGAGCGGAATCCCGCCTGCCTTGAGCCTGCCCGACGGACTCCGCTTGATCCATCCCTGGCACCTGCCCCTTGACACATTTATCAGGAAAGCGTTTACTGAAGTAAATCAGTGGTCAGTCTGCTTAGCTTTCCGTGGTGTCCTCTCGGCAGATGAAATGGAAATCATATGACCTCCCTTGCCCAAATCATTCAACCCACTGGCGTCCTTGATAGCAATATGGGCCGTAAGATTCGAGATGAGGTCACGATCTTGGTCAATCAGGATGTTCCTGCGATTCTTGTCGATTTGAGTCAGGTTGCTTTTGTCGATAGTTCAGGTTTAGGGGCACTGGTTTCCTGCCTTAAGCTAGCGCGATCGGCCCAGTGCCAACTGGCTATTTGCGGTCTGAATGATCAGGTTAAAATGTTGTTGGAATTGACCAGTATGGATCGCGTCTTCAAAATTTTTGCTGATCGGACTTCTTTTGAGCGTTCGATCAGCCAAGAGTTGCCCACCAGTTGATGCAAGCAATGGGCACACTGGTGAATAGGCGCTCCGTATTCAAGATGAAATCCCCTCTGATGCCATTCTGGTAGGCGAATTTGATCGAAGACAGTAGACCTCCTTCCGTGAGTAGCCCCGCTATTGAGCAGTCCAATCAACTCCAGGTTGTGAGTGATCTGGGGGCACTGGATCATGTTTTAGTTTGGTTCGATCACCTGTGCCTGCCCACCATGCAGGGTCCCCTCTGGTCCCATTTTTGGGTGCAGTGTAAAACAGTGCTGGCTGAGGCGTTCACCAATGCGGTTCGCCATGCTCATCGCGGTTATCCCCGTGAAACCCCTGTCATGATTGTCGTGATCCTCCACGCCCAGAGCCTGGAAATGTGTATTTGGGACAGTGGACCGCCGTTCGACCTACAGAAGAAACTGGCGGATCTTCAGTTGCGTCATGACCTGTATGCGGACAGTGGCCGTGGCTTAATGATTATGGAGTCCTTGACGGATCAGATGGAGTATTGCCGCTATTCTGATTGCCGCAATTGCCTACGGGTGATCAAAGCCTATCCCAGGGGGTCTGCCTACTGAAGCTGACTCGCTATGAATACGGTATGAATACGGTTGGGATGACTTGAGTCGTCTGCGACCAACTGCGATCGCCCTGAACCATCATGCCGTTGCGCGATCGATGCGGGCGACCTCCGCAGGCGTCAGGGTGAGATCAACGGCTCGCACAGAGTCCTCAATGCTGCTGGGTTTGCTGGCCCCAGGAATGGGCACAATACAGGGAGACTTGGCCCGTAACCAGGCAAGGATGAGGCAGTAGACCGAAACGCCTTTGGTCGCTGCCAGGTCTACGATCGCCGGGAAGGTGGCTAATTCTTGCACCCGACGGCTACCCCCCAACGGACTCCAGGGAAAAAAGGTTAAACCAGCCTGCTCGCAGTAGGCTAAAACGCCGTCGGTTTCGGGTTTCCGGTGCCACGGGTTGTATTGATTTTGCACCGAGACCAGGTTAACGATCGTTTGGGCTTCCTGAATTTGGGCGAGCGAGACATTAGAAATCCCCACCGTCTGGATTTCGCCTGCGGCCACGGCTGCTTGGACGGCCCCAAGGGATACCACCAACGGATAGGCAGGATCGGGAGCATGGTATTGCCACAGGGGAATGGGCCGATCGCCCCCCAGCGCCAGAAAACTCTCGTGAATCGTTTGGCGCAAATAGTCCGGGTTCCCATTGCGGGTCCAGGCCCCCATCGGTCGCATTAACCCCCCTTTGGTTGCCACGACGACGTGATCGGTATCGGCGGGATAGGTGCGCAATGCGTGGGCAATCAGCCGCTCGTTATGATGTTTGTCCGTTTCATCGCGACAGTAGGCATCTGCCGTATCGATGAGGGTGACCCCCAGGTCAAGTGCCCGATGGATCACCGCGATCGCCTGGTCAGTCGGTGGACGATGGTTGAGCGAGAGGGGCATGGCACCGAGGCCGATCGCGCTAACGGTGAGGGGACTTTGCCCCAAGGGGACATGCTGCATGGGCAGACACCTCAGAAATGCCAAGACCTATCCCCCAGCGTAGCGCAAGGTTAGGGCGGACTAGCGGGCAGCGGGGGGGCGGATCAGCACCAGCGGGGTCTGTTCATCGGCATTCCCGGCTGGGTTGCCGCGCAACGCTGTTTCTAAAAGGGTCAGGTCAGTCCCCTGGCTGGCGGCCAGGACTTTTACTGCCCGGAGGTCGTTCACATCGACGATCGCGGCAGCTAATCCTGTGGTTTGGTAGAGGCGATCGACAACGGCTTGGGGGCGATCGGGTCCCAGGACAATGAACTGATCGTAGGGGGGCAGCGTGCCGGTGACATCATCAATCAGCCGCGCCTGTTCCCCCGCAAGCTGGTAAAAACCACCGGGTTGGCCGAAGATCTTGGCGATCGCACCGCCAATAAAGGCCAGAGCTACCCGCCAGGGACCGACTAAATCCACGAGGGACTGCAACCCACACGCCGTCGCCAAACTGGAGGTGGGTAAAAAGTAATAACACAGGCGACGGGCCAGCCACCCCGGTTGAATATCACTGGGGTGTCGCCACCGGCCCTGCATAATCGCCAGGGGAGTTTCTCCGATCGTGACGATATCACCAGGTTGGGCATAGGGTTGCACGTAGCGCTGGACCACGGCCACCGGATCGTCTAAATGGGTCAGCAGGTGGGTACGAATGGGCAAAACGCCCAACTGCTCAACGGATTTCCATTGGGGGTGAGCCGGGAGTTCTGGGGGAGAGGCCAAGGGCAGCACCAGATGCCGCGATTTGGGAATCCGTCCCTGGGGACCATAGGTGAGGTAGTGGACTTGCACCCAGGCAGCCTCTAGAGTGCTGAGGTCTTCCCCCCGAATCTCAATCGTCACTTTCAGGCGAGTTGTTTTGCGAATTTTGACAATATAGGCAAACCAGTAGCCATCGGCACGGGCGGGAGCGTCCTCATGGGCCGGGGTGACGATCGTCTCACAGGTAATCCCGGCAAGGCTGCTTCTGGCGAGTAATTGGGTCGTAGCCCACACTTGCGGCACCATAATTTCCAGGCGATGGGTGCGGTTGACCAGTTCCATCTCCCCCACCCAGACGCGATGACCGGGCGTCGCGATTGTTTCTTGCCAGTGCCCCAGCGTTAGTTCCAGATCATTACCGGGACGCCGGCGGTATTGAAGCTCAAAGGCCAGTAGCCCCAAGCCAATCAGGACCAGCACCCCTATCCCTATACTGATGAACACCATACCGTTGCCTTATTCCTTAAAACGATGCTGAGCTTTGATGGTTGACTGGCGCTGAGCGACCCACTACCCACCCGAACCTGCATGAGGATAAGAACCCAAAGCCTACCCCA
>CAZHXN010000096.1:0-14485 GCA_964536415.1 uncultured bacterium
ACATGAAATTCGATGTCATCATCGGCAACCCGCCGTATCAGTTGAGTGATGGGGGGTTTGGGAAAAGTGCGACGCCCATCTACAACCGATTCGTTCAACAAGCGAAGAAACTCAATCCGCGATACTTGGTCATGATTATCCCTTCGCGTTGGTTCGGGGGTGGCAAGGGTCTCGACAGTTTCAGAAAAGAAATGCTGGAAGATGACCGCATTCGCAAACTGGTGGACTTTGAAGATGCTTCTGATGTCTTTCCTGGTGTGGATATTGCAGGCGGTGTGTGCTACTTCCTCTGGGAACGCGATCGGCGTGGGTTGTGTGAGGTAACAAACATCAGCCAAGGGCAAAGCATCACCGCCGAGCAGAATCTTAATGAGTTTCCCATTTTTATCAGGCATAGCCAAGCGGTTTCTATCGTGCGCAAAGTCCTTCAGAAAAAAGAGCGAAGCATGAGTGAACAAGTGTCCACATCCAAACCTTTTGGATTACGCACTTTTGTCAGGCCACAACCATCCGGTGACCTCATCCTACGCTGGCAGAACGGCGAAGGACCCTATCGGAGAGAAGATATTACCGTAGGCGTCGAGATGATTGATAAGTGGAAAGTGATAACTTCATATGTGGGCTATGACCATGCCGGCAATCCTGGAACGGATGGAAGGCGCAGGGTCTTCTCAAAGATCGATGATCTTGCCACCCGGTTCTATTTGTACCGAGACCTATCTGGTGATAGGAGCTTACGGCTCTGAGCAAGAGGCCTTGAATCTTGTGACGTATATGAAATCTAGGTTTTTCCGTTTTTTGGTGTCTCAATTCATGTATTCTCATCACATCACAAAGGATAGTTATGCATTTGTTCCTATTTTGGACATGACCACTCGTTGGACCGATGAGCAACTTTACAAACGATATGGTCTGACAGCAGAAGAGATTGCTTTCATCGAGAAGATGGTGCGCCCCATGCCTGCCGATGACAACGGTGCGGCGGCCGCGACTGCCGCATCTTGTGAATGCCATACTTGATTCGGCGAAGCAGGAGAATGAGCGAAAGAGAGAATCATTATATGACCAACTGGGGACCTAATAATCTACATCCACTTTCCTACATGAAAACCGAACTGGTCTGGGAGGGCAAGTACGACGAGTACGGCAACCGTCGCCCTGTGCACCTGCCGAACTCCTCTCTGCCCTTGCAACGCATCGAGACCATTGACGAGCCGCGAGACCGCGAAAAAGCGCAGCAACTGAGCCTTTTTGACGAAGACGCCTTTCATCAAAAGGCACACCGTGACGACTTCCGCAACCTGCTGATCTGGGGCGACAACAAGCTGGTGATGCACGCCCTGCTGGAAGAGTTCCGCGGCAAGATCGACCTCATCTACATTGACCCGCCTTTGATGTGGGTGCCGACTTTACCATGCGGGTGCAACTGGGCGAGGAGGGCGATTCCGTGCAAAAGGAGCAATCTATCCTGGAGGCGGTGGCCTACCGCGACACCTGGGGCAAGGGCACCGACTCCTACCTGCATATGATGTACGAGCGGCTAATGCTGATGCGGGAGCTGCTTAGCGAACGGGGGAGTATTTATGTGCATTGTGATTGGCGGATATCCAGTATGTTGAAGCTGATATTGAACGAAGTATTTGATGAAAATAATTATCGAAATGAAATCATTTGGCACTATAGACGATGGACAGCATCCAGTAATACTTTTCAGAAAATGCACGATACCATTCACTGGTTTACAAAATCTTCTGCCTATCAACTAAATAAAATACACATTGAACCAACCGAAGGTCAAAAACAGAAACACGAGCGGGGATGGGATAGAAATTCTGTCTTAATAAATGGGAGAAGACAACCTCAATTGATTATTTATGATCGACAAAAAGTAGACCAGCTAATTATGACCGGCAGAATAAATTTGAGTGAATTTTCTCGCGTTATAGAAGTAGATACAGAGATGACAATAGCACCGGATGTTTGGGAAGTAAATTACATCAACTCTCAAGCTATTGAACGTACTGGTTATGACACTCAAAAACCCGAAGCCCTTTTGGAGCGCATCATCAAAGCCTCGTCCAACGAGGGCGACCTGGTGGCGGACTTCTTCTGCGGCAGCGGCACCACGCTGGCGGTGGCAGAGAAGCTGGGCCGGCGCTGGATCGGCGTAGACCTGGGGCGCTACGCCGATCCACGTCTCCCGCAAGCGGCTCATCCAGGTGCAGGGCGAGTTGCACGCAAATGGTCAGCCCTACCGCTCCTTCGATGTCTATAACCTGGGGCGCTACGAGCGCCAGTGGTGGCAAGTAGATCGCCTCAAGGGCGCGGATGCCGAGCACCGCCGCATCGTGCTCAAGTTCTACAAAGCCGTCGAGCTGGAAAACCCGCCTCACCCGCTCCTGCACGGCAAGAAGGGCGCAGCCTACGTCCACGTGGCTCAGATCGACAGCATCTTCACCTACGAGGAACTGCGCGCCGTGGCCGAGGCGGTGCAGCGAGCGGGCGGCCGCGAGGTACACTGCCTTGCTTGGGAGTTTGAGATGGAATTGGCGCTCAAAAAGCAAGCCGTTGAGGCCGAAACCAGCGTCACCATTCGCCTCAAGTACATCCCGCGCGAGATCATGGAGCCGAACCGCAGCGAGGTGCAGTTCTTCGAGGCAGGCGCGCTGGAGGCAAAGCCCATTGTCCAAGATGGCAAGGTAGATGTAAAACTGCTGCGCTTCACCCCGGCGCTGGCCGAAGCGCCCGAGGCGGAACTCGCCGCCCTACGGGAGCGGGCGGTGAGATCACCCTTCGACTTCATTGACTTCTGGGCGGTGGACTTCGATTATTCGCCCGATAAGCCCTTCGAGCACCACTGGCAGGACTTCCGCACCCGCAAAGACCGATCGCTAAAGACCTGCACCGACCTCGGCTGGCAGTATGAAACGCCCGGCAAGCATCGGATCGCCATCAAGGTGATTGACGTCTTCGGCGTGGACACCACGGCGGTGCTGGAGGTGGAGGTGTAGCGATGGCGTTTGAGGTCAACGAGAAGAACATCTCTGCGCTCGAGCCGCTGTTCAAACCGTGGGAAGAGCCGAACCAGCACCGCCTGCCCAACCCGACGCCGGGCGCCCCGGCGATTGTCGTGCCGGGGCGGCGTCCCAGCAAAGTGCCCCTGGTGCGCGCCATCCGCGCCGAAGTGGATGCCTGGCGGCACGGCGGCTATGCCGGCGTTAGCGAGACCTCGCGCGCGCTGCTGCGGCACTGGTTTGAAAACGAGCACCTGGTCAGAAACGAGCGCGGCGAACTCGTGCCCTTCCGTTATCACTGGGCGCAGCGGGAAGCCATCGAGACCTTCATCTACCTCTACGAGCTGCGCCGCGCGCGCAACGTGGCCGAACTGCTGTTTGAGTTTGGCGGTAACCAACTGGCCGACCTAGCGCTGGGCATCCCGCCCGAGCAAGACCGCTGGGCCAGATACTGCGCCAAGATCGCCACCGGCGCCGGCAAGACCAAGATCATGAGCCTGGCCATCGTCTGGAGTTATTTCCACAGCCTCTATGAGCCAGACTCCAGCCTTGCGCGCCATTTTGTGATCATCGCCCCCAACCTGACCGTCTATGAACGGCTCAAAGACGACTTTGAAAACTGCGCGATTTTCTATCAGGATCCGCTCATCCCCGAAGAGTGGCGGGGCGATTTTCAGATGCAGGTGGTGCTGCAGGATGAACCCGGCGGCGCGACCACTGTCGGCGCTATCTACCTGACCAACATTCACCGCCTTTACCCCAGCCGCGAGAACAACAACGGAACAGCGGAGGCAGAGGGAACGTCCATCTTCGGCCCGCCGGTCGTGCGCGGTCGGGCACTGGATACCGGCGAAAGCCTGCGCCAGCGAATCACGGCGCATCCGCGCCTGATGGTGCTCAACGATGAAGCCCATCACCTGCACGATCCCGACCTGGCCTGGAACCGCGCCATTAATGCCTTGCATGAGGAGAGCCTCCAGCGTGGGCAGGAGGGCATCTGCGCCCAATTGGACTTTACCGCCACACCCAAGCACAACGACGGCACCCTCTTTCGCCATATCGTGGTGGACTTCCCCCTCGGCGAGGCGGTGGACGCGGGCATCGTCAAAGTCCCCGTGCTCGGCGAATCCGATGAGTTGGTGGTGCGCGGGGGCAAAAAAACGCCTGCCCACGAGCGTTACGCCATGCATCTCCAGCTCGCCTACCAGCGCTATGAAAGGATTTACGAGGAACTCCACCGGGTGCGCAAACCCATCCTGTTTGTGATGACCGAGGATGCCGCTGCTGCGAATGAGATTGCCGCCTATCTGGATAGCGACACCTTTCCGCTGCTCAAGGGCCGCGTGCTCAACATCCACACCCGGCTGAAAGGCAAGGTCAAAGAGGTCACGCGCGGGGGCAAGACCTTCAAGGAGTTCGTGGAAAACGAAACCGCCATGAAGCCGGAGGACTTGCGCGCCTTGCGCGAGATGTCCCGCGAACTGGATAGCCCCGATAGCAAGTTTTGCTGCGTGGTATCCGTGATGATGCTACGCGAGGGGTGGGATGTGCGCAACGTCACCACCATCGTGCCGCTGCGCCCTTATTCTGCAAAGTCAGGCATTCTTCCTGAGCAAACCTTGGGTCGTGGATTGCGCCGCATGTTCCCCCTGGGCGACACGCCGGAACTGGTGACGGTCATTGAACATCCGGCGTTCCGCAAACTCTATGAGGACGAGCTGGCGCAGGAAGGGCTGGATATCGCTGTCCTGCCGGTGCGTGAGGTCTTCAAGCAGACGGTTACCATCTTTGTGGACCACGAGCACAAGGATGTGGCAGCGCTTGACATCGAACTCCCGCTGGTCTCCGATGCGGTCGCGACGACGCAGGAGCTGCACGGGCTGACGTTTGACGAGGTGCGCGACGCTTTTCTGGGCAAGTTCAAGCCTTTGCCCATCGGGAAGAAGCGGGAGGGGGACATCGAGTACCAGGAACGGCACCTCTTCACCGATGAGATTGTCACGAGCATGAAACTGGATGCCGGGCTGTTGAACAACGCCTGGTCGGCGCCGGCCTACTTTGCCCAGATGCTGGGCCGCGCCTGTCGCATCAGCAACCCGCATCAGGTGTTGGCGCCGCTGGTGGAACGCTTTATCGCCGAGGTGCTCTTTGAGCGTCCGGTGGACCTGTACGGCGGCGAAGTGGACCACCGTATGCGCGATCTGGATGTGATGGAACATATTCGCGCGGTCTTTACGCCGCTCATTCTGGAAAAGACAGTGCGGCGAGGAGCACGCCGGCGCATTAGCCGCGGGCAACGGCTCTCCACCTGGAAGCCCTATCAAGCCACAAGCCACGATAAACGCCCGGCGCTGCCGGCGCAGCGCACGATATTCAACCTCGTGCCCTGCGACAACGATTTTGAGCAGGAGTTCACCGACTTTCTCGAAACCGCCCAGGATGTTGCGGCCTTTGCCAAAAACGCCGGGCCGCAGCGCCTGATGATTGACTACCTCAGGCCGGATGGTCAGCGCGCCTTCTACGTGCCCGACTTTTTTGTGCGCACACAAGAAGGCGATTGCTATCTGGTGGAACTCAAAGGCCGGCAGGACGAACTGGTGCCGCTGAAAGTCAGCGCCGCGGTGGAGTGGTGCAAGGTCGCCTCTACCGAAAAAACGCGCTGGCGCTATCTCTATGTGCCCTATCACCTCTTCCAACAAGGGGCGGCCGCCGGGATTGCCGAACTGGCCCGCGCCTGCGAGCCGGCCTTGAAAGGGCTATTGCAGGAGTGGAAAACCAAACAAATGGCCTTGCCGTTAGAGGAGGCAACGGCTCAATCCCAAGAAGAGGCGCTCTTCAGTCGTGTGCTGCAAGAAGCGGGCATTGTGCAACCGCCGGCCGAGGTGGCCGACGTGATGCGTCAGTCCGTCTTGCTGCTCGATCACGCCGTTCGCTCGAGGCACCAAACCTTGGCCCATGCCTTTCAGCCGCTCTTGGGTCCATTGGACGAATACGCGCAGCGCCTTTTGGAAAAGCGCATCAAATCTTCCATCCCGGCAAATAAAGAGGCATCTATCGCCTTCTTCAACCCCAGGCTGGATCACCTGACGCCTCGCGAGCGGTCGCAATTCGAAAAACATCAACGTTACCTGCGCGACAACCTGATCTTTGGGCGCCCCATCCAGCGCCTGGGAACATTGCTCTTTTGTTTGAGCTACGCCCGGCAAGCGAGAGAAGACATCCCCGGCATCTGGCAGGTCGCACGCGCGCAATTTGGCGGGCCGGCGTTTGACGAACTCTACGCCTTATTGGAGCGCGTCAACGAATTTCGCAACACGCGCGTAGCTCATGTGGAAATTCCTTTAACCGATGCAAATGAAGCCTGGTTGGCCATGAGAACCTGGATTATTGCGTTGCAAAAACTGGTAGAGTTATCTAAATGATACACTGACCTTCAAGCCCGCCGTGCAGAGCGCCTGGGAAGAAGACCTGGGCACGCACGTGGATTTTGACGGCTGGCAGTTCATCAAGCCCGGCGGCTCGGTTACCTGGGAGACGGCGGACAAACAAAAGCCCATCGTCTGCTTCGGCTCGTTTCAGGATTACCTGGGCCGCAACCGCTCGACTGGCGGCATCAAGACCAAAAACGAATGGGTACATGCCACCCACTGGGACTGCGTCATCTTCGACGAGTACCACTACGGCGCCTGGCGCGAGAAGGCTAAAGACTTGTTCGAGGCCGAGGACGAACGCGAACGCAAAGCCGCCGAGGGCGAAGCCATAGACTACTTCGACGAAGACATCCTGCCCATCACCGCCGACCACTATCTGTACCTGTCCGGCACGCCCTTTCACGCCATCGCCAGCGGCGAGTTCATCGAGGAGCAGATTTACAACTGGACCTACGCCGACGAGCAGCGCGCCAAAGCAGAATGGGATGAAACGAAAGGCCCCAACCCCTACGCCGCTCTGCCGCGCATGGTGCTGATGACCTATCAACTGCCGGAGGAAATCCGCCAAATTGCCTTGCAGGGCGAGTTCAACAAGTTCGACCTGAATGTGTTTTTTTCTGCCGAGGGCGCGGGAGACCAGGCGCGCTTCAAGTACGAAGCCGAAGTGCAGAAATGGCTGAATTTGATCCGCGGCGCGTATCTTCCGGCCAGCATAGACGACCTGAAACTGGGCCGCGACCGGCGTCCGCCCCTGCCGTTTTCCGACGTGCGCCAGCGCGGCGAGCAGGCGCACACCTTGTGGTTTCTGCCCAGCGTGGCCGCCTGCTACGCCATGCGCAACCTGCTGGCGCAGCGGCAAAACAAGTTCTATCACGATTACCACGTGATTGACGCCGCCGGTGTGCTAGAGATGGCGATGAGCGGCACCACCGCCACACTGTTAGCGCGGCGCTGGGAGAGCGCCCTGCTGGTCAACGTGGATAACGATACCCTGCGGCGGCTGATGGACAATCCGCAAGCCATGCAGGCCCTGATGAGCATCGAGGCCTTCCGCAATTTGAATCAGGACATCGAAACCATCATCAACAAGTCCGAAGCGGTCAAAAAAGCCAAGCGCGAAGCCAACGAGCGTGAACTTTCCCGCGAGGAAAAGCGACACCTCACGGAAGAAGAGAAGGAATTCAAGAGCAAGCGCAAGGAAATCCAGGAGAAACTCATCAAGTTTGCCACGCGCATCCCCATCTTTCTCTATCTCACCGATTACCGCGAGCGCACCCTGCGCGATGTCATCACCCAGTTAGAGCCAGGATTGTTCAAGCGGGTCACCGGCCTGACGGTGCAAGACTTTGAACTGCTGGTCAGCCTGGGCGTATTCAACAGCGCTCTGATGAACGACGCGGTGTACAAATTCAAGCGCTATGAAGACCCCAGCCTGCTCTATATGGGCGTCAATCGGCACGAAGGCGAAGATATCGGTCTGTACGACACGGTGCTGCGGCGGCAGGAATATGTAGCAACATTTGTCAATGAGTGAGGAATAGTCTTACGGTATTGCTCGACTTTTCTCACATCACATTTAGTCTCGATGGGTGTATTCCACTTTCGGTACCCTCAATCTAAATCCCTCTCCCAGAACGGGAGAGGGACTTGGGAATCCGGCTCGCATTCGCCAGTAGACATCAGTTTGACGGTAGTTGAGCTTGCAGATGGGTATACCAGTCGATCGCTAGCGCCATTTCCGTAAATCGGATCGCCAATGGCTGGCTCGTCTCTAACACCTCTATTTCTAAAACGATTGTCTGTCCTGAAGCAGGTGGATCAGTCGGTGTGATCACCTGGCCATCAACCCGCACCTGTACCGATCGCACTTGGCTGAGCGTGATGGTTTGCAGATTAATCGGTCCTTGACGCGTGGGTTTCCCCCAGGTTAGGGTTTCTCCCTTTTGGCCCAAAACGGCATAAATGTCGTATTTCGAGCGATCGTAGTCGGCAGCCCAACGTCGATAAGCCTCTAGCTTTTGATATTCATTCCACCCTGCCCAAGCCAATCCGATAAATACCCCCAGCAACGGCAGCCAAATCAATCCATGTACCATCGTTCCCGTGTCCTAGTTCTTATATAAAAAACGCTCCCATCTATCTCTAGAGATAGTAACTACGGTACCACTCGACAAAACGAGCCAGACCGACCGCGATCGGAGTTTTCGGTTCAAATCCAACAGCATCTTTCAAAGCTGTAATATCTGCATAGGTTTCCACCACATCCCCCGGCTGCATGGGTAACAAGTTTTTCTCAGCCGATTGTCCTAAAGCCGTTTCTAGTTCCGCAATGAAGTCTAAGAGCGCTACGGGCTGATGATTGCCAATATTATAAATCCGATAGGGTGCATGACTGCGACTGGGATCAGATTGATCGGCCTGATAGGTTAGGTCAGCAACTGGCACCTGATCAAGGACCCGAATGACCCCTTCTACAATATCATCAATATAGGTAAAATCTCGACGCATTTTACCATAGTTAAATACGTCGATCGGGCGTCCCGCCAGAATGGCTTGGGTAAACTTAAAATAGGCCATATCGGGCCGTCCCCAGGGACCATAGACCGTAAAAAAGCGTAGCCCAGTTGTGGGTAATTGGTACAGATGACTGTAGGTATGGGCCATCAGTTCATTGGCCTTTTTAGTGGCAGCATAGAGACTCACCGGATGGTCCACATTATGCTGAACGGCAAAGGGAATCACCCGATTGGCCCCATAAACCGAACTGGAAGAGGCATACACCAAATGGGCTATCTGGTGATGACGGCATCCCTCTAAAATATTGACAAACCCAACGAGATTACTATCCACATAGGCGTGGGGATTTTCCAGTGAATAACGGACACCGGCTTGGGCCGCAAGATGAATAACACGATCGGGCGAATGGGTTGCAAACAACGCCGCGATCGCTCCCCGATCGGCAAGATCTAAGGGATAGAACTGGAAATTTGCATGGGTTTGCAATTGGGCTAGGCGATCGCGCTTGAGTTGAACATCATAATACGGATTGAGGTTATCGAGTCCCAGGACGATTTCACCGCGATCGAGGAGACGCTGACTCACATAAAAACCAATAAACCCCGCCGCCCCCGTTACCAAAATTGTTGCCATTAGGACCTAGCCAGAGAAGGATGCTGTTAATCAGTACTAGCAAGAAGGCCCAGTACCGTCAACTGGATGCTGGAAAGGCGATTGGCCCTGACACCGTGGCGGTCCCGATCGCCCCCTCAATTCCACTCCTCCCCCGCTGCCCATAACCTGGGGACTAGCGATTGGGGGACCCCTGCCGGGGGGACCAGGGATGAGGCGATCAGAATGGACCAGGTAATCTTCTACAATTGGGAAGCAGTTTGTTTTCGGGCAGTTTGTGTTATGACGGATCAGGCCGTAGGCAGTACCACGGGTGCCGATGCGATCGATGTGGCGATCGCCCAGGGGATCGACTTCGATGGAACCCCCATCCCTGAGGCTAAACTTGCCCTCTATCACAAGGTCATGGGCCTAGAAGCCCAACGGCAGCGTAGCGGTGTCTCCAACACGATGCGATCGCGTATTGTCCGCATTGGCGCGAAACACATTCCCCAGGCCGACCTCAACCAGATGCTTCTGGAGGCAGGGTTTGCTCCCCTCAAAGAGAAGGAAATTGCCTTCTATTACGGTTAAGTGACGTTCAGGGATAAAGGGAAGCGTGACACGGAACTAGCTCGTCACGCGAGTCTTGGAAATTCTTTGGTTATCGTTTTGGCAAGCGTTGGGTCGCTATGACAGCCTTACGGATTGGAGTGGCGGGTCCTGTGGGGTCGGGGAAAACGGCCTTGGTGGACATCCTGTGTAAAACCCTGCGGCAGCAATATCAGCTTGCCGTTGTGACGAATGATATTTATACCCAAGAAGATGCTAATTTCCTGGTGCAGAGTCAGGCGTTAGCTGCCGATCGCATTATTGGCGTCGAAACGGGCGGCTGTCCCCATACCGCGATCCGGGAAGATGCCTCCATTAACCTCGTCGCGATTGCCCAGCTAGAGCAGCGATTTCCAACCCTAGATTTGCTCTTCGTTGAAAGTGGCGGCGATAATCTGGCGGCGACGTTCAGCCCGGAGTTGGTGGATTTAACCCTGTATGTGATTGATGTGGCCGCTGGGGACAAAATTCCCCGCAAAGGAGGGCCGGGCATCACCAAGTCCGATCTGCTGGTGATTAACAAAACTGATCTAGCGCCCCTCGTTGGGGCTGATCTCGCTGTCATGGAGCGGGATGCCAAGGCCATGCGCGGGGATAAACCCTTTGTCTTTACGAATCTGAAGACCCAGACTGGGGTAGACGCGATCGTGGACTTCATTCAACACCATCTACTCGATTAGTCGTCCTGTTGCCGGGAGGAAACAATTGGCTAGCGGCTATGGCACTATGAGAATATTGAGCGTAATACCAGGTCTTCGTAGGATAGTCGTATCACCTTGCAAATTACATTCCTTGGCACCAGTTCGGGCGTTCCTACCCGTAGCCGCAATGTATCCAGTATTGGCTTGCGGCTACCGCAGCGGGCTGAAGTTTGGTTATTTGACTGTGGCGAAGGGACTCAACATCAGGTCCTCCGCAGTGATCTTAAGTTGAGTCAGATCAGCCGTATTTTTATCACCCACATGCACGGTGACCATATTTTTGGTTTGATGGGGCTGCTGGCTAGCTACGGTTTAGCGGGCAATCCCACTTCGATCGATCTGTATGGTCCGCCGCCACTAAAAGACTATCTGCGGGCCTGCGAGCGTTATTCCCAAACGCGCCTTGCCTTCCCCGTCAATATCCATGCAGTTGAACCCGGTGTTGTCTATGAAGACGATGAATTCCTGGTGACCTGCGCACCCTTGACCCATCGGATACCTGCTTTCGGCTATCGGGTAGTTGAGAAAGATCGACCAGGACACTTTGACTTGGGCAAAGCACAAGCAATGGGCATTCCACCAGGACCGATCTACGGTCGCTTGAAGCGCGGGGAAACGGTCATTCTGGAGGATGGACGACGCTTGCAAGGACAGGATTTCTGTGGGCCAACAGAAATTGGCCGCAAGTTTGTCTACTGCACGGACACAATCTATTGTGAACCAGCGGTTGCCCTAGCCCAGGATGCAGACGTTTTAGTCCATGAGGCCACCTTTGCCCATCAAGATGCGGAATTAGCTTATCAGCGGTTGCACTCGACCTCAACGATGGCGGCCCAGGTTGCCCTTGCTGCACAAGTGCACTGTTTGATCATGACCCACTTCAGTCCCCGATATGCACCGGGCAACGCGATCGTTCTTAACGATCTACTTCAGGAGGCTCGGATGATTTTTGCGAATACGAAAATGGCTCATGATTTTATGACTTATGAGATTAATCGTCGTTCCTAATGTTGCAAGATGTCTAAACGAACAAGATGCCTAAACTGATATCGCTGATCACGACCTGGAAATCTATCAGACCATCAAAGTTTAGATATCAGTCTATACGTTTTTTACTGATGATGATACCTGCAATTAGTATGTTGCTAATTATCATCAACAATGGTGTTAATGTTCCTTATTATGATGAATTTTCTAATCCTTTTCGAGTTCTGACACTAGACTATACCCATCAATTAACCTCTGCTGAACTCATTCGTCAGTTCAATGATAGCCGCAAGCTGATTTCAAACGCAATATTTATCTTTTTTCTTCGCATTTTTGGATATTGGAATATTAAATTTCAACTCTATTTTACGTGGTCTTTAGGTGTTGTCACTATTCTTCTTTTGTCAATATTATCTACACGGACTGCACGAAAAGATCATCCCAGCTATCGCTGGTTATCTCCCCTCGTTTGGGTCTCTATGAGTGCATTAGTATTTAGCTTTACTGCCTACTACCGCTGGCTATGGGGAATTACTTTACATCGAATTATACCAGATTTTTGTATGGTTTTATCAGCTGTCATCATGACGCTGAACTATCGTGCAATTACAAAATCGCTAGCCCTAGCAGCCTGTGCCACGATCGCACTATTTTCCTTTTCTGGTGGTATCATTATTAGCTTTGTTAATTTAGGGCTACTCTTTTCAATTAGGCAGATCAAGAAAAATCACATTTTTACCTATCTAATTATTGTGGCGATATCGATCTTTAATTTCTTGAATGGTTATGAAATACGAGATAATAGCGCTAATGCCTTCTATTTTTACTCTTGGTCTCAATTGTCAGAAGACTTTAGGTTTGTCATGAGTTTTTTAGGAAATCCCTTTTCCAACCAATCTGATCAAGCCTTTGCCATTGGCCTTTTAATTTTTGCAGTATTCAATATCTTCAGTGTGATCGGGCTTGTATGTCCTCACATAGCTGCCCCGACGGCAGGGGAAACCTTACGCAGAAATCTTTTTCCCTGGATCGCGATCGGAAGCTATGCAATTTTGTGTGGTGTTCTGACTGCATACTTTCGGGCTGACGCAAATCTTGTTTCTCCTTTGGATATTCGCTACATCCTCCATGCAAACTATTTAACGATCGCACTTTTAGGGGGTATGTTAGTCTGGATTACCCACCGTGACGAAAAAACAATTTTATTATTTAACTTTAGCAACGATAAGTTGCTCATAAAAGGAAATTCTGGAATTCAATTTATAGTTCTTTGTATATTTATTTTGATATATTTATTATTGAGTTTTAACTTCATTAAATATAACTGGGAAACCTATCCCATCATTCATCAACATAAATATAGATTGTTATATGGTAAATCTTGTTTACAACTTAATAGATATTTAGAAGATAAAAGTTGTTTAAATTCAATTTTTCCTAATCCAAATATGCCTCAATTCTTAGAAAAGCTGAACAGGATTAACGACTTGAAAATTCTACGACCCGGTATTTTCAATATCCATAGTTATCACCACTTCCAATTAAAGACGGCTGATGTACCAACGGCTTTAGGTCAGTTCGAGCAAATACAGAGTCTCGGCCATGACCAATGGCGGATCACAGGTTTTGCCCTATTGCCCTCACTACGGCCTGCCGATGCGATCGTTGTGGTTGATCCTGAGCATAGTCGCATCATGGATAAGCTAATCATCGTCACCCTAGGTAAAAGTGGTTTACGACGATCGGACTTACGGCAGCATTTGGGTTCAGACTATCGATATGCAGGTTGGTCTGTGGAAGTGACAGTTGACTCCCGATCTCTTTCCCAGCTTGAATTCTTTGCCTTTGATGCTGAGACAAATCGTTTTTTCAGAATTTTAGATACCCTATCGCACTAAGTACTTAAAATTTCATGTTAGGATTTGCAACTACAGCGATCGCTGGCTCCTCATTTTGCTGCATAGTATTTCATAGTTCTGTCACTCTCTGAAGGGAAACTTTATGATCCTCCACTCGCTTATCGTCAAGATGGCTGTGGCTGGCGCAGGCCCCCACTTCCCGCTAGCCTTTACCCTGGTTTATGTGGTTGGCTTCATTGCCGCTGTCAGCATTGGCTCGATCGCCTGGTACAACTCAAAGCGTCCCCCTGGCTGGGAAGATCGGGAACGTCCCAATATTATACCGAAAGTCAAGTCCTCAGAGGAGGACAGCGAATAGACTGTACCAGGGGGCAGATGCTTAGGGGTGTTCCTGGCTGCCCCTTTCAAACGGCTTAGACGCGATATCTTTAATAGTGCTGTTATAATAGTGCTGTTATCAATGGTGTTCATTGGCTCTCTCAGATTTCACTAGGTTTCAGTTAGCGTATTTTGCAGGCCAAAAGTGTTGAATCTTAAGATTTTCACTACTAAACAGCTTTACTTAGTGAATACACTGCGCCCAGAGCAACTTGCTCGTCAAACTAACAATGGTTGAATCCAGAGGAAATAAAGTCAGCTTTGCAGCATCAATCTTATGCCTTTTGTGGAGTTCCTGCTTCAGTACCAAAAAGAGATCATAAAGTATGTGGGGATCACGGTTCTTACTGGCTTTAGAAAAAGTAGAAACCTTGACCTTGATGCCACGAACATTT
>CAZHXN010000097.1:0-14015 GCA_964536415.1 uncultured bacterium
CCCTGCTGCAACAATTCCGTCCCCAACCCCCGGCCCCAACGCCCCCTACACCAACCACGCCGCCCTCACCACTGCCTCTCCCGACCCCGATTGTGGAGCTAGCCCAGCAACAAACCCGCATCCGCATTCCCCTACCAGAGGGAGCACGGGTGCAAGCTTCCACCCTGCCCAACCCAACGCGCCTGATTCTGGATGTGCGCAACGATGCTCCCCTCCTGCCCCGCAATATCCAGTGGGCACCGGGGTTACGCTGGCAGCAACAACTGGTACGCCTGGGGGCCGCCGCCTTCCCCGTGGTGTGGTTAACCCTGGAGCCACCCCAAGCCCTCTCCCTACACCCGATCTGGACTTCCCCCCAAACGATGGCCGGGATCGACCCCCTCCTGCGCATGGCCGAACGTAACCAGGCCCTAGCCGCAATCAATGGTGGTTTTTTCAATCGCAATAACCAACTGCCCCTGGGGGCCATCCGGCATGAGAGCCGCTGGCTATCAGGACCCATCCTCAACCGGGGGGCGATCGCCTGGAACGATCGGGGCGAAACCGTCTTTGGTCGCCTCACCCTCCAGGAGACCCTAGTCACGGCCACCGGGAATCGCCTACCCTTACAATTTTTGAATAGTGGGTATGTCCGCGCTGGGATCTCCCGCTATACCCCCACCTGGGGCAGCAGCTACAGCACCCTCACGGATAACGAAGCCATCCTGACCGTGCGCCAGTCCCAAATCGTGGATCAGAAGTCAGGTGGTCCCCAGGACCAAATGGCGTTTCCGATTCCTAGTGATGGCTACTTACTGGTGGTGCGATCGCAGGCATCCATCCTGCCCAGCCTGCCCGTTGGGTCGCGGGTCGAAGTCACCCAGGCCACCAGCCCTGCTAATTTTGACCCCTATCCCCACATCCTGGGTGCAGGTCCCTTGTTGATGCAGAATCGCCAGATTGTGCTGGACGCCAAGGGAGAAGGGTTTAGCGATGCCTTTATTCAGCAATTAGCCCCCCGCAGTGTCATTTGTCGCACTGCCACGGGTACCCTGCAAATAGCGGCCATCCATGCCCGCGTCGGGGGACGGGGACCCAGTTTGTTGGAAACCGCCCAACTAGCGTCAGCCCTGGGGTGTGTCGATGCCTTGAATCTGGATGGCGGCAGTTCGACTAGCCTCTATCTGGGGGGACAACTGCTCGATCGCCCCCCACGCACCGCTGCCCGTGTCCATAACGGCATTGGCCTTTTTCTGCGACCCCAACCATAATGGTGGCAAGCATGGTGGCAATCCCCCCTCGTCAGCGAGGCCATCCCCCCGCCTTGGGAAGCGTCAATTGCGTTAATGACCGATTTTGAGCTTATTTTGAGAATTTTGAGGAACAAGACTCATGGTTCAACTGCAAGATACCAGTTCCCGCCCGACCGTGGCCCCCAACCTAGAACCCGTCGCCGCCACTGAGTTGCGGCCCTGGGGGTCCTTTACGGTCCTGGAAGAAGGCCGGGGGTACAAGATTAAGCGCATTGAAGTGAAACCCGGTCACCGCCTCAGTTTGCAAATGCACCACCACCGTAGTGAACACTGGATCGTCGTGTCAGGAACAGCACGGGTGATCTGTGGCGATCGGGAAGTTCTCCTCTCCAGCAACCAATCTACCTATGTGCCCCCTTGCACCCATCACCGCCTGGAAAATCCTGGTGTGATTCCCTTAATCCTGATTGAGGTGCAAAATGGCGAATATCTGGGCGAAGATGATATTGTTCGCTTTGATGACGACTATGCCCGCGATTCCCAGCAGTCTAATAAGCAGCCTCATAAGTCTCGATGATGCAAATTACCCCCGCTGCGGCCACTGAAGTCAAGCGCCTCCAGGCCAAACAAGCCAGCCCCACCGCACGATTTCGCTTAAAGGTTGAGGCGGGGGGCTGTGCGGGACTGTACTATGCCCTCTCTTTTGATGAAACCCTGAGTCCCCAGGATCAAACCCTGACGTGCCAGGGGATTACCGTTGTTGTAGACCCGGAAACGGCAAAGCTAATCCAGGATCTGGTGTTGGACTACACCGAAGACTTGATGGGCGGTGGCTTCCGGTTCCATAACCCCAATGCTGCCCAAAGTTGTGGCTGTGGTAACTCGTTTGCCCTAGCTTAATGCTGCTCCCAGCGCTGACCCAGAGATTAATGCCAGGGAGCTAGGATTTAGTCCGTTGGGCCAACAGGGCACGGAGTTGCTTAAACTCATTGGCCATGACGGCCAGGATACGGTTTTGCTGATCGAGTTGTTTGGTCAGGTGGTCTACCTTAGCTTCCAGGCTAGCGGTCTTGATTTCCTGTTGTTGAATTCGTTTGCCTAGGACGGAGAGCCGGGTGACTACTTCCCTCTGGACGAGGTTTTCCATCCCCTGGATTAGAAGGGTCTCCAGGCTGGTCATTTTGGCGAGGAGCAGCTTTTGCGCCGACTCGTCGGCTGCGGCTGCGGAGGCCACTGCGGGCTGGGGCGTCATCTGGAGGAGGTGATGAATGCGATCGAGGAGCACTTCCGCCTCGAAGGGTTTCTCAATAAAGTCAAACTCTTTAAAAGGTTCGGGAATTCGGGCCGTCACCTGTTCCTTCAGCCCCGACATGATGATGACGGGTGTCCGCCGCAGGTTCTCCTCTTGGCGGATATGGCGCAGGGTATCATAGCCATCCATCTTGGGCATAACAAAATCCAGCAGGATCAGGTCGGGATGGTGCTGCTTGGCCATTTCCAGCCCCATCACCCCATCACTAGCCTCCAGGACCTCAAAATGCCTCGAGAGAATGCCGGAAACCATCCTCCGAATCATGGTGCTGTCGTCGATGACCAAAATTTTCCTGGCCGACATGGCAGTGGTGGGTATATTTACCGTTTAGTTCAGCTTAACGTTTTGTGATCGGTCTCCGCAGTCCCTCCTCTCGCCTGCGCTGATCTGTCCTTCAGGTCTCTGTCCCTCAGATCTTTATGCTGCCGCCAGCGACTAAGCATTACCAAGGATTTGAATCACAGGCCCCTGGGCAGGCAGACTTGCACGGGTGAGGGTCAGGGTATTGTTGGCACTGCGACGAATAGGCAAGGTTGCCACCAAATCCAGGAATGCCTGAAGTTCTACTAAGTCGCAACTATTGGCATCAGCCGCCGCTGTACGGTAGTGACTGGGAATGACCAGTTTCGGATTCAGGACCTGAATCGCTGCGACAGCTTGGGCTGGGGTATAGGCTTTGACGCCATTGCCAACCGGGAGAATCAGCAGATCTGGTTGGCCCATGAGAATCCGTTGTTCCAGGGTAATGGGTGTGGCTGCCCCCCCTAGGTGCAAAATATTAATCCCGGCCTGGGACCACCGCCAAGCAATATTATTCGGGAACCAGCGTCCACTCTCCAGCCGCCGCTCCATGCGGATGCCCTGGATTTGGGTATTTCCCAACTGGTAAACCCCCGGTTCAAAGAGCAGACGCTGATTGGGATCAAGGTTATCGATCGCCCCCTCATCCAACAGGCGGCTGCTAATCATCACCAGATCTGCCGTAATTTTAGGGGCTGGATACCCTTGGGTGCAGCCGATTGGACGAAACGGATTCACTAAAATCTGTTGGCCACCCCCCTTAAACACAAAGCAGGTATGCCCTAACCATTGGATTGATAAGCCACTCTCTTGGGCCTGCGCCACAGGTAGGTGGGTCAAAACCCCGGCCCCCAAGGTAGCGAAAAAGCCAGCCCCAGCGTAATACAGCACTTGTCTTCGTCTCATAGGTTCCTCACACACAACACAGGTTTGTGGTCCTGGCAGGCTTACCACTGGTGATCGGCGATCGCCATCAAAAAGTTGCGTAACAGAGATTTCCCCGACTGGGTTAGGACACTTTCCGGGTGAAATTGAACCCCTTGCAGGTGGGGCCACGTCCGATGGCGGACACCCATAATCGTGCCATCTTCGATCCAGGCGGTAATCTCTAACTCGACGGGGCAACTGGGACGATCAATCACCAGACTATGATACCGGGTTGCCGTAAACGGTTGGGGCAGCCCCTTAAAGACACCCGTATCCGCATGGGCAATGTCTGACGTTTTGCCATGCATCAGGGTAGGTGCCGACACAATTTTGCCCCCAAAAGCTTGGCCAATACTTTGATGGCCCAGGCAAACCCCCAGAATCGGTAGGGTTGGCCCCAATTCCTTAATCAAGTCTAGAGAAATGCCCGCATCCTCTGGACGCCCTGGTCCAGGCGAGATCACCACCCCATCCGGCTGCATTGCCTGGATCTCAGCCAAGGAAATCTGATCATTACGGAATACCGGAATTTCTGCGGCTACGGGCAATTCGTTGCCCAATTCCCCTAAATATTGCACCAAATTATAGGTAAAACTGTCGTAATTATCGATGACCAGAATCAAGACAGGCAACTCCTTTGAGCATCAGAACTGCGTACCCTCACCCCTCACTATCCCCCGTCCTCTGCCCTCTGTCCACTCCCTAATTACCCCCACTTTTTCTCCTCTCTTCTCTTTTCTCTCTCCTATTCCCTAGCCCCCAGCCTGCACCAACACCAGCAACGGCGGCAACAGCAACACAGTGCCCACTAGAATTGAGACGATCGCCGAGATCACGACTGCCCCGGCTGCACAGTCCTTGGCAATGCGGGCTAATTCGTGATAGGTCTGTTTCACCGTCAGATCCACAACTGATTCTAGGGCCGTGTTAATGAGTTCCATCGTCAACACCGCCCCGATCGTCAGGAACAGAATCACCAGCTCGATCGCACTCAAGTGCAAATACAACGCGAGGGATAGGGCCAGCAGGCCAATGATTACCTGGAGCCGGAAGTTGCGCTGGGTTTGGAACGCATAGCTAACCCCGTTCCAGGCATACTTGAAGCTAATGAAGAGATTAGAGGCAACCTGCCAGGAAAACTGTCTTTTGAGTTCGCCACCCGCATTGTGATGGTGACTGGCGGCAGGGGATTGGGTTGAAAGCTTTTGGCTCATGGGTATCAAATCCAGCACAGGGTTAAGCGAATCAGTCCACGGCAATGGTTGGGATAGCGATTCTTGCCCAGATGGGGGAGCAGTCATCTTTAGGGAGTTACGTCCCAGATTGGGGAAGGCTCAGTTTAGTGGTGGCCGACAGGATGCGGTTTTGGGACAGGGGTCACGCTAGAATCGTTATTGTCACTACTATCGGTGAATACTCCTTTCGGTGAGATTAGCAGGTTCCCTCAGAAATGCAAGGAAGCATCTCCCCTCCGGGTTAGCGGTATCCGAATCGTACAATGCGTCTTTCTCTACCCGCTAATGGTCAAGAACGGCCCGATCGCTGGCGGGTGCAGGCAAGCCGATCGCGGTGAGTAATTGGGCTTGTTGGGTCAGCATTGCCATGAGTTGAGCCTCATCTGGATGATCCCAGCCGAGGAGGTGCAGCAATCCGTGGGCGGCTAACCAGGCCAGTTCGATCGTGAGATCATGGCCAGCGGCTTGGGCCTGTCGTTGGGCCGTGTCGATCGAAATCACCAGGTCGCCTAGATAGAGAGGTGCCGTCAGGCGATCGGGGATCGTGGGTGCCTCGACCTCCAGCGCTGCAAAGGCCAGGACATCCGTCGGTTGGTCTTGCTGGCGATAGTCGGCATTCAGTTGTTGGATTTCGGCATCATCTGTTAGCCGCAGGCTCAATTCATATCCCCCAGGGGCGAGAGGCGGTTGTAGGATCTGGAGCCACTGTTGAAACCAGCTTTGCCAGCGATCGGGCGTCAGGTCAAGCTGAGACAGTCTCACGACATCCCCCTGGATAGAGCGCATCGCCTCCCGCTCGGTGTAATGGTCCTGAAGATTGAGGTCTACTGCAATCATCAATCCCCTCCAGCCTTAGCGGGTGAGATAGGAAATGCCCACCAAGAAGGCAAGGAGGCCGATCGTGGTCAGGGAGAAATGCACGAGCGACTGCCCGCGCTTGCGCACCATATTCCGCATGGCCAATTTGACATAGCTACCGCTGGGCGGCGCGATTGCCGCTTGGGGAGGCGGCGCGATCGCGGGAGCCTCACCGTGGGGATGCGCACTGGCTGGGTCGGTGAGGTTGGTCTCTCCTGGGGCAACCGGAACGGGAGACGAAGCAGGTTGGGTCATAGGAACGGGGCAATCAGCCTTTTATTAATACTTCTTAATATTAACGATATTCTTGCCGCTACACACTAGCGGGTTGGGTAGCGACGATCTGGTTTTCCTGGCGCAGGTAGGCCTGGATAAAGGCCGCGAGATCGCCATTCATGACGTCGGCGATCGCTGTGGTTTCCACGTTAGTCCGCAAATCCTTCACCAGTTGGTAGGGGTGGAATACATAGTTGCGAATCTGGTTGCCCCAGGCGGCTTCCACCATGTCGCCCCGGATATCGGCGATCGCCTGGGCGTGTTGTTCCTGGGCAATGACTAATAATTTGGCCTTGAGTAGGGCGATCGCCTTTTCCTTATTTTGGAGTTGCGATCGCTCCTGGGTGCAGCGCACGGCAATCCCGGTGGGAATGTGAACAATGCGCACGGCGGTTTCCACCTTGTTGACGTTTTGGCCGCCCTTGCCGCCCGATCGCGAGGTGGTAATTTCCAGGTCCTTGTCGGGAATGTCCAGTTCGATGGTTTGATCCAGAATCGGCATCACTTCCACCCCCGCAAAACTGGTCTGGCGTTTGCCATTGGCGTTAAACGGCGAAATCCGCACCAGGCGATGGGTTCCCTTCTCTGACTTCAGGTAGCCGTAGGCATAGCGCCCCTCAATTTCCAGCGTTGCCGACTTGATCCCGGCCTCGTCGCCTTCCGAGTATTCCAGCAGGTGAACTTTGTAGCCCTGGCTTTCGGCCCAGCGGGTATACATCCGCAGGAGCATCTCGGCCCAGTCCTGGGCATCGGTGCCCCCCGCACCCGCATTGATAGTCAGGGTGGCCCCATTTTGGTCGTAGGGACCGGATAACAATTGTTGCAATTCCCATTGATCGAGTTCGCGATCGAGGTGGGTAAGGTTAGTGTGGGCCTCCTGGAGTAAAGCTGCATCGACTTCTAACTCCAACAGCTCCAGGATGGCCCTTGTATCGTCCAGGGTGGCTTGCCACTGCTGCGATCGCTGGACGTGGGCCTTGAGATCATTCAGTTCTTGCAAAATCCCCTGGGCACGGGCCGGGTCTTCCCACAGATCCGGCTGGGCTGCTGTTTGTTCCAAATCCTGGATCTTAGCATTCAGGGCAGGGAGGTCAAAGATAGTCCTGGGCTTTGCCCAGGCGGTCGGCCAACAATTCGAGATCGCGTTTCAGTTCTTGCGTTTCTAGCATGGTGTCAAATCCAATCACACTTAACCCCACCCCCGATAATTTCACGTTGATCGCAAACCCGATCGCGGGGATCGTATCAACAGTGGGGGCTGTAGGGCTGATCTTAGCTCATTCACTGTGACGCCCTCGGACAGCCTTGCCGAATCAAGCTGGTTGCTCGCCGTCGTTCACTAAACCAACCTTAGCGGTTGGGGTTGCAAACCCACGAGGCAGATCGCCTAAATCGCGATCGCGCTCCCCCGCTATCGGCCAATCCCCCCTGGAAATGCTCAGTAAATCCACGGGGATCACCCGTCACAGCCTCTGAGCGATCGCCACTTTTCTCATCAATCTAGACGCCCTCAATCCTCGATTTCGGAACCTGATCCCCTATAATCCTAGACTAGACAAGGCTTATCGATGATTTTCTAGCCAGTAATACCCACGAGACTTTTCTGAGTGAATTGTAAATCTGTGTAAAGAATCATCGATCCCATTAAGAAATGTTGCAGGTTGTGAATCTGGCTGCTAACGTCGGTAGGTAGGTGACCCGCAGTTGGGTCCCTAACGGTTGATCGCAGCGAGGTAAATGACCGATGCGCTCACAAACCCCTATCGGCGGTTGTCTGAATCAAAATCGGGTTGATGACCTGGCATGGCTGGTCTGAACGACCGGTTGCAATCCCACCCGTTCGGAGGAGGTAATCCCATGTTCAAAACCGCTACGATGCTCAATCACACCGCGATCGCTTTGGTTGATCGAGATCTTGCCGAATGATCCACTGAAGCGGCCACTCAAACGACAGGTTCGCTGGCGGTAACCCTACCTGTTCTCAATGAGTGGGCTGCTCAAAACGTCTTGGTGATGTCTTTTTATTTGCTAATTATTTGCTAAGCGGGCCAGCTTTTTAGCCCGTTAATGTCAACTTTTTGCTAACCAACATCAAACTTGTCTGGCTACGTCCTTTCGGCGTATGGCTTTCCTGTGGTCATCTGGGCCGATTAGCCCCATCGCAGGGTTGCTGAAGTGAGGACGTTGACAGACCTCGCAATGGAGGTTGCGTATGCATTTGCAAGGTAAAACCGCCCTGGTGACTGGGGCCTCCCGTGGGATTGGGCGGGCGATCGCCCTGGAATTGGCCCGTCAAGGGGTTCAGCGCCTACTCCTGGTGGCCCGTGATAGCCAACGGCTGGCCGAGGTCGTTATGGAGATCGGGGCCTTGGGAGTCGATGCGATCGCCCTGCCCCTGGATCTGACCCAGGCGATCGAGACCCATACTGCTATTTCACGCGCTTGGCGGGATTATGGCCCGATTCACCTGCTGGTCAACGCTGCCGGGGTGGCTCACCAGTCCAGTTTTCTGCGCACCCGGCTTCCTCACGTGCAGGAAGAAATTGCAGTCAATCTTGTTGGTCTCTATACCATTACCCGATCGCTGGCCCGGCGTATGGCCGCCCGTCGGGAGGGTCACATCGTCAACGTTTCCAGCCTGATGGGCAAAGTGGCCGCACCGACAATGGCCACCTATTCCGCCACCAAATTCGCGATCCTCGGCTTCACCCAGGCCCTTCGGGGGGAACTGGCCCCCTATAACGTGCGGGTATCAGCCCTGCTGCCATCGCTCACCGATACCGATATGGTGCGGGATCTACGCTGGTTTCGCTGGGTGGTGCCCCTGTCCTCGCAACAGGTTGCCAGAGCCTTAGTGGCCGGGTTGAAGCACGATCGCACCGAGATCCCCGTTGGCTGGCAAAGTCATCTTGCCATTTGGGCCAACCGTGTGGCTCCCTGGCTGGTGGAACAGGTGGTCCAACGAGCGGCTCCTTCCTCGCTGGGGTAGGGCTAGGAGGTTTGCGGGTAAATTTGCCCAGATCGATCGCGGGCGATCCTGAAACTGTTACACTTTGTAATGGCTCTTCCCATAGCCACCCTGGGGAAATCGCCCGTTAGCTGGGCTAGACTCCCACAATCCTCCAAACCCCTATCCACGCTGAGCAAGTTAAGAACATGATGGAGATCGGACAAACCGTAAAAGTACGCCGACTGCGAGATCGGATTTCGGCAGAGGTCGTCGATCGGATCAAGAAAAACCCCAAGGGCACTGTCAAGGGCTACAAGATGGTAGACGGGAGTGGCGTTGGCGTTGTCGTCCAGTTTGAGGGGGGCTTCTCCACCTGGTTTTTTGAGGACGAAGTTGAACGGGCCTAGGCTTGTAGGCCGCGTTGATAGCAACGTTGACGATAGATCTGACCACAGTTCTGATCACTCTGAATCACAACTTCTGACCGTGATCGGACGTTTGTCCTACATACTGAACGCACGTAAGTTACGACACCAGCACGCATGACCTTAATCCTGACATTCCTGGGTAAAGGCGGGACCGGGCGAACCACTGTGGCGATCGCGGCAGCGAAACGTCAGGCCGCCCAGGGGCAGCGGGTGCTGCTGGTCAGCCAAGATGCCAGTCCCGTTCTGTCCTTGCTGTTGGGGCCGCTCCCCGACGGTCCCGATCTTCATCCCCTGACGGACCATCTGGATGTGGTCCAATTCCAAAGTACCCACTTGCTAGAGCAGAGTTGGGAAACCATGAAAGGGCTGGAGGCCCAACACGTCCGTACCCCCTTCTTTAAGGAGGTCTTCGGCCAAGAGTTGGGGATCTTACCGGGGATGGACCCGGCCCTGGCGTTGAATGCGTTGCGCGAGTATGTGGAATCTGGGCGCTATGACACGATTGTTTACGATGGGACCGGGGATTTGACCACCCTGCGGATGTTTGGGATGCCGGAAATCCTCAGTTGGTATTTCCGGCGCTTCCGGAAGGTGGTGACCAACTCGGACCTGGCACGGGCACTCTCTCCTTTCCTGCAACCGATCTCGTCGGCCATTTTTCATAACATTAGTTTTTCCAGTGATAACTTTGCTGAACCGACCAACCAGGTGAATGATTTGCTCGATCGCGGCAAAGCGGCCTTGGCTGATCCCCGTCAGGTCATCGCCTATCTGGTGACAACGGGTGATGCGGCGGCGATCGCGATGGCCCGTTACCTGTGGGGCAGTGCCCAGCAAATTGGCCTGACGGTGGGGGGCGTTATTCTCAACCAGGGGATTGCCGTTCCTGTTGCTACCCAACCTGACTTTGCCCCCTTGCCCCTGAGTCAGCTGCCCCAACGCACGGGGAATGATTGGCAGCCGCTGCTGGCGGCCCTACCCGACTTTGCTAATCCGACCAGCGTGCCAGCGCCGATGAGTATTGATATCAGCGGGCGCAAGGTGAGTCTGTTCCTGCCCGGATTTGAGAAAAAGCAAGTCAAACTCACCCAGTACGGACCAGAGATCACGATCGAAGCTGGGGATCAGCGCCACAATATCTTCCTGCCCCCAGAGTTGAGCGGTCGGCCTGTGGCGGGAGCCAAGTTTCAAGACAGCTATTTGATCATTTCCTTCGGATAATCCTTGCCCGCGTTTGAATTTCCTGGTGAATGCCATCATGACTGATTCCCTACCTGAGTCCCCGCCGATGTCTGAATCGAACCCGTTGTCTGCTGATCTGGAGACTGCCAATGACCAGGGCAGTAAGGCGCGGCAATTGCTGGGGATGAAGGGGGCCGCCACGGGCGATCGCTCGATTTGGCAACTGCGGCTGCAATTGATGAAGCCAATTACCTGGATTCCGTTGATCTGGGGGGTGGTTTGCGGGGCGGCAGCGTCGGGAAACTCTACCTGGACGATTGAGAATGTCCTGATCGCGGCGGCTTGTATGCTGCTGTCGGGACCGCTGATGACGGGCTATACCCAGACGTTGAATGATTTCTACGATCGCGAAATTGACGCGATCAACGAACCCTATCGGCCCATCCCCGCCGGTGCCATTTCCGTGCCCCAGGTGATTGCCCAGGTCTTGGTCCTGCTGGGGGTATCGATGGTTCTGGCTTTTGGCCTAGATCTGTGGGCCGGTCATGCCTTTCCATCGGTGGCGGCGATCGCGATTCTCGGTGGCTTCCTAGCCTTTATCTACTCGGCTCCCCCCCTCAAGTTAAAGCAAAACGGCTGGCTCGGTAACTATGCCCTGGGGGCCAGCTATATCGCGCTGCCCTGGTGGGCGGGGCAGGCCCTCTTCGGTGAACTGGACTGGCAGACGATGGTGTTGACCCTGTTCTACAGCTTGGCGGGGTTAGGCATTGCGGTGGTGAATGACTTCAAGAGCGTCGAGGGCGATCGGCAATTGGGGTTGAAATCCATTCCCGTCATGTTTGGCGTCACGACTGCTGCCTGGGTTTGCGTGTTAATGATCGACGTGTTTCAGTTAGGGATTGCCGCTTATCTATTCAGCATCCAACAAAAAATCTATGCGGTTATCCTCATTTTGCTCGTGATTCCGCAAATCACCTTCCAGGATATGTACTTTCTCCGGAACCCATTAGAGAATGATGTGAAATACCAGGCCAGTGCTCAACCCTTCCTGGTGTTGGGGATGCTGGTCACCGCCCTGGCGATCGGTCATGCCGCATAGGGAGAGAGGTTCACGCCGCGTCTCTGTCAGAGAGAATCGCTCGTTTGCCCGCAGTGTAGTCCGCAACTAGCGTGAGGAAGCGCATGACGAAAGTTGGCCCCCGATTCAAAATAAGCTTACCCTGGTCATTGCCGCGGTTGCTACCTAAGCGTTTTCCCTGGGAGACCCAAGGAAGATTGGCGATCGACCCGCACCAGTTGGGTCAACAGCTATGGCACGTGGGACGACGGGGCCTAGTGATCCTGGCGCTCCTGGGGGTAGGCGCTACCCCAGTAGCGCTGCGGTGGTCTTGGTTGCAATTACAGGCTGAATTGCCCGACTCATCGGAAGTGTTAACCTTTGTCCGCGATGGTACCCTGACGATCGTGGCGGAGGACGATACCGTCCTGCATCAAATTGGCCCCATTAGCCGGGAACAGTTATCCATTCGGCAATTGCCCCCTCAAGTGGTGCAAGCCTTCATCGCGGCGGAAGACCGACGATTTTATCAGCACGACGGAGTGGATTATTGGTCGATCGTCCGGGCAATTATTACCAATGCCTTAGCCGGGGAGGTGGTTGAGGGCGGGAGTACCATTACCCAACAGTTGGCACGGATTGTCTACCTTGATCAAGAGAAAAGCCTGAACCGTAAATTTCGCGAAGCTCTCCTCGCCCAAAAGCTAGAGCAGGAAATCCCCAAAGCTGAATTATTAGAGCGCTATATTAACCTGGTGTATTTGGGGTCCGGGGCCTATGGCGTTGCCGATGCCGCCTGGATCTATTTCAGTAAATCAGTGGACGAACTCACGCTCCCAGAAATTGCCATGATTGCTGGTATGCCACCGGCTCCGAGTGTGTATTCCCCCCTGGTTGATCCGATCGCCGCCCGACAACAGCGCGATCGCGTCTTAGCCCGGATGCAAGAAGCCAAATTTATTACCACCGCCGAGGCAGAAGCGGCGATGGCAGCCCCACTGCAATTGAATCCGGCCTCGCCCAAAAATTTCAATAGTCAGGCCCCCTATTTCACCAGCTACGTCCAGAAGGAAATGGCTCGTTACCTGACCCCAGAGCAGATTGAAGTGGGAGGGTTGAGGGTTGAAACCACGTTGAATGCCCAGTGGCAGAAACAGGCAGAGAAAGTAGTTGCCGACGCGATCGCCCTGGATGGTCCGGCGGAAGGATTTACCCAAGCGGCCCTAGTGGCGATCGACCCTCGCACGGGTGAAATTAAATCCCTGGTGGGGGGGGCGGATTTCGGCAAAAGCCAATTTAACCGGGCTACCCAAGCCCAACGCCAACCGGGATCAACCTTCAAGACCTTTGTCTATACCACAGCGATCGCCACGGGGAAATCGCCCAATCAGGGGTACGAAGATGCCAGTTACCGGATTGATGGCTACGAACCGCAGAACTATGGCCGCACCTTCCGGGGTTGGGTGTCGATGCGAGAGGCCCTTACAGCGTCGATTAATGTGGTGGCGGTCAAGGTCCTGGTTGATGTGGGTTTTGAACCCGTGATTAATCTGGCCAAAGCAATGGGGATTGAGTCCCCCCTGGCGGCGACCTATTCCCTGGCCTTGGGCGCGTCGGAGGTAAACCTGCTGGAGTTGACCAGTGCCTATGGCACCCTGGCCAATCAAGGCAAGCACGTGCCAGTCCACGGGATTCGCCGGATCACCAATTGGCGCGGGGACGTGTTGTTTGACGCTAATGCAGTCCTCAAGCCCAAGCAAGCCGTGGATGCGGATACAGCCGCGATCGTCACCTGGATGCTGGAGTCGGTGGTCGAGGGGGGAACCGGACGCCCAGCCGCGATCGGGCGGCCAGTAGCTGGGAAAACGGGGACCTCAGAAAAAGCACGGGACCTTTGGTTTGTAGGCTTTATCCCCCAGTTAGTCACGGGGGTGTGGCTGGGTAATGACAACAACGCCCCCACCTATGGCAGTAGTGGCACAGCGGCCTACAACTGGCGATTATTTATGGAGCCAATCGTCAAGGATCTGCCAGTGGAAGACTTTCCAAGTTTGCCGCCCCTTGAAGGTCGCAAAGCTACGATTAAAGCCCAGCCCATCAACGGGAGAGCCACAGCCGGAACCAGCCGTCCTGCGGCGGAGACCCAGAACGAGAGCGACTACAACAACGAGAGCGACTACAACAATAATTCGGATTTCCAAGAATCCACCCCCCAGGAAGCTACACCATCCGAGCAGGAGACCAACGCTTACTCGGAC
>CAZHXN010000098.1:0-9692 GCA_964536415.1 uncultured bacterium
TGTAAGCCAAACCGCTGCGCAAGCGGCGGCGTAGCAAGAAACGCAACCACCCCGGTCCGGCGGGAATCCCCCGCCTGAAGGCGGGGGAGGAGGTCAAATCATAAACATCCGCCGATCGAGACTCTTGGGGTCATGGGAAGCGACAAAATGAGCCAATGTTTCATCCGACTCCAGACGCCCATCAACCAAGTTAATAATGCGATCGGCCACATCCAGAATGCGATTATCGTGGGTCACCATCAGGATCGTCCGTCCCTCCTCCTTCGCCAGCCGTTGCATCAACATCACCACATCCCGACCCGACTTCTTATCCAGCGCCGCCGTCGGTTCATCCGCCAGGATCAAGGTCGGTTGATTCACCAGCGCCCGGGCGATCGCCACCCGTTGTTTTTGACCCCCAGACAGATGCTTCGGCTTATAGTCTACCCGATCCGCTAGACCGACCTGGGTTAGCACGGCCACTGCCTGTTGGCGTTTATCCCGCCAATGGTTAAAGAGTTCCACCGCCATCTCCACATTTTGAGAGGCTGTCAGGGACTCAAACAAATTATGCATCTGGAAAATGAAGCCGATATTGCGGCGAATATCCACCAATTGCGACTTATTTAAGCCCACGAGTTCCCGTCCCAAAACCCTTAAACTGCCCGTTTGGGCCGTGCGCAACCCCCCGATTAAACTGAGGAGCGTCGTTTTCCCGGAACCCGATGGCCCCGTCATGATCACAATCTGGCCTCTAGGTAGATCCAAATTGATGTCATATAACACCTGTTTCGCCAGATCACCGTGGCCAAAATAATGATTTAAATTGCGAATTTTAACCACAGGCTCCTCGATCGCCAGCGTTGGCGAACTGATGAGCCTGGCATCATCGCTTAACATTACCTGAGTCATCATCCGAATACCTCCGCTGGATCAGCCGCTAACACCTTACGGACCGCGATCGTGCCCGAAATTAAACACATTAATAGGGTAATCAGAAAGATATTGAACGATCGCTCTAGGGTCATTTGCATCAATAGCCCTGTTGTATTTTGGGTAAGATCATATAACCCCAGACTCACAATCATTCCTGGCACAAACCCCAAAATTGCCAAAATCACCGCCTCCTGCATCACCACCCCCAATAGATGCAACTGCGAATAGCCCATCGCCTTGAGCGTGGCATATTCTGCCCAATGATCCGCCACATCGGTATAGAGAATTTGGTAGACCAGAATAATTCCCACCACAAAACTCATCGACGTTAACAGACCAAACACAAACCCAATGTTCGTATTCTCCTGCCAATAGCGACGTTCCTGCTGCTCAAACTCCCATTTCGTTAAAACCTGAACATCCTTTGGCAATTGTTCCCGCAGGGTTTTCACCAATACCTCCACATCCGTCCCCGGCTTGACCTTAACCAACCCCACATCCACTGTATTCAACGTCCGGCTATCCACCTCCGGTCCTAGGCGGGCAAAATAGCGTAGGAAATTCTGATCACTCATGACCACATTGCCATTTCCCGCCGCGAAATCCGTGCCCAAACGAAAGGTCCCCACAATCCGCACCCGTTGGTTCATTAGTTCAGTCACCATGCCAGGTTGAATGGGGCCAATCTCGGGACGCACTTTTTCATCCACCAATGCCGTCCATGGCAATTGGAGCACCGATAGATTCTCCCGTATCCCTGGCACTAGCAACACCGGATCATTGGGATTAAATGCTAAAACCCGCAGTGGGCGCGTCTCCTTGGTCACGGGATTTTTCCAATCCGCTGTATTGGTATAGAGTGGATAAGCCGCCTCTACTCCCTCAAATGCACGGGCCTGATACAACCGCCGCAGGGCAAATTGCTCCGGCACAAACATATTGTCCTTAATGCTATTGATAATCACGATATCCGCATTCAGGATCTTAATCAGTTGCACCTGGCTATCGTACAGCGCATTCTTAAACCCCAGAAAAATAAACATTAACAATACGGCAAACGCTACCCCCGCCAACGCGGTCACCAACCGGCGGGGTTCGTGGGTGAGATTAAACCAGGCGAGAAAGGTGTAACGAGGGGGCAACATCACCGCTAATAAACCTCCGCCGGATCAGCCGAAACTGCCTTTTGTACCGAAATCAGACCTGATACGGTACACATGCCTAGGGTGAGGAAGAAAACGAGGATCGCCCGCTGAGCATCCATCATGATGGGGAGCGTTCCCGCTGTGGCCTTGTAGGCCATATCGTAGAGGCCAAGGGAGATGGCAAATCCAGGAATATACCCTAGACAGGCCAATATCAGGGCCTCTTGCAGCACGAGACTAAACAGAAAAGTACTGCGGTATCCCATTGCCTTGAGGGTAGCGTACTGGACACGGTGTTTGGTGATGTCGGTATAGAGGATTTGATAAACGATGACTGTGCCGACAATCAGGGAGACGACTACACCCATGCCAAAGATGAAGCCAGTAGAGGTCGTTTGAATCCAGAAGGTACGATCGCGATCCATAATTTCTTGGCGGGTGAAGACGCACACATCGGCGGGTAGAATCTGCCGCAGTTTTGCTGCCACCGCGTCAGCATCAGTTCCCGGCGTCAGTTGGATCAGACCAAAGTCAATGAGATTCAGGGGGCGAGGGTCAAAGTAACGCCGAAAATTCTGGTCACTCATGATCAGGGTGCCATCCGCAGAAAAGCCGCCCCCCAGTTCGTAGTGCCCCCCGATCGTGGCAGCACGGCGATTGAGTTCCGTCTCTGTCCCAATGGCGCGGGGACCATATTCCGGGCGCGATCGTCGATCGATCAGAACTGTATTAGGGCGGCGCAGGGCTGCCTGCACTGCCGGCGTTGCCAGTTCCGGTAGCAGAAAAACCGGATCATTGGGGTTAAAGGCATAGATAAAAATCGCCCGCATCTTGCGCGTTTCGGCATTGCGCCACAGGGAGATGCCTAAGTAAAGGGGCATCACGCGCTCCACCCCCTCGATGCCCGCTGCCTGATACAGACGGTCGATCGGAAACGGTTTACTCGACCCAATCTCTAGGGTTTTCGGTGAACTGAGCACAATATCGGCGTTGAGTTTGGTATAGATCGCACTGGCCGCTGTGCCCAGGGCACCGAGGAAGCCCAAATTCATGAAAATAATCATCACGGCAAAGGCCACCCCGGCGATCGCCACCAGCAGGCGGGTTTTCTCGTGAACTAGGTTCAGCCAAGCCAGCGGGGTTCTCATGACACGTCGATCTTGACATCCACTTGCAGATTCGTCAGCGCTTCCACGGGTTGACTGTTGTCCAGCCGAATTTTGACTTCCACCACCCGGGCATCGGCATTAGCCGCCGGATCATCATCCAGGACATCGTTCTTAAACACTTGCCAGCCCACTTCGATCACTTGCCCCGTCAAGCTCCCCGGAAAAGCCCCGTTGCGACTGGTAATTGTCGCCCGTTGACCCACCTTCACCAGATTGACATCGGTTTCATAGACCTCTGCCACCACATTCATTTGGCGGGTATCCCCCAGATCCAATATGCCCGCGTTGCCGATCGCTTCCCCGGATCGGGTCAGAATTTGCAGGACCCGCCCATCCTGGGGTGCCCGGATCAGGGTGCGATCAAGGCGAGCTTCTGCCAGTTTCAAGTTTTGACGGGCAGACGCCACCGCCGTTTGCACCTGCGCCAGGGGCAAATTAGCCTGGGCCACCTGGAGTTGGGCCTGGGCATTGCGGGTGTCTACCTGACGGGCTTCCCGCAGTTGGGTCAGGGTCGAGCGGGCATTGCGCAACTGTTCTTCGATCCGGCGGACCTCGGTTTCCTGGCGATCGAGGGCCTGTTGGGCGATCGCTCCTTCCTGGTAGAGATTGGCCGCGCGATCGCGATCGGCCTGAGCCAAGGCTAAATTCGCCTCCAGTTCCCGTACCCTGGCCTGTTGCGCCTCCACCTCAAACGCCTTTGGTTGGGCTACCTGTTGAATCCGGGTTTGGGCCTCGCGGACTTGGGCCTGCCGGAATTGGGTTTCTGCCTGAAGCCGCCGCTCCGCCTCCGCCAGTTGACTAGCACTGAGATTCCGTTCCGCCAACCGTTCGTGATAGCTTTCCAGGACCGCCAGCACCTGCCCAGCCTTCACCTGATCCCCCCTAGCTACCCGTAACTGACCAATCCGTTCTCCCACCGGGCCACTCACCCGGATCACCTCACTTTTCGGCTCCAAACGCCCCAACGCCGCCACCGTCACCCGTTGGGGCAATGGCGTTGCCACCCGCTCCGGCTCACTGCGTTGCGCTGGCAACCAGGGCAAGCGGCGGGTTAATCCCACCCCCAAGATCACGAGCGTCAGGAGACCCCCCGCGATGATCCAGGGACGACTGGGGAGGTTGGACTGAAATCGCTGACCGATCGTCATAGTGGCTGGCTCACAAAAGCATGATGATTGAAACGGAAACCGTAGACCTGGTTAACTAACCCATCTTCTCTCCTGACGTGAGGAGAGAAAAGCGAGGAAAGAGAACGGAGATAGTCGCTCAGGTTCCCTCGCTTCTCACGCCTCTATCCTCACTACTTGTATCTCTAAGAACAGAGAGGAAGACCATTCACCCTGGGAGGGGGGTGGGGGTGAGGGCCGTTCGAGTCTTGTCGGTCAATCAGGGTCTAAGACACAGATCACCGGTAAACAGTAATTAGATTTTAACAACTTTAACAATTATTAATAATCCTAGGATGAAGCATCCGGTATAAACCATCCAGTCGCCCGATGCCGACGGTTCAATTTTCAGTTTAAGTATGGTTGCTGAGTTGAGCTTCCCCTGATGGGGTCATCCGATCGGGTGACAGGAGGGTGACGTGGCTGTGGAACCAGACGGACTGTTGCGGTACCCCGATCGCAATGCCTTCGCGATCGAAGGCCAACTTCAGCCGCCGCCGATATTCCCGTGCTACCTCCCATTGCTTCTGGGGCAGGGTCTTGATCCAGAGCCGGATGGTGGCTCCCACATGGTCGAGGTGTTCTACCCCTAATAGTTGCGGAGTATCGAGAATCAACGCCTGCCAGGGATAGACCGATCGCATCTCCTGGGCAACCTGCTGGATCACCTGTAGCGCCTTCTCCAGATCGGCACTCAGGGCAACGGTAATCATTAAATCGACACGGGACCACTCTTTAGTCAGGTTTTGCACGATCGTAATCGAGCTATTGGGCACGGTGATCAGCCGTCCGTCCGTATCCCGCAGTTGGGTCATCCGCAGACCCATGTATTCCACGAGGCCCGACACCTCGCCCACCCGAATCACATCCCCCACCCCATACTGATCCTCTAGTAGGATCAAGCAGCCATTGATGATATCCCGGATCAGGTTTTGAGCCGCTAACGAAATGCCTAACCCCACAATCCCAGCCCCAGCCAGTAGGGGAGCAATCTGGACCCCCACACTGGATAACCCGACGATCGCGCCGATCATCGCCAGGATGGCAACCGCCACCCCCTTTAACACACTGGCAAAGGTGGAAAACCGTAGGGCACGTCGTTGTGACTGTTCTGGCGACCATTCGGGACCTTCCTGCAAGAGGGTAAAAATGCGATCGATCCCCATCACACTCAGGCGCATCAGGACATAGAACAGGGCCGCGATCGCGAGCAACCGCCCTGGGATATTGATCAAGCGCAACAGCAGGGGCTGCAACCAGCGGCTATAGGGGAAAAGCCCCAGGATCAGGAACACCGTACTAAACCAGAGGAGCACCTGTCCAACCACTGCAAAAAGCTGCTGAATAGCCAGAACACTGCGTCGTTGCCGATGTTGAAGCTGCTGCTGAAGCAGGGTTGTCGTCACAGCGGGGGGAGTATCCCGATCAGTAGCCGTTAACGGGCTGGGTTCAATTGGGGCCACAGTGGCCAGACGATCGCGCTCCCGGTGCAGACGGTGTTGCCAGTAGCGCAGGAGCAAACTGAGGATCGCCGCCATCGTAAACAGGGCCGCCGCCACGAGCAACTGGTGCCGGAGAAAGTCGGGCTGGCGTTCCTGTTGAAAGCGTCGTAGGGCCGCTTCCACGGTGGCCGCCCACTCCTGGGCTAAGGTCTCCATATCCGTCTCATGCAACCGGGCATCCAGATCGGTGACCGTCAGCAGCGTATCCTGATAGGTTCGGCCATCCGCCCGCGAGTTCACAATCAACACAGGCTGCTGATTCTCCCAGGCAATCTGGACCGCTAAGGTATTGGGATCAAACCCACGGGTGGCAATGCGATTCAAGCGCGACTCAATTAACTGGACCCGTGCCTGGACTGAGACGGAATCCGCTGCCGGATCGTCCCCAGTTGCTATGTCGAGAGCTGCCACTTGAAACAGGGGTTGCCCATCTAAGCTGACAGCGGCTTGGCTCGTCGAGGCCCGATGGGTAAAAAAGCGTTCTAATTCCGGCGGCAAGCTCAGATTTAAGGGGACCCAGGCGGTCGGTGGGGGCGTCGGTATCGGCTGACTAGCTGCTGGCGCGATCGGTTTGACTCCGCCCGGTTGCACCTGAGCCATACCGGCAGGGACAACCCAGTGAACCATCCCTGGAATACCGCCCCAGGCGAGCCAATACCCTAACCCCATTGCCAGACAGAACCTTAGCCAGCGTCGCCATCCCCTGGCAACCCAGTGTCTACTTTTCACCCTTCCCCGCGTGTCTTGTTTCCGATCGGCCATCTTACTCTTGGGCTAAACCTATCTGCTGCCGAAGAACGCTCCTTGGGGCGCTCCCTGGCCCTCTATGATATCGCTCACAGGTAAGAGGTTAAGATAGTTGATAGTTACGACCTTATACCGCTATCTCCGATTTCCAATGGCCTCCCATGACTCTTCACGACGCAAACGAGTCCTCGTCCTCGCTGATGACTGCAACCCGGAATGGCACTCCCTGCCAGCTTTAATTTTTAAGTATGTCCAGGTTTTATCTAACTACGTCGATATCGTTCTCGTCACTCAGATTCGGAATCGAATCAACATAGAAAAAGTGGGTTTGGCTAATGTTGAAGTTGTGTATCTTGACACCGAAAATATTGCAGCCCCCATCTATAAACTCGCCAGCTTTCTGAGTGGCGATCCCAATAAGGCGATGACCTTTAAGGTCGCTTTTAGTTACCCCAGTTATCTGGCGTTTGAGTGGGCCGCTTGGCGACGGTTTAAGGCTGAGATTAAAGCGGGGAAGTTCGACCTCATCCATCGCATGAGTCCTATGTCACCGACCATTCCTAGTCCGATCGCTAGTTGGTGTCAACCCGTCCCCTTTGTGATTGGTCCCTTATTAGGGGGGCTAGCTTGGCCAGAACAATTTAAGCGGGAAATGATCCGAGAGCGGGAGTGGATGAACTACATCCGGCAACTACACCGAATCCTGCCGTTTTATCAATCGACTTACAAAAAGGCAGTCGCGATTCTGGCCGCCTATCCCCACACTATTGCTGATTTGCCCACCGGGGCTGCGGGGCGCATTATCGACTTTTCTGAAGGCGGGGTTGACCCGGCAGAGTTTCCGATGCCGGACAAGGTGATCCATGATAAAATTACGGTCCTGTTTGTGGGGCGTTTGGTGCCCTTTAAATTACCGGAAGTTCTCGTGCGTAGCTTCGCTGCCAGTCCCATCCTCCAGCAACATCGCTTGGTGATTGTGGGGGATGGCCCAGAACGGCCCCGGCTGGAGGAGATGGCCCAGACGGCTGGACTAAGCCACTGTATTGAATTTAAGGGGACGATGCCCCAGGCGGAGGTGGGTCAGTTGATGCGAGACTCCGAAATCTTTGCCTTCCCCTCGATCCGGGAACAGGGAGGGGGCGTGCTGACTCTGGCGGCCATGTCGGGCATGGCCTCGGTCGTGGTGGACTATGGGGGGCCTGCCTATCGCGTACCCAATGGTTGTGGTGTGCGGGTGCCGATGGGCACACTATCTGAGTTGACAGAGCGCTTCACCCGATCGCTGGAAGACCTGGTGCAGCAGCCTGAGCAAATTCTGGCGATGGGGGCTGCGGCGCGGGCATTTACGGCTTCCCACTATGCCTGGGAGGTCAAGGCAAACAATACACTGGCGGTCTATGCCTGGGTACTGGGTGAACGGTCCACGAAGCCGGACTTTCGCCCGAAACTGGCGGCTCCCGCAGAGTTAATGTGAAGGCACGCCCGGAGTCAGGCTAGCGCAAATTCCTGGAGGGCGGGCCAGAAGTTCCGGTTCTCGTGGCTGGCACGGCTGAGTTTGATCAGGGCAAACCGTTGGAGGGGGGTGAGGTTAGCCCATTGGTGGGGGGCGATCGTCACCTGAAATTCCGCCGCTTTGGCCTGCACACTGTCCGGTACCGTTTCAGCTTGTAACCAGGCCGGGTGAGGGTCGATCGCCAGTTCACTAGCCGGGGAGCCGGTGGCTTCGGTCACCCACTGCTGAAGTTGTTGTCGATAGGCCGCGATCGCCACTGGGGTATCGCAGGGCAGGGCCACCAATTGCTGTCGGATATCGGGGGTAAACTGGTGCCAATGCTGAAGTTTGAGCTTGACACCGCAGGTATCCAGCTTGTAGCGCACCTGCATGGGAATGCAGCGTAACGATTCGACAAATTCTGCTTCAAAGTTAAAAAACATGGTTATGAAAACCTAACCTTGCATCGGGGAACCGCTCATCTCCCAACCCAACCAGGGTGGGTGTTGTTTGTCAACTATTTTTTACGCAGATTAAATTTAGCTTAAATTAAAATAAATCCGTCTTTCTTGCTACCTTTTGTGAAGGTAAATTGTATTTTAAGCTACGCTTCCTCTGATTTTTTTTAGAATGTGCATAGAGAGAGAGACGGGAGTCCTGGGAATACTCTAGATATGAGGGAGTGAGGGGGGACTCATCCTCGCGATCGACCGTTCGGCATCGCAAAGCGATCACGACACTGCATCAAACCGGGCAACAGGCCGGCTACCCATTGGGGCATCAATAGCACTGTAATACGCCGCTTAACAAGGCATGGGACGCAGTAAGGAGTGCTTATGAATACAGAGGAACTGAGGAAGATTGAGGCATTTCGGCAGCGTTTGGAAATCCGTTTTCAACACGAACGCCGGGTCAAACGGCTGAAGGTGGTGTTGGGCGTCCTGGCAGCCTCCGCGTTGGCTGTGTCCCTCCCGCTATTCATCAGCACCCAACTCAGCCACGGCACGGTGGAGGCAGTCCCCGTTGCTCCTGAGGCTAAACCGGAAGCCGCTAAGACAACGCCCCCGACTGCGGACTCACTGCCAGCGATGCGGCCATGAGAGTAGGCTTGTCTCCGGTAGATAGTTTGTCCCTCTCAGCAGGGGCGGAGGGAAAGTCGGCGATCGTTGTCACCGGACTCAAGTGGACCGCACAGGCTTTGACCTCTGGCTCAAAGGAATAGGGGCAGGCTTGGGGATGGGTGAGGGCATTCGCTTCGGCTTGCTCGGCCCAGAGGGTACCCCAGTGCATGGGCATGAAGACGGTACCACGGGCGATCGCGGGGGTTAGTTTTACGGGAAGACGGGCCATCCCTCGGCGCGATCGCACTTCGACCCAAGCCTCTGCTGGTATCCCTAACTTTTCGGCATCACGGGGATGGATTTCCAGGAAGGGGTGGGGATGCATTTTAGTAATTTTGGCAATGCGTCCGGTGCGGGTTTGGGTATGCCAGTGGCCATAGAGGCGTCCCGTCGTCAGCACCCAGGGATAGGCAGGATCGGGGGGTTCGGCCAAGC
>CAZHXN010000098.1:9756-13526 GCA_964536415.1 uncultured bacterium
CAGGCGTTTGGCGGTTAACTTGCCACCTCCAGTCCCCTGGGCTGCCCCAGCTGGACAGGGCCATTGCAGCGGTCCCTGTTGCAAGCGTTCATGGCTGATACCGCTCATATCACAAACGCGATCGCGGGTCAGTTGGACAAATTCTTGATAAACCTCTGCAGGCGTTGTAAACCGGAACTGCTCAGCAAACCCCAGGCGGCGGCCCACTTCGGCAAAAATCTCCCAATCGGCCCGGGCTTCCCCGGGGGGCGAGCGAAAGGCCTGGGCGAGGGTGACCATCCGTTCGGAATTGGTCATGGTCCCGTTTTTTTCTCCCCACTGGGCGGCGGGCAGCAGCAGATGGGCGTAGGCAGTGGTTTCCGTAGGGTGGTAGGCATCCTGGTACACCGTGAAGGGCGATCGCGCTAGGGCGGCTTTGACTCGTTCCAAGTCGGGCAAACTCACTGCCGGGTTGGTCGCGGCGATCCAGAGAAACTGCACGTCCCCCGTTTCCAGACCGGTAATAATCTCCCAAGCGGTGCGACCGGGATGGGCCGGAATCCGACCGGCAGGAATCTGCCAGAATTGCTCGACTTCGGCGCGATCGTGCGCGTTCGTCACCGATCGATACCCTGGTAACAACTTGGCTAATCCTCCCGCTTCCCGTCCCCCCATTGCATTGGGTTGGCCCGTCAGGGAAAACGGACCCGCCCCGGGTTTACCGATCTGCCCGGTCAGCAGGTGCAGATTGATGATCGTCTGAACTTTAGCGGTACCTTCGTGGGACTGGTTCACCCCCATTGACCAGAGGGAGAGTACCCGTTGGGATTCAGCCCAATAACCGGCAGCCTGTTCAATTGCTTCGACCGTCAGGCCACAGCGTGGGGCCACTTTAGCTGGGGTATAGGACTGGATCAGGGCTTCAAAGGTGGCGGAGTTATGGGTATGGGCATTGATGAAGGGACGATCGATCGCTCCCCAAGACCAGAGCAGGTAGGCAATGCTATTAAGCAGATCGATATCTGTACCGGGGGTAATCGCTAGGTGCAGATCCGCTGCTGCTGCCGTTGGGGTCCGGCGCGGATCGATCACAATCATTTTGACCGGGGGATTCTGCTGGCGATAGCGCAGAAAGCGGTGAAAGACGATCGGGTGGCATTCGGCGGCATTGCTGCCAATCCACACGGCACAATCGGTTAACTCCAGATCTTCGTAGCAACAGGGGGGACCATCTGACCCCAGACTGCGCTGATACCCGACCACTGCCGAGGACATGCACAGCCGTGAATTAGAGTCAAAGTTATTCGTCCCCAGGCAACCGCGCAGGAGCTTCTGGGCCACGTAGTAGTCTTCTGTCTGGAACTGACCAGATCCATACATACAGATGGCATCGGGTCCGGCGATGGTGATTACCTGTTGCAGACGATCAACGAGCCGATCGATGGCCTCATCCCAACTCAGCCGTTGCCAGGGTTGATCCAGGCGATCGCGCCCCATTGGATAAAGCAGGCGATCGCGATCCAGACTTTCCGCCACCGTGGCCCCTTTCACACACACATACCCCTGGCTAGAAGGATGGCTGCGATCGCCTTTGACTTTGGGCAGACAGGCATTCACCGCGTCTGAGGGGTTCAGCACCACCTCTAGACCACAGCCAACACCGCAATAGGGACATAGGGTTTTAGTCGATGTAGACACAGGAGGATAAGGAATTAAAAATTCAAAAGAGGAAATTTAGGGCGTAGTTGCGCAGTTCGTAATAACGGGGATCTTCACTGATCTGCGATCGCACACGGGGCCGATCAAAGGGAATGTCTAAAATCTCGCCAATGTGGGCGGCGGGACCATTCGTCATCATCACCAGGCGGTCGGCCAGAAATAGCGCCTCATCAATATCATGGGTAATCATTAACACCGTGGTGCGATTTTTGTACCAAATATTGAGCAGTTCTTCCTGGAGTTCTTCCTTGGTAATAGCATCCAGGGCACCAAAGGGTTCGTCGAGGATTAAAACCTGGGGGCGAATCGCCAGGGCACGGGCGATCGCCACCCGTTGTTTCATCCCCCCCGATAATTGATGGGGATATTTATGGGTGGCTTCCGTGAGGCCCACCATCTCTAAATGTTCCCGGACAATCGCCTTTTTTTCTGCTTTTGATTGCTTGGGAAAGGCAGCATTGACGGCCAGATAAACATTATCAAACGCTGTTTTCCAGGGGAGAAGGGCATAGTTTTGGAATACCACCATGCGATCGCGACCAGGACGGGTAATCCGTTTAGTTTGGAGCCGCACTTCGCCATCTGTGGGTTTGGCAAAGCCGGAAACCATATTTAAGAGGGTCGTTTTGCCGCAGCCGGAGTGGCCAATCAGGCACACAAATTCCCCCTCGTAAATCGTCAGATTAATCCCATCCAGAACTGGGTAGGGACCCTGGGGGGTGGGGTAGACCTTGGAGAGATTGGTAATCGTTAAGAAGGGATCAGCCTTCAAAGCAGGTTGTACGGTCAAGCGACAATCTTCCAACGTGGGCATAGGACTTGATTTAACCATGCGGATACTCAACTGCGTCTAGAAAACAGGGACAAGCAGGCAGGTCAGGCCACCGCAGCGGTGGGCAGGGTCACCCTCAGGGTGCGTCCGGCATCGGGATGCTTGATCGCAAAAGCATTGATGTAGTCTAGGGGGCGATCGGGGGTAAACGCTGGCCCACTGAAAAGTTCAATGCTTGACCCAGGCTCAGCAGGACCGCAATCGAGAGGCGAATGGCCCAATTCCTGCATGGCTTGGTTGAAGATATCCCTATGCACAAGGCGATCGAGAACATCCGACCAATTGCTGGGGAAGGGCGTAATCCCCCACCGATTAAGCTGGGTCAATATCCATAGCATTTCCTGGCGATCGGGCCGATTGGTCTGATCTTGGAAGAAACGGTTGTACCCAGCGAGCAATTGTGGTGCCTCGCCTGTGCCGCGATCGTAGGGGTCCAGGAACCCAGGCCGGGTATATTCCGGCGCAGACCCCACGTATTGGGGTTGGCACAACAGGCTCAGAATTTCCTCCCGATGTTCAGGCTGATTGCAATATTGACCGGCTTGGATCAGGGCCTTGACTAGGGCGACGTGGGTGTGGGGATGGGACATGGCCCAATCCTCCCGGACTCCCAACACCTTTTCCGGATGCCCGTCCCACAGGTCCAGATCCGTTGCCATCACATACCCGGTTTCTTCATAGACTGCGCGTGAATTCCACGGTTCGCCGACGCAGTACCCATCGAGCTTGCCTGCTTTGAGGTACACTGCCATTTGCGGCGGGGGCAGGATGGACAACCGCACATCCCAATCGGGATCAATTCCCGCTTCTGCCAACCAGTAACGCAGGAGCAGGTTCTGCATGGAAGCGGGATGGACCATGCCGAAGGTATAGGTCCGATCAGAATCACGGGCGATCGCCGCCTTGAGATCGCCCAGGGTATGAATACCCGCCTTCAGCAGAGAACGGTTGAAGGTAATCGCGTTCCCATTGCGCGAGAGGGTCAGCGCCGTGACGATCGGGACCGGGGCAGGAGCCGTGGGATCAAGGGTGAGGGCAAGGGGCATCCCCGCGACCATTTGGGCCGCATCCAGTTCACCATTGATGACCCCCTGGGCGATCGCCCGCCAATTGGGTTTACGGTGCAGGGTTACCTCCAAGCCCTGCTGGGCAAAGAACCCCTTTTCCTGGGCAACCACGATCGGGGCACAGTCGGTCAGGGGGATAAAGCCGAGGTCCAGGCTGTTTTTCTCTAGAGGCA
>CAZHXN010000099.1:0-10993 GCA_964536415.1 uncultured bacterium
GGGAGTAACGGGAGAATAACGGGGTGTAGGCCCTGCTCCCCACGGCAGAGAGGTTGGGGTGAGGGCCATCGGCCTTAGGTCAAAGCCGAATCGTTAGGTAGACGTTTTCTGAGGTGCTGAGCGACCCCGGGTGATAAAGGGTAAATCCACGATCGTGGCGGCGGTGTTGCCCATTTGCACCTGGAGACCGGCTGCCCCACCGGCTTTGGTGCGGAGATAGGCCAGGCCCAGCGCACCTGTTTCGATGACCAGTTGGCTGGTGAGTTTGCCGACCCGTTCGCCGGCGATCGTGATCGTTGTGCCTATGTCCACCGGGCCGCCTTGCCAACGGAGGCCCCAGAGTTGTTGTTTGACGCCCTGGTAGGTATCGAGGCGGGCGATCGTTTCCTGGCCGATGTAGCAGCCCTTACTGAAGGAAACGGCAGACCACAGGCCAGCCTCTAGGGGATTGTAATCTTCGGTGAGTTCGTGATCGGGCATTGGGCGTCCCTGCTCCAGGCGCAGCCGTTGCCAGAGGTGTTCCCCTAGGGGGATGGCTCCCCAGGCGGCCAGCTGTTGCCAGAGGGACACCGCGATCGCGCGATCAGCAATGAGGGTGTAGCCCGGTGTCGCCAGTCCACTGCCTACCGCAATGCGCAGGGGGACATCCCCAAAGGGGACCTGGCAATGGTGGGCATGGGGTTGACCGATGAGGGCACTGGCCCCCAGCTTGTCGATGAGGGTGTTGCTGGCAGGTCCTAAGAGGCTAAAGGCGATCGTGGTTGCAGTCAGGTCTGCCAGTTGGACGCGATCGGCGAAGAAGATATAGCGATCCATCCAGGCCAGCAGTTGTTCACGCCGGTTGGGCGACACCAGCAACAGGACGGACTCATCCAGAACATAAGCAGTGACCAGATCGATCGTGCGGGCGGTAGACGTGACAAAAACCGTGTCACAGCCCTGACCCGGTTCAAGGGATACAAAGGCATTGGTTGTCTGGTTGTGGAGGTAGCGTAGACGGTCCTGGTCGCTAACGCTGAGGCGTCCCCAATGGCTGCGATCGACCAGGGCAACACCGGTTTGGACGGCTTCCCAAGCAGCGGCTTCATTGCCAAAGCTGATCGGCACGGTCATGCCATTAATCATTGCCTTGAAAGTCGCCCCGGCCAAAGCTTGGCAGGATTGCAACTCAGTCTGTTCCTCGCTCATCGCCCATCCAACTCCCCACGTTCACTTAGTATTGCCTAAATTCTATCGGAGTTGGCTCAGGAGCCAAAGGACACCCGCCCCCCCTGTCTTGGTAGGCCGGATGCCAACCCACACGTCCCCTGAACGGAAGCAGCGGGTGTGCCGTAACGCTCATCCAGTCGAGATTTCCAGCGATCGCTAAAAAATTTTTTCCGAGGTTGATCGATTTGATGCAACAGGTGGGTAAGTTACATCCAGGAGTTAGAAGTTACCGATTTTCACCCACTGACAAGGAGACAAACCCTTATGAAGACCGAACTGAAGGCCAAATTCTTGCAACACATGCTCAAAAAGCAAGAAACGGAAGCAGGTTTCACCCTAATTGAACTGCTGGTGGTCATTATCATCATCGGTATCCTGTCTGCTATTGCTTTGCCCTCCTTCCTGAACCAAGCCAACAAGGCCAAGCAATCGGAAGCTAAGACCTACGTTGGCTCGATGAACCGCGCCCAACAAGCCTACTTCCTGGAAAACTCTGCATTTGCACCCAACATGGATGTCTTGGGGGTTGGCATTAAAACCTCGACAGTCAACTACCAATATAACATTGTTTTGAACAATAATGGTGCCACCAACGCCAATGCTGTCGCTCAAGGTGAGTCCTTGAAGCCTGCGCTGAAGGCTTATGTGGGTCTGGTACAGTTGGGTCAAGTCGCCGCCACCAGTGAAGCCACCACCCTGGCTATCCTCTGCGAAAACAACGCCGCCGGTGCTGGTAACGCTGCGACCCCGACGACCGGTGTCGCCGGCCCGAGCTGTACTGCCGGTACGGCTGCGATCATCAAGTAACTTAGACTTGGCTGCTAGTAGCTTAGGTTAGGTGCTTGACCGGAGGTGGATAGCTATTGCTACCCACCTCTTGCGCTTTTAATCGTCTTCTCCCTGTCATGATTAATGTCGATCCCAGATGTTGCACTTTCTAAGCTTCTCCAACCCATTGAGGCAGGTTTCCTGGCAGAAAATTATGGGCAAGTTATCTGCTACTGTGAAAAGCAATTGGCAGAAAATCCTGGATGTCTGCCCCTCTATGGGTACTTGGGGTTAGCCCTCCTACTGCAAGGACAAGAAGCGGAAGCCCAAATGAGTTGGCTGTTGGGGCTAGAGGCAGTACCGGATACGCAAGGTGAGCCAGGGATAGAAACCTTAGTCACGATCTTAAGCACGGAAGCTGAGCGTCAGGAAGCTGCCGAACACTGGTCAATAGCCTGGACGATTCGGCAGCATATTCGGGAAATAGATGCCACCAATATCACGAATCTTTTGCGGCTAATCCATTGTTCCCTCCAGGCTGGCACCTTTTCTGGGGAATCCCTCAGGGAAGGGGGCGTGATCGCGACGCTCCAGGCTAATGAGGGATTGGAACTCAGCCCAGACCAAGTGTTCCCGCTACTGCAACAAATTTTTGCAGCCGATCCCTACCATCCGGCTTGTTTGGAATTGGCGGCGGTTTGTTTTCGCCACTGTCCGCAAATCCCCACCCGCACGGCTGATATCACGCAACTCACCTTAAATCTGGCTAAAGTCCGCAGACGACCCGATTTAGCCATTGTTCTCTCTGAAAGTTACCTTGAAATCGATCCAGACAATCGCAATATGCTCCGTGCCCTGGCCACTCAATATCAGGATGCTAAGCTTTACGAACAGGGAATTGCGCTGGCACAACGGTGCTATGAGCTAGCGCCTAGTTTGATCGAAAAGGTATTTGCTAACTACCTACTCACACGCGGGGTGATGGGCACAGGGGGAAGATGGGCCGAAGGTTACGCGCTGCTGCAACGTCAGGAGTCTCTTTTAGAGCAGTTATTGGACGCTCCCGCTGATGAAATTGGGATCGATAGCGGGGCTTTGTTCCTAACTAATTCAACCTTTTTTGCGCCTTATTTTCAGGATGACCCGCGTCATCATCATGGCTTACGCCGACGGGTAATGCAGCGATTTCAGCAAATTGTGGCTCGGGATCTGGCGCTAGATGAACTGCAAGCGGATCATCACTGGCAGCGCCGATCGCCGGAACAACGAGATCCCCACAAACAGCCCCTTAAGGTTGGCTATCTGTCCTATTGCATGACTACCCATTCCGTGGGTTGGTTAGCCCGATGGCTAATTCAACATCACGATCGCTCCCGGATTGAACTTTATGGCTACTTTATTAACTACCGTCAAGTAGACGACCCGATTCAAAATTGGTATACGCAGCAAATGACCCACGTGCGGCGGTTAGGGTCAAATCCAGGTGAAATTGCCATGCAAATTTATCAAGATGGCATTGATATTCTAGTGGATCTGGATAGCATCACCCTGGATATTACCTGTCAGATCATGGCGGTTAAACCGGCCCCGATCCAGGTGACTTGGTTAGGCTGGGATGCCTCCGATTTACCGACTGTTGACTACTTTATTGCTGATCCCCATGTGCTGCCGGCAGATGCTCAGGATTACTACCAGGAAAAAATCTGGCGTTTACCCCAAACCTATATTGCTGTTGATGGCTTCGAGGTAGGGTTACCCGATCTCCGGCGCGATCAATTGGACATCCCGGCAGATGCGATTGTCTATCTGACGGGACAAAGCGGCCCCAAGTGGAACCCGATGATCACCCGTCTCCAGTTGCAAATTATCCAGGCTGTCCCTAATAGTTATTTCCTCATCAAGGGCTTAGCGGCTGACCCCAGTATTCAGGAAACCTTCTGTGGCATTGCTGAAGAGATCGGGGTAAGTCGCGATCGCTTGCGATTCCTGCCAATCGCGGCTAGTGAACCGATTCATCGGGCTAACCTCAACATCGCCGATGTGGTCCTCGATACCTATCCCTATAATGGGGCAACGACGACGCTGGAAACGCTCTGGGTGGGAATTCCCCTGGTCACGCGGGTGGGGGAACAGTTTGCCGCCCGTAATAGCTATACCATGCTGGTCAATGCCGGCATTGAAGAAGGCATCGCCTGGACCGATGAGGACTATGTCAGGTGGGGGATTCGGTTCGGCACCGAACCGGAACTCCGGCAAAGCGTGAGTTGGAAATTGCGTCAATCTCGCCAAACTGCTCCTCTTTGGAATGGCCGGCAGTTTGCACGAGATGTGGAAGCTGCTTATCAGCAAATGTGGGAGATTTATTGCTCATGTCAGACCTAGCAACCGCGATCGCCCTACCCGCTTCTGCCCAGGCTGTTCCCCAATTAATGGCGGCAGGCGATTATGCCCAGGCCCGTCAGATTTTGGAAGACGCGATCGCGGCATCGCCTGAGGTGATCGCTCTGGGAGCTTACCTGGGTGTCGCCTATCTACTAGAGAACAATGAATCGGAAGCTTATTTAACCTGGCTATCGTGCTTGGAGGCCGAAAATGACACAGAACTAGCCCAGCATCACCAGGTATTGGTCACCGTTTTGGAAACCGTGGCCCAGCAACAGGCATCGCAAGGAAATTATCATCATGCCTGGCTAATCCGCAAATATTTGCAAGAGTTTAACCCCGCAGATATTGGCAACACCCTGAAACTGGTTCAACTCGCGATCGCAACTCAAACCTATACCAGCCAGGAAGCCGAAGACTGGTTTAATGCCATTGATTTTACCGTCGTAGCCTGCAATTCCTCTCTGCAAGCAGAATTGTTAACTACCCTACAAACCCTATTGGAAAATACCAATTGGGATCAGGCTACCCAAAATTTCTTGATCAGACTGTTACAAGCTACCGATGAGCCAAGCATCTTTTCTGGGCCTATCTTGGCGGCAGCAATTAAGTTCAGTTATGCAGGTCAATATAAAACTGCGATCGATTTACTGGAGAGCTATCTAAAATTCGATCCCGACTGTCTATCACTTAGATTACATTTAATTATCTATTATCGCGAAAATAAACAATTCCAAAAATCAATTGTAACCGCAAAGTATTGTTACGAACAAGCGACATTTATCATCGATCGTATTTTTGCAATTAATGAACTTCTATATAGCCTGATCAGTGAAGGCAACAGTTGGCATGAAGCCCTGGAATATCTCAATCTACATCAAGAATTATTACGACAGGTCATTGAATTAAAAACAGAGACCCTAACGCCCCACAATATTAGTATTTTAATCTATGCTTGCTTTACGTTACCCTATTTTCGGGATTCTCTTAAACAAAATCGATCGCTACAAAATCAAATTCTTAAAATCTGTCAAGATAACTTAATTATCTGTTCTGAGCAAACGATCGGTCAAGATTATCCGCTGGTGCTTAATAGGCAGTCATTAAGGAAAAAAGCCCAAGGCCCAAAACGGCTGAGAGTTGGCTACCTGTCCTATTGTTTTAGAACCCATTCCGTTGGCTGGCTAGCCCGTTGGCTGATGGCGTTCCATGACCAGGAAAAGTTTGATATTTTTGCTTACTCAATCAGACCAAGTTTGAACGAAATTGATCAGCTTACCCAATTTTACCAATCTATCATTCCCAATTTTAAAACCGTTATCATGAGTGGTGATCAGCATCACGATTATCTAGATATTGCTGAAAAAATCTATGCTAATGATATTGATATTCTCGTTGATCTAGACAGTATCACCCTTGATTTAAGCTGTAAAGTCCTGGCAACAAAACCTGCCCCTATCCAGGTCTCCTGGCTCGGTTGGGATGCCCCTGGTTTACCCGCAGTTGACTACGTTGTAGTTGATCCCTATGTCCTACCGGAAGACGCCCAGGACTACTATACCGAAACCCTGTGGCGGCTACCCCATACCTACATTGCAGTCGGTGGATTTGAACTCGGTGTCCCTACCCTACGCCGTAGCGATCTCAATCTTCCTAGTGATGCTGTAATTTATTACAGCAGTCAAAACGGGCGTAAACGCCATCCCAATACCATTCGCCTCCAGATGAAAATCCTTAGTCAGGTTCCCAATAGTTATTTCCTGATTAAGGGTGTCGCGGATGAAGCCAAACTAAGGGAATTATTTAACACCCTGGCGGAGGCCGAAGGGGTGAGTTGCGATCGCCTGCGCTTCCTCCCCCCTGCCCCAACAGAAGCCATCCATCGGGCCAATCTAGGCATTGCTGATGTGGTATTAGATACCTATCCCTACAATGGTGCAACGACAACATTGGAAACGCTTTGGGTTGGGGTGCCTTTAGTAACCCGTGTGGGAGAACAGTTTGCGGCCCGCAACAGTTATACCATGCTGGTCAATACAGGCATTCAGGAAGGGATCGCTTGGACAGATGACGAATATGTTGAATGGGGAGTTCGGTTCGGACGAGAGCCAGAACTCCGGCAGCAGGTTAGTTGGAAATTAAAGCGATCGCGACACTCAGCCCCACTGTGGAATCCCCAACAATTTACACGAGAGATGGAAGCTGCCTATCAACAAATGTGGGAAAATCCTCTCCCAGAGCAGGAGAGGGACTTTTAGGTCCGGCTCCCCTACCCCCCATCCTCCCGTTTGCGGGGGGTAGGGGGGCTGGGACAAAGGGTTGGGGGATGAAGGCCAAAACTAGGATATGTTCAACTGGCGAGGGGTTCGGGGGACTATAAGTCCCGCGCTCTACCCGTTTCGGGTGAGCGTCGGGAGGATGTCACGTTAAACCGGCCATCTCTAAGACAGTTAAAAGCGAAGTTGGGGATACCGTAAAGTCAAGCGGTGCCTGAGGAATCCTGAAACCTGCCTCCTCCATCATAATCGGCGGTGCATTTTGGGCTAACTCTCCCCGCACATAGTAATAATCAAGCCCAACATGATTACTGATGATCCAATAATAGTCTAATATCTGATGACCAAAGAGTTCAATCACCTTAGTATGCGGCTGACAAAATACAATGTTTGATAACCCCGCACCATGTGAAGCCACGATCGCACTAGCTTGCTGAAAAAGTTTAACTTGTTCCGTAAAAGATAGCTCTTCCGGCCTAACTACTTCAAATCCAAAGTGATCGATAGTTTCAATAATATCTCCTTCGTTTAACAAGCGACGATGACTAGCACGACTACGACTAATGTAAAGCCGTCTTGGATAACTGTTTGTACTGTTATTAAATTTATCAAGAAATGTACTTCTTAAATATTTACAAACTGGCTGTGATACATAGCCTTTGAAATGGCCCTTGTTAAAAGAAAATAAGGGAATAAATAATTTTTTGCATCTGGCATATATTTTATTAACAAATAATAACTTATCTGGTGTAAGACCTAAAAGGCTAAAAATTTCATGGTGAAACCTCTCATAAGTCTTGTTAAAGATAAACCGATCAATTTTCTGCAAATCCTCTTGTTCCTGTAGTAGACCTATCTTGGGTATCACATCAAATAGCCAATGAAAATAACTATAGGCATACCGCGTACCGCAGCAGACAACGTTGCCCGCAAGCATTAGGGGTTCTGGTAAATATTGGGAAGCTGCTACCAAGGCCACATTCCCTAATGAAGCAGATTCAACAACAGTATGTTCTGATGAGAAAATGACACGGGTATGAGCATCTAGCCAAAAATAAGCATTATGGACGGTTACAATTTCAGCGGGTTTTGATTCAAATCCATGATTAAAATCAGAAAAACTTTGATTGTTAATTAACTCGATATGTTCTGACGGAAACCGATAACGTTCAGATGGATATATTTGAGCAACACTAATATCATCTTGCCCTAGTTCACGGGCAACCTGCCACTCCAACTTGGGATCAGCAAAATCTTCAATCACCCTTGATTCAAGTAATTTCATACTGATGCAACTTTGAGCCTCATGGTGCCTGCCTTTCTGTTGTAGACAGTACCCGATCGCTAAAAAGCCTGGAATCCAATCAGGTTGAACACACAGTAAGTGGATAGATAAATTTATAACTGTATCCACATCTCCATTTTCAATGAGTACCTTAATCAAATCTTCATATAAACTGATAATTTCCGGCCAATTCTGCAATGCTTTCTGGAAATAGGGCATTGCAATCTCTGGATGATGATACTGTAACCAAAGTTCTCCTAACTCCAGATATGTTTCTGGTTGATCAGGGCATCGTTCAATCAACGATCGTGAGTAATCTGCTGCTTGTTCAAGCTGATCTTCAGCTATACACAGGGCAACCATCAGGCGTAGGGTTCCTACTGCTTCTGGAGAAGCTTCCTGGGAAGATGAGGTCATTGCTGCAATAGTGAATAGGATGTAATCTTTAGAAGAGAGTTAACAGAAAATCTGACACCATCGCCTATTCTACCAGACCCGATCGCAGCGCCCGAACCGCAGCCTGGGTGCGATCGCTAGCACATAACTTATTGAGAATACTCCGCACATGGGTCTTAACTGTTCCCACCGTGATATAGAGTTTTTCAGCAATTTCCGCATTGCTACAGCCCGCCACAATCAGTTCCAGGACTTCCAATTCCCGTTCTGTTAACGGATCAGTTGCCAAAAGGTCATGATCACCCAAGGGTAAAGGGTTGCTAACGGGTCGGCGGTAGGGTGCAGATAGGGGGGGATTTGTTGCTTGAGTTTGCTTGAGAACAATGCGAGCGATCGCCGGATCAATCCAGGCATTCCCCTCACAGGTCGCCTGCAACGCCTCAACCAGCTTATCCATCCTGACATCCTTCATGCAGTAGGAGTCGGCCCCCGCCGCAAACGCTGCCAGTACCGATGACTCGTTATCGTGCATCGTGAGGATCAGGACCCGACTCTGGGGCACCGTCTGCTTAATCTCGCGGGTGAGTTCAATGCCATCGCGATCGGGCAGGCCAATATCCACCACCGCCACATCGGGTTGCTGTGCCTGCACCACCGCGAGGCCTGCCGCCGCTGTCCCCGACTCGCCCACTACCGCAATCCCTGATCGCTGTTGCAGTCCCGTTTTTAACCCTATCCGAGTTAAGTCGTGGTCCTCAATCAGCACAACCCGAATCATTTCCATGCTTGATGACTCCCCCCTAATTATTCACTGGTAATCGCCAGCGCATCGACCCAAATGTAGGGACAAATCCCATTCGGTTTCACTTCCGCTTTGGGGGCCACATAGATAATTGACTGGAGGAGTTGCCGGAAGTCCCCCGCCACCGTCGCTGCTTCAATACTCGTCCGTTGGCCATTCCGCACCAGCCAACCATCAAAGGGCAGAGAGAACGAACCTTCTAAAGCACTTACCCCAGCATGGAGGGCGTGTAAATCATCAATCAGAACGACATTATCCGCCGTTGCTAAATCATAGGTTGTGTCCGCCGGGGCCTGAGAAAACACATGGAAAAAGTGAGGGCTAACCGTCACCTTCGCCCCCATATTGGCATTCCCGGTCGGTTGGGCATTCAACCGTTTCGCCGTCCCCGCGCTGTGCAAAAAGCTAGTCAGAACCCCATTCTGGATCAGGGGCACACATCGGGTTGGAGTGCCTTCCCCATCAAAGTGACTGACGGTAATGTTATCGGGATGCAGGGCATCATCATTCACCGACAACAGAGGGGAAGCGATCGTCTGCCCCAGTGATTCTGGCGTCGATAGGCTTTGCTTATCGAGAATGCTTTGGGCATTAAAGAGATTAGAAAACGCCCCTAAGAGGCTCAAAAATGCTTCCGGTGAAAAGACCACTCGATATTTCCCCGACGGGATTTTTTCATAGTCGAGGTGGCTAATGGTTTTCTCGATCACTTCCTGCAAACAGTCATCGATCGGCAGGGTATCTAAACTGCGGCCAATGCGGAACCCACCCGCACTGCGGGGCTTTTTCCCCGCCACTTCTGTCTTGCTGTACAGATAGAGGGACGTATAGGTATTACTTTCCTGCCGCTGGGCACCCTCACTGTTGAAGTAGAACCGATCGATCGCCTGTTGCGATAGGCCATTATAGGGAACACTGACGATCGCCGGATGGGCCTCCAGCAGTTGTTTCTCGGCAGCCAGGAGAGTGGTCACCAGGCGATCAATGGGAACCGGCGGAGCCTTGGGATCGGGCCATGGGGGAATGGGTTTAGTGGCTTCGGGGCTGAAATCGGGGATATATTCCTTGGCCCCAAAGGCACTCGCTTCCTGGGCGGTTTTGAGTGCCAGTTCCAGGCCGATCGCGTCCACATCTGTTGTGCTAGTAATCCCAACTGTCCCAGCTTGATTCCAAACCCGCACCGTCACAGAAGAGCGGCTAGAAGCTTCAACCTGTTTTGGCTCCCCCTGATCCACCTGGACACTACTTTCGTCAACGGTGGCCCCATAAACATCAAATTTCGTAATTCCTAGTTGCGTGGCAATCTGCTGCGCCTGACTGGCAAGTTCTTCAACGTTTAACATGTCGCTTAGTGGATGACTACGGATGCCAGCGCTTCTGGCCTGTGTCTACGAGTATAGTTCGTAAAACTGACCAGGGTCGCGATCGCTAGCGAATTTAGCGTACCCACGGTTGGGCCTTCTCCCACCAATTGCTAACACCATTGCAAACCGAGAATCCCTCATGGGCCGGGGTTATCAGGATGATCAGACTGGCGATCGTTGAGCAGGATATCCAGGATGCGTTGGTTCTCAGTCTGCAAGCCACGGACTTCCTGTTGTAGCTCCTGAACCTGTTGTTGCATCACCTGGATCGATTGCAGAATGTTGGCCCGCTCCTGACGGTCTTCAGCCGCCAGGTTAGCTAGAGCCTGAATAGTACGTGCATTCGATTCAATCTGACGACTGTTTGACTCAACCAACTGAGCCAACTGATCTAACCGTTCATCTGTCCAACGTTCCACACTCATTTGTCGATTAATTCCCCGATCGCATCCCTAATTGAAAACCGGAAGCATCAGTCAATTTCTCGTTTCAGCATCATTCAATCCTAGCC
>CAZHXN010000099.1:11020-13351 GCA_964536415.1 uncultured bacterium
GTCGAATGCTTATACTAAAGCAGTGAGAGTACCCCCCACCCAGCCTCGGACCTATCCCCGCACCCCCCTGATCCTTAAGCCTGAGTACGCCGCCCCCGATTCCCTGTTCCCCCTCACTCCTCTTTCCTCATTGACTCACTTCTCCTGCCCTACCGCTCACCATGCTTCCCCTCGACCCTAACCTTCAGCAAAAACTTATCCACCTGAAAACCCTTTTTGCCGAAATGGAGCGGGCACTCATTGCCTACTCAGGCGGCGTTGATAGTACCCTAGTGGCCAAAATCGCCGTAGATGTATTGGGCGATCGCGCCCTGGCAGTAACCGCCGTTTCTCCCTCCCTACTGCCAGAGGATCTGGAAGACGCACGGGTACAGGCAGCCACGATCGGCATTCAGCATGAAGAGGTGGCCACCCACGAACTGGATAACCCCAACTATGCCGCAAACCCGGTCAATCGTTGTTACTTTTGCAAAAGTGAATTGCATGACACGCTCCGACCGCTAGCCCTAGAACGGGGCTACCCCTACGTGGTGGATGGCATCAATGCTGACGACCTGCAAGACTACCGCCCCGGTATCCAAGCCGCCCGTGAACGCGGTGCCCGATCGCCCCTGGCGGAGGTGGGGATCAGCAAAGCCGAAGTCCGGCAACTGTCCGAATGGCTGGGACTTCCCTGGTGGGACAAACCAGCCCAACCCTGCCTCAGTTCCCGCTTTCCCTACGGCGAGACGATTACGATCGCCAAACTCCAACGCGTCGGTCGAGCGGAATACTACCTGCGGCAACTCGGCTATCGGACGGTACGGGTGCGATCGCAGGCCGATACAGCCCGGATTGAGTTGCCCCCAGAGCAACTGCAAACCTTTGTAACCACCACCGACCTCCCGGCCTTGGTCGAAACCTTTCAGTCCCTCGGTTTTGTCTACGTGACCCTGGATCTAGAAGGGTTTCGCAGTGGCAAATTGAACCGAGGGTTAGCCACAGATGCTCACCCATTAGACTAGCTCCTTAGACTAGCTTCAATTTAGGCTATTGATCCCCCCTGCCACTCCCCATCAGGTACAACAGAGCCATCCGCACCGCTACCCCACTCGTCACCTGTTGGGGGATCAAACTGACCTGGGGGTCATCCATCAATTCCGAACTGATTTCCACGCCCCGATTCACCGGCCCCGGATGTAATACCCGCACCTGGGGTTGACAAAGGCGCAGGCGATCGTGGGTGAGGCCAAACTGCTGGTGATATTCGCGCAAACTGGGCAAAAGGTGTTGGCTCATGCGTTCCCGTTGCAGGCGCAAAGCCATGACAAAATCCGCCTTTTCCAGGGCAGGCTCCAGCTCCCAATGGAGATGCAGCGAGCCGGGACGGTTTTCGCCATAGGTGGCAAAGAGCTTGGGTAACAGGGTCGGTGGCCCCGCCAGATGCACCTCAGCCCCGCTGGCCGTCAAACTCCACAGGTTCGATCGCGCCACCCGTGAATGCAGAATATCCCCCACGATCGCGATTTTTTTCCCCTCAAGCAACGCCAAACGCGGCTGTTTTGCATCCAACAACACACAGAGGGTAAACAGATCCAGCAACGCCTGCGACGGGTGTTCATGCTGGCCATCCCCGGCATTGAGCACCCCCACCCCCGACTGGAGGCGATCCATCGCCGCCGCGATCGTCTGGGGCACCCCCGCTTCCCGATGACGGATAACCATCAGATCCGTGCCCATCGCCAGGTAGGTTTTGGCCGTATCCAGAATCGTTTCCCCCTTGGTAAGGGAAGAAGTCCCTGGGCTAAAGTTGAGGGTATCGGCAGACAACCGCTTAGCCGCCAGTTCAAAGCTGCTGCGGGTGCGGGTCGAAGGTTCAAAGAATAAATGGGTCACCACCTGTCCCTGGAGAGCCGGCACTTTTTTGGTCCGCCGGGACAGGACCTCACGGAAACTGGCCGCCGTTTGCAAGATGACATCGTATTCGGCTGGGGTAAAGTCGGCTAAGGAGAGGATATGGCGACGGGTCCAGGAGGGGGCAGTCATGGTAGTGGTTTCGAGAAAGCAGGGGTTTGGGTCAAGCTGACGGGTACTGGGCGTTTGGGAAGACACAATGCTAATGGAACGCTAATGTCAGGATGACCCCGTGAGCGGGTTTAGGGGTTTCCCTAGTCATGCGTCACCATTTCGGGTAAACCCGCCCCTACTTTACCGGATGGGGGGAACTCTGCTCTGAAAAAGGCTTCAAATCATCTATGTCATGAGGCAGGGTGTTAGCCATGAATGTTAAGGTTATCGATTGTTTGAAACTGGCGATCGTGCCCCTCGCGACTGGTGTGGCCCTATTTGGGG
>CAZHXN010000100.1:0-7172 GCA_964536415.1 uncultured bacterium
ACGCCCCCGCCCCCCCAGCGGAAAGCATGGCCGTTGCGCCCCCTGCACCCCCTCCCCCTGCGCTCACCCCCCCGGTTGAACCGCCTGTGCCATCGCCGAAGCTAGTGGAGCGGCCTACCCTCAAGCGTCCTAAGTCCCAAACCACGGCTCCCAGCGAAACGGCGGCTAGTGGCAAAACCACCACACTGCCGCCCAGCCGCCCGAAGGCAGGTCCCCGACCCGTTGCGAAGGATGCGGCGGCGGGTAAACCTCCTGCGGCCCCCAAAACCCAGACGATCGTTGAGCTACGCCGCCCCCAACGCCCCACCCCTGAGGTGGAGAAGGAGAAATCGGCCACGGTCGAAACCAGTGATCTGGTGGCCCAGGTTGATGAAGTGCCGATCGTCGAGTTGATGCGGCCAACGCCGCCTCGCGTCAAACGGACGAAGCGACGTGATGAGGAAGAAGACGACGAAACGCTGGAAAAAGAAAAGCCAGCGGCCAAGGGCAAGCATAAGCGGCGACAAACCTTGCTAGATGAGGATGAGGATGAATTTGGTCTGGGTGATGACAGCGAAGCCCAAGCAGCGGCTGCCGCCCAGGTGAGCCTGTCCCTCGCCCGCCCCCCGAAGCCAAAGTCGATGCAGCAGGCCCAAGCCAAGCCCGTTACCACCGCCCAGAAGACCCGTCGTCCCAGTCGCGGGGGGGCTGGTAGTGGCGGTCCTGGGTCACGCGAACGGAGTGTCGAAGTGAAACCTGAACGTCCGGAACGCATCACGATCCCAGGCAACCTCACCGTACAGGAATTGGCCTCCCTGCTCCAGGTACCCGATACCGAAATTGTCAAACGCTTGTTCTTCCAGGGATTAGCGGCAACGATCACCCAAACCCTGGACCTGGCGACCGCCCGGATGGTGGCGGAAGAACTAGGGGTCCAGGTGGAAACCGCTGTCCAGGAAGCTGCGGCCCGCAAAGTCACGGAAATGCTGGATGCCACTGATTTGGACAGCCTCCAACGGCGTCCGCCTGTCGTGACGATCATGGGACACGTGGACCACGGGAAAACCACCCTACTGGACTCCATCCGCAAAACCAAGGTGGCCCAAGGTGAAGCCGGTGGGATTACCCAGCATATTGGGGCCTACCACGTTGATGTGGAGCATGACGGCAAGCAGGAACAGATTGTTTTCCTCGACACGCCTGGTCACGAAGCCTTTACGGCGATGCGGGCACGGGGAGCGCGGGTGACGGACATTGCCATTCTGGTGGTTGCTGCCGATGATGGGGTCCGGCCCCAAACGATCGAAGCGCTGCGCCATGCCCAGGCGGCTGGTGTGCCCATTATTGTGGCTATCAATAAGATTGATAAGGAGGAAGCCCAACCCGATCGCGTCAAACAGGAGTTGACCGAATACGGCCTCGTCGCTGAAGAGTGGGGGGGTGACACGATCATGACCCCCGTCAGTGCCCTCACAGGGGAAAACCTGGATACGCTGCTGGAGATGATCTTGCTCGTCTCGGAAGTGGAGGAATTGGTGGCCAATCCCAATCGTCCCGCCAAGGGCACCGTCATTGAGGCCCACCTGGATAAGGCCAAAGGCCCGGTGGCCACCCTGCTGGTGCAAAATGGCACCCTACGGGTTGGGGATACTGTGGTGGCTGGCTCAGTGCTCGGCAAGGTCCGGGCAATGGTGGACGATCGCGGCGAGCGAGTGAAGGAAGCCTCTCCCTCGTTTGCCGTGGAAATCCTGGGTCTTAACGAAGTACCCGCAGCAGGGGATGAGTTTGAGGTCTTTACTGATGAGAAACATGCCCGTGCACTGGTGGATGAGCGCCTGATCAGCCAGCGGCAAACCCGTCTCCAGCAAGCAATGTCTTCGCGGCGGGTTACCCTGAGTTCCCTGTCGGCCCGTGCCCAGGAAGGCGAGTTGAAGGAGTTAAACCTGATTCTCAAGGCCGATGTTCAGGGTTCAGTGGAGGCGATTGTTGGGGCGTTGAAGCAGCTACCCCAGAATGAGGTGCAGGTGCGTCTGTTGCTAGCGGCTCCGGGCGAGATTACTGAAACGGACGTTGACTTGGCCGCAGCGAGTGGTGCTGTCATTGTTGGCTTCAATACCACCCTGGCCAGTGGGGCACGGCAAGCAGCGGATCAAGCGGGTGTGGATGTCCGGGAGTACGAAATTATTTACAAGCTCCTCGAAGATATCCAGGGTGCAATGGAAGGCTTGCTGGAACCCGAGTTAGTCGAAGAACCGCTTGGCCAAGCCCAAGTGCGAGCGGTCTTCCCGGTCGGTCGCGGGGCCGTGGCGGGTTGCTATGTGCAATCCGGAAAGCTGGTGCGCAACTGCAACATTCGTGTTCACCGTCGCGATGCCATTGTCTACGAAGGAACCTTGGATTCGTTGCGACGGGTGAAGGAGGATGTTAAGGAGGTCAATTCCGGTTATGAGTGTGGTATTGGGGTGGATAGCTTCAGTACTTGGGAGGAGGGCGATATTGTTGAAGCGTTCCGTATGGTGACGAAGCGGCGCACCCTGTCGGGTTGAGGAGACGGGACTCAATGATCGCGCCTACTCTGTACTGAGTTGATGGGTGAGTGCGATCGTTGCCTTTGGATTGTGGCTAAAACCCAGTGATTAAACAAAAAGTTGGCCTCTCCCGATTCAGTGGGATGGAGGCCAATTTTTTAGGCAGGTTGTGGATTAGGCAGGTTGTGGATCAGTGTGGACAGCGGTTGTAAGGCTAGCTCTAGCCTGCAACGACTAAAGTCGTTACTACTAACATTGCGAGAATCTATGTTTAGTGCACGAGTCGGCTCCAGACTAACCAGACTAATAAAGCTGCGCGATCGCAGGGACCCCGCAGCTATTCAAGTTCTAACCCTTACGCAGCCTGTGAGGTTAGTCGGCAGCTTGGGGTAATAATTCCCGCCGTTCGCTGGGGATGACCTTCACCTGGCCGTCTTCACCCACATCGACGAGGGCTGTATCGCCTTCGCGGACGTGACCCGCCAGGATTTCCTCCGCCAAGACATCCTCCAGCAGACGCATAATCGCCCGCCGCAAAGGCCGCGCCCCGTAACTGGGGTTGTAGCCCTCTTCCACCAGCCGCTCTTTGAAGCGATCGGTGACTTCCAGGGTGATGCCCTTCTCGGTGAGGCGACTGAACACTTCGCGCAGCATGATATCGGAGATCTGCTTGACCTCGTCTTTGCTCAACTGGCGGAAGACGATGATTTCGTCCAAGCGGTTAAGGAATTCAGGCCGGAAGTACTGCTTCAGTTCTTCGTTCACCAGAGAGCGAATGCGGTTGTACTGGGATTCGGCCTGGTTGTCCTCGAACTCGAAACCGAGACCGCCGCCCCCCTTCTCGATCACCTTGGAACCGATGTTGGAGGTCATGATGAGCAGCGTGTTCTTGAAGTCTACGGTACGCCCCTTCGCATCGGTCAGGCGACCATCCTCCAGGATTTGCAACAGGGTGTTGAAGACATCCGGGTGGGCCTTCTCAATTTCGTCAAATAGCACCACCGTATAGGGCCGCCGCCGCACGGCTTCCGTCAGTTGACCGCCTTCGTTGTAGCCAACATAGCCCGGTGGTGACCCGATCAGCTTCGAGACCGTGTGCCGCTCCATGTATTCCGACATATCCAGCCGGATCATGGCTTCCTCGGACCCGAAGAAGTAGGCCGCCAGGGATTTGGCCAACTCGGTCTTCCCAACCCCGGTGGGACCAGAGAAGATAAAGCTGGCGATCGGTCGATTGGGATTCTTCAACCCAACCCGGGCACGGCGAATGGCACGGGAAATCGCCCGGACGGCTTCCTCTTGGCCCACCATGCGCTGGTGCAACGTATCTTCCATGTGCAGCAGCTTTTCGGACTCGGATTCGGTGAGTTTGTTCACCGGGACGCCGGTCCAAGCGGCTACGATTTGGGCGATGTCTTCTTCCGTCACTACGGGCGAATCATCTTCGCTGCGGACTTCCGACTTCTTGTTTTGGGCGATCGCCCGGATTTCGGCCTTGATTTCCATTTCCCGATCGCGCAGTTCACCCGCCCGGTCAAAGTCCTGGGCACGCACGGCGTCGTCCTTATCCTTAAGAACCTGGCGCAATTCCTTATCCAGTTCCTTGGCAGCGGGGGGTAATTGCGAGTTAATCAGGCGGACACGAGACCCAGCTTCGTCGATCAGGTCGATCGCCTTGTCGGGGAGATACCGGTCAGAGATATAGCGATCGGACAGCTTGGCTGCCGCATCCAGGGCCTCATCGGAAATCTTGAGCTTATGATGCTGCTCGTAGCGCTCCCGCAAACCACGCAGGATTTCGATCGTTTCCTCCACCGTCGGCTCACCCACCATCACGGGTTGGAACCGCCGCTCCAGCGCCGCATCCCGTTCAATATGCTTACGGTACTCGTCCAGGGTGGTCGCCCCAATGCATTGGAGTTCGCCACGGGCAAGAGCCGGTTTCAGGATATTGGCGGCATCGATCGCCCCTTCCGCTGCCCCAGCCCCGATCAGGGTATGAACTTCATCGATCACCAAGATCACATTCGAGGCGGAACGGATCTCATCCATGATCTTCTTGAGCCGCTCTTCAAACTCACCTCGGTACTTGGTCCCGGCCACTAACAGGCCAATATCGAGGGTGACGACCCGTTTATCTTCGAGAATGTCCGGGATATCCCCATTAGCAATCCGTTGGGCCAAGCCTTCCGCGATCGCGGTTTTCCCAACCCCCGGCTCTCCAATCAGGACCGGATTATTTTTGGTACGTCGGCCCAGGATTTGAATGACCCGTTCAATTTCCTTCTGGCGACCAACCACGGGATCAAGCTTGCCTTCCCCAGCCATCTGGGTCAGGTTAGAACCAAACTCATCCAGTGTGGGCGTTTTGGTCCGGCTTTGGCTGCCGCCGGTCGAAACCTCAGCGGTTTCACCGAGCATCCGAATCACCTGGGTCCTTACCTTAGATAGGTCAACCCCCAGATTTTCCAGGACCCTGGCGGCAACACCTTCTCCTTCCCGGATGAGGCCCAGCAGCAAGTGCTCAGTGCCGATGTAGTTGTGTCCTAATTGGCGGGCTTCCTCCAGGGAGAGTTCGAGGACGCGTTTGGCCCGTGGCGTAAAGGGAATTTCCACGGCAACAAACCCAGAGCCGCGCCCAATAATCTTCTCAACTTCAATACGAGCGTCCTTGAGGTTAACGCCCATTGACTTGAGGACCTTAGCGGCTACTCCGGTTCCTTCACCGATCAGACCCAAGAGGATCTGTTCAGTACCGACAAAATTGTGGCCAAGGCGACGAGCTTCCTCCTGGGCAAGCATGATCACCTTAATGGCTTTTTCTGTGAAGCGTTCAAACATGGCGTGTGTCCATCACCTGCTGCGTGCGGGTACGCTGATTCTAGCATAGGAGATCAACCCAACTGGGTGCCATAAAACCCGTGGCAGCAGTCGTAATTGCCCCCTAGGTCTGGGGGGGTAATCCGCCGCGATCGCAGCGATCCCCGCTGACTCAATGACGGCTCAATGCTAACCCGCTGGCCATCGGCACAAGACTATCGCGGTCAAAGCTATGATTTCCTGACAACATAGCATCTATGTTGAGGCTCAGCAGACTTTTGGACACACAGGATATTGGACACGGCGATTGGCCACGATCGGCTTTTCTCTGGCTGTCTGTCTGACTGTATTAATCAACGCCAATCGTGTCTTCCAGCCTCCCACCCTACCCTGAAGTTGGCCTTTGAGCAAGTCCCCAGGGCCAAATGCAGCAAAATCTTTACCTTATAGAACACTCGCGTGAAAGCCCCGTGCATTTATGCTGGATCACCTGTCTGTGGAAGGCGGCGATTCTCCCTTGGGGACGTGGCTTGACCGGGGGACAGGGTTAACAAGTGGGCGACAAAACCAGCCCAGGATTCGGCCTGGAAGGCGCGATCGACTCATGCCTCTAGTTGTTTCGGGCGTCAGCGGTTCTAGCTGGGCAGCGATGGCGTCCAGCACGCTTGGAAAGGGGGCAGGTTTAGCCAGATTGACATTTCTGCCAAGGTTGCCTGGTGAACCTGTTCCTACGCCGGTCATGTCTGTCGTAGGCGAGGAGGCGTTGGATCGGCGGTAGGGCGCGAGGGGAGGCGACTGGTTTCAGGGTAGGGACCTAAACACTAAACAGGCAAGGATGGCTACCCGCGACGTTCCCTAACTGGGAACCCACAGGTACTCTCCCCACGATAACCTTTGTCAATCCAGGCTACCTAGCGATCGCCAAGAATATAAAAAACGATCGCACTGGGGTGAAGGCGCGATCGTTGATTTTACTCATCTAGAAAAACCTACTCCTGCTTGTTGCTATGGGGATAACCTTAAGCTAGGCATAGTTAACTGTGTAACCAATATCATCCAAAATGGCACGGTCTAGGTTAGTAGGTAAGATCCGAGTTCCAGCCATGCTACTAGGAGTCATGGCGTGAGTGCCAGCAGTAGGCGAGATGTGAGAGTCTTGCATTGGGACCGGGCCACCGTAAACTGATCGGGCTATAGGTCCATTGAAATAACCACCAGACATTTGGCTTCTAAAGGCATCAACACGATCAGTAAATCCTAAGACGTGTCCCAGTTCATGAACAGCAACGGAGATGAAGTCAATTGTGTTGAACGGGATATCGTTAGCAGTAGTCGGCGTCGAATCAAAGAACCAGTTATCACCAGAGTCAAAGCTCAGAGTTCCCGTCCAAGGTTCAAAATCTGAACCCCTCCATCGGCTTTCGAGGTTACTGCCACTAGGATAAGTTGCAGATGGACCACCATCAGCGAGTATACTAAATGGACCATCAATATAGCGTGAGCCAACAAAAACTAGTACATCATCGATCGTACCCGCAGTTACATTTTGCATGGTGTTTGTTTGTGGGTTACGAACGTAGAGGTTAGTACCAGCAGGAACATCAGCAAATTCATCACGAATGATGGTTTCCCAGATATCAGCTGCCGCCTCTAAAGCTGCACGACGAGCAGGATTGCTGAAGAAACCATTTGTGTCAAATCGATAGTCAAATTGGATATTGAAACTGCCAATTGTTGGTGGCGGAGCCGTGGGAGTGGCGGTTAAGCTCAAAGTGTAATTGGTGTTCGCAGTACCAAAGGGATAGACTCGAACAAAGTAGTTACCGGCATCCAGGGTGCGACTAA
>CAZHXN010000100.1:7272-13311 GCA_964536415.1 uncultured bacterium
TTGGGTGCCGCTGAGTGTCCCAATGTTACGGGCTGTTCCCAAGGTATTCCCAGCAAAGTCTGACTTTTCAATTAGGATGGAACGATCGCCCACAACAATAGTAGCTGTGTCATCCTCAGCTTGAAGCCTTGCCAGATCTTCTATGGTTAAACTTTGCCCTTGAACGATCGCGCTAAAAATCTCCCCTTCATCACCGGGAGAGTCAACCTCATTAATTTGCGCATCAATATAGTGACCAATTTCTTCCAGCAGGACATTGGCGATCGCGGTGGGGTTATCCGCATTGTGGATTAAAAAGTTATCTGCCAGGTAAATCGTTCCCGTCAGGGAGTCAAACCCACCATTGGCACCCTGTAATACACCTGCTGCAAGGATTTCAATCTGAAGTAAATTGCTGAAATCACCCGTAATAAAGTCCTGGGCCAAGGCAGTGGCTTGTGCCTCATCAAAATCGCCAAACGGAATCCGGAGCACATCCAGAAAGTCGGGTTCGGAGAAGAAGTTAGCCAACTGGGTATGAGCCAATTCCAGTGCCGCCTCTGGCACCTGCACCAAACCGGGTACGAAAGCACTCTGGAGCGTGGGATCAAGGGATTGGGAGAAGGCAGCGCTAGGGTCGGTAATCGTGGCGTCAAACATGGTTTGCTCTCCAAGTGAATTGAGATAGTGGGATGAGGGACTTACCCCCTCTGATGACTCATCAGGCGAACCCAGGCCCTTTTATGCAAAGTCCGCTACTGAAAGTCCGCTACTGGTTTATGGGGCGTGTCATCAAACCTCACATCTTCAATATGCCCCAACACATCTTAAAAATAATCATATAAGTATTATATACATAGAGACTTTAATCTTCTCACTTAAAATTACTGAAATTCACAAAATCTTTAACAAAGATGAGCTTAATCTGTGCGTTTGATGAATTCTGTCAGTCAGAACTACCAGATTAATTGTTTTGGTAGGGGCGGGTTGGACGGGATGGTGGGTTGCCATTCAACCTGATCCGGAGGGGGTTATTGAGGTCGCCAGCGGAAAAATAGCTTTTGCGCTTCCACGGCCCAGAACCCCACTGTACTCAGCGCCAAGCAGATCAGCAATTCCTGCGCCGATAGCCCTTGGGTGCTGAACATCCCTTGCAGCCAGGGCACATAAATCACCAGCATTTGTAAGGCAAAGGTTAACACCACCGCCGCTAGCATGGGTTTGTTGGCAAAAAAACCCTGGCTAAACACAAAGTCATGCTCGGATCGCATGGCCAGGGCCAGACTAATGCGAGAAAAAGCCAGCGTTGAAAACACCATCACCTGCCAATGCACCCACTCGGCACCAGTACCAAAGAAATAATCCCCGGCGAACAGGAATATCAACCCCATCAGGCTTCCGACCCAGATGATGTCGCGACCAACGCCCCGGCTAAACACGCTTTCATTCGGTGGGTAGGGCGGACGGCGCATCACATTACTTTCGGCTGGCTCCACACTCAACGCCAGAGCCAGCAAGCCATCGGCTAACAGGTTAATCCACAAAATTTGCGTCGGTCGCAGCGGCAGGGGCATAGCCAGTAGAGGCGAAAACAGCATAATGACTACGCCACTGGTATTCCCCGTCAGGTTGTAGCGAATGAACTTGCGGATGTTGTCATAAATCACCCGGCCCTCTTCCACCGCTGCTACGATCGTGGCAAAGTTGTCATTCAGCAGCACCATATCCGCTGCTTCCTTCGCCACATCCGTACCCGTTATCCCCATCGCCACCCCAATATCCGCCTTGCTCAGGGCCGGGGCATCATTCACCCCATCCCCCGTCATTGCGACAATATGACCGCGACTTTGCAACGCTTCTACGATCGCCAACTTTTGCTGCGGCGACACCCGCGCATAGACCGCCGTATCCTCGACCTGTTGCTCCAGTTCTGCCAGGGAAAGCTTGTCCAGTTCTTGCCCCGTGAGATAGCGACCATTCTGGGAAATTTCCAGTTCCTCGGCAATGTGCCGTGCCATCAGCGGATGATCACCGGTAATCATCACCGTCCGAATCCCCGCCCGATGACAGGTTTGCACTGCTGTTTTGGCCTCCGGACGCGCTGGATCGAGCATTCCCACCAGTCCGACAAAGATGAGATCCTGCTCTAGGGTGACTTCTTGCCCTGGGGACGGTAGCGTGGCTACCGGGCGAAAGGCCACACCCAACACCCGCGTCCCGGAACTGGCCAGCCGATCGTTGCGTTCGTGAATTTGTTGGTTCCACTCAGGGGTTAGCGGTTCCGTGCGATCGTCTACCCACACCTGAGTACAAATTTGCAACAGCCCATCGACCGAACCTTTGGTAAAAGCCAGATAGGGGGTTTGGGGCAGTGAACTGAGCGGCGGCAGCAGCCGGGAGGAGGCGTTGTCGCATTTCCACTGTTCGCCGTCCTGTTCAATGTGATGAATCGTGGTCATCCGCTTGCGATCGGAGTCAAAGGGCGCTTCCGCCTGCCGGGGCAGCAGTTCCTCCAACTCCTCCTTATCCAAACCCAGACGATCAGCAGCTACCACTAGGGCAATTTCGGTGGGGTCGCCGAGCGCTTTGGGTACTTCAGAGTCTGGACGATCGGTATCGGTGGCGAGATCGATATCATCGGGTACCAGGGCATTGTTACACAGGGCACAACCCACCAGGGTCAGCGCCATTGGTTCTGGCAGTTGCGTCCCTTCCCCCGGTTGAAAAATTGACTTATTCCCATCCAATCGCGATGTAATCTCCGCAAACGTCTCCCGCAGATCCACCCGTTGTCCCGCCAGGGACAGGATCGTCACCGTCATCCGGTTTTCCGTTAGCGTGCCCGTTTTGTCCGAGCAAATGGTTGTGACAGACCCCAGGGTTTCCACCGCCGGGAGTTTGCGAATCAAGGCCTTGCGCTTGAGCATTCGCCGCGCCCCTAGGGCCAAGGCGATCGTCACCACTGCGGGCAAGCCTTCGGGAATAATAGCAACTGCGAGGCTCACGGCGGTCAAAAACATCGTCTCGAAGTCTTCGCCCCGCACGATGCCAAACCCAAAAATCACGGCCACGAGGGCCACAGCCATCACCGCCAAGCGGCGTCCCAATTGATCCAACCGGCGTTGGAGTGGGGTGGCCTCCGGTTCGACCGAATGTAGGGAGTCGGCAATTTTGCCCAACTCTGTATTCATGCCTGTCTCTGTCACCACCGCCCGCCCGCGACCATAGGTGACGATCGTGCCCATGAACACCATATTGTGGCGATCGCCCAAGGGCAAACTCTCCCCCACTTTTCTACACCGATTCCGACTCCCCCGTAAAGGCCGATTCCTGGGTCCGCAGGTTGGTACACTCCAGCAAACGGGCATCGGCAGGGACCTGGTCCCCGTCCTCTAGTTGGATAATGTCTCCCGGTACGAGTTCACTGGCCACCACCTCCTGCCACTCGCCGTCCCGCCAAACCCGCGCCTTGGGCACTGCCATTTTTTTCAGCGCGGCAAAGTCCTGTCCTGCCTTATATTCCTGGGTAAAACCAAGCATGCCATTAAAGATCACGATCGCCATAATCGCTGCCGCGTCCTGGAAATCCCTCAGGGCAGCCGAGATCACAGCCGCCACAATCAGGACCAGGACCGTTGTGGCCGTAAACTGTTCCCACAGCATTAGCCAGGGGCTTTTGGGGGGATGTTCCTGTAACTCGTTCTTGCCATATTGAAGCAAGCGCTGGCTGGCTTCCGTCCCACTCAAGCCCGTGTTCGCATTGGTCCCCAACTGGTTTAAGACGGCTGCGGCCTCAAGTTGATACCAGGTATTCATAGGGGGAGCGCTCATGCGATGGGGGCAACTGGATTGTAGCAGTCCCCAGTTAGTGTGAGCGGGGAGTTGACCATTGTCGCGTTCGTGTAGCATCCCCGCAGGAGGATTGCGCAGCACCTCTGCTGGAGCATGGTAGTTTTTCCTAATGCGCTGCGCTTTGGGTAGGCTTGCCAGTCTATCCTCAATGTGGCGATCGCATTCACTACCTGCCAGGCGTGGATGACCTGGGGGGAGGAGTGCCGCTGCCAACCAAGTACCCGACGATTGCGTAGGTAAGCAGAAGACTGTGCGATCGCCCGGTGTGGCCTTTCCTAACCAAGTCTTGAGCACATCCACGAGAGCATCCACTGTATCGGATACAGGAGCGTAAATGGACTTAAAACCTCGAATTTCGACCTCACGGTCATGGTCAGGATTCTCGTCTACAGTATTCCCCTGTCTCGACTATAGGGCGTACTGCTGCCTTTTCCAGCTTTGATGGGTTTCCAGCTTTGATGGGGATGATAGAAAGCTTGGCTGTTGCAGGGGCAGGCAAGCTGCCTACCCCACTGGCTCCTGTGCGATCGCCTGACACGCGATCGCCTGACACGGTTTACCGAGCGGCCACTTCGGGAATTTCGGTCCATTCCGTGTGGTAACTGCCCGCTTTGTCCGTGCGCTCATAGGTGTGGGCACCGAAGTAATCCCGCTGGGCCTGGGTCAGGTTTTGCGGCAAATTGGCGGTGCGATAGCTGTCGAAATAATCCAGGGACGCACTGAAGGCGGGAACGGCAATGCCCATTGTGTTCGCCGTGACCAGGACTTCTCGCCAGGCCTGCTGGCGATCGAGGATTGTCTGCTTAAACTCCGGAGCCAACAACAAATTGGGCAACTGGGGTTGCTCCCGGAAGGCCGACTTAATCTTATTCAGGAACCCGGCCCGGATAATACAACCGCCCTTCCAAATGCGCGCGATTTCACTCAAATTCAAGTTGTAATTAAAATCTTGGGACGCTTTACTGAGCAGGGCCATCCCCTGGGCATAGGAGCAAATCTTAGAGCAATAGAGCGCATCCTGCACCTTGTTCACAAACGCCTTGGCATCGCCCTCAAACCGGGCGGTGGGTCCGGTCAACTGCTGGGATGCCGCCACCCGCTCTGCCTTATAGGCCGACATAATTCGGGCATTGACCGCCGCCGTAATGGTGGGGACTGGCACCCCCTGCTCTAGGGCGCTCACGACTGTCCAGCGACCTGTCCCCTTTTGGCCCGCCGAGTCCAGGATGAGATCCACCAGGGGTTTTTGGGTGTCGGGATCGATGTAGCGGAAAATATCGGCAGTAATTTCTATCAGGAACGAGTTCAATTCATCGGTCGTATTCCACTCGCTGAAGACCTCATGCAACTGCTGGGCATTTAACCCCAGGATCGATCGCAGTAAATCATAGGCTTCGGCAATGAGTTGCATATCGCCATACTCAATGCCATTGTGGACCATCTTGACGTAGTGACCCGCCCCCCCAGGACCGATATAGGTGACACAGGGACCATCATCCACTTGAGCCGCAATCTTGGTCAGGATCGGGGCCAAATATTCGTAGGAGGCTTCTGTCCCCCCCGGCATCAGGCTCGGCCCATTAAGGGCACCCGCTTCACCCCCACTCACGCCCATGCCAATAAACCGAAACCCTGCTGCTTCCAAAGCTTGCACCCGGCGTTCCGTATCTTCATACAGGGAGTTGCCGCCGTCAATAATAATGTCACCGGGATCAAGCAAGGGTTTTAACTGGTCAATGACGGCATCCACCGGTTTCCCGGCTTTGACCATAATCAAAATCCGGCGCGGACGTTCCAGAGAAGCCACAAACTCCTCGATCGTCTTAGCCCCGACAAAATTGCGCCCCTGGGCACGGGTCGCCATAAACTGTTCCGTCTTTTCATAGCTGCGGTTGTAGACCGTTGTGGGAAAGCCATTGCGCTCCACATTCAACGCCAGGTTTTCCCCCATCACCGCCAGACCAATCAGCCCAAAACTTTGCTGTGCCATAACCCCTCTACCAAAACTTTTGCCAACAATCAACAACAGGGAGAATTCTTTCCCAGGGTAGCTCGATCCCCCCACTGGCTCCTGGAAGAAGAGATTAAGAAGCTGCATCCCGGGACCTGAACTGTCCATTTACGGTTTGTGGGCTAGTCAGGCCCAATTTCTGCGTGACATCCTCCCGACGCTCACCCGAAACGGGTGGAGCGCGGGCTTCCCAAGAT
>CAZHXN010000101.1:0-13301 GCA_964536415.1 uncultured bacterium
GGGGGCGGGGGGGGGGGGGGGGGGGGAGAAAAGGGGTCCCGGGGGGGGGGGGGGGGGGGGCGGGGGTGTCTGTATCGGACTACAGGCGATCGCCTGTTGAATACCCACGAGAACCTCCTGAATGACGATCGGATCACAGGTGATAAACCCTAGCAGGGGATGACGCCGCTGACTGGCCAGGGTGACATCAGCCGGGGTGGTGGCTAACAGGTGCGTTTCGGTTAAATCTTCTCCGGGTAAGCGGACCGATCGCGGTTGGTGGGCGAGGACGAGGACCGACATATTGGCCGCGATGGCTAACAGGAAGTATTCCCGCTTCAAGTGGCTTTCCGGGTCAAGGATGAGTTTAACCGACGTTGGATCGGGATCTGTCAGGATTGGGGAAGACGGGGCCTCGGTTGTCAATGTGCACAGGATAGGCGCTCCACCGAGGCAGGTCCGATAGCGATCGAGATCTTCCTGCCACACTGGGGCGGAGGGAAGCTTTACCCAAAGTGTCGCGGCGAGTTCCTGGTCTATCAATACGTCAATCAGGGAACCCATGACCGACTTCAAAGTCGCTGGGCTGAGTGGCAGCGGTGCCGGGGGCGATGGGCAATGGCAAGCCAGTTCATACAGGGAAATATCCTGGCAGGAGAAGGCGGTCATAAATTTATTCAGAATAGGCAGAGAATCGGTCAAGCCAGCACCCAATTAATGATACGCAAACGATAGCGCTAACGGGTGAATGAGGGAGACGCTGGGCTGAGGAGACACCCCTGAAATGGGGCCATATCTAGCCTTAATCATTAGTCTGACACTCGCGATGAGCATTTGTCGATTCCATTCAGCCCATCCTCATGCAGTGACTTCGACTGAATTGTACCGGCTCTCCTGGAATGGGATAAAAATAACAGAGGAGCCAGGTTTGACAAGCCAACCCTCAGGCGTGTATCTAGTATCATTTTTGTGTAATTTGTGTCGGGATCTGGACGGTTCTCCCCTATGACTGATCCGCGATCGCCCAATACCGGGGCGGTGATTGCCAACCGTTATCGCATCTTGTCACTTCTGGGACAGGGAGGATTTGGCCGTTCCTACCTGGCGGAGGATCAGAATCGCTTTGGCGAACGGTGTGTGCTCAAGGAATTTGCACCGCAATTGCAGGGAACCCAGGCCCTGCAAAAGGCAAAGGCCCTCTTTCAACGGGAGGCGGGGATTCTGTACCAGTTGCAACATCCCCAAATTCCGGCCTTCCGCGAGTTACTCCAGACCAACATTCAGGGGCAAGAACGGCTGTTCCTAGTGCAGCAATATATTCCAGGGGAAACCTATCTGGAACAGCTTCAGCAAGGACTGCGGTGGGTGGAGGCTGATGCCGTGCAATTTCTGCGCTACCTACTTCCCGTTTTAGATTATCTGCATGGCCAGGGAATCCTGCACCGGGATATTGCCCCGGACAATCTCATCTGCGAAGCGACCCACCAATGGCCTGTTTTGATTGATTTTGGGGCCGTTAAACAACTGGCCATCAGCGTGATTCAGCAGTTCAGCCCGCAGGGACAGGTTGTGGCAACGGTGGTGGCCAAGCCGGGCTATACGCCGCCGGAACAACAGTATGGTCAGCCCGTCGCAGCGAGTGATCTCTACGCCTTGGGGGTAACCACATTGGTGCTGTTAACTGGGCGCAGTCCAGTAGAGTTGCGCGATCGCGGCAGTGGCGAATGGAATTGGCAATCGTTGATCACTGTGTCTCCGGCCTTGACCAGGGTGCTGGAAACCCTGCTGGCGGAACGGGTCCGCGATCGCTACCCCTCAGCCAAGGCCGTTCTGGCAGATCTGGACCAATGGTCAGCGGGCAGCGGTTATGCCTATCTACCTGCCGGAGGGCTATCGCCCTCGTTGCCCCCCGCTCGATCGCAGCCACAGCCTATCCGTCCATCTCTGTCACAATCCCTTTCGCAACTCCGCACACTTGCGGTTGCACCCCGTCGTCCCGTTGCCCCTTCACTGACCCTTCCTCCTGCCACCCATGCCGCTGTTGCTCCAGCGGTTCCCAGCCAGCCCCGTTCTCCCCTCCCTCGCTACCGTTGGTTTGGGCGATTACTGGGGCTGCTGCTGCTGCCCCTGGGGATGCTCTTCAAAGCTTTTCTGGCTCTACTTAACTGGAGCTTGCGGGGGCTATTAGCCTTCGTCGGTCAAATCCTGGGGACGGTCATCGCCAAGCTCATGGTGGCGGCGATCGGGGTTGTATTGCTGCTCAATTTAGTGGGAGATTCCGTGCCCCAGTGGTCTACCTGGCTGGGTCGGTTACCCGTGATTAATGGGGGCTGGCCCGCACGATCAACCGCTGACGCCAACTGTCAGGAGCACATCCTTACCGATATGCAAGCCAAGAAGATCCCGGCCAGTGAACGGAGTCGGCTGTATGCGATCGTCGATGCCCAGTTTTATGCGGCCTATCCCGATCTAGAGGGACGGGAATTAACCAACACGCCAGCCGATGCCCCATTACGCCGTGCCTGGTGTGAGTTAGCCAAGGCAGCGATCGCAGCTTATTAGTACAAATTGATGATTAATTGGGGGCTGACCGATAACCCGTTGGCCTCCCGCCGGTGGCGGTCAGAGCCTAGGAGGCCGATCGCACGTCTAACCTGGCCTGAATCAAATAACCACAGCGGTGCTCACCCTCATTAATCCAGTGGGTCCGCTCCACCACGCAGTCGGGTAAGGCCGCTGCAAACATCTCCAGTTCATGGCCACATACACTGGGGAAGGATTCGGCCACACTGAAAATCGCACAGTGGTGTTCCGTCAACATAAATTGGGCGGTGGCCCCCGGTTTACTGGTTTCCACGGGATACCACTCAGCCATATAGCCCTCGGCTCGCCGCAGACTGGCTAGCCGTTCGACGCGATCGCGCAAACTGCCCTTGCCTAACTGTTGCCGATATTCCAGGGCTTTCCGTTGCCATTGTTTGCGTAGAATCGATCCCACCCCTTCTTCTCCAACGGTTTCCGCCAGCGTATCCAGTAGCGAAAGGGCAAAGCGATCGTAATTAGCAGGGAATTGCGCCCGTCCAGTCTGGCTCAGTTCATAGACATGGGTGGGGCGGCCAGTCCCCTCCTGCACCGACTGATGCACAATGAGCGCGTCAGCCTCCAAATCCTTAAGATGGCGTCGCACCGCTTGGGGGCTGATGTCGAGGGCGTCAGCGAGGGTCTGGGCGGTGGCCTGCCCATGTTTGAGCAAGAACTGGAGGATATCTTGCTTGGTCGAGGTGTGCTGGGTAGTCGTCATGTGCAGTGCGATCGACGGCAGGGCGCATTTAGGCGGAACATTCGGAGCCTTCAAGATAGGCAACCCTCCCAGATAAACGAGGGATTTATCTGATTGAGTTGACTTTAACAACATAATTGTTGCTAAACTAACCTCAGGGACTAGTTAAGCAACACAGTTGTTGTTTTACCTATCTTAACTGGTCTCGGTTCGTTCTGTCACATTAACCACTATGCAAACCACCCAGCCCCAACAAGCCTCAGACAAAAGCCTGGAAGCCATGCGGCATTTCGCCGAGACCTACGCCAAGCGCACGGGCACTTACTTCTGTAGCGACCCCAGTATTACGGCGGTGGTGATTGAGGGGTTGGCGAAGCATAAGGATGAGTATGGGTCGCCCCTGTGCCCCTGTCGCCACTACGAAGACAAGGAGGCCGAGGTCCACGCCAGTTATTGGAACTGTCCCTGTGTGCCCATGCGGGAGCGGCGGGAATGTCACTGCATGTTGTTCCTGATGCCGGATAACCCGTTTGCAGGCACCAAGCAGGAAATTACTTTTGAAGAGATTCGCGGCACTACCAATGGCGTATCGGCGCACTAATAGGGAGGCAAACCCATGACAGCAGCAGTTAAAAATCTAGATCTGGTTAATCAGCCCTACAAGTACGGCTTTGTCACCGAGATTGAGTCCGATACGATTCCCCGTGGGTTGACGGAAGAAACGGTTCGGCTGATTTCGGCCAAGAAGGGTGAACCGGAGTTTATGTTGGCGTTCCGGTTAAAAGCCTTTCGCCAGTGGCAAAAGCTGAAGGAACCGACTTGGCCAGCGGTGAGCTATCCACCGATCGACTACCAGGACATCATTTACTATTCGGCTCCCAAGGTGCAGGCAAAGAAGCAAAGCCTGGAGGAAGTCGATCCGGTGTTGTTGGAAACCTTTGAGAAGTTGGGGATTCCGCTCTCGGAGCAAAAGCGACTGGCCAATGTGGCGGTGGACGCTGTATTTGATAGTGTCTCTGTGGCGACGACCTTCCGGGAAAAGTTGGCGAAGGAAGGGGTGATTTTCTGTTCGATCGCCGAAGCGGTGCGCGAGTATCCCGATCTGGTGCAAAAGTATCTGGGTAGTGTGGTGCCGACGGGGGATAACTACTTTGCGGCGCTGAATTCGGCGGTATTCAGTGATGGCTCCTTTGTCTATATTCCTAAAGGTGTCCATTGTCCGATGGAACTGTCCACCTATTTCCGGATTAATAACGGTGAATCGGGGCAGTTTGAGCGGACGCTGATTATTGCCGAGGAAGGTAGCTACGTGAGCTATCTGGAGGGATGTACTGCGCCGATGTTCGACACCAACCAACTCCATGCAGCGGTGGTGGAATTGGTGGCTCTGGACAATGCCGAAATCAAGTACTCGACGGTACAAAACTGGTACGCCGGGGATGCTAATGGCAAGGGTGGGATTTACAACTTTGTTACCAAGCGAGGTCTTTGTCAGGGGGTGAATTCCAAGATTTCCTGGACGCAGGTGGAAACCGGTTCTGCGATTACCTGGAAGTATCCCAGTTGTGTGCTGGTGGGGGATAATTCTGTTGGTGAGTTCTATTCCGTGGCGCTGACGAATAACTATCAGCAGGCGGATACGGGCACTAAGATGATCCACGTTGGGCGTAATACCCGCAGCACGATCGTCTCCAAGGGCATTTCCGCTGGCCACTCGCAAAACAGCTATCGCGGGCTGGTGAAGATCGGTCCCAAGGCGGCAGGGGCGCGGAATTATTCCCAGTGTGATTCGATGCTGATTGGCGATCGGGCGCAGGCGAATACGTTCCCCTATATCCAGGTGCAAAACCAGACGGCCAGGGTGGAGCATGAAGCTTCGACCTCAAAGATTGGCGAAGACCAATTGTTCTACTTTGCCCAGCGGGGGATTGCCGCCGAAGATGCCATTTCGATGATGATTAGTGGCTTCTGCAAGGAAGTGTTTAATCAACTGCCAATGGAGTTTGCGGTTGAGGCCGATCGCTTGCTGAGTTTGAAACTCGAGGGCAGTGTCGGGTAGTGCGGGGACAGTTGGATTTGCTGGTGTTGAAGGAAGGGTTTTGGGTGTTGGTCATCGAAACCAAGGAAGTTTCCTATTCCTTGCAATCCGGTTTAGCGCAACTCCTGGCTTATATGCTGGCCCATCCCAATGGCGAGCACCCCTGTTTTGGAATGCTGACCAATGGAGCCAGTTTCATATCCATTAAACTTGTACCGGGAGAGTCGCCCCAATATGCCCTTTCTGATCAGTTTGATCTCGAAAGCCAGCAGAATGAACTGTACTCGGGGCTTGCCATTATGCAGGCGTTGGCGCAGGTATAGGGGCAGGTATAAATGTGACTTGCCCTATGCCTGGGTTAAAGGGTGGAGACAGTAAATCACAGTGAAGATACAGTGAAGAGGTTTAAGGGTGATTAACGCTAACGGTGAGGTCATTTTATCGGTTCGTAATTTGACGGCAAATGTGGAAGATACCCCGATTCTCAAGGGGTTAAACCTGGAAATTCGGGCTGGGGAAATCCATGCCATAATGGGGCCAAATGGATCGGGGAAAAGTACGTTTTCCAAAATTCTGGCGGGTCATCCTGATTATGAAGTCACGGGCGGTGAGGTCATTTATCAGGGTAAAAACCTGCTGGATCTCGAACCAGAGGAGCGGGCACGGGAGGGGGTATTTTTGGCCTTCCAATATCCGCTGGAGATTCCCGGTGTGACTAACCTGGATTTCCTACGGGTTGCCTACAATGCCCATCGCAAACATAAAGGGTTAGAGGAGCTTGATCCCCTGGATTTTGATGATTTGATTCAGGAACGGCTAGAAGTAGTGAAAATGAATCCCAACTTCCTGAGCCGTAGTGTTAATGAGGGGTTCTCCGGGGGCGAGAAAAAGCGCAATGAGATCTTGCAAATGGCATTGCTGGAGCCAACGCTGGCGATCCTGGATGAAACTGATTCCGGCCTGGATATTGATGCGCTGAAAATTGTTGCCAATGGGGTGAATCAACTCACCCGACCTGACAATGCGATTTTGCTGATCACCCACTATCAGCGGTTGCTGGATTACATCGTGCCCGATTATGTCCATGTGATGAGTGCGGGACGGATTATTAAGACTGGCACCAAGGAATTGGCCCTGGAATTGGAAGCTAGGGGGTATGACTGGGTGCTGGAAGCGGAAGCAGCGGGGGTGGCCTGATGACTGTACAAGTGTCTCCGGCATTAGCGGGGTTAGGGGGATCACGATCGCCCGATGATAGCGTGACTTCGCCAGCTACCTATCGCACGGCCTATTTGGCGAATCTCCAGCGTTTAGCAGCGGCGCAGGCGTCTACTGGACCAGCGGTAGCCTGGTTAGCCCAACTGCGATCGCAGGCAGCGGCCCATCTCTCGGAACTGAGTTTTCCCACAACCCATGATGAGGATTGGCGGTTTACCGATTTATCAGCCCTGCTTGAGGTGACGATCGCGGGGACAGGTGAACTTGCCCAGCCCCTCTCGGCTGACGCGATCGCGCCTTTCAGCCTACCGGAAAGCTCAACCAGCCAATGCGTGTTCATCAACGGCCACTATCAGGCGGCAGCGTCTAACCTGACGGGACTGCCGACGGGGGTGTTTGCGGGGAATTTGACCGCAGCCTTGCAGCATCCTGAATTAGCAGCCCAATTACCTAACTATTTGGGTGGGATTGCGGGATCGCGGGATGTCTTTGCCGCCTTGAACGCGATCGGGCTAGCAGATGCCGCCATTATTTGGATTCCGAAAAATTGTGTCATCACCACGCCAATTCATTGCCTATTTATCACCGTCCCCCACGCCCAGCCCCAGTTGATTCAACCCCGGTGTCTAGTGGTTGCGGAAGCGGGCAGTGCCGTTACCCTGGTGGAATCCTATCGTCAGACGACCGGTGAAACCCCCACCCTCACCAATAGCGTCACCGAGATCTGGTTGGGTGAAAATGCCCAGATGGAGCATAGCCGTATCCAGTGGCAAAGTGCGACGGCTTTTCAGGTGGGTAAAACTGCCGTTTCCCAGGCCAAAGATAGCCGTTATGCCAACCATGCGATTAATCTAGAAAGCCAGATTGGTCGTCATACGTTGACGATCGTGCAAACAGGTGAACAAACAGAAACAACATTGAATGGACTCACAATCGCGGCAGGGGAAGAGTGCTTAGACACCCATACAGCGGTTGATTTATCTTTCCCCTATAGTCGCGTGCGGCAGTTACAGAAATGTATTGTTGCCGATCGTGGCCATGCGGTGTTCAATGGAGCCATTATGGTCGGCCGAAAGGCTCAGCAAACCGATGCCGGACAGTTGAGCCGTAACCTGCTGTTATCACCCAAAGCACGGGTCGATACCAAACCCCAGTTGGAGATTATTGCGGATAACGTGAAATGTACCCACGGGGCTACGGTCAGCCAATTAGAAGCCGATGAGATTTTCTATCTGCAAAGTCGCGGCCTCGATCGTGACATGGCCCAAAAGCTGTTGGTGGATGCCTTTGCCGCTGAGGTGATTAACCAGCTACCCCTCACCTCTTTACAAAAGCAACTAACCCAGGCAGTGAAAGCCGAGGTGAATCTCTGATACAGGAGGGTGAGTAGCAATGGCCTACAGTGACTTTACCTTAGAGCGCGTCGTCAACGAGTTTGATTTGGAAGTGCGGCGATCGGCCTTGTTTCCAGAAGTCACGCCTTTAGCACTGAGTCACTGGTTAGAGCAGACCCTTGCCCTCACCCGGCAATTCTCCCCGGCATCAGCCAGCGAAAAGGCACGATCAGAATTTGTCGTGATGCCCTTATTAGTGGAAATTGTCAACCGTAACCCCGGTCAGATGGCGATTTATTCCGGTAAAAATCTAGAGGTCGATCGCGACCGGGGTTTAATCGGCGAGTGTGATTTCATTTTAGCTCTGGGAGAAATGACCGATATCATCACCAGACCTATTTGCTGCTTGGTGGAAGCTAAAAAGCAAGATATGGAAGCTGGGACCGGTCAGTGCGCCGCCCAGATGGTAGCGGTTCAGCAGTTTAACCAACGGCGGCATCCTGATCTAGAGACGATCTTTGGTTGCGTGACCACGGGTGAGATGTGGCAATTTCTACGACTGTGCGATCGCAACTTCCAAATTGACAACCGCCTCTACTTTATCAACGAAATCCCCCTAATCCTCGGCTGTTTACAAACCATCCTCGACTTCTACCAACCCAGCCTAATCCCTACCTAACCTCTCTTCTCTCTCCTATTCCCTACCCCTTAACTCCCATGACCCTCATCCAAGAGAAAACCCTAGCTGCCAAAGTTCGTGCTGACTTTCCCATCCTGCATCAGGAAGTTCACGGTCATCCCCTCGCCTATCTGGACAATGCTGCCACATCACAAAAGCCGTTACTGGTCCTGGATACGCTGCGGGATTACTACACACAGTACAACTCGAATGTGCATCGTGGCGTTCATACCCTGAGTGCCAAGGCCACCGATGCCTATGAGGGGGCACGGGAGAAAGTGGCACGGTTTGTTAAGGCGCTATCGCACCAGGAAATTGTCTTTACCCGCAATGCCAGTGAGGCGATTAATTTGGTGGCCTATAGCTGGGGGTTAAATACCCTACAGGCGGGGGATGAAATTATTCTGTCGGTGATGGAACACCACAGTAACATTATTCCCTGGCAGTTGGTGGCCCAGAAAACGGGGGCGGTGTTGCGCTATGTGGAATTAACCTCAACGGGTGAGTTTGATTTAGAACAGTATCAATCCCTGTTGAGCGATCGCACGAAGCTAGTTGCTGTGGTTCATGTGTCGAATACATTGGGCTGCATTAATCCGGTGACCGAAATTACCACGCTGGCCCATGCGGTGGGGGCAAAGGTGTTGATTGATGCCTGCCAGAGTACCCCCCATCTGGCGATCGATGTGCAGGCGATCGACTGTGATTGGCTAGTGGCATCTGGTCATAAGATGTGTGCGCCGACGGGGATTGGTTTCCTCTATGGCAAGCGGGAGGTGCTGCGATTGATGCCGCCATTTTTGGGTGGCGGTGAAATGATTGCCGATGTGTTTTTGGATCATGCCACCTATGCCGATGTGCCCCACAAGTTTGAGGCAGGAACACCCGCGATCGGAGAAGCGATCGCCCTAGGGGCAGCGGTGGATTATCTCACGCAAATTGGCATGAACAAAATTGCAGCCTATGAGCATGAGTTAACGGCCTATTTGTTCCGGCAATTGCAAACATTACCATCAGTGACCGTCTATGGTCCCCAGCCAGCCGCAGACGGTTCAGGTCGGGCGGCGTTGGCCTCATTTACAACGGGTGAGGTGCATCCCCATGACCTTTCCACGATTTTGGATCAGGCTGGGATTGCAATCCGGGCAGGGCACCACTGTACGCAACCGTTGCATCGATATCTAGGGATTCAATCCACGGCCCGTGCGAGCCTCTATTTCTACAATACCTACGAGGAAATCGATCGTTTTATTGGGGCGCTGAAGGACGCGATCGACTTTTTCGGTGAGATTTTTGGATAAATATAGAAGGGTTACGTTGTAATCAATAGCCATAACTCTGGGGCCAGTCCCGGTTACTAAATCGATGACGACTGAATTATGCGATCGCACATTAGATCGACACTGCCAAACGAGCGCCGCAAATAGTTCCTGCGGGGAGAAAGACTGCGCAAGCGACTGAATTCTCTCTACTTCCAGCATGATTCCTCCTCATGGCTCTGCCCTAGGGCAACGCATCATTAACCACGCGACGTTTGTCGTGCTGACTCTAGCCCACAACGACTTAAGTCGTTACGACCAACGTTGCGCAACTTTATGTTTACTGTACTCGTTACCTAACGCCTATCGCCGATCGTACCCGCTCTCCCGGTGCGGAGATGGTATCTTTTTACCATACGCTATGCGGCCCTCGATGGAGACACCAGGGTTTACGGAACACTGACAGTCCAGGTTACGCCGAGGAGCAAGGCGAGGGACAGAGGCAGAGTGGTAGCCCCCCCACCGTCGTAAAGCTGGCAAAGACGACTAGACTAGACAATAAACCAGCCCTTCCGCTGGCTGTATGCTATCCCGTTAACGCTGAGGTGTTTGGGTGAGTTCGCCTGATCCCAATATAGAACTTAAGCTGGAAGATCTGTTTCCGTTTAAGCTTGACGATTTCCAATACGACGCGATCGCGGCCCTGAATGCGCGAAAATCGGTCGTTGTCTGTGCGCCAACGGGAGCGGGGAAGACGCTGATCGGGGAATATGCCATCCACCGCGCCCTCGATCAGGGGAAACGGGTCTTCTATACCACGCCCCTCAAGGCCCTGTCCAACCAGAAGTTTCGGGATTTCCGCGACCAGTTTGGCCCCGATCGCGTTGGGCTGCTGACCGGGGATGTGTCAATTAACCGGGATGCACCGATCCTGGTGATGACGACGGAAATTTTCCGCAATATGCTCTACGGCACCCCAATCGGGGAAGTGGGGACCTCGCTGCAAGGGGTGGAGGCAGTGGTGCTGGATGAATGCCACTACATGAACGATGCCCAGCGCGGGACAGTTTGGGAAGAGTCGATTATCTACTGTCCGCCCGATATTCAACTGGTAGCCCTGTCGGCGACGATCGCCAATAGCAGCCAACTGACAGCTTGGATCGATCAGGTGCATGGTCCCACCCAGTTGATCTACTCCGACTTTCGCCCAGTACCGCTCCAGTTTTATTTCTGCAATACCAAGGGGTTGTTTCCCCTGCTCAATGACACGAACAAAGCGATCAATCCGCGCCTCAAACCCAAGCAATCGGCAAAGGATACCCGACAGGCCAACCGGGCTAATACACCAGAGTTACGGGCGGTGTTGGAACATCTGCAAGCACGGCAAATGCTCCCGGCAATTTACTTTATCTTTAGTCGGCGGGGCTGCGATCGGGCGGTGCAGGATGTGGGGGATCTGTCCCTCGTGACCCAGGCAGAGGCCGCTCGCCTGAAGGAACAAATCGATAGTTTCCTCCGGCAAAATCCAGAAGCGGGTCGGGTTGGCCAAGTGGAAGCGCTCTACCGGGGGATTGCCGCCCACCATGCCGGGATTTTGCCTGTCTGGAAGGGCTTAGTCGAAGAGCTATTCCAACAGGGGTTAATCAAGGTCGTCTTCGCTACGGAAACGCTGGCCGCCGGGATCAATATGCCCGCGCGAACAACGGTGATCTCTAGCCTGTCCAAGCGGACCGATCGCGGCCACCGGTTGCTGAATGCCTCAGAATTTTTACAAATGGCCGGACGGGCCGGACGACGGGGCATGGATGAGGTGGGCTATGTGGTGACGGTACAGACGGCTTTCGAGGGGGCCAAGGAAGCCGCCTATCTGGCAACCTCCGGGGCGGATGCGCTGAACAGCCAATTTACCCCCAGCTATGGCATGGTCCTGAATCTGCTGCAAACCCACAGCTTGGCCGAGGCTCAGGACTTGGTGGAGCGCAGTTTTGGCCGCTATCTGGTCAACGAGTCCTTCTTACCGCAAAAGCAGGCGATTCATGATCTCACCCAGGAACTAGAACAACTCCAGGCCCAATTAGCCGATGTCGATTGGGATTTGCTGGCCGAGTACGAAAAATTGCGGGGCAAACAGAAGGAAGCCAAGCGGTTGTTAAAAATTCTCCAACTCCAGGCGGAGGAGTTGCGCACCCGTGACTTGGCCGATGCCCTAGCCTTTGCCGTGGCTGGGACGCTACTGAGTCTCAATTTGCGGGTGATGGGGAAGCACCAGACGCCGGAGTTGATTGCCCTCAATTGCCTACCTGCGGTGCTGGTGACCAAGGTGGCCGGATCGGGGCGTTCCCCGTACCTGGTGTGTCTGGGTGCGGATAACCGCTGGTATGTGGTGGCCATTTCGGAAGTGATGGGTCTCTACGGCGAACTGCCGCGTTTAAAGGCGGTGGATCACCTGACGGTGCCACCTGCCATGACCCTAAAACCGGGCTACTCCCACGCTGGCGATGGGGAAACCGAGGTGATTAGTCAGCAGGTGCAGATGGCGATCGCCCGTTTGGGTGTCCATTTATCCTTCTGGGAAACGGTGCCAGAGTTCCAGGCGCAGCAGGATGCGGTGAATGCCCTTTCGGCCCAGGTGGAGGCCCATCCGGTGAGACGCTGGCAGAATATTGGCACCCTGACCAAGCGGCGACAACGGCTACAGAACCTACAACAGGAAATCCACGATCGCCAAACTAAATTAGAGCGCCAACTCCACCGCTACTGGGAAGAATTTTTACGGCTGATTTCAGTGCTGCAATACTTTAAGTGTTTAGAGGATAACAAACCCACCTCTTTAGGGGAGTCGGCATCAGCCATTCGGGGGGATAACGAACTTTGGCTGTGTCTGGCGCTTCTCTCCGGTGAGCTTGAGGACCTGAAACCCCATCACTTCGCGGCAGTGTGTGCAGCCCTAGTGACCGAATATTCCCGCCCCGATAGCTGGGTAGCCTATGAACTATCCAGCACAGCGGAACAGGTATTGGCTGACCTGTGGCCGTTACGCAAACAGGTGATCCGGATACAGGAACGGTATGGAGTGGCGATTCCGGTACTGCCCTATACCTGGCGCGATATCGCGATCGCCGCGATCGTGGAACAGTGGGCGATCAGGGGCGGTAGTGGGGGTGATGGCAGTGCCGATGATAGCGGCGAAACCGATGCCACCAGTTGGGCTGAATTTTGTGCCCAAACTAGCCTCGATGAAGGGGATATCGTGCGCATCCTCCGTCGCACCCTCGATTTTCTCTCCCAAATTCCCCATGTTCCCCATATCCCAGAGACCCTCCGAATTCGGGCCTATCAAGCCATACAACAAATGGATCGGTTCCCGGTGAGTGAAGCGATCGACTAAACGATCCCTCTTTTGTCACTATTGGGGGAGTAAAATCGTTCCCGCATCGGAGAAAACTTATCAGCTATATTTTCTGACATTGAGTTCCTATCAGATGCCTAGAGATTTAGGAATGTGTTAAGAACT
>CAZHXN010000102.1:0-8617 GCA_964536415.1 uncultured bacterium
TAGTCGCTTCTTTACGCCTATGTCTCGTTCACTCAAAAAAGGTCCCTTCGTTGCCGATCATCTCCTAAGCAAAATTGAGAAGTTGAACGCTAATAACGAAAAACAGGTGATTAAAACCTGGTCCCGTGCCTCCACCGTTGTGCCTCAGATGATTGGGCATACGATCGCCGTTCACAACGGTCGCCAGCATGTCCCCATCTTCATCAACGAACAAATGGTGGGGCACAAACTTGGTGAATTTGCCCCCACCCGTACCTTTCGGGGTCACGCCAAGAGTGATAAAAAGGCCCGTCGCTGATCGATCAGGAGAAACCTATGGCAGTTGATACCACCAATGAAGTCAGGGCGATCGCTCGCTCGATCCGCACGTCTCCCCATAAGGTGCGCCGCGTCCTGGATCAGATCCGAGGCCGTACCTACCGGGAAGCTCTGATTATTCTCGAATTTATGCCCTACCGGGCCTGTGAATATGTCCTGAAAGTGCTGCGATCGGCAGTGGCGAATGCCGAGCATAACGAAGGGCTCGACCCCGCGACCCTGGTGGTCAGCCGTGCCTTTGCCGATCAGGGACCGAGCCTACGCCGCTTTCGGCCCCGTGCCCAAGGGCGAGCCTACCAGATTCGCAAGCCCACCTGCCATATCACGATTGCGGTGGCCCCCGCCATCGACGACTAGCCTTAGAGGAGACACCCGTGGGACAAAAGATTCATCCAGTTGGTTTTCGCCTAGGCGTTACCCAGGAACACCGCTCCCGTTGGTTTAGCGACACCAAGCGGTATCCCAGCCTGTTGCAGGAAGACCACAAAATTCGTAAGTATGTTGAAGCGAAGCTCAGTAATGCCGGGATTTCCGACATTCGTATTGAGCGCAAGGCCGATCAAATTGATTTGGAAGTGCGTACCGCCCGTCCAGGGGTTGTAGTCGGGCGTGGTGGTTCGGGGATTGAGTCCCTGCGCGTGGGGCTACAAGAAGAACTCCACAGCGGCGATCGCCAGATTCGCATCAACGTGGTTGAAGTCGCCCGTGTCGATGCCGATGCCGGTCTGATTGCCGAGTACATCACCCAGCAGTTGGAACGGCGGGTGTCTTTCCGGCGCGTGGTGCGTCAAGCTATCCAACGGGCACAACGGGCGGGTGTTCAAGGCATTAAAGTCCAGGTCAGCGGACGGTTGAATGGTGCTGAAATTGCGCGATCGGAATGGACGCGGGAAGGCCGTGTGCCCCTGCATACGTTGCGGGCTGATATCGATTTCGCCTACCGCACAGCCCAAACCACCTATGGAGTCCTGGGCGTTAAAGTTTGGGTGTTCAAGGGGGAGATTATTCCGGGTCAGGAAGAACAACCCACACCCGCCTCGGCCAACCGTCCGCCCCGGCGGCGGCGTCAGCAATTTGAGGATCGTTCTAACGAAGGGTAATTATGCTAAGTCCCAGAAGAACTAAATTCCGCAAACAACAGCGGGGTCGGATGACGGGTCAGGCAAGCCGTGGCAATGAGCTAAATTTTGGTGATTTTGCCTTGCAAGCCCTCGAACCCGCCTGGATTACCTCCCGTCAGATTGAAGCCAGCCGTCGAGCAATTACCCGGTATGTACGCCGGGGCGGCAAGATCTGGATTCGGGTCTTCCCGGATAAACCGGTTACCCTGCGTCCGGCAGAAACCCGGATGGGGTCTGGGAAAGGGAATCCGGAGTATTGGGTAGCCGTGGTCAAACCGGGCCGGATTTTGTTTGAGATCGCGGGTGTCTCCGAAGCGGTTGCCCGTGAGGCAATGCGCCTTGCCTCCTACAAACTGCCGATCAAAACCAAGTTTATTGCGCGTGAGCAGGAGCAGGAGTAATCGATGCCACTGTCCAAGATTGATGATTTTCGGCCCCTTAGTGATGCCGAACTCAGCGAGCAAATCGCCACTGTCAAGCGCGAACTGTTTGGCCTGCGGCTGCAACAGGTGACGCGATCGACCGATGCCCGTCCTAAACCTCACCAGTACAAGCATCTTAAGCATAAGCTGGCTCAATTGATGACGCTGGAACGGGAACGGCAACGCAGTAGTGCCCTTACCAGTGGGGAGACTGCACCCGCCGCAGCGATCGTAGACACCACGACTAGCGCGTCGGCTTCAGAGGAGGAATAAGGGGTTATGGCAGTTAAAGAACGAGTTGGCCTGGTCGTTAGCGACAAAATGCAGAAAACGGTGGTCGTGGCGGTAGAAAACCGCGCCCCCCATCCCAAGTACGGCAAGATTGTTGTGCGGACTAGGCGTTATAAGGCCCACGATGAAGAGAACCGCTGTAAGGTCGGCGATCGGGTACGGATTCAAGAAACCCGGCCCCTGAGTCGCACCAAACGTTGGAGCGTGACCGAGATCCTCAGTCATACCACCCTGGCTTAATCCAGTTTTACCGTCAACCTCTGGATCAGAAGGAAACCAACCGTGATTCAACAAGAATCTTACCTAAATGTGGCTGATAACAGCGGCGCTCGTAAGCTCATGTGCATCCGCGTCCTCGGTGGTAATCGTCGCTATGCGGGCGTAGGTGATGTGATCATTGCCGTTGTCAAAGATGCCTTGCCAAACATGGCGGTGAAAAAGTCTGACATTGTGCGGGCCGTGATTGTCCGTACTCGCAAGACCCTGCGTCGGGGTAGCGGCATGAGCATTCGCTTCGATGACAATGCGGCTGTCATTATTAACGCCGACGGCAATCCCCGTGGTACGCGGGTGTTTGGCCCGGTCGCACGGGAGCTACGCGACAAGAATTACACCAAGATTGTTTCGCTAGCACCGGAGGTTCTCTAACATGAAAAACCGTTCGACATCCACGCCAACCCGCTATCGCATGCACGTCAAGCGCGGGGATACAGTCCAGGTCATTACTGGCAAGGACAAGGGCAAAGTCGGCGAAGTCCTGCAAACCTTCCCGAAAACGAGCAAAGTGTTGGTCAAGGGCGTCAATATCAAGACCAAGCACATTAAGCCACGGCAAGAGGGCGAATCGGGGTGGATTGAAACCGTGGAAGGCCCAATCCACAGTTCCAATGTCATGCTCTACTCCAATAAGGAGAAAGTCGCCAGCCGCGTTTGCTATACCTTCACCCCTGAAGGCCGCAAGGTGCGGATGCTCAAAAAAACGGGCGAAATTCTGGACTAGGCCCCTGAGCAGACCAAGTTCGCCGCTAGCGCCCTCGCTGGTATTCACCCTATGCCCCTGACCAAGACCAGGGCACCCAATCAGGACCTATGGCACAAAACCTCAAAACCCGTTACCGCGAAACGATCGTTCCCCAACTGACGACCCAGTTTGGCTACACCAATGTTCACCAAGTCCCCAAGTTGGTCAAGATTACGGTGAACCGAGGCTTGGGCGAAGCCGCCCAAAATGCCAAGGCGCTGGAGTCCTCCGTGCAAGAGTTGGCCGTGATTACTGGGCAAAAGCCTGTGGTCACGCGTGCCAAAAAAGCGATCGCGGGCTTCAAGATTCGGCAAGGAATGCCGATCGGCCTCATGGTGACCCTGCGGGGCGATCGCATGTATGCCTTCTTGGAGCGCTTAATCAACCTGGCTTTGCCTCGGATTCGCGACTTTCGCGGCATCAGCCCCCGCAGTTTTGATGGTCGCGGCAACTACACCTTGGGCGTTCGAGAGCAGTTGATTTTCCCGGAAGTCGATTATGACAGCATTGATCAGATTCGAGGCATGGACATCACCATTGTCACCACCGCCAACACCGACGAGGAAGGCCGCGCCCTCCTCCGGGCGATGGGTATGCCCTTCCGCGACTAGGACCCTTAAAACAGTCCTCGCTGCTACAGGAATATCACGATAGAGACAACTATGGCAGTTAACGACACCATTGCAGATATGTTGACCCGCATTCGCAACGCGAATCTGGCTCGGCATCAAACCACCGAAGTGCCTTCCACCAATATGACTCGCAGTATTGCGCGGGTGCTCCAGGAGGAGGGCTTCATTGAGGGATTTGAGGAAGTTGGCGAAGGGGTAAAGCGACGGATCGTGATTACGCTCCGCTATCGCGACAAGAACCGTCGCCCGACGATCACGGCCTTGCAACGGGTGAGTAAACCTGGTTTGCGCGTGTACTCAAACCGTAAGGAATTGCCACGGGTGTTGGGAGGGATTGGCATTGCCATTATCTCCACCTCCAATGGCATCATGACCGATCGCGAAGCCCGACGGCGGGGTGTGGGTGGCGAAGTGCTGTGCTATGTCTGGTAACTGCCCTCAATTGCCAGCCTGATCACCACCGCGCTATCGGTTTGCCCCCTGTGGTTGACCACAGCCCCGGTTCGTGTTGCGGGCTGGAAGCGAACATTCAGTTTAAGACAGAGGATACAGGAGCTATGTCTCGGATTGGCAAGCGCCCGATTCCGGTTCCCGCGAAGGTAACCGTGACGATCGACGGGCAACAAGTCACCATCAAAGGTCCCAAGGGCGAACTGTCCCGTGTACTGCCGAATGAGGTTTCGGTGGAGCAGGTGGACGGCGAAGTCCAGGTGAAACGGCGGGATGAGTCCCGTCCGGCACGGCAACGTCATGGCCTCTGCCGTACCCTGGTGGCCAATATGGTCGAAGGGGTTTCCCAAGGCTTCCAGCGTCGCCTGGAGATCCAAGGGGTGGGCTATCGGGCACAGGTCCAGGGTAAAAACCTGGTGCTGAATATGGGCTATAGCCATCCCGTGACGATCGAACCGCCCCCCGGCATCGAATTTATAGTCGAGAACAACGTCAACATCATTGTCAGCGGTATCGACAAGGAAATTGTTGGTAATACGGCGGCCCGGGTCCGGGCAGTGCGGAAACCCGAACCCTATAAGGGTAAGGGGATTCGCTACCAGGGTGAACAGGTTCGGCGCAAGGCTGGCAAGTCTGGTAAGAAGTAATGGCTAAGGGTTAATGCTATGAAAAGTCGTAAAGATCTGGTCCAAGCACGGCATCGTCGGGTCCGCAAACGTCTGTCAGGAACGACCGATCGCCCGCGTCTGGCAGTATTCCGTTCCCATCAACACATCTACGCCCAAGTTATTGATGATACGCAGCACCACACCCTAGCTGCTGCTTCAACCCTTGATCCGGAACTGCGGGGCCAACTGCAATCTGGGGCGACCTGTGATGCTTCTAGTGCCGTTGGCAAACTGATTGCCCAGCGATCGCTGGCCAAGGGAATCGAGCAAGTCGTGTTCGATCGTGGGGGGAATCTCTATCATGGCCGCGTCAAGGCATTGGCCGATGCTGCCCGTGAAGCAGGTTTGAATTTTTAGGGCTTAACCCGAAACCAATTGGGTCATCAGCACTGGTAACCGCACTGGTAAGAACTGGCAACAGAGGATTAGGACGAAGGAACCGTTATGGCAAAATCTCGTAAGGCAAGCCGCGCCCGCGAAAAGGAAACTGATTGGCAGGAACGGGTGGTACAGATCCGCCGCGTTACCAAGGTGGTCAAGGGCGGTAAAAAGCTGAGTTTCCGCGCGATCGTTGTTGTGGGTAATGAACGCGGCCAGGTGGGCGTCGGGGTGGGTAAAGCTGCCGACGTGATTGGGGCCGTGCGTAAGGGCGTCGCCGATGGCAAGAAGCACCTGATCGATGTGCCCATTACTAAATCCAGTTCTATTCCCCATCCGGTTAATGGTGAGGGAGGGGGAGCCGCCGTGCTGATCCGGCCAGCCGGTCCGGGTACCGGGGTGATTGCCGGGGGCGCTGTACGGGTAGTCCTGGAATTGGCCGGCGTGAAGAATGCCCTCGCTAAACAACTGGGTTCCGACAATCCCCTCAACAACGCTCGCGCTGCTGTTTCAGCGCTGGCTTCCCTGCGTACTTTTGCCGAAGTTGCCGAAGAACGGGGAATTCCCATTGAGCAGCTTTACGCTTAGCAGCTTCTTAAACGGCTCCTGAAACGGGGAGATCACGGTTAAAACCGCAACTACGCACAACGAGGAAAGGAATCAGGTCGCGATATGAGACTCCAAGACGCCAAACCGCAAAAAGGTTCTAAGCACCGCCGCCGTCGGGTCGGTCGTGGGATTGCTGCCGGTCAGGGAGCCAGTTGTGGCTGCGGGATGCGCGGCCAAAAATCGCGATCGGGTCGAGGGACGCGCCCCGGCTTTGAAGGGGGTCAACTGCCCCTCTACCGTCGGGTACCCAAGTTAAAACATTTTCCCCTTGTTAACCGTCGTGAGTACACTACGATTAACGTAAGTGCACTGGCATCGTTGCCAGCCAATACGGAAGTCACCCTTGACTCCCTGCTGGCAGCGGGTATTGTTACCACCTCACGGGGACCCCTCAAGATCTTGGGAGATGGCGATCTGAATGTTGCCCTGAATGTGAAGGCTGCGGCCTTTACAGCGGGTGCCCGCAGCAAGATTGAGGCAGCGGGGGGCAGTTGTGAGGTGATTGAGGCAGCCACCGCCCGTGCCGAATAGCCACGCAGTTCTGTCGGTAGAGGTATCCGCTCATGGTTGAAAGTCGCGATCGCGCACCGACAGCCCAAGAAACGTTTATGCAAATGGCCCAGGCAGCCGGTCTGCGTGGGCGTTTGTTGGTGACGATCGGGCTGTTGATTCTAGTCAGATTCGGGATTTATTTGCCGGTTCCGGGCATCGATCGGGAAGCCTTCCGGCAAGCCTTGGGGAATAACCCGGTCATTGGTTTTCTCGATATCTTCTCTGGGGGGGGCTTCCTCGCCCTGGGAATTTTTGCGTTGGGGATTCTGCCTTTTATTAACGCCTCGATTATTTTGCAATTATTAACGGCAGCGATTCCCGCGCTGGAAGACTTGCAGAAAAATGAAGGCGAAGCGGGACGGCGCAAGATTTCCCAAATTACCCGCTATGTTGCCCTCGGTTGGGCCATCTTCCAGAGTGCTGGGTTGGCCCTGTTGGTGAGTAACCTGGGTGCTGCCGCTAGTCCAGGTCCGATCTTTGTTGTGCAAATGGTCTTGGCCTTAACGGCGGGGGCCATGTTTGTTATGTGGATTGGGGAACTGATTACCGAGCGCGGGGTGGGCAATGGCGCATCCCTGTTGATTTTTGTCAACATTGTTTCCACCTTGCCCAAGTCCTTGTCCGACACCTTTGCCCTCACCCAAAGTGGCGATAGTAACCTGGTCGGCGGTGTCATCATCCTTTTGCTGGTTTTTCTGGCCGTCATCGTGGGGATTGTCTTTGTTCAGGAAGGCACTCGTCGGATTCCGATTATTTCGGCGCGGCGTCAAGTGGGACGGCGGTTGTACCTGGAGAAAAGCAGCTATTTGCCCCTGCGGTTGAATCAGGGCGGCGTCATGCCGATCATTTTTGCCTCGGCAGTGTTGGTGTTACCGGCATCATTGGCCTCCTTCACCCGCAATGAATTTCTCGTGCAGATGTCGGCCTACCTCAGCCCCAATGGTCCGGCTCCGTGGCTGTATGTCCTGTTCTATTTGGTTCTGATTCTGTTCTTCAGCTATTTCTATGCTTCGTTGGTTATCAACCCAGAGGATTTAGCCAAGAACCTGAAAAAGATGGGATCGAGTATCCCCGGCATTCGTCCCGGCCAAAAGACTACGGAGTACATTGAACGCATCCTCAATCGGCTCACCTTCCTGGGGGCAATTTTCCTGGGGGTGGTGGCGATCGTGCCAACAGCGGTGGAAAGTGCGACGCGGGTGCGAACCTTCCAGGGCCTAGGGGCAACCTCACTATTAATTCTGGTGGGGGTGGCAATCGACACCTCGAAGCAGATTCAGACCTATGTCATTTCCCAACGCTATGAAGGGATGGTGAAACAGTAGTGAAGCGTTTAGTGTTTTTGGGACCTCCCGGATCGGGTAAAGGAACTCAAGCCGTGCGACTGGCCGATCGCTGCCAAGTTCCTCACATTTCCACCGGCGATCTCCTGCGGGCAGCAGTTGCCCAACAAACTGAACTAGGGGTAAAAGCCAAAGCCTACATGGATCGCGGCGAGTTAGTCCCTGACGAGTTGGTGTTGGGAATGGTGAAAGCCCGCCTAGCGGAACCAGATACCGCTTCTGGCTGGATTTTGGATGGGTTTCCCCGGAACCGATCGCAAGCCGAAGTCCTGGATGCCATGTTGCAAACCCTGGGGCAAGCCTGTGACTACGCCCTTAACCTGGAAGTGCCGGATACTGAACTGATCCAGCGCCTCTTGGCACGGGGGCGGCAGGACGACAACGAAGCGGTGATCCGCCGCCGTCTCGAAGTCTACCGGGAGCAAACCTTGCCGATGCTTGCCTTCTACGAAAGTCAGGGCAAGCTGGTAGCCATTAACGGCTATCAGAGTATGGATGCAGTGACGGCGGCCCTAGAACAGGCGATCTCAGCCTAGGCCGAGTCTTGTGGGATGGTCCTCCTGGCTGTCTCCCAATCCAAAAGGATGCGGCGGGCAGGATGCCTACCCCACGGCAGCGACCATACCGATAATCTTCCCGTTAACCGCTACCTACGACACCACCCTTAGTATATATTTGCTAAGCTGAAGAATGCTAGGATACGTGTCGTGTTGATGTGGCTGGGGACGAAGGCGGTGTCTATAACCCCACAAAGGAGGTCGATTGGCTAAACAAGATCTGATTGAAATGGAAGGGACGGTAACGGAGTCCTT
>CAZHXN010000102.1:8632-11032 GCA_964536415.1 uncultured bacterium
TTCCGGGTAGACCTGGACAATGGGTTTAATGTCTTGGCCCATATTTCCGGTAAGATCCGGCGGAACTATATCAAAATCCTACCTGGCGATCGCGTCAAAGTAGAATTAACCCCCTACGACTTGAGCAAAGGGCGGATTACCTATCGTCTCCGGAAGAAATAGCCATCGCTCATGCTGGGCACTTACATGCTGGGCACTTAGTTGATCATCGCTCAGTTGTGCAGCCCATGCCTTTAGGGGGGTAGCCTCTGACTGATAGCTGTTAACATCTGTCAACAGCGTGATCGGTAGAAATTGCTCTGGAGGCTAGCAATCGGCCATCAGGTTATTACCCTTGCTCTGATTCTTTTTCCTATGGCGTCAAGCCCTATGTCGTCACCAATTTAAGCTCGTTTTAGCCGTGATTGGGTCCCACCAGTGGAAAGACTACCGACTCCTCAGTCGTCAGCATCCTGAGCCGTATCCGTCAAAAGTCCAGGCAAATGTCAAGAATGTCAACAAAATGGCTGCTATGTAGCCAAAATATTTGACAAAGTTTTCCGCAAGTTGCTACTGTAGTATGTTTGTAGAAGCGCCAGAGAAGGCATGAAAGTTCGAGCATCCGTCAAAAAAATCTGCGAAAAATGTCGGATTATTCGCCGACATGGTCGAGTTATGGTGATCTGCTCTAACCCGAAGCACAAGCAGCGGCAAGGCTAGCAGTGGTGATGGCAAGGTTGCGCGGGGCATCTGCGTTAAACCTATGTCAGCTATTGTAACGGCTATGTCAAGCCTAGTTCAGGGCAGGAATGGCTAGCGTCATCGGACGTTGTCGTTGGGATCACTGCTCAGACCGAATCGAAATCATTCCAATTATCAAACTTAGGGGGATAAACAGCGTGGCAAGAATTGCGGGTGTAGACCTCCCGCGCGATAAGCGGGTCGAAATTGGTTTGACGTATATCTACGGGATTGGCCTGACCCGATCGCAAAAGATTTTGGCTGCTACTGGGGTGAACCCGGATACCCGCGTCAAGGATCTCAGTGATAGCGAAGTGGCGGTCCTCCGGGAAGCTGTGGAAACTGGCTACCAGGTGGAAGGGGATCTCCGGCGTCTAGAAAGCATGAACATCAAGCGCTTGATGGACATCGGCACCTATCGGGGGCGTCGGCATCGGATGGGGTTGCCCGTTCGTGGTCAGCGCACCCGGACCAATGCCCGTACCCGGCGCGGTGGGGTACGTCGAACAGTGGCTGGGAAGCGGAAGGCAACATCGAAGAAGTAGTGCAAGGGAGATCTGGGCAAGCAGCCTTTTCTGGCTCAGGGGCTGGAGTAGGGTGGTGATGCCTGGTACTTCTGCCTGGGTTTCAGCCCAGTGTGCAGTGACCGTCAGCACTCGTTTCTGGCACGAGCCTTCAGGATGCGTGTTTCGGCACATATTTTTCGGCACGAGTGTTTCAACGTAAGACTTCGAGACCATTTGATTTCAGGACAGTGTGATTGAGGTACTTCGGTACGACTGTTTAAGGTATAGAGGAAGCTAGAGAGGCGGCAATGGCGCGACAAACAGGCAAGCGAAGCGGGACCAAGAAGCAACGGCGTAACGTTCCCAATGGGGTCGTTCACATCCAATCCACATTCAATAACACGATCGTGACGATTACCGACCCGATCGGGGAAGTGATTTCCTGGGCATCGGCAGGATCGAGCGGTTTTAAGGGGGCCAAGAAGGGAACCCCCTTTGCGGCCCAGACGGCGGCGGAAGGTGCGGCTCGTCGGGCAGCGGACCAGGGGATGCGTCAGGTTGAAGTCATGGTGAGTGGACCGGGGGCAGGCCGGGAAACGGCGATCCGGGCATTACAAGGGGCGGGTCTAGAGATTACGCTGATTCGCGATGTGACACCGATTCCTCATAACGGTTGCCGACCCCCCAAGCGTCGTCGGGTGTAGCGATACGCCAATGTGTTGAGACGCTATCGCATCCCTCAAGGGGGCAATCGTTTAAGTTCAAGAGGATTTGGGAGGTTGGGCTGTGACTCAGTTTGAATGCAAGGTTGAGTCCAATGAGTATAACTACGGCAAATTTGTCCTAGAGCCGCTCGATCGGGGACAGGGGACCACGGTGGGGAATGCCCTGCGGCGGGTGTTGTTGTCGAACCTGGAAGGGGCGGCGGTGACGGCGGTCCGGATCGCTGGGGTAAATCACGAATTTGCTACGATTCCAGGGGTACGGGAGGATGTGCTGGACATCCTTCTGAATATGAAGAAAGTGATCTTTCGCAATTATTCCCCCCAGCCCCAGATTGGGCGGTTGCGAATTCATGGACCTGCGACGGTGACAGCGGGGAGCTTCAGCGAAGACTTACCCACTGACTTGGAAGTGATCAACACGGAACAATACATCGCGACGCTGGCGGCGG
>CAZHXN010000102.1:11042-13161 GCA_964536415.1 uncultured bacterium
ATTGGCCTTCCGCCTCGATGCGGAGGCGAACGTGGCGGCGGGAGCCACGCTGGAGATGGAATTCCGGGTAGAACGTGGCCAAGGCTATCGCACGGTCGATCGGATGCGGGATGAAACCACGGCGATCGACTTTCTCCAGATCGATGCCGTTTTTATGCCCGTTACCCGTGTGAATTACAGTGTGGAGGCGATCCACAGTGGCCCTGGCATTGAGCACGATCGCTTGATCCTGGAAGTGTGGACCAACGGCAGTTACACCCCGAAGGAAGCCCTCAGTCAGGCAGCCGAGATCCTCACCAATCTGTTTAGCCCACTGAAGGACATCTCTTCCCAGGCACCGGGACCGGATGAAACCAAACCGGGCGACGATCGTGAACATCAGATCCCGATCGAAGAGTTGCAGTTGTCGGTACGGGCCTATAACTGTCTGAAGCGGGCACAGATTAACTCGGTTGCCGACCTGCTTGACTACTCCCAGGAAGACCTGTTGGAGATCAAGAACTTCGGTCAGAAATCTGCGGAGGAAGTCATTCAAGCCCTCCAAGATCGGCTGGGGATTACGCTGCCCCAGGAAAAGTCTCACAAGACGGGCTAGGGATTGGGATGATAGGTGACAGGGAACAGGTGATAGGTGAGAGGATTCTCCTCGATACCTGAAAACCTACAGCCTATAATAGCCTGCACTCTCAAATCTCAAATCTAAACCCACACACACTTGCCATCACTACCTGCTTAGGAATGAATTATGCGTCACGGTCGTCGAGTTCCCCAATTAGGTAAGCCTGCTGATCAGCGGCGGGCGATGCTGCGTGCCCTGACCACGCAATTGTTGCAAAATGGTCGGATTGTGACCACAAAAGCCCGTGCTAAGGCGGTACGTGCGGAAGCCGATCGCATTATTACGTTGGCGAAGGACGGTAGTCTTGCTGCCCGTCGTCAGGTGTTGGGCTACGTTTACGATAAGAAACTGGCCCATTCCCTGTTTGCCCAAGTGGGTGAGCGCTATGGCAATCGTCAAGGGGGCTATACCCGGATTCTGCGCACAGTTAACCGCCAGGGTGACAATGCCGAAATGGCGGTGCTGGAATTAGTTTAGGGCTAGGACACTCGCTGAATATTCGAGAGGACTAGAGACAGTTGTGGTCAGCAAAGGGCAGGTTGGGGAGCGGTCAAATCAGGCGCTATCTGACCTGCCTTTAGCAATGCCTGAGGATGCGGATCATCTGATCACACAGGCAGTGCAGCCACAGCGGATTGCTCTGTTGCTGCAATATGTGGGTACCCATTTTCATGGCTGGCAGTGGCAACCTCAGCAACGCACGGTGCAGGCGGAACTGGAGGCGGCGATCGCGGCGATCGTTGGACATCCGATTCGGATTACAGGCGCAGGTCGCACGGATGCTGGGGTTCACGCCGCCGGTCAGGTAGCCCATTTTGAAGCGGTTTCGCCGATTCCAGCAGCGCGATGGCCAGGGGTGATTAACAGCCGGTTACCGTCAGACATTTCAGTCACAGCGGCGGCAGTTGTGGGTCGGGACTGGCACGCTCGTTTTTCGGCTACTTGGCGACGGTATCGCTACACCCTCTATACAGGCAGTCGTCCCAATTTGTTTGTGCAGCCCTTTACCTGGCATTACTACTATGAGCCGCTAGATGTGGCGGCGATGCAGGCCGCGTTGGAACCCTTATTGGGGCGTCACCACTTGTCCGCCTTTCACCGAGCCAATTCCAGTCGGGATCATTCCTGGGTTGAGGTACAGGCTGTGATCTGCCAAGCGCAAGGGCCGTTCATTGAAATTGAAGTACAGGCGAATGCGTTTCTCTATGGCATGATGCGGCTGCTAGTGGGATTGTTAGTGCAGGTGGGTCGGGGGCAGCGATCGCCGGAGGAATTTACCCAGCTTTGGATCACGGAACAGCGGGAGCAAGTGAAATATGCAGCCCCCCCCCAAGGGCTGTGTTTATTAGGGGTGGGGTATCCGGATAATCTCTTCCTAACGGCAGGTCAGAGTAATGGCCAGCCCCACTTTTTCCTGGGGTAATATTTCCGTCTGGAGTAGTAATTCCAATTTTCTAAAAATCTTTACAGCCTGTGTCGCCTCAGTGAGGGTCAGGCAAT
>CAZHXN010000103.1:0-12832 GCA_964536415.1 uncultured bacterium
CACGGTGCTCGAGCAAACCGCTGTGCATAACATTGCCCACAGTTTAAATGTGCCCCTAGTGGTGCTGGTCACCTGGTCTCCCAGCGATCAGGTCGCTCGGATTGCGGCGATCGCTGCCCAGGACAAGAATTTCGCGATTCACCAGGACAGTGTGATTTTGCTGTATCAGGATGCCCTGGTGCAGTGGTTATTGCAAAGTGAGACAACCCTGCCCCTCCATGTGGGGGATTTACCGGCAGAATCCCGGCAATGGTTAAGTGCCACCGGCATTGGACAATTGCTGGGAACCGCGTTACGGACGGCAGCAAGCCATGAGGCAACGGGAATTGTGGTCGTGGCGGATGGTCCTGAGCGCTTCTGGCGCGATCGCGATCAACACGCCCTCTTGACGCTGGCGAACCAACTGGCCTGGTCCCGGCGTGCCTTGGTCCTGATCGATGTCTTTCAAGCCCAGCGCAGTGCCCTGCAACAACTGAACTGGTATAAAAACCGCCAGTTGGAAGAGTTTTACAAAATGGTGGGGGCCGCTACCCAACGCCTCCAGCGCCTATTTGATCAGGGGAAGATTCCAGCCGATCTCCACCTTGAGCAAACGCTGCGTCAGTTTGGGATTGCCATCAATAGCATGTTGCCCTTACTGCGGCATGAACAGTGGCAGTTGCAAACCTCTGAAGGTGCGGCTTCCCTCGCGACCCTCCTCCGACGGGCGATGGATCGCATTGACTCCCTGGTTAAGAAGCGCCAACTGTGGCCGCAAGTCCACAACCTGGATAGCCGGGTTAAGGTAGCTGGCGATATGGTGAAGTTGGAATCGATTTTCTACGAAGTGTTGGCGGCAGCCTGCCGCCGATCGCCCGCCCAGGGACGGTTAGACATCTGGTGTCAACCCATTGATGATCAGTTTTTAGAAATTGCAATCACCGATAATGGCGCGATCGAACCCGCCCTGCTCGCTGAGTTACAGCATGGCCGCTCGTTAGATTTATTAGCCCCGTCAGCGATCGATCGACTTCCCGGTCTCATTCTGGCCATCTGTCAGGCGTTGATCCACCAACTCGGCGGCGATCTCAGTTTCTATACGTTGGAAGATGGACGGACCCTGAGTCGCCTGGTGGTTCCCCTCGCCGACCCCGATCAGGTCACCACCTTGTTGAAGTGAAGATTGCAGCAGATGGCATCAGACATCAGGCGCTTTCCCTGCCCGTGGCGATGGAAGGCCGCTACAGCTTCCCAATCTTAAGATAGGCCCCTCCCTCCCCCGATCGTCAATCGCCCCCGTGAAAACCGACTCCCTGTTCTATCGCATCTTCCACACTGCCCTTGCCCTTTTCTTTGAACTGATCGGCCAACCCGATCGCTAGGGCTACACCTTCCAATCCGTCGAAACCCAACAAACCGCCCACCGCATTGATGGCGTCTTTCGGCATCTCAGGACTGCACGACCTGGGCTTGGAAACCAGCACGACGCAAGCGTTTCACTAGGCGTTGAGCTTGGTGGCGATAGAGGGGCAATGGCAGGGTCCCCGGACTATGTTGCATGAGGGCGATCGCTTCATTAATGCGGCATCCCGTAATCAAGGCCACGATCGTGCGGGCCTCTTCCTCCAAAATACTGCGATCGGCCCCTAGCGGCAGACGGTCAATGCGCACGTACCACTGGCGTGGCAGTAAATTACCTTGTTCAATCCGTTGTAACCCCTCGATGGTGGCCAGGACAATCAGACGATCGTCTGTCTGAAGCCGCAGGTCATCCTTGGGAAGGAGGGTAGCAGCTTGCCCCGATCGCTGATGCAAAATGGGGATAACTCCATAACCATAGGCGACCTCTGCCAGTAACCGTTGATTGAGGGTGTCATGGGTCTCGACTTTATATTCGGTTACCAGAATCGTGCTGCGCTCGAAACAGAGCAAGGTGAGCACATTTTCACCAAAGGCAGCAGTGGCAAACGCCTGGGCAGCCAATTCTGAGGCGCACAAAACCTGCGCATCGGGGAATAGACGACCGATATTTTCAGCAAACCGACGGTTGTACGTGCGAATGACCAAATTAGCGGTTGCATGGGCGGCACGGGCTGTTAAGACAGCTTCCAAATTGGCCAGTTCGTCCTCGGTGACAGCCACGACGCTTTTAGCCGTCATCAGGTTCAACTTGAGTAACGCTTGTTGGGTCATCTCCTGACTGATGACTAGGGGCATTTGGGGTAAAGTATCGGCTGGCAGGGGGGAAGTATGAACCCCCACGAGGGGCTGTTTAAACTGTTGCAGCCGGGTGGCGACCTGCTGACCCACTCGCCCTAACCCAATGATGACGGTATGACCTTGGGTGGGCACAGGGGGACGCCGTGCTAGGAACTGAAACTTGGCGGTGAGCAGTTTTTCGGTCAAGAGGGCATAGACAACCCCGACAAAGATCGTTCCAATCAAGGTGAGACCCAGGCTAAAGGACTGGAGCCATCTCGGTAAGGGATCGGTCAATTCCACACCCCCAAAAACATCCCCATAGCCCCCTAACAACAGGACAACTGTTGCCTGGAATGCCTCATAGCGGCTGATCGGATGGGGAAAGTATTGGTAAATCAGGGTTGTACCTAGGAACAACAAACTGACGATCGTCAAACCGCAGACAATCACGACTCGCTGGATTTGGTGGGCGGCCCCCTGCTGCCAAAGGGCGTAGATCTGTTGCCGGAGGTGGGCCAAGGGCTGGGGGGCAGCGAGGAGTTCCTGGACATAGGCGATCACCTGCTGTAGCCAAATCGCTGGCGCTAGACGGCGATCTAATGGCGATCGGCGATCGGCCTCGGTTTCAATAGCGATCAGGGTATCCCCAGCCCGGATGAGGGTTTCTGGGTCCCATTGATAAAAATGCTCACTGGTGGGGTGTCCGGAGGGCCAGTGCGCCAATACGCGCCGCCGCCGGGTATTCAGGTCCTGCACCTGACGCTGATTACACCAGGGGTGTCCTGGGGCAATGCGATGACGGGTGACCCGTAGGAACTCGCCTTCAAGTTGGAAAAAACCCAAAGTATCGTTGCCCAACGCAGCGACGGCAAAGGCATCGGCAGACAACTGGGTCGGTTCAAACGCGACATAGTTTTGCAAATGTTCCGCCAACAGCCGATTCAAGCCTTGCTTGGCCGATCGCACCACCACCCGCACCTGGGGATTGAGTAACCGGGCAGCAAAGGCAGCCTCCAGGTTGACCTGCTCATCATTGGTCACCAGCAAAATCGCCCGACAGCGATCGATCCCAGCCTGTTTGAGGGTTTCTACCTGACGACAATCCCCCACCACTAAGTCGGTCAAGGCAGTGGCCAGATCAGGGATCTCCCAGGTTGGGGGCGGCGATTGTTCGATCGCACTCACTTGTACCCCAAACCGTTTGAGGTTGATCACACAATGCTCGCCCAAGCTTCCCAAACCACAGACTAAAACGTGATCTAACTGGGATGCGACAATTGGCACTGATGCTGGAGCCGGTAACAGTGACCCATGCATATCACGGCAGGCGACAGGGTGAGGCAATTAGTCTTGATCTTATGCCGATTTATTCGGGAAAGGGATATAACGACTAATACACTTGCCGGAATACTCAAGCCCAACGTTTTGGGTTACCGATGCCCCGCTCCCCCCATCCCGCCATCAGGTCACCCCGGTCGTCAAGGGTAAACAGGCGGCGATCGTGGCCAACACGGATGCGGTTAGGGCATCCAGGTCATAACCTCCCTCCAGCCCAAACAGGAGGCGACGGGTGACTTGCAACGCATGGCGGGTCAGGATACCAAAATCGTCGGGGCGCAGGGACAGACTAGCCAGCGGGTCATCATGGTTGGCATCATAGCCCGCACTCACCAGCAAGAGATCGGGCTGAAAGGCTTGGAGGAAGGGGATCGCCTGCTGCTCAAAGGGCGGCAGATAGTCCGCGATCGTGCTCCCTGGCGGGAGGGGGATGTTCAAGACATTCTGGTATGGGCCATGCTCCGTCGCTCTGCCTGTGCCCGGATAGCAGGGATACTGATGCAGGGAACAGTAGGCAATCTGGGGATGATCCTCGACGATCGCCTGGGTGCCATTGCCATGATGCACATCCCAATCGAGAATCGCCACCCGTTGCACATCCGGTTGTTGTAGGGCGTAGTGGGCAGCGATCGCCGCATTGGCCAATAAACAAAAGCCCATCCCCCGATCCCAAAGGGCATGGTGGCCGGGGGGACGCACGAGGGCAAAGGCTGGCTCACCAGTCTTCAGGACAAGATCAACCCCATCCAACCAGGCACTCACGGCCAGTTGGGCAATTTCGTAACTGCGGGGAGAAACGGCGGTGTCGCTGTCTAACAGTCCCCCCCCGCTGCTGGCCAATTGGCGCAATTGGTCTAGGTAGGAACGGGTATGGATTTTCTGGATAGGACTGAGGTCACGATCGCCGATCGGCGTGGGCGATCGCCACTGGATCTGCTCTGCCCAAGAGGCTGCCCGTAGGCCAGCTACAATTGCCACCAGGCGATCAGGCGATTCGGGATGGAGTCGTCCCGTTTTGTGCTCAAGAAAGGCGTCTGAGTAGATAACTGGAAACATGGCCTAGTCGCAATTATCTTCTGATCATCGCATGAAAAAAGGGAGCCAATTAGCTCCCTCACACAATTTGTAGCGAATTAGACTAGCGGAGAAACTAAAAATAGAAGGGTTGCAAGATCCGTTAACGCCCTGGCAGGAAGGCCATCGGGTTTACGGCACCCCGACCCGCCGGGTGGATCTCAAAATGCAGGTGTGGCCCGGTGCTAAAGCCGGTACTGCCCATTTCCGCAATTTGCTGCCCTTGATCAACCTGCTGACCGGGACGCACTAGGATGCGGTTGTTATGGGCATAGAGGGTCAAGCTGCCATCAGGGTGCTGAATTTCCACCAAGTTGCCATAGCCACCGGAATTCCAGCCAGCCGTAACAACCACACCCCCAGCCGCTGCCACGACGGGTGTCCCGATCGGAGCCGCTACGTCAATCCCCTTGTGCATCCGGCCCCAGCGCCAACCAAAGCCAGAGGTTAGGGTACCCCGTGCGGGCCAAATATAACCGGTAAAAACGGGGGCTGCATCTGGCAAATAGGAGTCCGGGTTGGACAGGGCTGGCAGATCTGGCGAAACCGTCCGTCCTAGGGACTGTTGGATAATCGGATCGTAAACCTCAGAAGTCAAAGGAGCCGCCGCAATCAATTGCTCACTGGGAGCCGGTGCGACCTTCGGAGCCTCAACCCGTGCCGTTTGACCTGCCTGCCAACGACGATAAATCCCTGTGTTGTAGTTTTCAAGACCTTGTAGATCGGGATTAACGCGTGCTGCCGTCCGTGCGGTGCGTTCTGGGGCACTGGGTGCAACGGATGGAGTTGGACTACTGACAGGCGCGATCATGGCCGCCACGGACTCGTCTGCGGTGGCCGTTGTGGTTGCAGCCGTGGTCTGGCTCGGCGTCCGGGAATACCGTGAACGCAGTTGCATCACCTCAGCCTTCAGACGTTCCACATAAGGACTGTACTGTTGCTGTGAATCGAAACTGGGGGTGGCCTCCCCTGCGGGTGCGGGTGGCTGACGCGTCCCGATCGGCGCAAATGCAACCGTTGCTGCTTGGGTGGTTTCTGGAACTGGGGTACCCGTGATGATGGGAAGATCCGGATTCTGACGCCCCCCTGTTGTAGCGACCGCTGTCGGGGCTGGTGTTGGGGCAGAGCGATTAATCAGATTCGGGAAAATACTTGGGTTAGTGGACTGGGTAGCGACGGCGGCATCATTAGTCTCCACCGTATCCACTGGAATCCCCGTCACAATAGGAAGCTCACCCTGTACCCCTTGCCCAAGACTATTGGCTTGGGGAATGCGCAAGACCTGATTAACTTCGATCAGATTCGGGTCACTGATTTGGTTAACCGCGACCAGGAGATCTCGTGAAACCCCATAGTTACGGGCAATCGCATCTAAGGTGTCACCTGGGTTTACCCGGTACACATTGCTCCCTTGGGGGCTGGTAGCCAGGATGGGCAGCTCTGAAGTACGGGGTGCACTTAACGGGGTGGGTAGCTCCACATCCGTCCGGACTTCCGAACCCTCAACACGTAGGGCCACAATGGCAACTTGGTCGGCCACTTGGGGGGTTGACTGGGGTACCTGGAGGGTCTGCCCCGCCCACAACACATTGGGGTCCTGCAAGCGATTGAGATTGATTAATTCCGCCTGTGAGGTGCCATAGCGGTTGGCGATGTCATTCAGGGTATCCCCTACCTGCACCTGATAGGGTACGGTTTGCAGGTTAGGAATCGCCGCAATTTGCAGAGGCTTATCCTGAGAAGCGCCCGTCTTTAAGAGGGGGGGGACCGTAGGTACAACTGCCGAAGGCGTTGTCTCGCCGCCGATCTCAGGGCTACTGGCCTTCTCTGCTAGGGCCGTGGGCGTTGGGAAACGTCGGCTCGACTCAGGGGCAATTGCAGCGGTCGTCGTGGCAGCAGTTTCGGCCTCTGCGACCTCAGGAGAGGTAGCTGTTGGCAACGTTTCCAGGCTTTGTTTAAGGGATTCCCGCTTTTCTTTCAGGCGGTTGAGGGCCACCTCTTGCTTGGCCTTGAGTAAATCATTGACGTTGCCTGGAACTGCTACAACCCCTTTAGCAGTCTCCGGATTTGCCTGGGCCAATTGTTGGGCTTCCACCTGGTAGGTCTGGGAGACAGATTCCAGGGTTTCCCCTGTTTGCAACTCATGTACAATCCCGTTGACCGAAGGAATGCGCAGGATCTGGCCTACCCGCAACACCGTGTCAGGGGGCAGGTGATTAGAGGCCGCGATCGCGGCGGCATCAATCCGATACAGCCGTGCGATATCCCACAGGGTTTGTCCTTCCTGGACGATATGTTCCAGGACCGCAGGTTTAGCGCTTGCCTCGGATGCCTCAGAAGAGAACGTCGCGATCGGGGCCTCTGTGGCTTCAACCTCGGAGACAGCAACAGACAAGTCCGCAGCCGTTGGGATGGTGGGTACAGCCGCTTCGCTAGCAGCATTGGCCGAGTTGGGTTCTACCGCCAGTGCTTGCCCACGTTGGGCGTGGAGCACAAAATCGGAAACACCAACGGAAAGGGCCAATCCGAGCATCGCCGCAGAGGTGTGAACGCGGCGATTCCGGCCAATCTCGGGAAGTGCCTGCTTGAGTTGCTCAAGGGCCGAAACTTCCCCTTTTGAGTTTACGTCGGGGAGCACAGCTACACGGTTGTCTGTGCTTGCCTGAACGACTCGATCTGCCGTTTCGCTGGGCATGACGGCATGAGAGCACAGTGGCTTAACCCCTTCTGGAAATCCTCGTGTCAAGGAACGACCTCCTAAACGACCAGCATGAACTGTCTTGGGTACTTCGGACTAGCTTCTTGGGTACTTCGGGCAGTTGCACAACAATGACTACGATCACAACCAGTTAGCGATCAGTGTCATTGACGGTAATTACACTCACGAAAGCTTACCCTGCTTTTCTGATTTAGACAAGATTATGGAACTTATCAAAATTTGATTGGACTGTTTAATCGCAGCCATATTGCCTGAGAAATCGCTGTTCTCTGCTGATTTCCGTAGCTCGAAAGCGGGCAGATCACCCTTGTAAAGGCGAACTCTAAGGCAAGTTGGGCAAAATTGCATCCGTATTAATTCTTGCTGACATCTCCCATGCGTTGCCATCGCCAGTGGGCAATCTCTGCGCCAATGGCACCTCGAACGATCGCCCGCTAGTGATTGCTATAGCTGGGATGTAGCGTCACCCGTGCCAAACCTATTCACCCTCGATCCGGAGCGTCCGGACAGAAACCCGGGGAGTGAGTAATGACAAAAATCTATCAGTACCGAATTCTCCGGCTAGGACTGTAGGTATAGGAATCTCTTATTAGAGAAAGTCGTGTTTTGTCGCCTAGCAAGCGGTATTTCCATCGCTAACGTCGATCGCTGGCAATGGTCGCGAGTCAGTATTAATAAAATTTCAGCGCAATTGCAGCGCATTAATTGCGGTGATCGGAGCCTCTCCTGGGCTGTCGATCGCCGCCGTGAGCAAAAACCGACCTGATCTCCGCATGGCTAACCCAAGTAGCCCAATTGTCGGCGGGCTTCAAAGAGTCCTAAGGCGGCACTGACGGACAGGTTAAGGCTGCGGACTTGAGCTTGCGCCATTGGGATATACACCGTGGCCTGACAGGCCACCAGGACTTCCGGGGGCAGGCCCTCGGTTTCACTGCCAAAGAGCAGCCAGTCATCCGCCGCAAAGCGGAAATGGATATAGTTCTGTGCCCCTTTCGTAGCAAAGCCGATCCAACGTCCTCCCTGCTGGGCATGCCATGCTTGAAAGGCAGCCAGCGTCTCGTGGTAGTGGACATCAACATAGGGCCAATAGTCTAGGCCCGCTCGCTTCAGGGTGCGATCGCTAATCTCAAAGCCAAGGGGGCCAACCAAGTGTAAAGCGGTGCCCGTTGCTGCACAAGTGCGGGCAATATTACCCGTATTGGGGGGAATTTGGGGATAAATCAGAGCAACCTGGGGCATAACGGCCAATTTTAGCAGAATACCCATTTTAACGGAGAAATGGGGCACTGAGTACGCTGTGAGCACGGTCAGTGATAGGCATACTGATGGGCAGATTGGGACCAGCAATGATTTTTTTTTTTTATTATTGCAATGGCAGCGAGAATAATTAAATATTTTAAACTTTAGTGAGGGTTTCCCTATAGACATGTTAGAGATGGCCTGAAGCCCCCCTGTTGATTGGGGTATGCGATCGGACGGCACCTCAGTAGGCAAGTGTCATTAAACCGAAGACCCTCATCCCCTAACCCCTTCTCCTAAGCCGGGAGAAGGGGGACCGCTCTAGCTCCCCTCGCCCCACCCCCCGTTCGCAGGGGGCCAGGGCAACTCTCCTGCGGATTATCTATATATAGATATAGAGATATCGGGAAATATTGGGCTACGCCCATCTATAGATCGGGTAGATCGGGAGCGTATGGATAGGGAAGCAGTGCAAGCCCTGGGCTTAAACCCCTGAGTTCAACTCGGACATAATGGGGGGTGGGACGTAGCCTACAAGCAGGGGGCTACCTATCTCCCTTGTCCTGAATGGGCGTAATTACAGCCATAGGTTTACATATATGTTGATCAACATTTCCTCGAACCCGGCGACCATCCTGCCTTCCCTAACCACCTTGTTGAGGATCGGTATGCATCATGACGCGAGATGAAACACAGGCTCTCATGCAGGAACTCAGGACACAGGCCGTGATCTTGGGTAGCTTTGTGGGCCTCATGTGGCTGATTTTTTTTGTTAACTGGATCTTCTTTGGCGGTCGCCTTGCTGTCTGGGGCATTCGGCCCCATAGTGTGGTGGGGCTGCGGGGGATTATCTTTGCGCCTTTTTTGCATGGCAGCTGGCTGCATCTGATCTCGAATACCTTACCGTTCCTGACGCTGGGATGGCTCGTCATGTGGCGGGAAACCCATGATTTTTGGCCCGTGACCCTGATTACTTGGGCGGTCAGTGGTCTGGGAACCTGGTTAATTGGCGCACCGACCTCCATCCATATTGGCGCGAGTGGTTTGGTGTTTGGCTACCTAGGCTATTTGATCCTGCGGGGCTATTTCGATCGCAGTATTCCCGCGATCGCCTTTTCTGTCATGGTCATCCTGCTCTACGGGGGGATGCTCTGGGGCATTTTGCCCCTCAGCTATGGCGTCTCCTGGCAGGGACACCTGTTTGGCTTGATCGGGGGGGGGATCGCCGCTTATATACTGAGTCCGCGCTCGTCCCGGCGGCGATCCTGATCTGAGGGAGCACTAATCAGCAACGGTTATCTCTCAACAGCCAATATGACGTAAAGTTTTATAACAAAATATCTGTGCCTTTCGTTACAATAAGGATTGTGATCCCCCAATGAGGGTGAATTCCTTGCGGTCATCGTGGGGATGAACGCGGGGAGAGGGTTTTTCGTGCCAACGGCTGAGACATAGCCTGGGGACACGGAGAACGACGATTTTAGAATTGAGTTTGTGGGAAGGTCAGGCGTGTACTGACCTTTTTTGTTGGGGGGGGCTGCGATTTTGGGTTTGCTTGAATCTTTGCAATCCCAATCTTGCAATCCCAAACTCCCAGGCATAATGGGGAGTGTTCTCCGTGGGGATGATTGGCATCAGGAGAGGACCCATCCCGGTTTTAGCCATTACGCCTGAAGCCGGCTATGACTGCTGTCGTTGCCCCACCGTCGCTTTCGCTTACGGATGCCTGATGATGTCGCTTCTCCTACGCAACCAACGCTTTCAGTGTGAGCAAGTCGCAACCGGATCACGGGTAACCCCACAGGGGATGAGGTCGATCGCGGTGGTCCGGCTCTGGCCAACCAACGGTTGAACATGAGGACACCCCGATCGCTGGCAACCGTCGCGCTGGGCTGTCTCGCCAGTCTCCTGACCACACTACCTGCGTGCGGAGCGGAGCGGGTGACCGTTACCTTTGGTCCCCTATCCCAAACCGTGCCCATCCGTTCCCTGGAAGAATTTGTTAAAGAGGGTACGGTGGATGCGTCCCTGCGTCCGTTTATCCGGTTTCTCAAACCAGCGGCGCGGGAAGAGCACGGATCTGGCGCTGTTACTTCAGTGTCGTGCGTTGGAACTACGGGACGAACCACAGGCTGTTAAGCAGCTGGGTGAGCAAGGACTGCAAGACGATCGCGTCAACAAGTTAATTATGGCCTTTGCCCCAGTGAGTAATCTTTTTGGGGAACAGGGGATGGGGCGAATTCAAGTTCCCACCCTGATCATGGGCGGAGCCTTCGATGTGGCGGCTCCCCTATTGCCCCAACAAGCAGAACCCTTTAGCTGGTTAACGGCTCCCGATCGCTATCTCCTCGTTGCTGAGGGTGCCTCCCATACGGGCGATCTCACCCAGTTGACCGATCAATTACTCTTCTCCACCGTGGAAACCCAAGCCAACTTTGAAGCAGCCCATGCCTGGTTTCAAGGCAATATCCGAACCGTGCTGGTGGCTGCTGCCGAAGCCTATCTCAAGCAGCAACCGGAGTTTTTGACCTATCTGCGATCGGGCTATATCGAACACATTAGCCGTGATCCCTTCCGGTTATCTTTGATTCGTTCCCTGTCCCCAGAAGAATGAGAGCAGATTTTGCGGTCAGTCCGATAGCCCAAGTATCGGGTGCGATCAGAGCGGCGATCGCACCCAACCAAACCCAACCTCTGCTTAAGAGTATGGGGAACACAGGGGGCAACTTAAGTAGACCGAGCTAATTAACCTGAAGTATCGCCTCGCACAACGTCTCCGCAGGGAAATTGCCCTCACCCCCAGTTCTGCCCCCCTGGCCCCCCGCGAACGGGGAGTGGGGCGAGGGGAGCTAGAGCGGTCCCCCTTCTCCCGGCTTAGGAGAAGGGGTTAGGGGATGAGGGGCTTCGGTTTAATCACACTCACCTACTGAGTAGAGCGCCATGCCTAATTGGGACGCACTGCGTTTGACCCAACCGACTCTATTTGACCCAACCTTACCCAATTAAGTTTGACGGCGCACTAACCTATCTAGCGTTATCGTCATACGCAATCTCCCGTAGCAATAAGGGGAGCGGCGGATTGCGCCCTCCCGCAGAGGTACCTTCTGCACCTCTTCCTAGGTGCAATAACTGCGGCGATAACAGTGCCCTGTAAAACGCACAAGCATCCTCGCGGGTAAAATCCACCCAACGAAATTCCCCGGCATCGAGGAGATCACAGTGCCCTGTGAAACACACAAGCGTCCTCGGCTGAAGAAGTTGGGTCTGAATCAACGCGATCCTAAATCTAGACGTTGCCCGCCAGCGTCGTTTCCGAGAGAGCCTCGCGACTGCTAGACCGCTTCGAGATTCTTCTCCCCGGTCCGAATCCGAACCACCTCTTCCACAGGCGTAACGAAAATTTTACCGTCCCCGATTTCACCGGTCCGGGCGGCGGCAATAATCTTTTCAATCACCATTTCGGCCTGTTCATCCTCCACCACGATCTCAACCTTGAGCTTCTGTAAAAACTCAACTGTATACTCAGAACCCCGATATCGTTCTGTTTGGCCTTTTTGGCGACCGAAACCACGCACTTCGGAAACGGTCATCCCCACAATGCCCGCATTGACGAGGGCAATTTTGACTTCGTCCAACTTGAAGGGACGAATGATGGCTTCTACTTTTTTCAACCGTCCAGCTCCTCAGGGTTAGCTCGTTACAACTCCCAACTCCTAACATCGACTCCCTGGATCATTGTGTAACATAGACTACCGTTTTCCGGTCAGGCGGCAGACAATCCGAATCGCCAAGCTTGCCAAATTTGACCGATCGCAGGCAGGCACTGCCCCCTGACTTGATGGTTACACGCCCTCCAGGACAGGGTTTCTGGCTCTGTTGTGTGCCTGAGCCGTCTGCTGCCCTTGCCCTAAAGCCCCTGTCTGACCCATCCGCCTTGATCTGTCGTCTACTGATCGGAGGTCAGGAACGGACGCATAATAAAAAAGCCAGCGCTGAAGGCAGTCACAATAATGACAAAAATCATCACGGCTAACCATAGGCCGCTCATATCGTGCGAGCGAGGGGGGCGCATCCGGACTGGGCGAGGGGATTCCGGTTGCTCGGTAAAGCGGGGGGCGGGGGGAGCCATTCCTGTCGCCTCCTGAAAGCTGACTGGCGGCGCGGTGGGGCCTGGACGTTCGCCCGGTAGACCGGAGGGAGGGGACGCAGGCGCGTAGGGAGGGGCTGACTCAAAGGTATCGGGGATTGCAAAACTGCCAGGTTGGAAGGAATCGACAATAT
>CAZHXN010000104.1:0-12246 GCA_964536415.1 uncultured bacterium
GGTGGGTGGGGGTGCCTTCTGGGTCTGGCTATTCGTGCGGGACCAGTTGGTGCCTCTCGTGCAAACCAATTTGGCCCAAATCCTGAATCGCCCGATCATCATCGGTGAACTCGAACACGTTAGCCTGACGGGGGTCCGGTTTGGCCCATCGGCGATTCCCCCCACGGCCACCAATCCGGATCAGATGACGATTCAGGCGATCGCGGTGGGCTTCAATCCGCTCCAAGCCTTGCTCACCCGCACCGTGACTTTTGATATTACCGTGATCCAGCCCGTGGCCTCGGTGGTCCAGGCTGAATCTGGGCAGTGGCTCGATACGGAAATTACCCTCGGTCCCCCCGGTTTTCTGACGTTTGAAGTTGGCCGAGTCCGTCTGGCGGATGGCACCCTGACGCTCGTGCCCCAGCCCGCCTCCCCCAGGAAAGCCCCCACACCGGTTGTGCTGAGGGATCTCCAGGCCGATGCTAGTTTCCATCAGCTCTCCCCTTTTCCCAACGCCCCAGAGGGGGGGAACTTACCTCAGCAAATCCGCTTTCAAGCCCAGGGACGCACCGCGACCGATGGCCAACTCCAGGCAACAGGGGAAGTGACCCTGGCAGGACCGGCAGCAGCACCGGATTACACCGTCACGGCGGTGGTGCGATCGCTCCCGGTGACTGACGTAAGTCCGCTGGTGCCCATGCCCGTTCAGCTGCAGGGGGGGCAATTGGACGGCCAGGTGACAATTCTCCAGGGGAAACGGGACGCGAACCCCCGCCAGCCCGATTCCCAGACGGATCACTTCGCGCATCGCGCAATGCCCTATTTGGAAGGTAGCGTCAAACTCCAGAATGTGGTGGGGACCCTCGATCGGGTGCCCCAACCGGTCAAAATTAGCAACGGCCAGATCCGGGTGAAAGGCTCCCAGTTGAGTTTTCATCAGTTGGAGGGCCAGTATGGCGCGGTCCCTGTTCAGGTCAATGGTCAGTTAGATCTTCAGGGGGATTACAATCTCCGCGCCGAGGTGCCCTCAGTCCCGATCGCCACGGCGCTGAAAACGGCGCAGGTGACTTCCCTTCCCGTGGGCATTGAGGGGGCCGCAAAGGCAACCATTACGGTGACGGGGCCGCTGCTACAACCCGTGATCGCGGGCACGATCGCCACCACGCAACCGACCCGTGTCGATCGCGTGGTCTTTAACCAGATCCAGGGTAACGTTAAGCTAAATGGCCCCAATCTGCTGTTATCGGACCTGCGGGCCAACCCGTTAGTGGGGGGCACGATCAGCGGCGGCGGGCAGATCAAGCTGGCGGACCCGCAAGGGTTAGTGCTGGACTTCCTGGCCCAGGATATCCCCGTCGATACCTTGGCCCGTCTCTACGGTAGCCCGACACTTCCCGTGAGCTTAGGACCGATGAATGCCCAGATCCAGGTCTTTGGTCCCCTCGCCCAGGTACAGACGGTGGTAGCGTGGCAGGCGCCCCAGGGTACCTATCCCGCCCAAGGCGAGGTGACCATTGCCAATGGGATCATTCGTTTGCAAAAGGCGATCGCCCAAATTGACGGTGGGCAACTCCAGGCCCAGGCGGAGATCGCCAATGGCCGCTGGCAGGCCGTCGTTCAAGGCCAGCAGTTGCCCCTGGCCCGACTCCAGCCCGCCAATGGCGCGTTCGCTTTGCAGGGATTCCTTGATGGCCAGATCCAATTGGCAGGGAGTCTGGAAGCGCCAGGGCTGGCGACGACCCAGGCGATCGCCGAACTGCAATTGCCCCAGGGCGTGACCATCCAACGGCCCCAGGGACCCACCCAACTCTCCCAGCCGATCAGCACCAGCCTCGCCTGGGATGGCCAGCAGGTCCTCGTCCAGACGCTCAACGCGGGCCAAGTCCAGGCCAATGGAACGATTCAGGTAGATACGCGAACAGGCCCAACGCCCAGCCTTCGACAGATCAACCTGGCGCTAGCCGTCGATCGCTACGATCTCCAAACCCTACAAGCCTGGTTACCCAGCCCCTTGCCCGTGCCCGTACAAACAACTGGTTGGGCCAGCTTCACCGGCCAGTTGAGTGGTCCGCTCGATCGCCTCGCTTTAGGGGGCGACCTACAACTCGAACAATTGGTGGTGAACCAATGGGCCTTTGCGCCGGTCTTGTCGGGGCCGGTGCACTTTGCCCTGGATCAGGGACTGGAGGTTAACCTGCGCGGGGATCAGGATCAGATTCAACTAGCCCTCACGCCGGACTATCGTCCCGCAACGTTCCTCATCCAGCGCCAGGATACCCAACTGGCGGGAACGACCGTTGATAACACCCTACAGGTCACTCTGGCGAATTTACCCCTGGGGATTTTTAACTTCACCCCAGCGGCGGCGATCGGGCTGGGAACCATGACTGGCACGGCATCCGGAGCAGCGACGATCGACCTGCGCCAATTCGAGACCACCGGGACGATCGCGATCGCCAACCCTGCCCTTGGCTACCTCCAGGCCGACCGCTTCCAGGGCGATTTCCGTTACGTTAATGGCGTTGCCTCGCTACAGCAGGGGGTGTTAACCGAGGGGCAAACCCAGATCCAGGTCAATGCCCACTTCAACCCGGCGGAGCAAGCACCTTTCCAAGCCCAGATTCACGTGCCTGACGCCCGCACCCAGGATCTCCTACGCACCCTCCAGTGGTTCGAGTTCAGCGACATAGGACGCGGTTTCCGTCCCCCCAACTATGTCGCAGCGGCCACCGTGCGCCCGGTACCGATTGATGCTAGCCAGATGTCAGTGCTGGAACAGATACGGCGCTTAAGTGAATTGCAGGTGCTCCAGGAACACCAGGCTGCCGCATTAGCTGCTCAGCCCTTACCGCCGCTGATTGCCCTGGATGGCCGCTTCCACGGCGACATCACCATTGCCGGGTCCCTGGCGGCGGGGCCAACGATCGACTTTCATTTCCAGGGCGCGGATTGGCAGTGGGGGAATTACACGGCGGATGAGGTGTTGGTCCAAGGGCAATACAAAGATGGTGTGGTCAGTTTCCTGCCCCTGCGGCTGACCGCCGATGAGGCCCTGCTGACTTTCACCGGCCAGCTGGGAGCCACCGGCCAAACGGGACAGTTCCGGGCCGAAAATATCCCTGTCGATCTCCTGAAACGAACGGTCACCCTACCCTTTGACATTACTGGTCGCTTAAATGCCAGCGCCGCGATCGCGGGTACCTTTGCCAATCCCCAAGCGCGGGGGGAAATTACCCTGGTGGATGGCACGCTGAACCAAGCGCCGATCGAAAATGCCCTGGGTAGCTTTAGCTACGCCGATGCTCGCCTCGACTTTGGGGCAACGATGGCAGTGACGGGACCCGACCCCATCCAAATGGTCGGGAGTATTCCCTATCAACTCCCGTTCGCGAGTACCGCCCCGGCAACCGAAGCGATCAAGTTAGATCTCAATGTGCAGGATAGTGGCCTCGCGTTGCTGAATATCCTCTCTCGTTCGCAACTTAACCTGGTAGCCGGCCAGGGCAACCTTAACCTCCAGGTACGCGGGACGCTGAGCGATCCGATCGCCACGGGGACAGCAGCCCTTGAGCAGGCAACGATCACCTCGCCAGCCCTGCCGGAACCAATTACGGCGATCCACGGTAGTGCAACCTTTGATCGCGATCGCATCCGGGTTGAAGGCATTGAGGGGGCCTTTGGCGGTGGTCAAATCCTGGCCAAGGGCGTGATCCCGATCGCCCATCCCCTGCCCGAAACCGATCCCGATTGGGAAAATCCAGTGACGGTCGATCTCAAGCGGTTGAAGCTGAAGTTACAGCCCTATGAAGGCGATCTCACCGGCCAAATCCGGGTGACGGGCAGTGCCTTTACCCCCGCCCTTGAGGGGAACCTCACCCTGGCCGATGGGCAAATCCGGCTCGTTGCCCCCACCGAGTCACCCCTATCGACCCCAGAGGGAACTGCGATGGCCACAACCTCTACCCGCGTAGGCCAGCCGCCCCCCCAATCCCCGATCGCCCTGAACAACCTTCAGATTTCCCTGGGCCGCAATATCCAGATTGTGCGGCAGCCCTTGTTGAACTTTGTCGCCACGGGTGATCTCGTCATTAACGGTAATCTGACGGATATTGAACCCAGTGGAACCATTCTGCTGCGCAGTGGTCAAGTTAACCTCTTCACCACTGAATTTGTCCTGGCCCGTGGCCGCGAGAATACGGCAACCTTCAGTCCAGATCAGGGCCTCGACCCCTATCTCGATATTCGCCTGGTGACCATTGTCCCAGAAGTTACCCGTACCCCCATCCCGACCTCTACCGTGCCGGAAGTCACGGATGCCCCCGCCACCAGTCTGGGTGCCCTGAGAACTATCCGGGTTCAAGCTGAGGTCAGGGGGTTGGCTAGCGAGTTAGCGGATACCAGTGGCAATACAGAGGTGTTAGCCCTAACCAGTACGCCGCCTCGTAATGAGGCCGAAATTGTGGGGTTATTGGGGGGGAGTTTTATTAACTCTCTGGCGCAAGGAGAGGGCAGTCTTTTACTCGCGAATTTGGCGGGATCGGCTTTGCTCACCAATATTCAGTCCCACATCGGCAATGCGCTTGGCTTAACGGATTTCCGCCTCTTCCCGGTGATGACGCCGAATCGGGAATCCCGCAGTAGCACCCTCGGCTTAGGGGCGGAGATCGGGATCGATTTACCGGGAAATCTCTCGATTTCCGCCCTACGGGTTTTAACCAATGATCAAATTGGCCAATTTAGTCTCCGCTATCGCATCAACGATGAGATGTTGTTCCGAGGTTCGACAGATTTATCGGGTAATAGTCAGGCGTTGCTGGAGTATGAAACGCGATTTTAGGGTATGTACGACAACGTTTGCAAATTTCTGGCCGAAACCTATACCCAGGACTTTGCCCAATGGTTATTGGGCGATACTATTGGCTTAACCCAACTCAGCCCCTCGGAATTGGCCGTTGAACCCATGCGGGCCGATGCCTTGATTTTGTTGGCTGCCGACCAGCTATTGCTCCAGATCGAATTTCAAACCCAACCAGAGACTGCGATTCCCTATCGCATGGCCGAGTATCGCCTACGCGGTTACCGTCGGTATCCCGACATCCCCATGCGCCAAATCGTGATTTACCTCAAACCGACACGATCGGCACTTGTCCATCAAACCATGTTTGAAATTTCGGGGATGCGCCATGCGTTTGAGGTTATCCGGCTATGGGAATGTTCCGCCGATGACCTCTTACCGTTGCCGGGTTTGTGGCCCTTGGCGATCCTGTGTGGCACACCCGATAAAACCGCTACCCTTCGGGTGATCGCCCAACGTCTTGAAAATTTGCCCGATCGTGGCATTAAAGGTAACGTCGCTGCGGCCACGGCGGTGCTGGCAGGCTTAGTATTAGAGAAAACGGTGATTCAGCAGATCTTGCGGGAGGAGATTGTGAAGGAATCCGTGATCTATCAAGACATCCTGAGCAAAGGCGTCCAACAAGGACTCCAACAAGGACTCCAACAAGGACTCCAACAAGGACTCCAACGGGAGATCTCGCTCGTGTTGCGGTTGCTCAACCATCGCTTTGGTGCTCTGGACCCTACGATCGAGGCCCGTGTGCGATCGCTCTCGGTGGAGCAACTGGAAGCCCTGGGTGAGGCATTGCTCGATTTCCCGGAGTTGGCAGCATTGACTACCTGGCTAGACCGGCAGAACTAGGTAGATTGGCGAAAAGCTGCGACACCATTCGCATTTAATCCACAGAAATGCTCAGTCCCGATCGCCGCGTCGGCGCTTGATCGCACTAACCTAGCCATCATCTGGCTATTGGCCAGGAGAGTGATGCCATTGTCCCGGTTTCGTCAAGTGCAATCGCGAAGTTTCATGATGCCTGATTTGCCCCAGGTGCTCACGAAGACGTGATGTGAGTTAGTGTGGGTATTAGTGCCCAATGGGTTGGGAGGCAACGGCAATGGCTGCTAGTGGTTTACTCGGACAGGTGCTATTGCAGTTTGAGGGTGATCCGACAGATATTGTGAGGGATCTGTCCGCCGTCGCCTTAACCCCCGAACCGTACCTGTGGGTTGGCTCGGATGAGACCACCGCGATCGAGCGTTTGAGTCTAATTCATGCCGCGATCTCTGGCTCTGGGGAAAGCGTCCCCCAAGTTTGGGGTAATCATCACGCCTTTGCGATCGCCGACCTGCTGGACTGGCCAACAGATACAGAAATTGACTTTGAGGGGTTTGATTACGACGATCATTACCTCTGGGTAGTGGGGTCCCACAGTACTAAACGGAAGAAACCCAAGGGCAAGAATCCCGAAAAAGATATCAAGCGGCTCGCGACCGTGGAGACGGAACCCAGTCGTTACTTGTTAGCCCGCCTGCCCGTGGTGGCGGGGGACTTACAGCGGCGGTGTGCCCATCCCGATGGCGGGAAGCCAGACCTCGTGGCCGCTTGCTTACCAGGTTGGGAGCAAGCCGGTTCATTGCTAGAAGAATTAGCCGAGGATACTCACCTCAAGGCGTTTCTCAACCCCGCGATCGCCAGCAAGGAAAATGGGTTGGATATTGAGGGCATTGCCGTGCGAGGCAATCGGGTTTGGCTGGGGTTACGGGGACCTGTGCTGCGAGGGTGGGCGATCGTGCTGGACTTCCGGGTTGAGGACACGGCACCAGGCAAGCTGGGGCTTGTGCGGCAAGGCGACGTTCGCTATCACAAGCATTTTCTTGATCTCAATGGGTTGGGGGTACGGGATCTCTGTTTCCAAGGAGATGACCTGTTGATTCTGGCAGGTCCAACGATGGATCTGGTGGGAATGATGCAACTATTTCGTCTCAAGAATGCTCTCCATTTAACAAGTGATAGCCTCCACGCCCAGAAGGAAGGTAGGCTGGAATGGGTCTTTGATTTTCCCCTGCGATCACAGGGAGATAAGGCTGAAGGCATAACACTATTTCCTACTTTTTCACCAACCAATCTGGATTCGGAAAATGCCCTCTTGGTAGTCTATGATTCGCCGTTACCGGAGCGTCTTCCCCACGAAAAAGCGATTTTTGCTGATGTGTTTCTCGCAAGTTAGAGTGCATATTACGATCTAGGCAAGCTGATCCTCAAGAAGAACCAGCGTGATAGAAAGACAATGGTTGTTTTGCAATCTGTTGAGGTAGCGAGCTTCTCGATCTCACCCTAATGCTTCAAAGCTGCCATCAACACCCTAGTGTCTGATACCCTCTCAGCTTGAGTCAGACGATCGATGCAGGTGCCTACCGTGATGATTCCGAAGCGATGCGGCCCGATCGCCGCGAGAACACCCGTCCCAAACGGCGAAAAAGGCGATACCCCTTACGCACCCCGTTGAGCAACCAGTTAGGGATGCGCAACCGCAACGGGGCAATCACCGGCAAATATAGGCAATAATAGGCTCGTTTCAGGTCCTCCCAGGCTGCGCAATCATCTGGATGGAGGAAATCAGAAATGTCTACCACCAATCCCCGCCCCTCATACATCATCACATTGCGACCATGCACATCATGGGGATTCAGTCCCCGGCTGCGGGCATAGGCCAGAGCCGCATCAATATCGCGAATCACCTGGGGTGGAATTCGGATACCTAAGCGCACACAGTCATAGAGGGTCACCCCCCGCAGCCGCCGTAACACCAGAAAATTATCGCGTGCATATAGGCACGCCGAAAACGCTGGATGGTCCCCCAGGCGTCGATAGACCTCCACCTCCTCCTCAAACCCCGGTCGATCAGGTGCATAGACCTTCACCACCCAATCGGGGGCATCGGGGTGGGCAAACACCGCCGCATAGTTGCCCGCCCCCACAAGTTGCCAGGGGGGCGGCACCTGATAAACCACGATCGGATCATGGGGATCGAGACTTTCTAGCCACAGGTTGGGCAGGAGATCCCGATCAATACAATTAATCAGCGACTGCATGGTTGACAGCCGTCCAGAGACGGGGCAAACAGGTGACACTCAGAGCGGCGCATGAACACCTTAGAATAAAGATTAAACTTTGTTCATCTGAAAACACGGTTGCGTTTCCCGGCAACATTGCCGTTTGTTTACATTGCCGTTTGTTTACATTGTCGGCATTGCCGCCACCCCCAGCCCTCACTTCCCCTTGATCGTGCTTGCCTGATGAGTATTTCCGCTTCCATCCTGGAAGATCTGGTGCGAGTGCAACCCAACCTGCGCACTCAGATTTACTTTAAATCGTCGCTGATCGCCCTGTCCCACGCGATCGAAGATCAGGTATTGGCTGGCTCCGTGCCCCCCTTAGTGATCGCGAGCTTCCAGCAGGAGCGCTTTTACCGTCAGGAGGCCCACCGCTACCGCCGGATTGCCGATCGTACCGATCAGGTCTATGTGTTGGCCGCACCGGAAACCGAATTTGCGAATGGCTCCGACTACTACGAACGCATTGCCTTTGACCCAGAAGATGGGTTACGTGATGAGTGGCACCTGATCGTCATTAGCCAGCAGTACGCCAGTTGCCTCGTCTGCCGCGAGCATTTTGCCCCCAGTGAACAAACCGCCGGGTTTGACGAACTGGCCGCGATGGACCAAATTCGGCGCTTTGAAGGCATCTGGACCTTCGATCGCCAGGTCTGTAGGCAGGCCGCTGAGCTAATGTTTGACCGCATCCTGCACTACCGCCCAGAGTTACAGGCCAAGATCCACCAGGCGCGATCGGAAATCCTCGCTTCCCTGCCCCACCTAATCGAAGTCGTCCAACCCGGCCCCTTCGCCGATCGCCTGGTAACCTACCTCCAGGCCGGTCAATACAAACTCTTAAAAGCCTATCGCTCGATCGCCGCCCAGGAACGCAAGGAGCGGCTCGTCAACTCCATCTCCACCGCCGTGCGGCAATCCCTCAACCCAGAAGAGATCCTGAACATTGCCGTGCAAGAACTGGGCCAAGTCCTGCAGGTCAACCGCTGCCTGTTCTATCGCTGCCGGGAAACCGATGCCAGTGCCGCCATCCAATACGAGTTTTTAGGTGCAAGTGTGCCCTCCCTCTGTGGGTATGACTGGCCGCTCCAGAGCAATCCCCTGTTTCAAACCGTTGTCAACCAGCGGGAGCGTCTCTACGTGAATAACACCCGCACCGATCCCCGCATTACCCGCACGGCTGCCTCCCCGCCCACTCCGTCTCCTAAATCCAGGCGGGGCAAACAACGTAAACCGGCCCCACCCCCCTCACCCCTCACTCTGTCCCTGGCTGATCTGGTCGAATACTGGCAAATTGAGGCATGGCTAATGGTGCCTGTCCTGTACCGGGGGCGGCTCCTGGGCATGATTGAACTGCATGGGAGTGCTGAGCAAGGACGAGATTGGCGCGAGGATGATCTGGCCCTGGTGGACGCGATCGCTGCCCAGGTTGGGATTGCCCTGATCCAGGCCGAAGCCTACGCCAACTTAGACGATTTGAATCAACAACTCGAAGCCCTAGAACGAACCCGCAGTAACTTAATTGCCATTACGGGCCATGAGCTACGCACCCCCCTATCCACCATTCAGGTGTGCCTGGAAAGTCTGGCCAGTGAACCCGATATGCCCGCCGAACTGCGGCAAGTCATGCTACATTCCGCCCTCGCCGATGCCGAGCGGCTCCGGGAATTGGTCCAGGACTTTTTAACCCTGTCCCGGCTCGAAAGTGGTCGGGTGGAGTGGAACCCAGAGCCATTACCCTTAGTGGAGTGCGTGGATCTCGTCGTCAGTGGGATGCGTACCCGCCATCGCCAGGAGCGGTTGCCCCAAATTACCACGCAGGTCAATCCCGATTTACCCCTGGTCGAAGCCGATGGGGAATGGTTAGTAGAAGTTCTGGCTAAGCTACTGGACAATGCCTGCAAATTTACGGAACCGGAAGGCCAAGTGGAAATTATTGCCCGCTCCCACGGGGACACGATGCTGGAGGTGACGATCGCCGACACCGGACGGGGGATTGAACCCGATCGTCTGGAAACCGTGTTTGAGCGCTTTTATCAGGAGGAAGGGGCACTGCGGCGGACCACCGGGGGCACCGGCTTAGGCTTAGCGATCTGTCGGCAAATTGTGACGCGCCTAGGGGGAAAAATCTGGGCCGAGTCCGCCGGTCGCAATCAGGGGAGCCAATTCCATTTCACCCTCCCGATCGCCAAACGGACCCCTCTCCTGACCACCCGCGCAAACGCCGAGCAGACCTCCTGAGCCATCAGACATGCACAGAATGCTACCCCAATTTGCCCTAAAAGCATCCGGGGAAGGTCCTTGCACCCTAGAATGAGCAGGTAGGCAGGGAATGATCGTAGGGTTTGGCCCACTTGTGCCCCTCAGGCCACAGGTTCACCGACCCGTAAGGCTGACCGGGAATCGAGTCGTTAGTTAGATGACAGCATGGACAAAGTCAATCCAGTTCATAACAATATCAGCCCTAAGCTCATGAACCAGGAGCGTTCTCAAAAACCGAAAATGTTGGTTGTCGATGACGAACCCGATAACCTGGACTTGCTATACCGTACCTTTCGGCGGGATTTTCAAGTCTTTAGAGCTGATAGCGGCACTCAGGCCTTAGAGATCCTGGCCCAGGAAGGGGAAGTTGCAGTGATTATCTCCGATCAACGGATGCCCCAGATGAAGGGGACTGAGTTCCTCAGCCGCACCGTGCCCCAGTTCCCCAATACGATGCGCATCATCTTAACCGGATTTACTGATGTCGAGGATCTGGTTGAAGCCATCAACTCCGGCCAAGTTTATAAGTATATCACCAAACCCTGGGACCCCAATGAATTAAAGGCCGTAGTCCAACGGGCCACAGAAACCTACGCGGTGCTGCAGCAACGCTTGGATGAACTCCAGCGGGCCGAGAAGCAGGCGGTCTTGCTCGCCACGATCGTCGAACTTTCCCAGACAATGGTGGATACAGCAACCACCTTGCAGGCGATCGCCAGTGCCTTTGGCAAGAGCTTTCAGGCTGATGGCTGTGCCCTTTGCGTCCTCGGAACCGATACCCCGATCGCAGGCCAGGGATGCTATGGCCTTGCTACCACAGTGGATTGGTTATCCCAAGATCCCCTTTTTGCCGAAACCCTCGCCACAAGCCAGGTCACGGGTTGCTTTAACATCGCCGCTGAAGCGGATCTCGCTAACCTGCCCGCTTACCAATCCCTGGGGATTCAGACCCATGTCCTCGCTCCCGTCGTCCACCGTGGGCAGAATCGGGCCGTCCTCTCCTTGCAATGGCAACAAGCCCATATCCTGAACGAAAGTGAACTGGCCATGCTCTATCTCTGTGCCCAACAGGTGGTGCTGGCCTTAACGTGATCGGCGTTCGGACAGGAAACATAGCAGGGACTTGGTGATCGGTGCTGAGTTCAAAAGGCAAAAGGCAAGACAGCCTTCTGTTCCCGGTTCCCTACCCCCTCATCCCCTTGGGCCATGCGCCCTTTCCAAAACGTCGCAAGGCCGATAGACTGGTTCTAATTTTTGACGCATAGCGAGGTCCGGTTTGGGAATTGAGTTGCGGAGTTATGTCTACATCGACAGCCTACAAGCCCAACATGCCGCCTATCTAGGGACAGTGGCCCAGGGGTTTCTGCCTCTACCGGGCGATGCCTCGCTATGGATTGAAATTTCACCCGGCGTTGAGATCAATCGCATTACAGATGTGGCTGTGAAGGCAACAGCCGTCCAACCTGGCGTACAGGTTGTCGAACGGCTCTATGGCTTACTCGAAATTCACTCCCGTCGCCAGGGAGAAACGCGCACAGCCGGGAAGGCGATTCTTGATGCCCTAGGCGTGCGCCAGCAGGATTGCCTCAAGCCCCAGATCGTCTCCAGCCAGATTATCCGCAATCTTGATCCCCACCATACCCAACTCATCAACCGCGTGCGGCGGGGGCAGATGCTCCTCTCTGGTCAAACCCTCTACATCATGGAAGTCACCCCAGCGGCCTATGCCGCATTGGCAGCCAATGAAGCCGAGAAAGCTGCCCTAATCAATATCCTAAGTGTGCAAGCTGTCGGTAGCTTTGGTCGCTTATACCTGGGGGGAGAGGAACGGGATATTATTGCCGCCTCCCAAGCCGTGACGACGGTTCTGGCACACCTGCCCGGTCGGGACAATCCGGCAGCGACGCAGATGGAGTAGACACCGAGGCAGCAATTTTGAAGTTTGCATGGGCAAACTCAGCACTCACCCCGCAGCCCTGAACCCTCCCTAAAACGGTTCTTCTGGGTTTATGGTGGGGGCACTACGCGCCCCCACCATAAACCCAGTATTTTAGT
>CAZHXN010000105.1:0-12236 GCA_964536415.1 uncultured bacterium
CAACATTTAAGAGTAAGCGGGCGACTGCGCCGATGGTGTTAAGGTTTGCGCGTTAGGGAGTTTGCGCTAAGGTTAGGCTAGAAAAGAGAACACCTTAAGACTATCCCCCTGGGGCAATGGCGTCAGGGGGGCACGCAGCAACACGGCAGGGACTCGGCAACCGTAACAATGGGCTATCGTCAAGTTGATTATGATACATACCCATTCCGCCCGTTAACATCATGACGATCGGGGTCATCCTAGTTCTGTGTGTGTTGATCTTAGGGGGCGTGATTGCCACGATCGGCGATCGCCTGGGATCTAAGGTGGGTAAAGCCCGCCTCAGTCTGTTTAAGCTACGTCCGCGTCAAACCGCCGTCCTGATCACCATCATTACGGGGACGGTGATTTCTGCCTCGACCCTGGCCCTGTTGCTGGCTACCAGCGAACCCCTGCGGCGTGGCTTGTTTGAATACGATGATATTCAGAAAAATCTCCGCACAGCCCGTCGTGATATGCGGGAGGCAATGGACCAGAAGGCACTCATCCAAGGCGAACTCGAACAGGCCCGTCGGGATCAAACCGCCGCCCAACAACGCCTCCGTCAGATTAATCGGTCCCTTCAGCAAGCCGTTGCTAACCAAAACCGCACCGAAGCCCAGCTCAAAAGTACGGAGCAACAACTGGCCAGCATTAGTCAAGACTTTCAGTCGGCTCAGGCGCAATTGCAAACCATTACCCGCCAAACCCAAGGGCTACGCCAGGAAATCAAGCAGTTACAGACCGAGCGCGAGCAACTGGTGCAGCAACGGGATGAGGTGAAAGCCCAAATTGCCCAGCGGGATGCCGAAATCGCTGCCAAGGAGGCCAACATTGCCCGCAAGGATGAACAAATCAACCAGCGCGATCGCGTCATTGCCCAACAGGAAACTCGGGTGAAGGAACTAGAAGATCAACGACGGTTTATCGAGCAGCAGGTCGCTCGGTTATTACAAACCTATCGGGAGTTGCGCCAGGGGGAAGTGGTTTTGGTCCGGGGGCAGGTTTTAACCTCAGCACTGGTGCAGGTGTCGAATGCCACTGAAGCCCAACATGCCGTCGATCAACTCCTGCGCGAAGCCAATCGCTTTGTTATCCGGGTGACCCGCCCCGGCAGTAATGGCCAGCAGGAAGAACAGGTAGTGCAAATCCCCAATGCAATGGTCCGCGAATTAATTGCCACGCTCGCCAATAATCAGCCCTACTACGTACGCATCGTCTCCGCCGGCAACTACGTCGTTGGGGAACCCGCTGTTTTTGTCTCGCCGGAAGTGGCGCTGAACCAGAAAATTCTCGATCAAGGGACCTTAATTACCTCGATCGACATTGATCCCACCACCATGTCCGATGCTGAGATTCGCGAACGGCTCGATCAACTGCTACGGGCTGCCCAGTTCATCATTCGACAACGGGGGGTGTTGGCCATGCTTCCCCTGGATCTGGTTGCCCTTGTCCAGTTTGTCCAAAGCCTGGAGGCCGCAGAGCAGGCATTGGAGGTACAGGTGGTGGCCACCCAGGATATTTATACGGCAGGTCCCCTCAGCTTTGAGGTGAGAGCGATGCGGGGGAATGAAGTGGTGATTCGGGCGAAGGTGGTCGATCGCTAATCAGAACCCTGAGGATAACCCTGTACACTAGAGGAAGTGATGTGACCTTCCGCCTGCCTGCCAGCATGAACGCTGACTCCTTCCCGCCTGCGATCGCCGTGCCCAATCCCCCTCAGGATACCGCTGCGGTGGGGTCTCCTGATGTCGCAACAGCTCAGCCGTCCCAGGCCCCCCCCCTTGCTCCCTCGCCAGCCTCCTTCCCCAACGTATCCCCAGCCGATATGCCAGCGGCAGAGATTCCCCTATCCCAGGTGCACATCCACACGGAAGGGGCCTATCTTCGTTTAACGTTTCCGCCCGAGGTGAAGGCCAACGGCCAGCCAGAGAGTTTGCCCCTGAGTTGGCCAGAGTTGTGGCAACAGTTCCAACTACGCCTCCAGGGGGGCGATCGCTTCTGGCAACCCCAGACGCCAGTGCATCTGGTCGCCCACAACCGCCTGCTGGATGCCCGCCAACTCCAGGACATCGCCGATGCCCTCGCGACCTACCAACTCACCCTGGCGCGGATTTCCACCAATCGACGGCAAACTGCTGTCGCTGCTGCCACCGCTGGCTATTCGGTGGAGCAGGTGACGACGATCGCACGGATAGGCGATCGTGGAACCGGCCTGGGACACTCAACCGAGGCCGGATTGCGCGAATCAGAGGCTAATACGCATGGGGAAGACTCGGCAGGGACAACCAGCGACCCAGCGATCGCCTTTGCCGATCCGCTGTATCTACAAACCACCATTCGTTCTGGGGTAGAGATCCGACATCCCGGCAGCGTGATCATTGTGGGCGATCTGAATCCGGGGAGTTCGGTGGTAGCGGATGGCGATATTCTGATCTGGGGCAACCTGCGTGGAGTCGTCCATGCGGGGGCTGGGGGGAATCCCCACTGTCAGATCATGGCCCTGCGGATGGAGCCAACCCAAATTCGCATTGCTGATGTGGTGGCTAAGGCCCCGGCCAAAGCCCCCCTCGAATACCATCCAGAAGTCGCCTATATCGCGTCAGGGGGCATTCGCATCAGTAAGGTAGCGGATTATTTGAAAGGGGGAAGCCGTTAGGGTGTTCAAGCGTGTTCGGGATCAAGATTGAATCCGTTATACTGACCGAAACCAGGGCAATGGGTCGCCGGGGTCGCCGGGGAATCGCTGGGCGGAAGATCACCCTCTTCCGAATGGCAGGCCCGCAGGTGAGCGACGATCGACTGTTTAACACTGTGTCTTCATAGACGTATGAGTCGCATTATTGTTATTACTTCGGGTAAGGGGGGGGTCGGGAAGACCACCTGTACCGCCAATTTGGGCATGGCCTTGGCCAAACAGGGGCGCAAGGTGGCGGTTGTCGATGCGGATTTTGGCCTGCGGAATCTCGATCTGCTCCTAGGGCTGGAAAACCGAATTGTCTATACCGCTGTCGAAGTGCTAGCGGGTCAATGTCGTCTGGAACAGGCATTGGTGAAGGATAAACGCCAACCGGGATTAGTGCTGCTGCCAGCGGCCCAAAACCGAACGAAGGATGCCGTGAATCCGGCCCAAATGCGGCAATTAGTCGCGCTGTTGGCCCAAAAGTATGACTATGTGCTGGTGGATAGCCCCGCCGGGATTGAGATGGGGTTCCGGAATGCGATCGCGGCGGCCCAAGAGGCCCTGGTGGTCACCACCCCGGAGATTTCAGCGGTTCGGGACGCCGATCGCGTCGTCGGCTTACTGGAAGCGCATGGTATCAAACGCACCCATCTGATTGTCAATCGGCTTCGACCTGCGATGGTGCAGGCCAATGACATGATGTCAGTGGAAGATGTGCAGGAAATTTTGGCCATTCCCCTCATTGGCATTATTCCTGATGATGAACGGGTCATTGTTTCCACTAACCGGGGGGAACCCCTAGTGTTATCGGATACGCCGTCGTTGGCAGGGGCAGCCTTTGACAACATCGTGCGGCGTCTGGAAGGAGAACACATCGAATTTTTGGATTTATCCGTCAACGATGGCTTGTTCTCCCGGCTACGGCGATTGTTTGCAACCAAATTGCTGTAATGACAACTCTAGGTTAAGGTGAAAGCGAATTGGATATCCCCCCGGTTGGCCGCCGTTCAGGCTGTAGAGTGATTCATCCCTGATCGCCTGCTGGCTTATTGGCACCTAGACATCTTCAAACGCTTGCAATAAACGCTTGCAATGTGAGTGATTAGGCCCTGAATGCTTGACTGATCGTTGTTTGAAACTGACCCTGGCAAACCCCGAAATACGTGATGTTTCTGCCCATGCCTCCTTACCCGATTCTGCCGTTGGCTGCCCCTGTTTATTTTTAAACGCGCCATGATTACAGAACTCCTGGAACGGCTTTTCCCACGCTTTGGCCCTGACCACAGTCGTGATAACGTTAAGCGCCGTCTTAAGTTTGTGTTGGCCCACGATCGCGCTGATCTGACGCCCCATGCGGTGGAGGAAATGCGCCAGGAGATTCTCAAGGTGGTCTCGCGCTATGTGGAGTTGGATGAGGCCCACCTGGAGTTTCAATTGGAAAGTAGCCAGCGGGTAACGGCCCTGATTGCGAATCTACCGATTCGGCGGGTACTGACGGAGGAGGAACAGGAAGAGGCAGCCGCGATCGCGGCCTTTACCGAAAAAATTGCCCAAGCCGAACCAGCTTCAGAAGCCCCTAGCCCTGAAGAGGAAGCCCCCATGAGCGGGGAGACTGACGCGGCGATCGCCCCTCCACCGGTAACGACGGCGACAGCGACCGATGCTTCCCACGTCGCGTCTACTGATGCGGGGTCACCCGACCACTCCCCTGAATCGGACCCGGAACTGGCCGTTCTTGAGCAGACCTTTACCAACAGCAACACCCCAACAGATCCCCCTCCCCATCCCGGAGCAGATACCGAGGCAGTCCCGCCAGCGGAGGTTGCACCCGGCACTCCCCCAGAAGCGACTTCAGAAACGCTTCCGGCAATTGATGCAGAAAAAGCCCCTGAAACGGTTGATGAGGTCCCTACCCTAGCCGAGGCGGTGGCTGAGCCAACCGGTGAGACAACGGGAGCGGTTGCGGATGGACGATCGATAGAACCCCAGGGGGAAGCATTGGCCGGGGACGCTGAACCTGCCCAAGTGAAACATTCCGAGATAGCGTCGGCAGAAGCCACCCAAGGGTGATCGTTCCGCAAACGACCGACTTAGCAACTTTCCGCCCTTCTACTTCAATAACGGTACTAGCCAGGCGGCAACCACACTCAGCAGGAGGGCCATTTCCAAACCGAATAAAAACCTAGGGTTTTGTAAGCCAGTGATGCCCGATCCTTGCCGGATTGCTAACCACCATTGGGAGAGGTGGGCGGGCCAGCGGGCGGGACTATCCTGGTCACGAAATCGCCCGTTAAACATGGACAGCAGTAGCAGGATACCCCCCACCTTGGCATTCATCAACAGGTGAAGCGCGATCGCGGCGACCATAATTACCCAGGAAATTAAATGGGCATAATACCAGGCATGATTTAATTCCCCCTTGGGCAGCCAGGTCTCATTCATCATTCGGCCACTAAACAGGGCAAAGGCCAAGGCGATGAGTGCAAATGTGTTGAACAAACGATTTAAGGTATACCACCAAATCGGTTTCCCCACGTGGGCTAATTGCGCCAGGGAATCCGGCTGAATCAGGCGTCGCTGGCCCCGATGAAACGCATAAAAAACAAAGGGTGGGAAGATGAGCAGGGTATAGAGTCCAAAGGTGCCATGTATCCCTTCAATCTCGCGATACGTGGGTAAGGGAATACGTCCCCAGCGCCCATCATAGGTGTCATAGGTCCAGAAGGCCGTCAGGATAGCCAGAATGAGGCACAGAGCCGTTAAGCCATGTACAATCCGCAGCAGCAACGGTTGGTAAGGCTGAGTGGGTTTCATGGGAAGAATCTTAATTTTTTCTGCTGAAGTAAAAACTCATTTTTCATCACCAATTTGGTTCAATAGAGTATGGGGATCTAGGTTTGCATTGATAGCTCGTTGCCTAATTCGGTAAATGTTACGTGATGATAGACGAAGTGGTCATTCAGATCGACCAATACTCTGTGGCGAGAAACTTGACGTGGACCGAGTGGGAGAAACTGATGGGGTTTCCCCCCGGTTGGACGGTCGTAGAGGGCGACTCCTCCTTGGCAATGCCGTTGTCCCCACCATTAGTGAATGGCTCGGAAGGCGAATTATAGACATAATTAAATTATAGACATAATTATAGACATTGAGAAGCGCTATAGCTCAGTAATGTCAGGAAACTAGCTGCCAGCAACCCACCTTCAACGTTAAGTGGCAACGTTAATGGGGCTTTCAATGTTGGGACTATTCCTGAGTTGGGACTATTCCTGAATAGACAATAGACGATCGCTACGATCCGTACTGTCTTAGGTCTCGTTTTTGGGGATGTGGCCACTTGCGAAAGGGCCTAGGTGGCCGTGTGCTGAAAGCGATAAACCGAGCAAGAGCGGCTTTAATTCCGTCGGGAGATGGTCAGCACGTAATTACTTTGATTATTTCCTGTGTCCCCAATGTAGATATTGTAGTTACCCGGTCCCCAGTAACCCGACATTTCCAACTGACCGTTAGACATCCGATCGCGCAGGATGCAAAATCGTCCACCGGGGCCATCAACTAGGAGGGTGGCGCTGGGTGTGCCCTCCACCCGTAGGCGCAGGAAGGGGACAGCCTGGGTCAGGCGCAGGGTCTCGCTAGGGGCATTGGGGATGAAGCCACAGTCACTCTGCTGCTGACCGCCCGCCGTCCCACTCAGGGTTAAGGGATCAGGGGAATTGGCGGATATTTCAACCGTGCGAGCGTCTGCCCGTCCACTGCTCCCCCCAAACAGGTTAACTAACAGTAACGGTAATGTGAACGCTAACCAGAGGACCGATCGCTGTCTTTTCATCGCCCCATCTCCCTTCTCACGCACCCTGATTGCGCACCCTGATTGACGATCACAATCGCAATCGGTTCCCTATATTCCGGATACATTTCCCACCCTCCTTAAAAATCCACCCGTACATGGGCGAGGCGCTGATTCCGGCCCACGGTCAGGATAACGGAACTGGGATAGCGATTGAGGTATTGTTCCAGGTCAGCAAAGCCACGCAGGGGACGGCCATTAAGGGCCACCAGTTGATCCCCTGGGCGCAGGCCAATGGTAGCCGCGATCGAGCCTTGTCGGACTTGTTCCACAACCAGGGTGGCTACATTCAGGACAACCCCCAAACGCGGCGGGTTCGTAGCGGCACCATAGCCTTCGCCATACCCGCCAGGATAGGCGGGAAAGTTCGGGGCTGGGGCTACCCCGGCATAGGGATTCGGGGCTGACGGTTGGCTAGGCGGCATGCTCGATCGGGGCATTGCCGATGGGGGCAGGGCGGGCGGGGCCGTCGCGATCGCCGGATTGGCAGGGATGGGACTGCTAGGTCGTCCCGTGCGGGCTTGATTGATAAACTGTTGGGCAATGAGGGCGCTCGTTGCAAACCCAATGCCCGTATTACCCCCCTGATTGGCCAGAATGGCCTTGTTCACCCCGATCAATTCTCCCTGGGAGTTGAGCAACGGTCCCCCAGAATTACCGGGATTCAGAACAGCGTCGGTTTGCAGATCGCCATTCTGGGCAATCCGACTGAGAATCCCCGTCGTGAGGGTCCCCGATAGCCCGAAGGGACTCCCGATCGCAAACACCTGTTGCCCGACTTGAATGCCCTCGCTGGCTGCTAGGCGGAGGTAGGGGAGCCGCTCATTCGTGCGCAGTTGAATCAGTGCCAGATCATTGGCTGCATCCGTCGCGAGGACCTGACCGTTGTAGCGTTGGCCATTACCGGTTTGCACACTCACCATCCCCCCACGGGCCATGCGGACCACATGCTCATTCGTCAGGACCAAACCGTCAGGGCTGATAATACTGCCCGATCCGGTGTTATTCCCCCCGATAATGGTCACCACGGCTGGACTCGCATTCCGGTAGACATTGATATTGATTTGCTCATCGGCCCGGAACGTAGCCGCCAAGCTGGGGGCAGTGGCCATTACCCCATAGGTGGTATCGACGAGTAACAGGGAAGTTAGACACAACAGAGAATGCTTTAGCTTCATGGCACTATACTCAACTTCCGGTCCAGGGCGGATCGTGATCCTATCTCTTAGCCTAGAGTCTGGACGGCTGATCGCGGTCCAGGTTCCGTGCAACTTTAGAAACTGACACACTCGCCGCCCATACGGACTTCCCCCATCCCCGCTTCAAAGCACACTGCTCAGGGTTAAACCCGCCCCCACGACAATGACCACGATCGCGCTGGCGAGGGGGAGAGCGCGTTGGATCGCTCCGAGGTGCGGACCGATAGGCCCCTGATTCCCCAGGGGAACGGCGACGCGATCGAGCCATTGATGGGCATAGATCACCAGGAGTCCCAAGCCAATCAAGACCACCGCCAGGCCAAGACTAAACACACTGACCAAAACCATGCCATAGGCCGTTTGCTGGAGGGCGATCGCCGATAGCAGCAAGACAAGGGCAGATGGACAAGGGACCATGCCGCCGGCAATGCCCAAGGTGAGGAGCGATCGCCAGGTTACCGCTGGGGTGGCCACATCGGCAACACCAGCACCGTGGGAATCATGGGGAGGATGGTCATCAGCCTGACCGTGGGTAAGGTGAGCATGACCACGGGGATGGCCATGAGTGTGGCTGTGGGCGTGACTGTGGGCGTGACTGTGGGCATGGGCGTGATCATGCCGATGGGCGGAGGTCGTTTGCAATGCTTGCAAGCGCTGGTCTAGGAGCCAAAATCCTACCCCAAACACCATCAAGCCACTGAGGAAGCTCAGGACGGGATACAGTTGCTCTGGCAGGATGTAGTTAGCCGCCAGCAGGACAGCAAAACCCAACAGGAAAATCCCCAGGGTATGGGTTAGGGTGGTAATTACCCCCAGAAGAAGGGCCTGTTGGGGTGTTCCCCGCGTCCCCACCAGATAGGCGGCCACCATCGTTTTGCCATGCCCTGGACTCATGGCGTGGGCCATGCCAAAGAGGAAAGCAATCCCTAGCCCAAGGAGCCGAAATTGGGGGGTGAGGGTTTGGTGCACCAAGGTTTGGGTAAACGTGCCATGTCCTGGATGGGCGATCGCCGGTTGCCCGCTCACGCACAGGGCTGTTGCCAGGAAAAGGCCAATGCAGGCTTCCCAGCGGTGGTTTGGGGGTAAGTTGAGCATGGTTTTTATTCTCTTTCCGTCAAAGTGAACCTAGCGATTTGTACGATCAATCAAGAGGCCCAACGAGATCCCATGTCTGATTGTAGTGAGTCACTTGTCTGAATAGGGGCCTAGAAATGCTCAACTAAGGGCTGGGGAGGGCTGAGGAAAAGGCTAGGCCGATCGGCCAGGAGGCAATAGGGACGGCGATAACTGGCGGGAGCTTCCAGACAATGTTGCTCTAGAAAGGTTGTATCCGAGAGCACCTCAGCCGTGGGGGCATCCCGCACGATCTGACCCTGGTGGAGGACGATCGTGCGATCGCACAATTCCAACGCTAGATCCAGATCATGGGTGGCAATGAGTTGGGTCAGGGGCAGGCTGCGCAGGAGATCCATTAACTGCCGCCGCGATCGCGGATCAAGCTGGGCGGAGGGTTCGTCCAACACGAGGACCTGGGGGTGCATGGCCAGCACCCCTGCGATCGCGACTCGTTTTTTCTCCCCCCCTGACAGGTGATTGGGGTGGCGATCGCCATAGTGGTGGGGATCAAGGGCGACGGCGTGCATCGCCTGGTGATAGCGATCGTCCAGCGCTGCCCCCTGGAGGCCCTGATTCAAGGGACCAAAACACACATCTTCCCGCACTGTGGGCATAAACAATTGATCATCCGGATTTTGAAACACTAGCCCCACAAAATCCCGAATCGCCTTGATATTTCCCGGTTGCATTGCATATTGACCGATGACGATCGTCCCCGTCTGCTGGGGCAAAATCCCATTGAGATGTTGCAATAGGGTCGATTTACCGGAACCATTGGCACCCACCAGGGCAACCCGCTCCGTCGCCCGAATGTGGAGCGTAATCTGCCGCAGGGCAGGTGTGCCATCTGGGTAGGTGAAGCTGAGGTTTTGAATCGAAATCGAGTTGTGGTGCATGGGCGACCCAGAATACAGCGACTCAGGATATCGCATCCCGACTAGAAATCTAGATAAATGGCCTGTCCGAGCAAGGCCAGCCAGAGGGTGAAGGTGAGGGCCAGGATATCCCGGTGTCTCCGAATCAGGGGCTGGGTGACGACGGGTGTTAACCCCTGATAGCCCCGTGCGATCATGGCCTGGTGGATGCGATCGCCGCGATCGACGGTGCGAATGAACAGAGACCCGATCATGTTACCCAGCACCAGCCGTTGCCAGCGGCGGTGCCCCATCAAGTTACGGGAGAGGGCCGCCCGTTTCATCGCGGCAAATTCTGCAATTAGCACTTCCAGATAACGATACATGGACGCCAAAATCGCCACCAGCAAGGGCGGGACCTTGAGCACGAGCAACGCCTGAAGCAAGTCCGGTACGACGGTCGTTAAGGTCAGCAGGTTAAGCAACAGTAGCGACAGGAAGGCTTTCGTGGTCACACTGCCCAAGATCAACACCCCCACCGTTGTCACCTGCAACAGTCCCCACTGCCACAGCACCTCCCCCTCCGGGCGAAACACCGTCCCCAGCAAGATCACACTGACAAAGGCCGATTCGACGACTAAGCGCTTGAGCAGCACGGTAACGCTAATCCGGCTCAGCCACAACACCCAGACAATCCCAATCCCATAAACTGCCCAGGTACCCCAGTGGCCATTGGGCGTCAGGGCGATCGCCAATAACAGCAACAACACGCACAACACCCGGGCTGGGGGCGTCAGGGAATGCCAAATCGTGGCGCGATCGCGATCGACATCCAGACGGATAACCGGAATGTGCAGCAGCATCGCCCTAGCCTAATCCTGAGTCTCGTTGTTAGCAGGAGGAACCTCTTCCCCAGCTTCTGCCAATGTTGGGCGCATCACCAGTTTGCCAATCCCCCAGGCCAAGCCAAAGGCCGCCAGCGTCCCCGCCAAACCAGCTAGGGGCGTCGCGATCGGCTCCGGCACGCCCCGCAAGGCATATTCATCAAACAGGCGGTAGAACGGTAATTTTTGGGCTGCTGGCTCAGGGTTGGCCTTATGTTCAAACTCCAAATCCTGAGCGACGCGATCGAGGCCATCGGGATGCTGACTGGCAAAGGGAGACAGCAAAACGGCAATAATGAGTGCAATCCCTAGGCCAGTACCGATGAGGAAACGATGGGAGCGAGAAGGGTGGGTGGAATGGCTCATGGGTTAGGAGGAAAGAGAAAAGAGAAAAGAGAAAATGAGGTTTGAATACCTGGGAGGTTGGTGTTTGAGTTCTGTGGGACGGACTTATATATCTATTCCACGATGCCGCTATGGGATAAGGGCACGGCTTTGCGGGGGGGACGGTAGAACAAATCGGGGCGGGTGCGCCAGATGAAGGTGACGGCGATCGCGGTGATGAGGGCTTCGCCAATGCCAATCACAATGTGCCACCCCACCATCGCCACTAGGGCCACGGACAGGGGGACAGTTCCCGATAGGCCCAATTGCAGGGCACAGATGACGGCGGCAAGGACGACGCTGGCCCAGGCGGCGATCGCGCTGCTGATGACCATGCCCGCTAACCTATGGTAGCCAATGGCTCTGCAAAGGATTTGGAACACGTAGTAGCCGAAGAAGGTGCCAATCAGGCCCATGTTGAAGATGTTGGCTCCCATGACCAGAATGCCGCCATCCTGGAAAAAGAGGCTCTGGACAATAAAGACGGCGGTCATCACCAGGGAACCGGCCCACGGCCCCAGCAGGACGCCGACTAGGGTGCCGCCCAACAGGTGCCCGGAGGTGCCGCCAGGGATCGGAAAGTTGATCATCTGGGCGGCGAAGATGAAGGCGGCGCAGACGCCCATCAGGGGCACCATCCGATCCTGGTAGTCGGCTTTGACTTGGCGCAGGCAAACGGCGATGAGGGCGATCGCAACAACCCAGGTCACCAGCATCACGGGCGGATTGAGAAACCCATCGGGAATATGCAGGGCCAATGAGGGCGGGAAGATCAACCCTAATGCAACAGGCGGGGGAGTCAACAGGGGGAACAGGGATGTCATCACAATCAAAGCTTGCCTCAGCGCACCACCTGTCAGTAAACACGCTGGTTTAGCCGGGGGACAATCCCCCCTCCCCCCATTTCAGTCAGGCCAAGGCTTAAAAATTCTGGAAGGTTGCGATCGCGGGCTTGCCGGTCCGGGCCTGGGATCATCAAGAATTTACCGCCAATTCAAACGAACCGACCGGAGAACCCAAAAGAGTTTGCTATACTCTCTAAAGTAAAGAAAAGTAAACTCTGTTCGTAAATAGGTACATTTGCTGCTAGTCGCTCGTTGCTTATGGCTAGTGGCGATCGCGGCAAGTGACCGATCGAGCCTTGGCTCAGCAGAGTTGCCGCTTGTCGTTATACATAAACCCTGGAGATAAGCGCAATGACCATCGCAGTGGGTCGTGCGAGTGCCAGTCGGGGATGGTTTGACGTTCTCG
>CAZHXN010000106.1:0-12211 GCA_964536415.1 uncultured bacterium
TCCCTGCCCGGTCATATTGAACTGCTCGCAGTAATTTTCGTAACCAATTTGCCGCTCCTGTTTGCCAGTACGGCTTTGGTCCCCCTCGCCTTTATGCCTGCCTGGTTGCAGTGGGTAGCCACCTTGAACCCCCTGAGCTACGCGATCGAACCCATCCGTTATGTCTACCTCCACCCCGATTGGCACCTGGGGAGTGTGGTGATGCAGGCACCCTTTGCCGACATTTCCCTGGGTGCAGCCCTGCTGGTGCTGGTCGTATTTACCGCGATCGCCGTCACGGTGATTCAACCCCTCCTGCGGCGGAGCTTGGCCTAGGGGGCAGGACTTCCCGGTATTCTCTGGGATGGGCGATCGCCAGTTCCGCACAATCGGGCCTATTACTGGAATAATTGAGCTAAAGGATTGAGGAACGCTGAACCATGTCCAACAAGAGTGCTGGCCCCTTCCTGGGTGGCTTACTCCTGGGGGCGGCGATCGGGACGATAACGGGGTTACTATTAGCCCCGCGCACGGGCCGCGAAACGCGCCAGTTTCTAAAGAAATCAGCCGATGCTCTGCCCGAACTGGCCGAAGATCTCTCTAGCAGTGTCCAACTCCATGCTGATCGGCTCTCGGAAACGGCCCTGCGGAACTGGGATAGTACCCTCAACCGCCTGCGGGAGGCGATCGCGGCGGGGGTTGAAGCCAGTCGTCAGGAACAAGAGGCCATTGCCCAGCTTGAGGCCGAACCCGAACCTGCCGCTTCGGAAGTGCGTTAGCTCCCTGTTGGCAGTATCCTAATGGCTGTTGCACCCGGCAGAGCACGGGTAGCAAATCGCGGTAGATGTCAGATCAAGTGACTAGAGGCTTCCGCTGTGACCGATCCCCTTTTCTGGCTTGGCTGTTCTTTGCTCCTGGTGGCCGTGAGCTTAACGGCGGTGCTGGTGGCCGCGATTCCAGCCCTCCAGGAAGTAGCACGGGCGGCCCGGAGTGCGGAGAAATTATTTGATACCCTGGGGCGTGAGTTTCCTCCCACCCTAGAAGCGATCCGTCTGACGGGCTTAGAAATTAGTGAACTGACGGATGATATTACCGATGGGGTCAAAAATGCAGGGCAGGTGGCCAAGCAGATCGATCAAAGCCTCACCAGTACCCGCCGCCAGGTCCGCAAGGCGCATATCTCAAGCCGTAGTGCCTTTGCGGGCATAAAAGCAGCTTGGAAGACCTTCACTCGGCCCACGCCTAAAAGTAATCCCAACCGTTACGGCAACGCTCGCGCCGCGTCTCCACCGGAGAATCGCCTGTCCCCTGCGCCCAGTGCGAGGGAATTTTTACCGCCAGAGTCCAGGGGGGATCTGGCGAGTGAGTTGCGCCCCCCTAGTGTGGATGAGGACCGTTCATCGTGAGCGATCGCGCTTCGTTACGGGCCAAAGGCCAAACGATCGGGACCTATGTCCTGCTGATGACGATCGCCTTGGTAATGCTGCTCCCGCTTTTGTGGCTGGTGAGTACGTCGCTCAAGTCACCCACGGAAGATATTTTTCAATTTCCGCCCCAATTCCTCCCGGAACGCCCCACCTGGCAAAATTTTCAAACGGTTTGGCAGACCCATCCCTTTGCCCGGTACCTGTTTAACAGTACCCTGGTCGCCATTCTCACCGTAGGTTTTAACCTGTTGTTTTGTTCTCTGGCAGCCTATCCTTTGGCGCGGTTGCAGTTCCGGGGCCGGGATTTGATTTTTACCATCATCGTCGCGACGATTTTGATCCCCTTTCAGATCGTGATGATTCCTCTCTATGTGTTGGCCGTGCGGCTGGGATTGCGCAATACCTACCTGGGGTTGATTTTCCCGGCGATCGCCTCAGCATTCGGGATTTTTCTCCTGCGACAGGCGTTCCAGGGGGTGCCCAAGGAACTGGAGGAAGCGGGGCGCATGGATGGCTGTACAGAACTGGGACTCTGGTGGCACGTCATGTTACCTGCCATTCGACCGGCGCTCGTCACCCTGGCGATTTTTGTGTTCATCGGGGCCTGGAGTGATTTCCTGTGGCCCTTGATTGTGCTCGATCGCCCGGAACTTTATACCCTACCCCTGGGGGTCGCCACCCTGGCCAGTGCCTTTTCCCTCGACTGGCGGTTGATTGCGGCGGGGTCGGTGATCTCGATCGCCCCAATTCTGCTCCTATTCTTAGTAATGCAGCGGTATATTTTGCCGACCGATACCGGATCAGGCTTAAAGGGTTAAGGGGAAAGTTAAGGGAAAGGTTAAGGGATTGAGCCGGACAGGACCAGGAAATCCGCAATTCTAAGGAGAGTGAAACCCGCTTCAACGGGGAACACTGAAGGTGTACTGATAAATCCCTATGGGTAGTCTCCCAGTTATGTGGCGCAGACTCGGAAATTTTTTATATAGTCTCCAAACCTATCAAGAGCTTGGCCCCGACCTGCATATTCGGCAGCAGGTGAACCAGTGGCTCTCCCAGCGATCGGCGTTGAATCCAACCGAATGGCACAGTCGCTTCTGGCAAACCCACGGGGTCTCAAGAGCCGTGGCAACGTTTGTCTATAACCACCTCACGGACCACTCTGGGTTAGAGATCGCCCGCACCTGGCCGACAGATCACCTAGAACAGGACCTGCACCTCACCCTAGTGTGCTGGTTTGATTGGCACTTGGAACTGTGTGACCATTTCTGCCAACAATTTGAGGCTGATCAGGATGCCTGTCTGGCCATCCAGCAAATCAAAACGATGCAGGAATTAGTCCTGTTTCTGGAGGCACAGGCAACAGCCCCAGTATCCCCGCATCGCTGAGTGGGTGACGATCGCGGCTGCGTCTAGGGATTGTCTAAATATTGGTTCTTCTGAGTTTATGGTGGGGGCGCGTAGCGCCCCCACCATATATTAGAGATTCTCTAAATGTTTTGGAGTTTAAATATTTTGGATAAGACCAGTAGCAATACCCAGCAAAATCATGCTGCCAAAGATTAGGCGATACCAGACAAAGACCCATGTATCGTGGGTTTGTAAATACCGCAGTAACCAGGCGATCGCCACATAGGAAAAAATCGTCGATGAAACCACACCCACGGCTAACACAAGCAGATTACTCTGCCCCGGACTGTCCTTCAGGAGTCCCAGCAGTTCCACCACCCCTGCGAGGGTAATAGCCGGAATCCCCAACAGGAAGGAAAAGCGAGCAGCGGTAGCCCGTTGTAACCCGATCGCTAGCCCTGCGGTCAGCGTTGACCCCGATCGCGACACCCCCGGTATCAGAGCCAGGGCTTGGGCTAACCCCATCATGCCCCCATCTCGCACCGTCAGACTGACCATTTTCCGCTGGTGACTCCCCCACCTTTCGGTCGCAGCGAGCAGCAGGGACATAACGATCGAGGCCAGGGCGATCGCGCCCATACTGCGCAGGGGGGAGTGATCGAAATCGGGGATAAACAGTTTGATCAGCAGGCCCCCAATCAGAATTGGGAGTGTGCCCAGGGCAATACCGACAGCTAACCGGAATTCTAAGATTTCATACTGCTGGGTGAGCAGTGCCCGCAGACTGCCACGGATAATCTGCACGAGATCCCGCCCAAAATAACTGATGACCGCAAAAATACTGCCCAGTTGAATCACAGCGGTAAAGGCAACGCCCGGATCACCCCAGCCCAAGACAACCGGCAGGACTTTAAGATGGGCGGTGCTGCTAATGGGCAAAAACTCTGTGAGTCCCTGGATCACGCCCAGGACAAATGCCTGTCCCAGGTTTAAGGTGGCTTTGACTGGGGAAGCCATCGCTGCGTCGGTGGTCGCGATCGGCCCGATCGCCCAGATCGGCAACAACCATTTGGCTTGGATTAAATGAATCAGCAATGTCACAACCTAGCCCTTGGGTGAAATGAAAGCCTGTTGGTGGAATTAATAGCTTGCTTCTAGCGAATACTGCAACTGGGCAAGCCCAGACAAAGCCTAACACCTCAAGCTCAGGTTCGGATGCCCCGTGGGTTGCTGAGCCAGAAATGTCCTCAATTCAGGCGAGGACAGCGGGTAATTGGTTCAACGGAGACTGGGGGAATTTCCATATAATTTCCATCAACATAATTTCCATCAACCCGATCGGCCCAATCTTGTCGACAATTTACGCGGCCAGCGCTAACCCTAGGCATGGCGTTTTTGGTGCCACTGCCATGCGTGTTCAATGATCGTTTGCAAATTGCCATATTGGGGTTGCCAACCCAGCAATTGTCGTGCTTTTTCACTACTACCCACCAGCACTGGCGGATCACCGGGCCGTCGGGCTGACTCGATCACCGTAATCGGGCATTGGGTTACCTGGCGGGCCATCTCAATCACCTCCCGCACCGAAAAGCCACTGCCATTGCCCAAATTGACCGCCGTGGTTTCGCCCCCCTCCAGCAGGTATTCCAATCCCAGAACATGGGCCATTGCCAGGTCCATCACATGAATATAGTCACGGATACAGGTCCCATCTGCCGTAGGATAGTCAGTTCCAAACAAAGAAACGGATTCCCGCTTGCCCAAGGCTGTGAGCAACAGGAGCGGGATCAGATGGGTTTCCGGATCGTGATCTTCCCCCAGACGGCCCTCCGGATCAGCCCCTGCCGCATTGAAGTAGCGGAACTGGACCGATCGCAACCCATAGGCCCCCTCAAAATCATTGAGAATTTGCTCCACCATCCACTTCGATCGTCCATAGGGATTGATGGGGGCTTGGGGGTGGTCCTCTGGAATGGGTAGGCGACTGGGGACGCCATAGGTGGCACAGGTGGAGGAAAACACCACGGCTGGAATCCGGGCTGTGTGCATCGCTTCCAGCAGGGTTAGGGTTCCCGTCACATTGTTACGGTAATACTTGGCGGGATCGAGAACCGATTCCCCCACGTAGGCATAGGCGGCAAAATGCAACACCGCCGCGATCGACCGACTGGCGAACAGGTCATCCAGGAGGGCACGATCGTGGGTGTCACCCACCACCAGTTCCACTTCCAGCACCGATTCAACTAATTCCCGATGACCATAGGCAAGGTTATCGAGAACAATCACATCGTAGCCCGACTGCTTCAGGGCAAAGACCGCATGGGAGCCAATATAGCCAGCACCTCCCGTGACCAGAATCGTCGCACGCACGGGTCCCAACCTTCCCCTCCTATGCACTACAGCCAACGCTTTGCCGTTAAATGACCGGTGGGTGAGGTTAGGAATTGGCAGTTTGGGCAGCCAGCAGTTCCTTCAGTTTTTCTAGCTCCTGCGCCCAGCGCGGATCGGGTTGAGCCACCCCCGTATCCTGACTTGAGCCGCTCGATGTTCCTCCCCGGCGCGAGGCTTTACCCTTGCTGCGACGGGCGCTATTGCCGCCCCCGCTGTTGCTGCTGGCAACACTGACCACCGCTTCCTGGCCTTCTGCCTTTGTCTTGGTGGCACGGGGCAGAGCTTTCTCAATCTTGATCGGGTTCTCGTGGAGCAGGTGACCGTTGAACTTTTCAATCAACTGATCGGCTTCTTCATCGGTTTTCACCGTCACAAAGCCAAAACCCCGGCACTTACCCGTTTTGCGATCGGTAATCACCTTGGTAGAAACGGTTTCAGTTTCGGCAAAGACAGCTTCCAGTTCCTGACGTTCCAGTTCTTTGGGCAGATTACCAACGTAGAGACGGACTGACATGTTAAAGATACCTCCGAGTTTGAATGTCCATGCAGGTGAATAGGTTATAAGCGCTGGGTGATGCCGTAGGCATATCGCGATCTCATCCAAGCAGTCCTAGATAGCTGATGCCACCCGTCACGTTTTCCCATAAGACAAAGTAAACCGTTTGATTGAAAGGAATCGATACAAGCTTGCCAAAAATTGTGCAGTATCGAGGGCATCAAGGCTAGGTACAGGCGTGGGTTTGCTAGAAACATCAGGCATCAGTTTGCAGTTCCCAGCGCGAGGCTCCAAATCCTGCGGACAGGTGACTTGCAAGGCGTACCAGTCTGTCAAAAAATGTCTGCCCGTTTCTAACATTATCACGTTCAGGTATCTAAAAAACTTTGTAAAAACTTTGTATTGAATAACGCTGCTCGCAGCACGGATTCCGGGACTGGGGACTGGACGGCTAGAATGTGGCCGAGATCAAGGGCTTCCCACTATCGAAAATCCAACCCAATTTATCACTGTAACAGACGGATGCCCCTTACTGATCAAATCTGGCAATAAAACTAACGCACCATTCTTCCCAACCTGGAAAAACCAGAGTCAACCATCCTGTGTGGAGGATGTAAAGAAATGTAACATCTTTCTGTGAAGGAGGCAATGCAGATGGCAAGGAACTCAGGTGGAAGGGGATAGGGGATGTCTGGTGGCGATGGGGGGAGCTTACCCCTGACCGCGAGCGATCGTGATCGTGCCCCAGAGCAGCAGGAGGAAAACCGTGAGGGTTGTGGCGATCGTGGGATAGCTTGACAGGGTTTTGCCTTGGGGCAAGCGCAGGTAATCCACGGTCATCCAGACGGATGCCCCCCGGTGGAGCCACCCCTGAACCGTTACGGCTTGCTGGTAGCCAGTGGCTAGAAGACGGCGGCGGGCCGGGAGCAGGTTGCCGATGACCCCGATCGCGGTGGTCGGATGGAGTTTCACGACTCCTTCGGCAGTGTACAGCAGGAGGTGTTGTCCCAGGCAATTGCTAGTTCCTGACTGGCCCAGCAAAATTCCTTGTAGACGGGCGGGGTGGCCGGTCATGGGCGCTGTTTGCACCTGTTGCCAAAGACGCTGGAGGTGGCCGGTGCTGGGCAGTTGCTGGGCCTGATTGTCTGGAAATTGTTGCTGGCTACGCAGGAACAGGCCCGCCCCCCAACCCACCAGCCCAAATCCCCACAACAGGGCACGATCGCCGGCCATCCAATCCAATGGCGCCAAGCGAAAGACTTCGCCAATTCCCCCAATGCTCCAGAAGAAGGCCCCCAGGAAAAGGCCAATGCCCGCACCAAGCCAGGGAGCCGTTTGGCTAAGCAGGGTTTGGAAGGCGGCCTGGGATAGGGGCTGGGGTTGGGGTTGGGGGAGATCTAATTCTGGCAGGAGGGACCAGCGACGGGCATAGCGGATCAAGGGTTGCAGGCGAACCCCCAGGAGGGACTGGGCTTGGTTGATGGGCAGCCAGGTACGGGCCGGGTCGGCGCAGTCCCAGGCTAGGACGGTGGTGATGCTCTCGATATCGGGGCAGTGGCTTAGTAACCAGGCTTGGCGGGCGGCGATCGGGACCCCTGGCTCGCAGCCTTCCAGAAAATAGCGACCGTTCGCATCCGCTTGATAGGTGGCTACGGTAATTCCCTGGGCTGTTTTGATCAGGGCGCGGATCAGGGCATTGGGGTTGCCCGTGAGGCTGGCGGCGAAGCGATCGCTGTGGCGGAACCGGCCACGGGCTGGGATGAGCAGCGGCAGACGTAATAATCGAAAGCTGCCATAGCTTAGGGCGGCGATGAGGGTACACAAACTGGCTCCCCAGGAACGGAGCGGGGCTAAGCGGCCCGATCGCCCTGATCCGAGGGCATCGCCCCAGCGGCTAACCAGCACGTAGAGACTAAAGGGGAGTTGCAGCATGAGCAGCAGACCGGAGAAGAGGCCCAGTGATCGCGATCGCCAGTGGCCCAACTCGGCGGCATACAGGGTGGCGATTTCCTCGTTGGTCAATTGATCGAGTAATCCCTGGCTGACCACAATCCGGCTGAAGCGGGGTAAGCAACCATAGGTCAGCAGCAGCGGGGCGGTCGTGGGCAATAAGCAAAGGCGAGGGGGCGCACAGCCCATTTGTCGCCCCACCCGTTGTAGCAGGCGCACGGCTTCAGGGCTATAGGTTTGCAGGGCTGATAGGTTGAATGGTTTCAGGCCATATAACCCACGTAGGAGGAGATCGAGCAACCAGGGGGAGAGAAGCAAGAGTAGACCGCTAATCCCCACAAGCAGCCAAGTCGGATCAAAGTAGGTCCACCCCAGGGAGCCAAAGGTGGGTAATCTCAGCCAAGCGGGGATATTGGCTAGCTCCAGCCAGTTATTGAGTCGATAAGCCCAGGTATTCAGAAAATTGAAGAGTTGGCGCAGCAGAATTAGTGTCCATTGCCATTGCAGCCGGAGCAGCCCAAGGACGGCGATCGTGGCCAGGGTTTCTCCCATCCAGATCGGGAGCGGATTCAGGGGGGGCAGGGGTTGCCAAGTGCTGGCCCGGTGACTGTTTATCCAGGCGATCGCGGGTGGGCGATCGGGTAGGTCTGTTACCTTGGGGGCTGCCCCAGAGGGGGCGGGTGCGATCGGGACTCTCTCCTCAGGAACGGGGGCGGGTGGAGTTGCAGTTGGCGACGGTTCTGGTTGAGCCGCGATCGGGGGGGAAATCGGGGCGGCAGTGGGACGGACCAGGGGTTTGGGGCGGCGTTTGCGCTTGGCAGGCGTCTCGTTACTCAGGGGGACGAAGCCGGTGGTATCCCTAGGGGTTTCTAGGGTTGTGGGGGGAGTATCTATGACAGGGGGCGTCGCTGCCTCAGTCGGGGCAGGAGACTCCACGGGGAAGGTGGATAGGGCCGGGAATTCAAGATACAGGGTGGTAAGGTTGCGATCAGCCCACTGGCTGACGGTCGGATCGGGATCGTTGAGCAAGGATTGGCAGAGGATGAGGGCGTCGGCTTCGCGACCGGTTTTGGCGTAGGCGAGGACGAGTCCCATTTGTGCCCGTGCCAGGATGGGGTTGGCGGGGAGGGTTTGGCAGATGGCTTCGAGGTGGGCGATCGCGCGGTTGTAGTCGCCTTGGTTGAGGGCTTGGAGTCCCTGGGCGAGATCGGCTGGGACGGTCGCTGGTTGGGCATCTGGGAGAGGGTCGATCGGGGCAGTCATGGATGAGCAGGGACTTGCGCGGGTGGGATGGCCATCTTGGGTGTCATCGTCGTTTGGGGATAGTTATCCTGGCTGTCTTAGGCAAGGGTAGGGCAATTTCACTACCAAGGCACGAAGGACACAAAGGGGCACGAAGGGGGAGCAAGGTTTCTAGGTGAGGGGGGCGATCGCTCTGAGTTTGAGTTTGGGATGATCGGCTTCGATTTGCTGGCAGTTCCATTCGTTGCGGAAGAGGAGGACGGGACGACCCCAGTTGTCTTTGACGGTGGCGGTGTTGAAGAGGCGACCGACGGCCTGGAGGGCATCCCAACCGCCTTCGACCCAACGGGCGACGGTGAAGGGGAGGGGTTCCAATCGGGTTTCGACGCCGTATTCGTTCTGCAGCCGGAACTGGACAACTTCAAACTGGAGTTGGCCGACGGCGGCAAGGATAGGATCACGTTTGTTGTCGTCGAGGGAATACATGATTTGGATGGCTCCTTCTTCCTGTAGCTCAGCAACGCCTTTGCTGAATTGCTTGAATTTGGAGGGGTTAGGGTTTTTCAGGTAGGCGAAGAGTTCCGGGGAGAAGCAGGGGATGCCTTCGTAACGCGGCGGTTCGGGACCAAAGGCAACGGTGGAGCCGGTGTAGATGGTGAAAAAAAAAGAAAAAACGCCGGGATTGTTCAACCCAATTACATCGCCCGGGTAGGCTTCGTCGAGGGACATACGCTCCTGGGCAAAGAGTTTTTGGGGCCGGGAGAGGCGCACGGTTTTGCCAGTTCGGGTGTGGTTGACCACCATGTCTTTCTCGAATTTGCCGGAACAAACCCGCACGAAAGCAATGCGATCGCGGTGTTTGGGGTCCATGTTGGCCTGGAGTTTGAAGACAAAGCCGGAGAATTCGGGATGGGTGGGTTCGATCCGTCCCAGGTTGCTATTGCGGCCTGCGGGCTTGAGGGCATAGGCCAAAAAGGCATCCAGGAACAGTTCGACGCCAAAGTTGGTCATGGCACTGCCAAAGAAGACGGGGGTCATTTTGCCGCGATGCACTTGCTCTAGATCTAACTCGGTACCCACTTCTTCGAGTAGCTCTAGTTCGTCCTTGAAGTGGTAGTAAAGATCCTGGTCGATTAAGTCTTCTAAACGCGGATCACCCAGATCAAATACGGTGGTCGTGGCTTCGCGGCTGCCGTGGCGGCTGCGCTCGAACAGATGGATCTGGCGGTGGCGACGATCGAACACGCCCGTGAAGCGATCGCCCATCCCGATCGGCCAGTTGACGGCATAGGTCTGTAAACCCAGTTCCCGCTCAATTTCGTCGAGCAGTTCCAACGGCTCGCGCCCTGGACGATCCATCTTGTTAATGAAGGTGAAAATCGGTAGTCCCCGCAGGCGGCAAACTTCAAATAGCTTGCGGGTTTGGGGTTCGAGGCCCTTGGCTGCATCTTCGAGCATGACGGCGTTATCAGCAGCGGCGAGGGTGCGGTAGGTGTCTTCACTAAAGTCCTGGTGACCAGGGGTATCGAGCAGGTTGATGTGGTAACCCCGATAGAAGAATTGCAGCACGGTGGAGGTAATCGAAATCCCCCGCTGTTGCTCCATTGCCATCCAGTCCGACGTGGCATGACGCTGACTCCGACGGGCCTTGACCGCACCAGCCTCGTGGATCGCCCCCCCGTAGAGCAGGAGTTTTTCCGTTAGCGTCGTTTTCCCAGCATCAGGGTGGGAAATAATCGCAAAATTGCGGCGTTGCTCAACGGCTTGGCGCAATTCAGTTTCCAGGTCGGTGGTCATGATAAAGCTCAATTCTCCTATCGTTGGCGGCGTGCTGCGTGACCAGGGATATGCCGCGATCGTGACGCGAACGATCGTCTTAGCACTTTCCCAATCATAGCCCTATCTGCTCTGGGCACCGTCCTTCGCACCGTTCCCCCCAGAACTAACGTTAGGCGCGGTTAAATGCTATCCTGTGGTGAATAGTACTCCAGATCTATATTGCTCCGATCTTCATATATTATCCAGATCTGTATCTATACTATCCAGAAGATCTATAGAAGATCTATATTGGAGCAATTGGAGCAAAACACAAAGCCCATGACAGCACGGGCAACACTCGAAGGCAGTCCCTACGAAACGGTGACACCAAACACGCCAGCGGTGGTCTGGCAGTCTACTGATGGGCTTTCTTGTTTGTATCATGGGGATAGTTTGGCCCTGATGGCGGCCCTGCCTGCGGCCAGCATCGACTGCATCTGGACTGATCCTCCCTACAACCTTTCCAATGATGGGGTAACCTGTGTGGCTGGGCGGATGGTGAACGTTAACAAAGGGGAGTGGGATCGTAGCCAGGGGGTGGAACGAGACCATGAATTTAATAAAGCCTGGTTGGCGGCTTGCTACCGTTTACTCAAACCCACGGGCACGATATGGGTAACCGGAACCCTCCATGTATATCCCTCGGTTGGGTTTGCGATGCAGCAGCTTGGATTTCGGATTCTCAATGACATTATCTGGGAAAAACCAGCTCCCCCTCCCAATCTAGGGTGTCGCTGCTTTACGCATTCAACTGAGCTAATCCTGTGGGCCACAAAGGCGCGTAAAGGCAAAGATCATTACACCTTCAATTATGAGGCGATGAAGGCTGAGAATGGCGATAAACAGATGAAAAATGTCTGGCGAATATCTGCCCCTGGCAAACCAGAAAAACGCTACGGCAAACACCCCACCCAAAAGCCAGTCGATCTGGTGGCCCGCTGCCTCCGCGCCAGTACTAACCCAGGGGATTTAGTCTTTGATCCATTTTGCGGCTCTGCCACAACGGGCGTTGCAGCTTTATCATTAGGTCGGCAATTTATTGGCTGTGAGGCAGATGCAGGCCATGTTGCGTTAGCCATTAAGCGACTGACTGAGTAGAGTCTTTCTATTTCTCCCCTCATCCCCCAACCCCTTCGCCCCTTGTGGGCGAAGGGGATCTGTAATTCTATTTCGATAAAATTTCTGCCTGCCCAGACTACAACTTAGGCGATCTAAAACATCCTTGTCTTGAGTTTTACGGGGATTTGGCCCGATCGCCCTGCGTCACCACAGGAGAATCGCCTGTCTCCTGGAGACAGGTTTGCAGCCACTCCCAATCGCTCTCCGTAATCGCCTGAAGAAGTGACTGCAAGTCGATCGCAGGTTTGGGGTCGCCGGGTTGCAGGGGCAGCGGAAAGGTTGGGATTGCGTCTCTCAAATTAAAAGGATATCCCTCTTTTGTTACTCTGAGCAGAGAAAAAATGGTCAAAAGCTGGAAGCCCTTACAAGCTATGGGTCCCATCAGTCAGTTCTTAACACATTCCTAAATCTCTAGGCATCTGATAGGAACTCAATGTCAGAA
>CAZHXN010000107.1:0-12182 GCA_964536415.1 uncultured bacterium
TCTGTCCTTCAGAGACTTGGGAAACGCTGTAAGTCTTGCGTTGCTGAGTAGATCGAATGAGTCCCTATCTCCATTTAAGCCCACAGGAGTCATCCATGAATTCAGCAGATACAACAGCGAGTTCAGCGGCTGCAAGTGCAAATTCTGGGAGTTTAGAAATTAGCCTAGAAAACCGTGAAATTATTACCTATGATCCCACTCAATCACACCATTATCAGCACCTGGCACCAGGTAGTATCCTCAGCCTCGAATTTGCACAGGCAGGAGCGCCGATTTTCCTAGAAACCCATCCCTGTGTTTGGGCACCAACGGCCTTTACGACTGAAATGTGTCAGTTAATTCTCGCTGATACGTGTACAGGGAAACGGGTGCTTGACTTCGCGGCGGGATCAGGTGTCTTAGGCATTGTGGCGGGGATGCAGGGGGCTAGCCAGGTTATCTTTACCGATCTCAATCCCCAAGCAATTGTCATGGCGACCCGCAATTGGCGCTTAAATCAATTACCGACTGAGCAGGCTACTTTTCTAGAATCTAACTGTTTTGAGGCAGCCTATCCCTATTTGCAGCAAACGGGTAAGGTCGATCGCATCTACTCCAATCCTCCTACATTTCCCGGTACCCGCGAATTTTTCCAAAAACTCTTAGCCGATCGCGATCATCATTCCGCTGCCGATTGGAACCACAATGGTCGCTGGGGACGATTTGTGACCGACGCTTTAATTACGCAAGGGAGAAACCTATTAAATCCTGAAGGTGAAATTTTGTTTGTAACCACCAGTAAGCAGGGGGCACGCCAAACGCAACAGTTAATGGATCACTATTGGGGACCGGGTATGACGAGTGATCGGGCTGATCCCCTGGATTATTCTCACCCCTGGACAGAACGGGGAGAGGCCAATTGGGTGGTGGTCCATCGTCTGGATTTACCTCTCGCTGATTACTATTGGGAGTTTTTGCCCCTCTATGAAGCGATGGTGACCTCCTTGGGAGAGGTTGAACCGGTGGTTGAGAAAGCGGGCGTTTTATATCAAAAGCTTTATTTTATTCGAGCGATCAAGACTCCGACTCAGTACCCTCAAGATGTACGCTCTATATAAAGTTTTGCAACGTTAGTCATCATGACTTGAGTCGTTGCAGGCTAGGGCGAGCGCTACACCTTTTGCATAAATTTAAGCATGTGCTGCAATCAAATTCATGGGAAAATGCTAGGGTTGAAGCATTGGGGCCAGTAATACTGCCAGGATGGCTGAGGATAACTCTGAACAGAGTAACCTGGCTCTAAACGTAAGATGGCGATCGTCAAGAAAGGATGGTCCTGATGAATGATACCAACCCTGATTCCAGCAAAAAAATTGCAGCGGGGATATGTGGCATTTTGTTAGGTGCTTTTGGTGTTCACAAATTTATCCTAGGCTATACTCAGGAAGGTCTCATTATGCTGCTGGTTTCGCTGCTCACCTGTGGCCTGGGTGCAGCTATCATGGGTGTTATTGGTTTGATTGAAGGTATTTTATACCTGACGAAGACGGATACTGAATTTACTAACACTTACCTGATTAATAAGCGGAGCTGGTTCTAAAAAAGGAGGAGATAAGCATTGTGCAGCCAATCTGGCAGTTAGTTTCGCAGCGTCTATCTCCGAGCGATCGCCAACAGCGGTGGGGTGCCCTGGCGCTAGTTACGGCCCCGTTGATCGGTGCGCCCCTCTATAATCTGGGCTGGCGGATTCCGGGGTTAGTCTGCCCCCTGCGCCATTGGACGGGGATTCCCTGCCCCACCTGTGGGATGACGCGATCGCTGATGGCGGTGGTGCGAGGGGATTGGGAGCAAGCCTTGATCCACCATGTATTTGGTCCCCTGCTCTTTATTGGCTTGGTGCTGTGCGTGATCCAGTTGGCGATCGAACTGTACTCGGGTCATCGGGTACAGGCAATTTATAGTCCGTTAGTGCGGGCGTTTCAGCGCGATCGACGCTATCCTCTAACGGCCCTGGGGCTGCTATTGGGCTACCATGCGTTGCGCTTGAGTTATCTCGCCACGACGGGAGAATTGCAGCAGGCGTTCTGGCAGTCTCCCCTGGGTCAATGGTTAGCAATGGTTACCTAGGACACCCCAAGCGGGACAGGCAGACAACAAACAGGCCCGATTAAACCAAAACCCTCATCCCTTAACCCCTTCTCTCAAGCCGGGAGAAGGGGGGCTAATCCTGTAACGAAGTCAACGAATTAACGCCTGTAACTGGGGTCAATGACCCGATTCCGATTGTAAATATGCTTGATAGCCTACCTGATCTAGCCGTTCCTGTTTCACCATCACCCTTTCGGTTAATCCCTGGCGATACTGTTCCACCTTGGTCAGTAAATCGCTATCCTGAGTTGCCAACATTTGTACTGCCAGTAAACCGGCATTTTGTGCGTTTCCGATCGCCACTGTAGCCACGGGAATACCCGCTGGCATTTGCACAATGGAGTACAACGAATCTACCCCCTGCAAATGGCGACTCGGTACGGGGACCCCAATCACCGGTAGTGGCGTCAACGAAGCCACCATTCCGGGCAAGTGGGCTGCCCCCCCGGCCCCGGCAATAATCACCTTTAAGCCGCGTCGATGGGCTTCTTTCGCATAGGCAACCATCCGTTCCGGCGTCCGATGGGCCGAGACGATCGCCACCTCACAGGCTACACCAAATTCCTCACACACGGCGATCGCTGCCTGCATCGTTGGCAGATCCGAATCGCTACCCATAATGATGCCAACCAGGGGGGAACTCATGCTACAACTCCAGGCATTTTTAATTTTTAATTAGGCAGGTAAATTTTAATTAGGCAGGTATGACGAAGATAGTGAGGTTACCGTTAAGACGATCGCAGTAAAAAGCGTTGGTTGAGGGCATTAATGGGGCGGGCATTGCCGGGGAAGCGTCTGGCAAATTGGCGGATTTGGGATGAGGAAAGGGTAACGGGTTGCTGCAACACAATCCAACTGACCCCTTCGGAACAGGGGGGGGTAGTCAGGGAACCAAAGTAGCGATAGGACCCTAGATCGGCTGGTAATAAATCCTGTACATTCAGGGTTATCTGCGATCGCAGTTGTTCTGGACCGGGACGATCGGGCATAGCGGTAAAAATGGATTTTAAGACGGGATTTTCAGCCCCAGCCATGAGCAAAACCCCGACCACCGCTAGCGCACCTGACGCATTACGGTGAACTAGGTGGAGTTCCATGTCAGCAGCTTTACCCTGCACGAGATGCTCACTGGGATGGTGAAAGTGGAACTGGAGCAACTCAAAGGTTTGATCACCGATCGTTAAGGTACTCCCTGGTTCATAGTTCACCTGGATGGTATGGCCATTATTAATAATCCGCAGCGGGGTTTCCTGGTAGTCCAGGCGGATGGGCGGTAATGCTGCCGCGATCGCCCCATTGAGATCGATCGGCGATTGGTGAGTGCCCAATTGACAGGCTTGATATTCAGCAGCGAGTTCCCCCCAATGTGCGGGTCCTACCTCTCCCGTATAGCCCCAATGGGAAGGACCTGCGGCTACCGCTGCGATCGCGGAGGACTGTTTCCAACCTAACGATAGGGCACTCCCTGCCACCCCCAGAGCGGCCCCTTTGAGGAGCATTCTGCGCTTCATCTGCCTAGCCTCAACCTTTTAGGGTATTGTGCCACGATTTTCAGGGGTTACCCCTGCCGACCAATCGTCCCATCCGACCCATTCGGGGGCCTCCTCCTTGATGGGCTTAGCCGCCAGTAACCAATAGGTGACCATTTCCCCCATGCCCTTGACCAGGATGGGACCCCGTTCAACCAGTCCGACTCAAAACCAGTGACCTCGCGGTAGCGGCGCATATAGGCCAGAAATTCCGCCCAGCGGTAGGGTTCCACATACAACTGCTTGCCAATATGGTTAATACTAGCCATCAGGGCAGCGGGGGATTCATTTAATTGCCCCCCGAACCGCATAGCCGTGCTCACGCAGGAGGGTGGCGATCCATTGCAGCGTCCGAGGGGTATCATCCACAATCAGGATGTTGCCTTTGGCAGTGGTTGTTGAATCGTTCATGGCCCGATAGGCACCCTGCCTCACGCCTTTAGGTTAATACAGGGGAGTTATCTCCCACGTTCATGCTGCTAACGTCAGGATGCCCCGTTGTTGCCCGATCGACAACGATCGCCATCACCGATTTACCTTCCCTTAGGGGATACCCTTACTCTTTCCCGGGCAATCTGGGGGAACAACCGGAGAATTTACGGAGTTATCATCGCTTCGCGACGCCAAAAGCTATTCGCATAGCGTCTCCCCCGGAGAAGCACGGCAGCCCTACGCAAGAGCGGCAGCCCTACGCAAGATTGGATGGGGGGGGATGCATGAGCGGTTGTAAGCGGGATTGGAATAAGACTTGCAATTCCTGGCGTTGTACCTCGGTCCCTACTTCCGTATTACCAGGTGTTTCAAAAAACACGAGGCTGTCCACGGTCGCCAACGAGAATAGCTGGAACAGGATATGCACGATCGGCAAGGGCAGTGCCATCAGTCGGGGATCGGCCAGACTCCCCGTAGCCCGCATGGCATCAGCCAGGGTGGGATAGGCATAGACGACCCGTTTGGCTTGTCCTGCCTGGGTCCGATGGCTCAGGACGGTGGTCAACCATTTCTGATCACTCGTTTGCACAATGTAGTACTGGCGATGCCGCAACCGTTCCGCAATCCCCTTGAGGATCGGAGCGATCGCCGCCACGGCCTGGGGGGTGCGATCGTCCTGGGGGGCACCGTCAATCAGAACTTTAATTTGCTGATCCAGATCATTCATAGGCGGATTGGGGGCATCTTAGACTGTAGATAACAGGATGGGCATCGTACTGAGTTTCCTCATGCCTCGTACCCAGTACCCCGCACTGCGTACCGGCACTGAGGACTGCGTACCGATGCAGTGCGTACCGATGGTGAATTGCCTACCCTAAAGCAGCCATCGTAATACACTTTTAAGCCGGGTGCCATGATTGGGTGTGTCTGCTGGGTCCCGCTGGGAGGGACTGTTGCTATGAGAAACCAATCATCACGGGTGCCGAGTTGTGGAGCCGATCCTTCAACTACTCTTTCAAGAACTCAATCAATCAACCCACGCAACAACAGCCACCTGCTGGGCGGTTGCCACCCGCCTTGCTAAAGAGGTCGATCGTATTTGCACGGAAAGCAAACGGATTCAAGCCTCTGGCGAAGTTGAGACCTGGGCCATGACTCTGGCCAAACACCGCCTCCAACAATGTCTGAAATACTATCGCCTCGGGTCCCGCCAAGGGCGCGTCGATCTGCATAGTACGCTCAGCGCGGTGGTCTATCGCTATATTCGTCCCGCCCAGGGCACGGCCAGCTATCAGGTACGCCTGATGCTGATTGAGGATTTTTTGCAAAACTTCTACATGGAAGCCCTCAATGCCTTTCGTCGGGAGATGGAACTCTCCGAAAACTATCGTCCTGAACACCTGCTGGAATTGGCCGAATATATGGCGTTTACCGAACGCTATGCTAAGCGCCGTATTCCCCTCCCTCGCCAACGCAACCAGCAGTTGATCATCCTGCGGGCACAAACCTTTTCGCAGCAACAGCCCGCTGAGGCGTCGGTGGATATGGAGCAGGCGGCAGAGGGTGGCGTATCCGAATTTGAGTCGGCCTGGAGTGCGGCATCGATGCAACAGGTCCGTGAACAGATGGTGGCCCAGGAACCGGAGCCAGCGGAAGATGCCCTCCGACAAACCGTGGTCAATGCCCTGATTCGCTATCTAGAGGAACGTCAGCAGAGCGATTGTGCCGATTACTTCGTCCTGCGCCTCCAGGATCTCTCGGCCAATGAAATTGAGGCGATTCTCAACCTGACGCCCCGCCAGCGGGATTACCTCCAACAGCGGTTTAAGTACCACCTGATCCAATTTTCCCTGTCCCACCACTGGGAACTGGTGCATCAATGGTTGGGGGCCGATCTCGATCATAACCTTGGCTTGACGCCCCAACAATGGCAAAATTTTCAGCAACAGTTGAGTGAACCGCAGCGAGAACTTTTGCACCTGAAGCAGCAGGGACTCTCGGAACGGGCGATCGCCCAAAAACTGGGGTGTACGGTAGCCCAACTGCAACGCCAATGGTCAAAACTCCTGGGGCAAGCCTGGGAAATTCGTAACCATTTAGTGTCCGGAGCAGGAGCGGCAAGCGATGAATAGGGAGTCAGAAAGCCTAGAAGCTTATTTACGCCATTGGCTCTTGGGGGAAAGTGATCCACCGGAGCCATCCGCAGGTCCACCTGACCCAACGGTAGTTGGGGAGCGCGAAGACCTGCCCGCTGCGCCTTCTACCTTTCAGGAGCCTGTCGTCTACCCCGAGGTGATGGAGTTGAATAACAACCCCCGCGTTCGCGCGGCATCTCTGCAAGATAATCGGGCTGATCCCTCTGATCAGCCCGGTGCCAGTGATTCGGAATTGGAGAGTTACCGCCGATCATCAGGGTATCCACCACTCGTTAAGAGAGGAATACCTGCTGTGCAAGACCGTTTTCAGGCGTTATTGAAGCGCCGACTTAAGCAAGAAATCCTTCGCCATCCTCCCCTGTTCCCTTGGGAAACGCAGGTTACGGACTATGAATCTGACGTTGAGGTTGGTCTTGAGCATCCCAGGGAGCGCCAGTTGGTGCATGCGTGGATTGCCCAACTGCGGGATCTGCCCCTGCCCATCCCAATGGGTGAGCCGGTTCTCGCCCAGATTTTGGAGCAGTGTCAAGCCGTGGCCCAATCCTCCCTCCAAACGGGAGCCAAGCTTGTCCGCGCGGTGGAAGCGTTGTTCCCAGGGCAGTTTTTGGCCCTTAACCAACTAACGGAACTGGTCCTCCTATCCCCGGTCCGTGGTCCACAAACCTTACTGGGTCAAGCGTTACCGGCCAGTTATGAGCAGGCTGATCCCCACCAACAGATGCTCCTATCCCTGCTGGCAGCCCGTGAGTTACTCGCCGCACTGACCCTGGTGTTGCCTGCCGATCGCCAACCCCTCGATCGCACCTGGCAAACGGAGATGGGACCGGTTGAATTGCGCATTACCACAGACATTGAGGCGGGAATCCCCTGCCTACGGGTGCAGACCCAGTTACCTTGTGGGGGACGGGTGCAACTCACGGGTGAGGCAGGTCAAACGATGGCCCAGCGATCGCTAGCCGGACCGTTAACTGTGGTGTTGCAAGCCGTTGGGTTTGAGCAACCCTACACCCTAACCGTTGAACTCCAGGATGGTTCAGCGGCAGCCCCTCCCTCCGCGCTCACGTTTACCTTATGGGCTGAGGACCCGCCCTTGGCCTAGGACGGTCATGGGCCTCAGTTGACAAGCGGGCCTGCGTTCGCGTAGCGTCTCCCCAGGAGAATCGTGGCAGTGCCCGTTTGTTTTGTGATCCCAATCCCTTACCAAGGCAAGTGGCTACCATCCCACGACAGAAATTGCCCACTATCGTTTTCATCCAAATTCGCCATCACGTTGAGTAACTGGTCAACGGTACGCTCGACTGAAAACAACTGAGCGGCTGGCACATTTTTTTGGAACGGCTGCGAAAGGCGGGTATCCGTGGTGCCGGGATGCAGCACTACCACGATACTGTGGGGATTTTTACGGCGATATTCGATCGCAGCGGTGCGCATAAACATATTCAAAGCTGCCTTCGAGGCCCGGTAGCCATACCATCCCCCCAAGTAGTTATCCCCAATGCTACCCACCTTGGCAGAAATCGTGGCCAGTAGGCTGGGTTCACCGTGGCTAAATAAGGGCAAGAGATGTTTCGCTAACAACAGGGGGCCAATACTATTAACCAGGAAATAGCGCTGCAAGGGTTCAATTTGTACCTGTCGCAAGCTTTTCTCCGGTTGGAGCGTGCCCTCATGCAGGATGCCCACACAGTTGATCACCCAGTGCAGCTTACCCACGTCTGCCTGGATACGATCGCACCCTGCTGCAATTTGGGCTTCATCAGTCAGATCCATACCCAGGCAACATAGGCGCTCTGGGTATTGACGGGCTAGGGCCTGCAAACCTGTTGCCGTTTCCCAGCAGCGGTAGGTGGCATAAATTCTAGGCACTTGTCCTGCTGTCAACAACTGGCGCACAAACCCCAGACCAATCCCCTGGCTGGCCCCGACGATGAGGGCCTGCCCCTGGGTAAGCGGTACCCGATTTTTGAGCAACGCTTTAATCAATGCCTGTCTCTAGAGGGGATTGCGCGGTACCTTCGGCGATCGCCGATTAGAATTAGGCCGCTTCTTCATGGGTTTAGATTTGGGGCCACTGGAACGCGATTTACCTGCTTCAGCCCCCTTCTCTGGACCAGCAGACTGGCGGGGGCGTTTGAATTGTTTTTTATGCGCGTTCGGGTGGCGTTTTTTCTGGGCATTGCGATCGCCCGGAGCATCTTTTCGCTTGACCGGTGGCATGATCCCGATTAAGGTCCCCTTTTGGACCACCAAGTCATTCCCTTGGCGCTGGGCTTCTACCTCCCAGAAATGGCGCAAAAGCTTGGGGGAATCCAGTGTCCCCTTCAGGATCAACTTAAAGACCTTGGGAGCCTGGGACTGCTTGCGCGGCTGTTGCCGAATCTTGATGACCAGCTTATTGTTCTCTTGGGAGTGGTGAACCACCTCACCGCGAATAGAGAAGAAACCATCTTCCAGATCTGGACTGGCTACCGCAGCCGCCGTTTCTGAACTGGGGGGGGCGGTCTCGGCAATAGCAGGCGGGGGTTCTGCTGGCGAGGGGGTGTCTGGGGTGTCTGGGGTGTCTCCTGCGGCAGCAGCAGGCTCACTGGCCGTCGGCGCTTCCGCCGGAATCCCAGTTATTTCAGGAGTTGCCGTCGCTTCGGCAGTGGTTCCAGTTTCCGGAATCGCTATTGCTTCTGGTGTCGCCGTCGCCGCTGGCGCGATCGCCGCTTCCGACGGGGCAGTGGCCTCTGGAGACGCTTGCTCGCCTGCAGGAGGCGCTTCCCCTTCCTTACTCAAACTTTCGGGTTCCCAGATACCCACAATCTGCACATGGAGGCCATCCCTCTCTTCGCGGGTTCGGGGATAGACAACCCACAGGTGCTCTTTGTCAAGATCAATATGTTTCTTGACCAAACTGATCACGCGCCCCAGCAAGACGGCATCAACTTTCGACCCATCGGCTGCGTGAATCACCCCTTTCGTGACATGGTCTTCCCGGCCTTGGTACCGTCCCCGGATCAGGCCGATCGCACGATACTGCATTGGCTCACTGGGGGGAGAAATGGGATGACTCCGATCTTTCTCTTTCGTGTCCGCCGTTTGGGCTTCAGCCACTTGAGTATTCGGTGTGGTGGCGTCCGCAGTAACAGCTTCAGCGACCTTCGGATCAGACGGTTGGCCGGTCGCAGTTGCCACCAGTGCTTTTGCCTTAGCACGAGTCGTGCTTGTCGTTGCCTGATGGGCGATCGCCGGTTCCGCCGATTCAGAACTGTCTTGACTGGCTGCTTTGGCAGCTTTTGCCTTCGCTGAGGAGTGGGAAACGATCTCTAAGCCCGATTTTGCGACAGGCTTACTCGCTGACTTAGCCGAGGTTGCCGGTCGCTTGGGCGATCGCAGGGTTGGGGATTCCTCCATCGGGGTAGCCGCAGGTTCACTCGGCGGGGTGGGGGAAGATGCAGATGATTGAGGGGTTTGCGAGACTTTCTCAGATGGGGGATTCATGGAACCTCCTTGCGTGAACACTCCCCGGCCAATGAGTTATAAGAAGGGGGAGTTTAGGCTGACCCAACCTCCCTGTATGCCGGTTGCTCCCATGAGCAATCCGGTCTGACCTGGGGAACTGAAGTTCCGAAGGGCTGCGGTGATTGGGGGACTTTCCCCTCGCAACGCCCTACCCAATGGCCAGCCTACAGGTAACTCCTCAAGCGTGGTCCTGATTACATGTCATGCCATGTGGTCATCCTAGCATGTCACCCCTAGCTCTGAATGGCCAGAATGGCCACCAATCAGCAATGGGAAAATTTGGCAGGCAGGGCGAGTGGGACGCGGACTTACGAGTGGGTTTGCCTATTTTATTCAATGCAGGGCCGAACCGCTCCATCCGTAAAGTTAGAGCAATCTTTTCGGGCAATCTTTAAAAATTTTTGCGGCTGTCCCCCTTTCTGTCAGTTTTTTTGTGGAGATTGGGGGAAATGTGGGCAGGTTTAGGGATCTGTACTTGCAAGGATCGCAAACGATTAATCGCTGCTGCCAACTCATAGGGGCGAAAACCCACAAATTCTCCCGATGGTACGGCCCCCAGGGCTGCGAAGTCGGTTTGGGCGATCGTCGCCATCAGCCGGATCACTAAATCCGGTAGGGGATAGGCTTGGGAACCGAGGTGACTCTGGGCATAGACGAGGGTGGCGGCGATCGCCCGAAGTTGGCCGGTTTCCACCAGTTGACTGACGGCGCTGAGATCGAGTTCTTCGTGGTTCAGGCGCAGGCGATCGGTGTCGCGGGTTTTCCATTTGGGGGGACGGGCAGAATCCACGGTGACAAAACTGCTGGGGATGACCTCTCGAATGGGGAGGGTACCAAACTGAGATCCTCCCTCGGGGCGACGATCGGTCGGATACTGCTGGGCGATCGCCTGGGCCTGGGCCGTCACGTCTTGGGGTTGGAAGTCGGTCATGGCGATGACGGTATCGGCTACCTCAAAATAGTCGCCACTGCCCCCCATGACCAGAATACTGGAAACACCATACTCCTGGTAAAGTTGCCGGACTTTATCGAGGAAGGGGGTAATTGGCTCCCGCTCTTTGGCAATGAGGGCCTGCATTCGGCGATCGCGGATCATAAAGTTAGTGGCGCTGGTGTCTTCGTCAATCAGTAACGTTCTGGCTCCGGCTTCGAGGGCCTCCAGAATATTGGCGGCTTGGGAGGTGCTACCACTGGCGTTGGGCGTGGAGAAGTCAGTGGTGGAGCGCCCCTGGGGGAGATGGGTAATAAAGGGGGAGAGATCTACCTGAGTAATGCTGCGTCCGTCTTCGGCCCGAATGGTGACGGCATGGGCAGCCGTGACCACCCGTTCACGACCATCGTTTGGGATATGGTTGTAGACTCCCTGGGCGATCGCTTTGAGAAGGGTGGATTTGCCGTGATAGCCCCCGCCGACGATGAGGGTGACGCCCTGGGGAATCCCCATGCCGGTGATCGGTCCCTGGTTCGGCGTTGTGAGGGTGACTTGCAGGGAAGGGGGACTCTGGAAGCGAATGGCCTCTTGCTCCAAGGGGCGATCGTCTACCCCACTGCGGCGGGGGAGAACGGCCCCATTGGCGACAAAAGCCACCAGCCCCCGATCAGCTAACTGATCCCGGAGGGCATCGGCATCTTCGGCCACCTCAACATGGGTCTGCACAGCCTGGGTATCCAGACATTTGAAGGTCAGGGTTTGCTCGACAAGGCGTGGTAAGCCGTCACACAGGAGTTCCACGGCTTCTTGACCCGCAATCCGGCGACCAAAGGCGGGGAGGCCCACGACAAACCGGACTTCCAATTGGCGATCGTCAATCCACACCGCCGATCGCTCTAAAATGGCCTGTTCAGGAGAATTAATGGCAATCAAGCCACTTTTGCCACTGCCCCGTGCTTGGGAAAAGTGGCTTGCCCCTCGGTCAAACTGGCGATTCAAATAATCCCGTAGGGCAATTTCGCGGCTACGGTTGGCATAGAGTTCAGGCGGAAAGCCTGCGATCGCCTGGGGACGCAAAATCCGGCACTGGCTCGGGGCGGCAAAGGGATCACCCTGGACACGATCGATGACCAGCATAAATCCAGAGAATTGATAAGAGCCACGCAGGGATTTATAAGCTCCGTAATTTTGGCGATCGAGGGCTAATAATTGCTGACGCAGGTGAGCTTGAGTAGACATAGGAATTACAGCCTCGGAGCTAGCTTAAAGTTAAATTTACCTGGTATTAGGACGACCCAACATCTCAATTTTTGCGCGTAGCTCCACAATCTCATGCTGATTCTTGCCATCATAAAGATAAAATCAGGGTTCCTGAAAAATACAGCCTTTACCTAATTTACTCAGTACACCGTTAAGGGTTGGATCTTGATCCTATCGGCAGCCTGCCTCCCTAACCCCCCGTTTGCGGGGGGATGGGGGGAAGGGGAGCCGGATTGGCAAGTC
>CAZHXN010000108.1:0-12141 GCA_964536415.1 uncultured bacterium
CGATACCTTTCGGGTGATGTACAACGGTCGGGTGGTCTGGCAAGCCGGGTTATTCCGCGCCCATGAAATTGACCAGGCGCGATCGTTGCAACAGCAGTTGCGACAGATGAATATCCAAACGGTGTTATTGACCGCCCAGTAATTGCTGATGAATTGAGCATCAGCAGAGACGAGCAGTGGTTACCTTTTCGGCTCTCCTCTGTTTATCGAGTAAACCGTATAGGTATAGTTATTTCAGATCAGAAAGAGATGTCTAAGCCCCTCTCCCGCTCTGGGGGAGGGATTCAGGGTGAGGTCCGCACTAGTGGGCTGCCCCCAGCCTACCCTGGTCAGACTGTACTTTGTAATTGAGGTAAAGGCTATAAATCAAAGAGCCACAACACTGAGTTTGTGGTGGGCTGGTCTAGAAAGCACCACCCCTGTTGAGGCAGGTTGGGCTAAAAATCGACACACTGGAAGTATGTGATCCTCTCCCGGCAGCGGGAAGCTAACTGCCAAATGTTCAACCTGGGTAAAAAATGGCGTTTCAGTTTGGGGCTACTGCTCAGCCTGTTGATCCTGGGTCTGGTCAGTATCCTGATTGTTGAGTGGCTCTGGTTCGAGTCCCTAGGGTATGGAGCAGCTTTTCAGGTCCGGGTAGCCCTCTATGGTCTGATTTGGGTGATTACCCTCAGCGGTACGGCTCTGTTTCTGGGGGTTAATCTGCGGCTGGCCCAGCGGTTGCGCTATTCCCATCCTTCGTCTTTCGCCCCCGCTGGCGATCGCAGTGTTGCTTCCCCCCGGAACCGTCGCCCCCCCCCCAGCGAGGATCATCCCGGTTCCCTCTCCCTCTGGCAAATACTCCTGAGCTTTGCCCTGGGGGCCATCCTGATCGGGCTGCTGCTGCTGCACTATGGTCAAGAAGCGGTGGCCTACTGGTATCCAGAAAAACAACTGACCAGCCATACCCCCAGCCTTCCCAGTGCCTTTTCCCTGGCGGCGATCGCCCAGATGCTCCAGACGTGGGTGATCCAACCGTGGCAAATCCTGGCAGCCGTAGCCGGTGGCGTGTGCTTACTAATTGCCCCCCTGCGCACGGTGAGTGCGATCGCCCTGCTGTTGGGACTATTCCTAGGCACAACCCTGGCTGGTAGCTGGACCCATGTCCTCCTTTACTTCCACACCAAAGCCTTTGGTCAAGTGGATCCCCTCTTTCACCTTGACCTGAGTACCTACCTCTTTCGGTTGCCCCTGTGGGAATTGTTGATCTTCTGGGTATTGGGCCTGAGTCTCTATGCCCTGATCGCGGTTTTCCTGGTTTATATCCTGTCGGGAAATAGCCTGAGTCAGGGGCGCTTTATCGGATTTTCCCCGGCCCAGCAACGGCACCTGTGTGGCGTCGGCAGCTGCTTTTTCCTGGTGATCGCCTTTCGCTATTGGCTGTCGCGCTACGAACTGCTGTTTTCCGATCGCGGCGTGACTTATGGGGCCAGTTATACGGATATCACGGTTCAACTCCCCGTCAACACCCTGTTAAGTGTAGGGGCTGGCGTGTTAGCTATCCTGCTGCTATGGCAGGTCCTAGAGGGGCAACAGCCGCTGCCGTTACCCAAGCTCCTGCAACCCTCCCGACGTTCCGTGCGTCGCCTTGGGGGCATTCCCTCGCCGCGATCCAGACCGGTCAGCGGTGGGCTATCTACCCCACGCCCAGGGCGCGAACCATGGCAACCGGTGCACCTGTTAGCCACTGGCTTGCTCACGTACCTGATTCTCGTTGTGAGCTTGGGGTATGGTCTACCGGTCCTTGTGCAGCGGTTGGATGTGCAACCGAATGAACTGGCCCGTGAGCAGCCCTATATCCTGCGCAGTCTGGAGTTTACCCGCCAAGCCTTTGATCTTCAGAACACGGAAACTCGCATCTTTCTGCCAGAGGGACAACTCACGGTCCAGGATTTGTTAAGGAACGACGCGACGATTCGCAACATCCGTCTCTGGGACGAGCGCCCCCTCTTGCAAACCAATCGCCAGCTTCAGCAGATCCGGCTTTACTATCGGTTTTACGATGCCGATATCGATCGCTACCGCATTCGCCAAACCGATGGTCGCGACGAACTCCAGCAGGTCCTGATTGCGGCCCGTGAACTGGATTACAGCAGCGTTCCTCCCCAGGCCCAAACCTGGGTGAATGAACATCTGGTTTACACCCACGGCTATGGCTTTACGCTAAGTCCAGTGAATACGGTTGGGCAGGCGGGCTTACCCTTTTACTTTGTCCGCGATATTGGCAGTGATACGACCGTTGCAGGCAATGGGGCACTTCAGGTATCCGGCCTGGAAATCCGCGACAGCATCCCCATCGGCCAGCCCCGCATCTATTACGGCGAGTTGACCGATACCTATGTGATGACCAACACCCGGATGCAGGAGTTTGACTATCCTAGCGGGGATGACAATGTTTATACGACCTACGCAGGACGCGGGGGAGTCGCGATCGACTCTCCGTGGCGGCGGCTTCTGTTTGCCCTGTATCTGCGGGATTGGCAAATGCTGTTCACGCGCAATTTCACGCCTGATACGCGGGTACTGTTCCGACGCAATATCCAGACACGAGTGAAAACCCTGGCTCCGTTCTTACACCTCGATCGCGATCCATACCTGGTAGTGGCAGATGCCGATTTGCACTTACCAGCAAATAATCCCCAGGCGGCGCTCTGGGCCAAACAACCGCAGACCGATGAAAACTATCTGTACTGGATGATGGATGCCTATACGGTTTCGGATCGATATCCCTATTCTGATCCGGGCACCCAACCCTTCAATTACATTCGCAATTCGGTCAAGGTTGTGGTTGACGCCTACAATGGCTCAGTCTACTTCTATATAGCTGATCCCACTGATCCCCTTATCCAGGCTTGGAATGAAATTTTCCCCGGTTTTTTCCAGCCGCTGACCCATTTACCGGCGACCTTGCGCAGCCATATTCGCTATCCGATCGACTTGTTTAATGTGCAGTCAGAACGCCTGCTGTCCTACCACATGCGGGATGCCCAAGTGTTTTATAACCGGGAAGACCAGTGGCGGGTGCCCAGCGAGATCTATGGTGATGAGACCCAGCCCGTCGCCCCCTACTACTTGATTATGAAAATTCCCCAGGAAACCTCGGAAGAGTTTATCCTGTTGCATCCCTTCACCCCGATCGGGCGCAATAACCTGATTGCCTGGTTTGCAGGGCGATCTGATGGCCATAACTATGGGAAACGATTATTATATCAATTTCCCAAAGAACGCCTGATCTATGGACCCGAGCAAATCGAGGCCCGGATTAACCAAGACCCGATTATTTCCCAGCAAATTTCCCTCTGGAATCGGCGGGGGTCACGGGTGATTCAGGGCAATTTACTGGTCATTCCGATCGAACAATCCCTGCTCTATGTTGAACCCCTTTACTTAGAAGCTGAACACAATAGCTTACCCACCCTTGCCAGAGTCATTGTTGCCTACGAAAATCGGATCGTGATGGCCGCAACCTTGCGAGAAAGTCTGGAGGCAATTTTTATGCGCTCGGATCTCACTAATGCTCCCGCGATCGTCCGTCCGCTAGCCGAAGCGGCCCTCCTCCCCTCGGAAGATGCCGCGATTGTTAATCCCTCCAATGCTCCCTTACCCTGAGAGGGATAACGGAGAGCTTCCGAATGATGAGCCGCTCCCCTGGATGCCTCCCCACTTTGGTAGCCGTCACCCTAAAAATCCCGCTCCCAAATCGGGAGAGAGACTGCCATCCAGCTCCCCTGCTCTGCCATTGCTTAAAAGCCATGCTCCCTTCCCCTGCTTCTGAAATTCCCACCCTTGCGAGTTTAGAACTGCAACCCTATCTAGATAACAACGGTCAACTTCCCGAAAGCCTCCAGGGGAGGATTGGGGTTTATGCCATTTTTGATGCCGCACAAACCCTCCAACTGGTCAACTATTCCCGCGATGTCTATCTGAGTTTGAAACAGCACCTAGTCCGGCAACCCCACCGCTGTTATGGTTTCAAGCTATACACCATCAGCGATCGACCCTGGAAGCCATTCAATCGGCCTGGATTCAAGAAAATGGGATGCCTCCGCCCGGTAATGCGGATGCGGCGGAACAATGGGCACCCGCGATCGATGTTAAACCTTACCTCACGGAAGCGGAACAACAGCAATACGCCCAGGCGGCAGAACTGGATCAAATCAAGCTGCTGAAAACCGTTGCCCGTCGAGTGGAAACGGAGGTGCTGGCGGCCCTCGCTAGCCGGGGGGTGCAAATGCCGCTGCGGTTTGATCCCAAGGCGAAGGAGAAGGGTCTCTTGCAACTCAAGGCTTAGGGCACAGCAGGTTTAGGCATCCAGATTTTAGCGGCTCCCTGGGTTTGATGTTCCTGATTTCGGCGGCTGGGTCAGGAAAAACTGTGTGCCTGTGATGTCTATCCCCCTGCCGCCGATGAAGACAGCCCTGATTGATCCACCGCTGGATTGGGCGGATGCAGCCCGAATTATTCAACGCTGGGCTGAGCCGCCGTTGTTGTTGGCTGGTGGGGCTACCCCAGCCAGCGATCGATCTATTCCCTCGAATTTTCCTGGGGAGACGCTGCGCGAACGGCTCTCCCAAGTAGCCAATGATTGCTTAGCCACCAGTACAGAATGGCGACAAGCTTGCCAGACGGGATGGGATGGAATCCTCCAGAATGTGAGCCGGTATGTCCCCCCTGTTGCTGCCCTTTCCCTCGCCAGTTTATCCGGAGGCTACCTGCTTCAAGACCCCCTAGCCGCGCCACTTGATCTCCGATCACCAGACTTCGCCATCATTAAGGACTCAACGTTTACGCCTCGTTTTACGATCCCGTCCCCTCCGATCGCTGCCTTGGTCGCGATCGCCGAGCCAGAGCGGCTACCGCTCGCAATGAGAATAGATTGGTAACTCTCGCTTGGGGCAGTTCAAGGGCTTTTATTCCTACTAATCAGGGTGCCGATTAACTGGAGAGATTAACTGGAAATACGAACTAACCCAGAGAATCCAGATCCAGCGCCTGGGACCCCCCCCGCTCCAACTGCAGCAAAATCTTGCCTAATTGCCCCCAAACCAGGGCCGCTGTAAACAGGGTCAGGGGCAGCGAAATCGTATAGGACAATTCGGGCGGGAAACCGAAAATCTGTAACCCTGCGGTTAGGAATAGGCCGATCCCAATGCAGATGCCTAAAAACGGGAAAAATAGCTTGAAACTGCGCACGGCAGCCAAGTTTTCGCTAGTGCGATGTTTTGACCAGAACTGCACCGATTGTTTAAGGGTCCCAGAAAAAGCAGCTCCAGAAGTCATGCCAATAAATAAACCCGCTAAAAACAGAAAATAGGGGGGATCAGCTAGATAATACACGCAGACAACCTCTCACTTGATAAATCTTACTTAACAATGTTAACGCAGGGCATTTTGTAAGGCACTCAGGGGGGCCATCGTGGGCAGCAAGGCGGCGGCACCTTCTAGAGAAAACTCCGCTAGTGCCCCCAAGGCTGAACTGAACAGCCGTTCAGGCCGCAGATCTTCCTTGATTAAACCCCAAAGCCGTTGCACTTCCTCCGTATGCAGGCGATCGTCTTCGATCAGAGCCAGTAACAATTGCCGCCGCAGATAGCGCCCCTCCTCCGACAGGAGGTATTGGAAGCCCAATTGGGCCGTGGGTAAGAGATCAAAACTTTGATCGGTGCGGGCAATCCGCAACAGATTTTCTAGCCGCTGCCACTGGAACCGACCATCCCGGAAAAGAACCTCCAACAGCCGCCGCCGTAATTGGGGCGACTCCCCTTGTAACAGGCGACGGGCCACATAGGGATAGGCCACCTCAACAATTTTGAAATTGGGGTTCATGCTCAGGGCTAACCCCTCTTGGGTCACCAACGATCGAATGATGAGGGCAAATTTGGCCGGGACCCGGAAGGGATAGTCAAACATTAATTCCGAGAAGCGATCGGTAATCGTCTTAAAGTTAAAATCCCGGACGCTTTCACCCATAATGTCGCCCAAAACGGCCTCCAGAGCCGGAACGATCGGGCGAATATCCGTATTGGGGGCCAGAAACCCTAACTTCACAAAATCAGCCGCTAGGGCTTGGTATTCCTGGTTAATCAGATGTACCAGGGCATCGACCAAGGTTTCCTTCGTCTCCTCGTCCAGTTGGTCCATCATGCCAAAGTCGATATAGGCCAACCGTCCGAATACCTCTGGCTCTTGATCATTGACCGACATCACAAACAAATTACCGGGATGGGGGTCAGCGTGGAAAAAGCCAAATTCCAGCAATTGCTGTAACCCAGACGTGACGCCAATGCGAATGATTTCATTGACCTCCAGACCCGCCGCTCGAATTTCCTCCGTGCCTGTCATCTTGATGCCATCGATCCACTCCAGGGTTAGCACCCGCGAGGAAGTATAGCGCCAGTAAATGCAGGGCACTTTCACTTCCGGGTGATCGCGGAAATTCTCGGCAAACTTTTCAGCATTGCGCCCCTCGTTCAGGTAATCAATTTCCTCAAACAGCTTGATACCAAACTCGTCAACAATTAGCCGCAGATCATGGCCCAGATTCAGGGGCAGGACCGCTGCCAACCAGCGAGCCGCCCGCCGCATCAGGAACAAATCTAGGGTTAAAACCGGCAACAGGTTAGGCCGCTGCACCTTCAAGGCAACTGGTTCACCCGTATGGAGCTTGGCACGATAGACCTGTCCCAGACTGGCCGCTGCAACCGGTGTGGCTGAAATGCTACTAAAGATCTCAGCGATCGGCTGATTTAACTCCGCCTCCACCAAAGCCATTGCCTGGTCCGTGGGGAAGGGAGGCAGTTGATCCTGGAGTTTGACTAACTCTTCCAGAAAATCCTTATGGATCAGATCGGGTCGGGTAGACAGGGCTTGACCCACTTTGATAAATGTCGGCCCCAGACGGGTCAGCAATTGACGGAGTTGGACGGCCCGCATGGCCTTATGGCTAGCCGTCTTCCCTGTAAAACGGTCCCATTGCATCCCCAGCAGAAAGCCTGCAAACCCCCAGATAATCGTTAGCGATCGCCAGATCACTCGCCAGGGGCGGGCGTAGTAATAGCGGGCAATCGCCTCAGCGTCGTAACTTCGCAGCGAGTCCAGTGAATGCCGGGTCACCAACTTGTACCTCTACCTTGCTCTAAGTGGCGTGTGTCATCGGGGTTATGGGCAGGCAAGGGGCTGCATGAATGCCCTCCCCGCCGGAAAACTCAAAAAATATACTCAAAAAATATTAAGACTGGCATCTGAAGGTCCATCGCATGGTATGGAGTGCTCCTGAAAAATAGCGCATTAATTATCGATTTGTTAACTTAAGTATACAAAAATACAAATGCTTTTGGACGATCGTTTGCGATTAATTGGGGGCTGTTACCAGTTAAATTCCTGAGAACTTCGCGCCAGGGCTTGCTATTGCGGGATCGATCGCAACTGGGTAAGAAACCGGCAAAACGTAAAGAAATGTAAACAACCTACCAATGCTTCCGATCGAGTTAGGGTCTGAATTAGCAGTGATGAGTCCATTGGAATTCAATCCATAGCAAAAAGACAAGGGTGATCGGGTTCATTCTGGCGGATAGCGATCGTCCCTGTCTGTATCCTGGGGCAACTCAGTGAGGTCGTCTGGGGGGGTGAGTGCGAGTCACCAAATCGGCATGGGGTCTAGAGATGCCTGCGATCGCGCCCCTGGGAGAGTAACGAATCAGGACGCCAGACTCGCCCACGATATGGGCACGGAGACCCTGATGAAGACCGTGAAGACCATATTCACCAAGACGTTACTGAGCAGGTTAGCCGCCACTAGCGCAGCCCTACTGGGAGCATCTGAGCCTCCCTCCCTGCTCCCCTAGTGCCCGGTTTAGGGAGGGGAGGTAGGCGAAGGGGAGCTAGATTTTTAAGTCCCTCACCCGTTCTGGGCGAGGGATTTAGGATGGAGGTCTCACAAGATTAGATGCACCTTGGCCAATGGACAACTGAGAGGCCAAGACCTAGACCTTAGCCTTGAGGGTTTGATGAATACTTTGCAACTCCGCCAGAATCGCGGTTAAGAGTTCTTCGGTGCGATCGGGGACACGGGGTTCAACCTCAATAATGACCGGCTTGAGATCCAACACATCCCTGGCAAAACGGGCCACCTCATTGGGGTGAAACAACAAAGGTTCGCGCTTATGTTGTCGATACTCCGGGTTTAACAGTTGGGGATTATAGGGCGGATTCAGAAGTCGCCGATCCGTATTGACATAGCGATAAACCGATGCCCGCGATCGATGCAATAACTTTTGCACGGCATCGATATCTAGTAATCCCACTGGCTCTGTAGGTTCAACTGTCGCCATATTGCCCTGGACTCCCCGTGTGACTACCCAATCTAGCTGCAAAATCCTTTCCCCTCATCCCTGAATCCCTTCGCCCCTTGTGGGAGGAGGAACTTGCACCGCTCATCAATCAACTCCCCTGAACCCTCATCAACCTCGACTAGGCTTGATGACCTTGAGCGTCATCGCAATTTCTTCAACCACGTTATTCAAAAAGAGGCTCTCTTGCATAAACAGGGCCTCATCGATCGGCCTTTTGGGGTGTCGCTGGTGCCAGAAGGCGCTGGGTTTGAGGTGGGTTCTGATCATCTCAAAGTCAACGCCCAAGTGCAGCCCCAAAGTTGAAAAGGGTAGTCCTTTTTCGATCCACTCGCGGTTAAGGCGTTGATCAAACAGTCGCAAACCGGTCGGGGTAATCGCCCGCACATGGGTGGGATCATTGAGGAAGTTTTCATGGCGGGGATGGGGAACCACGATATTAATCAAAGCGCCTGGTTGGCAAATGCGATACATCTCCTGGATAATGCCCAGGTAAATATCGGCGGTTTTACCCAAATGCTCCAACACATGGATCAGGCGAATTTCACTGACGCTGTTATCCGCCCACGGCCAGGGCAATTGTTCTAAGTCCAGGGATAGATCGGGGTCCCCAAAGCGATCGACATTGAGATAGCCAGCCATTTTTTGACTCCCACACCCCAGGTTGAGACGGAGGGGTGGGGTGTCCAGGTTCCCGGTTGCAATCATCGCTCTTTACCCTTGACTGCTGCCAACCTTATCCCCAAGCGGCTGGGGAAATTGTCCCCTATCTTAACGACGATCGTAATAATTTGGGCATCCATCAGCCGCCCCGTCGCTAAAGCTGCCCCAGTTCCCAGATTGAGGGCATAGGCTGGAAAACATGCCGCACTCAGGCTGAGCCGTAGGGCATGACCAGGCGGAATCTGGGCACAGGTGGGTTGCAACTGAATCCGGTAGGGCGGGCACGATTGCGCTGCCCTGATTCGCCGATAGCCCTGGCTGAGGGGATAAACCCGCCCATCGTCGTAAACTTCTGACAGAATTACACAGAGATCAAAACTGGGCCGATCGGCCTCACACCAGAGATCCACCCACAGATCCCCCGCCAGGTATAGCGCTTGGGAGAGGGGGGCACTGGTATAGGTCAGAACATCGCTCCGGCCATCGATCGCCCGTCGTTCAAAGGGACCCGCAGGGGCAGCCGCATGTCCCCCCAAGGCGGGTACCGGTCGCCAGGGATCGTGAACCAGAACATCCTGGACCAGGGGTCGCTCGGTGATGACCGCCTCGTTTGCCTCCATCATCACCAGTTGGCCAGCATCCTCCCGTATACTGGCGAGGCCATTACTGGTCAGTCGGTAGAGCCGGGTCTGCCCCTGGGGCCAAGCAGGGAACGATCGCCACTGATTGCTCCCCATTTCAAATAAACGCACCGGCGGTTCTCTGTCTAGTCCCTGCTCCTGTCCCTTGAGAAACTGATCAAACCAGCGCAATTGCACCTGATCGACTGGACTCGCCGCTTCCGGGCCAAAGTCGATCGCCCCCACTTGGCGAGACCAGGGGAGATGCGCCCAAGGGCCAATGAGCAAGTGTTGCGGGAAGACGCTGCGATCGGCCATTTCCTGATAGAGACGCAAATTGCCCCGCAGGTAAGGATCAAACCAGCCGCCGATGTGGAGCATCGGCAAGTCAACCCCAGATAAATCGGGCGATCGTGATCGCCAATACTCCCCTGGCTGCTCATGACGTAACCAGTCGTGGTAGAAGGAGTCAGGTGCAAGGGCCTGCAACTGACGGGGATTGGCCGGAATGGGATCGAACAGGGGAAGCTGGCGGGAGGCGGCATAGAGTTGCTGGTAGGTGCTGGTATGGCCTTGGCGACGGGCAGTTTCAGCCGCTAATTGGATAGCCCAGCCAAGATTAGCTTGCAGGCAAAATGCCCCCCCCTCGTAAGCCCAGTCGGCATAGAGGTCATAGCCCACCATTGCCGGACAGATCACTTTCAGGGCAGGCGGATGGGCAGCAGCAGCATAGAGTTGGGTCATCCCCTGGTAGGAAAAGCCATACATCCCCACCTCACCCGTACTGCCAGGAAGTTGCGCCGCCCAGTTCACTGTTTCCAGGCCATCTTCAACCTCATGGGCAAAGAGGTCAAATGTTCCCTCTGAAGTCCCCCGCCCCCGCACATCCTGAATGACCACGATATACCCGTGGGCAGCATACCAACTGGGGTGGGCATACACGACCGTAGACGCGATCGCCCGGCCATAGGGCTGGCGCATCAGTAAAACCGGAAATAATCCAGCGATCGCGGGTCGGTAAATGTCGGCATCGAGCCGGACCCCATCGCGGGTTATGAGAGAATCAGTCGTTTTATCAACGGGTAGCATAGGGGTATATTAACGCTAACCCCGCCGCTTGTTTGGAATACAGGGTCTCCTTCCCAGTGCCGGGAGGTAGCATAGGGGTATATTAACGCTAACCCCGCCGCTTGGCTCAGCCATCTCAGGGTCCCCGCTCCAGCAAGGGGTCTGATGGACCTGATCCCGGTGAAAGCCTCCCATTTCGGCAAGAAACCGGATATTCAAGTCCCTCTCCCGCTCTGGGAGAGGGAGGTAGGGTGAGGGTCACAAAAGTTGGATCCGCCATCCAGATTCATCGCCCTTAGCCCTTAGGCATTCGGTAATAGATTGCTGGTGTAAGCATCAACTACGTCAAAGGCGGGTGTCCGGGTTTCGTGATCGATGCTTTGGCCGGTCACCACTTCCGAGAGCTTCTCAAACGATGCCGATCGCCAGTTACGGGCATGAATCGGCTTAGTTTGTTCACCCCGGAAATAAGCTTGGGTCCCGATGATCGAAGCCGCAACCCAACCCACAATCAGTAGAGAAATTACGATAGCCATTGTTAGTACCTCCTAATTAAAAAATCTGAATCAACCAATCTACTTAACCTCAACACACCACACAAACCATCCATGCCAATGGAAACAGCTCAGTTGCTTCTATTCAGTGGATGAAGTTTCCCAGGCTCTAGCCAAAAGCTAGCTTTCTAGGCCAGTAAACCTAATTTCTTGCCATTGTCACGGGCTAGGCGAATCAGGTTTTGCCGCTGGGTCCGATCAATCCCCAGGTGATTGCAAACATCGGTAATCACCTGGGAATGAAGGGCGATCGCCTTACCGCGAATCTTAATAAATTTGGCATCACCCAGAGCTTTACGAACCAGAACGACGATCGGTGCAAACATAGTTAAGTCCTCCAGATAGATCTGAAATTAACGGCTGTAGAGAACGGAACCTAAGCAAAAAACTTCAGGCAAGCAATTAAATCAGCAACAGGCAACCCCGCAGTTGCACCAGTCGCCCTAGGCCGCTGCGGCCACCCCAATCAACAAACTGACAAAGAGCATCGCAACAGCACCTTGCAGGGCGTATTGCCGCTGCTGAGCCTCGGACGGATAGGTCGCGTAGGTCATCGCTGACTCCCTCGCGTAGCTATTCAAAACGCCTCGGTTATCAGTGGTGTACATGGAGCTGACTCCTTGAGTTGCGGTCATTTGTAACTTTATGTAAATGACTATAACAATAATGTAACAATCTTGCAACATTTATTGCAAAAATTTTTCTGAGATGGTAGAGCGACCGGGGATGCGAGATGTGAGCGCCGCAGCGGCGGGTGCAATCAGGGGAATGAGCGTTTGCTCACTGGGTCAGGATGGGGGGGAGAGTAGGGGCACGCCGATGGGGGATGGGGGAGATGCCCGTTCTCCT
>CAZHXN010000109.1:0-12014 GCA_964536415.1 uncultured bacterium
GGGCGATCGTCGCCTCCGGGGCCACGTCACTAAAGATCACGGGTCCCACAAAGGAGCCGCCTTCCGGTGCAGGTAACTCTAGGGCTAGCGTTGCCTCTGCCTTGCCCTTGGTGATGTACTCGCGGATACGAGCTTGGGCGGTGGGATCAATCACGGGACCGACCTTCGTGCTGGGGGCGATCGCCGGACCCACTTGGAGCGATCGCGTCGCCTCCACTAGCCGCGCCAGGAAGGTGTCATAAATCGCGCTCAACACAATTACCCGTGAGCAAGCGGAACACTTCTGGCCACTATAGCCAAAGGCGGATTGCACCACCCCCTGCACCGCCTGATCGAGGTCAGCACTCTCATCAATGACGATCGCGTTTTTGCCCCCCATTTCGGCAACGACCCGTTTCAGGTGCTTTTGCCCCGGTTGCAAAATGGCGGCATCAGCGTAGATGCGACAACCCACCGCCTGGGAGCCAGTGAACGTGATCATGTGGACATCGGGATGCTTCACCAGATGGGCACCCACGGTTGAGCCTTGCCCCGGCACGAATTGGAACACCCCTGGGGGCATCCCAGCTTCAACCAGGATTTCGGCTAACTTGGCCGCAATCACCGAGGCGGTTTCTGCGGGTTTGAGTAAGGTGCAGTTCCCCGCCACCAGGGCGGCAACGGTCATCCCGGTGGGAATCGCCAGGGGAAAGTTCCAGGGCGAAATCACGACGACAAGGCCACGGGGTTGGTAGTGGTAGCGATCGGTTTCCCCAGCAACATCGTAGCTATACCCCTGATCCAGCCGCTCCATCTCATCGGCGTAGTAGCGGCAAAGGTCGATCGCCTCTGTCACTTCGGGATCGGCTTCCTGGACAATTTTCCCCACCTCAAACACCATCCAGGCAATCAGTTCCGCCCGCCGTGCTTCCATAAGATCGGCGGCTTTACGGAGAATGGCGGCCCGTTGGGAGGCTGGGGTTTTACGCCAGGTGGGGAAGGCGGCTTTGGCAGCGGCGATCGCTTCATCCGCTTGTGCAATACTGACCAACCCCACGTGCCCCACCACTTCGCTGAGTTTGGAGGGATTGACGGAGGCGATCGTGGTTTCTGTCTCCACCCAAGCGCCGTTAATCAACGGTCGATAGGACTCACCCAGGCGCTCCTGGACTTGCTGGAGGGCGTCTTTGACCACCTGCCGGTTGATCGCAATCGCAAAGTCGGTATCCGCAGCCGCTTGAAAGGTCGTTGTGGCCACGGGTTCGCCCGTATCGTCTTCAGCCATCACCGGGGAAGCCAGCAATTCTTCCGGGGGGCGGTTTTCCAGGTTTTGGCGCAGGAAAGAGCTATTGGCCGTATTTTCCAGCAGGCGGCGGATGAGATAGGCCATGCCAGGAATGAGTTCCCCATAGGGCGAATAGACCCGCACCCGACTACCGCGATCGACCAAGGCTTTAGCCAATTTATCCCCCATGCCATAGAGCACCTGTTGTTCAAAGTGGCGTTGGGGCACTTGCAAATGTTCGGCCACGGCCAGGGCATAGGCTTGGGTGCGCACGTTATGGCTCCCGATCGCGGCATAAAGAACATCATGGTGTTCCAATAAAATCCGCACTAAGTTTTCAAAATTGGCATCGGTCGAGGACTTGCGGTTGTAGACCGGCTGGGGCCAGTGATGCTGTTGGGCTTTGATGGTTTCTTGATCCCAGTATGCGCCCTTGACCAGACGCACAGTGAGCGGTGTCCCCCGTTGTTTAGCCCAGAGAATCAGATCACGTAAATCATGTTCACTATCGCGTAGATAACCTTGGATGGTAACGCCAATATCCGATCGCTGGCGAAATTCTGACTCCATGAGCAACTGTTTCAGAATCGCCAGGGTCAAATTTTTATAAGCATACTGCTCCATATCAAAGTGGATCGCCGCCCCAACTTCCTTGGCCCGTCGGAGTAATTGCCGTACTCGCTCTGTGACCTGTTGCTGGGAACCCGCCGCATCCAGGGGATTAAATTGGGAGTAAAAAGCAGTCAATTTGACAGAAACCTGTACCTTGGGTAACGCTTCCCCATCAGCTTGATCAATTTGGGGAATGGTAGGCCACGATCGGGCTGCCTCCGTGAGCTGGTCTAGCAATAGTAAATAGGTATCGAGATACCGTTGGGCCTCGGCTTCCGTGATTACGGCTTCGCCCAGGAGATCGAGGGTGAAAGCCATTTTCTCCTTACGCAGGCGCTCGATCGTCTTAATCGCCTGGGGAATGGTTTCCCCGGCAATATATTTGTGGGCCAGTGCTTCGACCGCAGTAGATACCGTAGTTGCCGTCAATTGTCCGGGTACTGAGTCGGGGTTGGCAAAGTTGAGCAATCCCTTCAGGGCCGCCGGGAGTTCGACGGATTCATCCCCCAGATATTCCTGCAAATGACGGGCGATTTCGGCTTTGCTGTGCAAGGCAGGCAGGCAGTCAATGAACCGAAACAACTGCACCCGCAGGCCAGGATTACTCATCGCCCAACCCAGCAGGCGATCGTCCCAGCGCATCTGATCCCGCATCTGGGCGAAGAAGGACCGGCTTTCCTGGGTCGCAGCCAGCAAGTGGCGGGCGATTTCTTGGGTTTTGGCCTCATAGGGACTACCGACAACTTGAGCGACCACGGCGTATAAACTCCATTTCCGAGCGATTCCTACCCTCCATTGTCAGGCTTAAGGGACCCCCGTTTCGGCTTGACTAGGGGGAAGGCCAGACATTCTTGACCAGCGGTGGATACCCAGAGTCGTCCTGAGGGCGTTAAGTTGGATCGAGATCGGCTTCCAGTGATAGACAAGTTCTGGGCTAACTTAGCTAGACGCCCGTCACCAGACCAAGTAAATTGTGCTTTCCATTCGTGCCTAATCTAGGTAGGAGTCTCAAGTCCCTTGTTCTGACTAGGTTGAATATCTCTTCCTAGGTTGGGAGAACGGGCTAGGTCAATTTTTCCGGTTAGCCGATCGGCTGCGTTGAGTATTGGTCTATAGCTCAATACGGGGTTTGGGTTGATTTTTAGGTTCTACCGGCATACAGGTGTCTTGGGCTGGACGGCTGAAGTCCTGCATCAACGCCAATCGGTTAATTCAGGCCATTTATCTGGCTTTTGTTTTGCGTGTTATCGTGTGAGTACTGTAAGGCTTTGGAGCTAAAAGAACAATGCTAACGGTTAATTTCATCGGCACTGAAGGGACAGATGTGTTTCTCGGCACGCCCTTTAATGATAATGCCGTGGGCGGTCCAGCACCGGATCAGCTAGCGGGTGGGCTGGGTAGTGATAGCCTATTGGGTGACGGGGGCAACGATATTCTGATGGGCGGGGAAGGAGATGACGCCCTCTATGGTGGCTTTGGCGATGATCTGTTGATTGGCGGTCCGGGGGCTGACTTCTTTGAAGGCAGTTTTGGTCGCGATCTGTTTGTGGTGGGTGAAGGTAACGAACCGGGTACGGTGGGTGCTCCCACGGCAGACGCGGCAGATTTTATTGGCGACTTTACCCCTGGCGACGATCGGATTGTCTTACCGGAAGGGTTGAATTTTGATGCCGTTGACATTGTGCAACTGGAAAACGGTAATACCGCCATTCGCGATCGTGCTTCCGGTAATTTCCTGGTTGTTCTCCAGGGTGAGGTTTCCCTCGGTGCCGATGATTTCCTCGCTCCCAACGAAATCTTTACCTTTAGAGCCGAAGGCATTGGAGGTCCCACCGGTCCCACTGGCCCGCACGGACCGGAAGGACCACCCGGCCCCGGCGGTCAAGGAATTCCCGGTCCCACTGGACCGACTGGACCGACTGGACCCATTGGCCCCACTGGACCCGCCCCTGATGATGTCCCCTTGCGGGAATAACGGCAGGGGGGTGTAAGCTGGATTAGCGATTTCGCGGATGTCATGAAATGGGGAGAGAAATGTTAATATCATTGCTCTCCTCTTTGTTTGTCTATTAATCAACTTAATCCACGGAGTCCGTGATGGCGATGCTGCGCTTAAGTATGATCGTCAAGAACGAAGCCAAGATGATTACACAGGCGCTGTTATCAACTAAAGAGCATGCAGCGGGCATTCAAGCGAAGCTTTAGGACCTAGCAGCGGAGCACAGGGCTTCCCCCGCTAGGTCCGATGACTTGCCTACAACTTCGCCCCGCAGGTTGGGCAGAACTGATGCGTAGACGGATTCACCGTGCCGCAACTGTGGCACGTAATCTCTACTGGGGCTGCCGATAGATTCCGTTGGGGGATAGGTAAGCCCAACATTTCGGCATTATTCTTCCCAGGAGCCACCATTGGGTAGCAGTTTTCATCCTTGGTCACCCGGACATCCAGCAACACCGGGCCGGGGTGGGCCAACATTTCCGCGATCGCAGGAGCCAACTCATCGCGATGGGCGATCGACATGCCCTTGATGCCAAAAGCATCCCCCAGCTTAACCAAGTCTGGCATCCCCACTTCCATATTGGAGGCCACATAGCGCTCGTTATAGAAGGTTTGCTGCCACTGGCGGACCATGCCTTGCCAACCGTTGTTGATCACAACGATCTTGACGTTGACATCGTACTGGGCGATCGTGGCCAACTCTTGCAGGTTCATCTGGAAGCTGGCATCCCCACTCACACAGATCACATCCTCTTCCGGCAGGGCAAACTTTGCCCCCATCGCGGCAGGAACGCCATAGCCCATCGTGCCCAGACCCGCACTCGAAATCCAGCGACGCGGCCCCGTATTCAGGAATTGAGCCGCCCACATCTGGTGTTGACCCACGTCAGTGGTGTAGTAGGCATGGGGAGCTTGCCGTCCCAGTTCCGCAATCACTTCCTGGGGTGAGAGGCTGTCGGCGGGATGGGGGATCTGGAGCGGATAGTCTTCGCGCCAGTTTTTGATCTTCAGCCGCCAAGGGAGGGTATGGTGGGCATCGGTCTGCACGCCCGCCTCGCGGATACGGTGCAACAGGTCAATCAGCACCTGGCGCACATCACCCACGATCGGCACATCCGGTTTACGATTCTTCCCAACTTCTGCCGGGTCAATATCAATGTGGATCACCTTGGCACTGGAGGCGAATTCGTCGAGTTTACCCGTCACGCGATCGTCAAAGCGGGCACCGACCGCGATCAGTAGGTCGCATTCACTTACGGCGAAGTTGGCATAGGCCGTGCCATGCATCCCCAACATCCCAACCGCTAGGGGATGGTTTTCATCAAAAGCACCTTTACCCATCAAAGTCGTTGTCACCGGGATGTGGAAATGTTCGGCCAACTCCTGGATTTCAGCGTGGGCTGAAGCCGCGATCGCACCACCGCCGACATAGAGTAAAGGCCGTTGGGCTTGCCGAAGCAGTTCCACAGCTTGGGCGATCTGGCGCGGATTGCCCTTGACCGTCGGGCGATACCCTACCAGCTTCACCGAACCGGGTTCAACGGGGGTGTAGTCAAATTCTTCTAGCCCCACATCCTTGGGCACATCGATCAGCACAGGGCCGGGGCGTCCGGTACTGGCGATGTGGAAAGCCTCGGCCACCATGCGGGGAATGTCGCGGGGATCGCGGGCAACATAGGAATGTTTGACGATCGGTAGCGTGATGCCATAGATATCAATTTCCTGGAAGGCATCACTCCCGATCGCAGGGCGGGGTACCTGTCCCGTAATCACCACCATTGGGATCGAGTCCATCTGGGCGGTGGCAATCCCGGTCACTAGGTTCGTGGCACCAGGGCCAGAGGTGCCAAAACACACCCCCACCATACCTGTCGCACGGGCATAGCCATCAGCAGCATGGGCTGCGCCCTGTTCGTGCCGCACCAGGATGTGCTGGATGCTGCCGTCGGCTTCGGCTCGGTAGATCTCATCGTAGATCGGCAGGATCGCCCCACCGGGATAGCCAAAGATGTGGCGCACGCCATGACGCTTAAGGCTGTCGATCAAGGCATACGCGCCGGTTGCTCGTTTCACGGCCACGCTCTGTAGTTGCACGGGTCCCCCCTCTCCGTTCTGGAGCTAGTTCTGTAGCAAGTGATGCAATATAGCAATGCATTTTAATGCACTTTAGCAGTGAAGTTAGGCAGTTGCGCTTATCTAACCTATTGATTTCCCATCTGTTAGGGTTGACTAACAAACGCAGGATAAAACCTTAAGAAATGTTTGCGCGATCGTGGGGGTATTGGTGCTGAGATCGGGGTTTCTAAGTATTTTCATAGAGAGGTCCATCGGTGACTAAATACTTCGCAAGGTACTGCGCAAGAAACTGGGTGGCGGTGGTGTACTGTTGTCGCTGTTGGTCTGTGCTCAGATCCCACCCATTGACGGTGTGGGGCGATCGCCAAAGACACAGGTGTTCGACGGGTGGATCGGCATAAAAGCTTTCCCCCTGGCTACCGAGTAATCCGGAACTCCAATGGGTGAAGTGATCATGGCTGAGGCGATGCACGGGTACATTGCGGGGAAAGGGCACGCCCCAGGCATCGAGGGCAAAGATGGCTACGATCGGCACTTGGCGGCAGACCAGGGTGGGTAGGATGCCTGCGATCGCGACACATCCGGCACTAAATCCCAGAAATACCCAGGGCGGGGCAGGCTGGGCCTCACGGAGAAAGGTCCACAGGTGCCAGGGTGAGTAGGCGGGGTAGCGATCGCTGGGGAAAATGAACGGTGGGGATTGGGCTAGGGCTGCGGGTAGCTGGGGAGAAAGCTGCTGCCAAAAAGCGGTTGTCAAGGCAGGATCGTGAATCCCCGGACAGAGGATCAGGGTCATGCCGCGTTAGATGCCGCCTTAGATTGTTGGTGCAGGTGTTCAAACACAGATTTGTCACCAATATCATCGGGGATGGCCTGGAAGGCTTTTCGGCCTGCAAAGATCAGAAACCCGCCGGCCCAAATGGTTAATAAGAGTTGCTCGACATAAAGGGGTAAAAGGTTGCTCATATGGCCAAGTAAAACCATTGGGACCAGTGGCGTGAGCAGTTTGGTTTCCAGGCGATCGAAGCAAAAGGCTTCCTTAAAGAAAATGCCGGTCAACGCCACAAAGAGCCAACCCACACCAAGCAGGAGCAAGGGCTGTTGGTAAACGGTCAGGACTAATGGGGTTGGGAATTTCACCGCAATGATCAGGGAAGCGATCGCGCCGATCAGCCAGCAGGCTTGGAGAAACCGATGCAGGATGATCAGATAAATATGAATGCTTAGGAGGCTGACGCCCAGCGCTAGGGTGAAAACGGTATATAACCCCGTGAGTAGCCAGGGGGTTAAGGGATAATCCGGCAAGGCGAGGACAAGCCCCGTGGCGATCGCGAAACAGAGGGCGGCGATCGCGAGGCCCGTGCGATAGAGGATCACCCCTCGGCGATCGTCGGCGGTAATGGCGAACTCGCCAAATTGGCCTTGATAGATAGGAGAAGGATCGGAAGTTACAGTCATAGGGAGGTCCTACTTTCGAGTGAGTACACTTTTTAAGCTATAGCTTAATACCTTGAGGGGGTGGCTCTCCTGAGTTTATGGTGGCGGCGCGGAGCGACCCTCCCATAAACCCAGTATTTTAGTCCTGGTTGCCTTGAACCTTTTTTCCTCTCAAAAAAGTGAACTGCTCCCCACCTCCACTTCTCGACGTAGGGATTTGGGAATATAGGTCAAGAATCACTGCTCCTTCAGGACGGTGAGTATGTCAAAAGTCTAAAAAACGCCGAGTCAAATTAACCCCAATCCTAACAATGCTGTCCCATAGGCTGCATCCGTTTGCGTTGCAGGCAATACCGGCACCCCCAAACACCGTTGGCGAATCGCCGTCCACGCCGGATTTTGGGCACCGCCCCCCGCTGTATATACCCGTTGCAATGGCGGTGCACCAGAGGCCGTCAAGAGAGCATAGCCTTCTGCTTCAATGCGGGCCATGCTTTCCAAGAGACCATGCAAAAAGGCGATCGCACTGGCAGGACGAGGTTCCAACCGAGGGGCCAGCGACGGATCATTGATCGGAAACCGTTCCCCCGATCGCAGTAATGGATAGTAGTGCAACGGACTCGCTTGACTTGGATCAATTTGGGTGCTGAGTGCGATCAATTCCGCCTCACTAAAAAACTGTTTGAGTACTGCGCCCCCCGTATTCGACGCACCCCCGACTAACCAGCGATCGCCCAAGCGATGGCTATAAATACCATACTGTGCCACCTCAATGCGGGTCTCACTCAGGAGTTTCAAGACCAATGTCGATCCCAATGAGGTCACGGCTTCCCCTGGGGTTGTGGCTCCACTTGCTAAAAATGCTGCCACACTATCAGTCGTCCCCGCACATACCCGACAGTCAGGATGAATCTGAAAGCGTTCAGCCACTTCCGGGCACACGGAGCCGATCGCCGTTCCCGGTGCCACGACCTGGGGTAACTGGAGCGACGCGGTTGCCCGTAAGACCCATTCCGGGTAGCGATCGTTCACCACGTCATACCCCAGTTTCAGGACATTATGGGTATCACTAACCCCCAAACGGCCATGTAACAAAAACGCCAGCCAATCAGCCTGATGCACGAGAAACAGCGGCGCTGGAGCGGTTGCCAGGATGCCTTGCTTTTGCCACCACAACACTTTACTGAGACTAGACGTGGCACTGATCACCACATGTTCGGAAGGCGCGATCGCCCGCACCTGATCCCTCACGCCAACGGCGCGATCGTCGTTATACAGCAGCGGCTCGGTCACGGGTTGCCCCGTGGCATCACAGAGTAAAACGGTCGAAGAAGTGCCATTGATCGCGATCGTGGACAACTGCTGCCGCAGGGCTACTGGAATGGTATCCAGGAGACTGATCAGGGCTGTCTGCCAACGCAGACACAAGGGCCAACGCCCTGGGGGCCAACCCGCCGGGTATCGCTGCGGGCGATCAGGGGGGGAGGTGGTAAACGAGACTTGCTGATTGCAGGCAATTCTCCTGCGGCGGTGCTGCGCGATCGGGAAGGGGCCGGTGGAAGTTTCCTGGGAAGCTCGATTCTCCTGAAAAGACGCAGCGCGAACGGGACCGGGTCGGGAATCGGCTTCAACAACGACTGCCCGTGCGCCAGAGGTCCCAAAGTCGATCCCCAGGCCGTAGATGGGGGTGTCTATTGGCTCGGATCTACCAACGGCATAAGGGTGATTGCCCATGTTGGTTACGGGGTTGATTCTGCCAATGTCGATTCTGCAAATAGGGGGGTACTGAGATAGCGCTCACCGCCACTGGGTTGAAAGGCCACGAGAGGTCGATCGCGGTAGGCCGAACGTTGCCCTACCTGGAAGGCGGCGTAGAGGATAGCCCCTGTGGAGATACCGCTGATAATACCTTCAGTTTTGGCCAGTTGGCGACTGACGGTATAGGCTTGTTCGTCCGTGACGGCAATAATTTCATCGATCAGATCAACCCGTAGCACATCGGGGATAAAGCCAGCCCCGATCCCTTGAAGGTTGTGCCGTCCGGCGGGGTGATGGCTGAGGACTGCACTGGTGGCTGGTTCCACAGCAACAATATGCAGGTGGGGATTTCGCTGCTTCAGGTAGCGTCCGGCCCCCGTTAGCGTACCGCCGGTTCCCACCCCGACGACGATAGCGGCCACTTGCCCTTCCGTGGCGGCCCAAATTTCTGGCCCTGTGGTGTCATAGTGGATTTTGGGATTGGCCGGATTACTGAACTGTTGGGGCGAAAAGGCATCGGGAATACAAGCCAGCAGTTCATTCGCACGGGCGATCGCCCCGGCCATATCGGCAGCCGCTGGCGTCAGCACCACCTCTGCGCCATAGGCCCTCAGGATCTGCCGACGCTCCTGGCTCATATTGTCCGGCATGGTCAGAATCAGGCGATAGCCCTTGGCGGCACAGACCATCGCCAACCCCACCCCCGTATTGCCGGACGTAGCCTCAATGAGGGTCGATCGCTCTGGGGCAATCAGACCGGCCTGCTCCGCCGCCAGAATCATACTGATTGCAATGCGATCCTTCACTGATTTGGTCGGATTCAGCCCTTCCAGTTTCAGCAGGATGGCAGCCTCACACCCCCACAGTTGCGGTAAGCGTCTGAGTTTGACCAAAGGCGTCCGCCCGATCAGTTCGGTAACACTGTTGTAAATGGGCATTGATCAATCGGCTTTAGGTGTGGCTTAACATCTGATCAATGAGTTTACAGCCACCGACAACATCGGCAGAAAGTCCTAGGCATAGAATCAGGAAGGCAACCATGTGATTGATGGGCCAGACAAAGTAAAAGGCACCGAATAGGATTGGGAAAAAGAGTAACATCCCAATAAAGACAATGGGAACTTTTGTTTCTTGCATCATCACACACCTCCGATCGTGGTGTGAACGACTTTGACTTTAAATGTCGGTTTCGGGAAAGCGCATTTCCATTCCAATCGTAACCCTTGCAGTCGAGCCAGACATAAAAAGTTCACAAGAGTTGATAAAATTTAGCCTGAGAGACTGTCAGTGCTCAACTTAATCTGGCATCAACTTAACCTAGCATCAATAATTGTGGCTGAAAAAGCATCAGGCTGCCAAAAAAAATCATCAAGAGGCCACTGACTAATTTCAGACGGCGGCCCTGGGTCTCCGTTAATCGGGTAGAGGCAAAGGAATACATGAAGCTGATGAGAATTAATGCGAGTGGGATGATATAAATCAGAGCATAAAATCCCGTCCAACTGGCATAACATACACCAGGTAAATTGGCCATTGTGGCTTCACAGTGGTTAAACAGTGCCGTCATATACACCACTGGCAGAATCGCCGTACAGCCCAGTTCGATCAAATTTACTAAAATAGCCAGGGCGATCGTGCCCCCCAGAGCCGCCACAAATTGTAAACGATTATCAGCCGATGCTCGTAGTTGCCGCACAATCTGTCCTGCTTTCTGGCTAATCGTGCGCTGTTGGGCTTCCGACAGGGAGAGGGAAATCCCCTGTTTTAACCAGAAGTAATCCTTGAGGTTAATGAATCCCGCGATCGCTACCCCCAGCCCCAAAATTGCTAGGAACACGCGACCGTATTGCTCTAATAACACGGAACCAACAGCAATCATCAGCAAAATAAATAGAAAATACATCACTGCTGATGTGGCAATAAAGGTACTGCCAATAATGGCCATATCTCGACGTTTTTTTGTGTAAGTCAGCAGTGATAGCAAAATGACTAAAACAGTAAATGCACAGGGATTAAACCCATCTGCAAGGGCGACGATCGCGACAAATAGAGGAAAGGGAAATCCCTGGGCAAATTGCTGGATGGCGGTATTGGGTGTGAGATGAATGAAGCCAAACAGGCTCAGAATGGAAATTGCAGCTAGTCCCCCAAACCAGTAGCGACGAGTCTGTAAAGATCGTGCCGCTATATGAAATGGGGAAAAAGTCAACCCATATAATACCGGCAACCCCAACACCCACCAGCGCCATCTTGAGGAATGGGGGGTATGACTCACGGTTTGACCGATTGCATGGTTAACTGCGGCCAGACGCACCTCATGCCCCACTGCCGTTGCGATCGCTGCCAGGATTTGATTGCGGTAGCCAATATAGCCCTCATAGGCTGGAACATATTCCAACGGCCCATCTTCAGGGCTATAGCCGATGAAGGTTTGATCCCCGATAAACGTTCGGGGGACGGCTCCCGTCCGAATCCCATAGCGATCGCGAAATTCCTGCCAGATCTGCGGCTCCTGACTCACCTCAATTCGATGAACCGTAATATCCTCGTTGTACTGATCGATCGCGATCATGAGGGGCATCTGGGCGCGGCAATGGGGGCATGTCTCACTATGGAAAAAGTAGACATCTAGCGTCATTGCCTCTGCCTGAACAGTGGCAGGCAAGAAACCCCAAGTCAGTAACGTCATTAATAGCGACATCAACAGCGATCGCAATTCCATACGTCGATTCATTTCTTCTCCTCCCCGTCAACTGATGACGCTATCATTAGCCCTTCAATCGTCTTGAATTTGTGGTCCCAAAATGTTGTAAGTTCTTCTGGGTTTATGGTGGGGGCGCTACGCGCCCCCACCATAAACCCAACATT
>CAZHXN010000110.1:0-11629 GCA_964536415.1 uncultured bacterium
GGAGGGTCGCCTCCTGCTAAAATAGCTCCTCGCCAGCTTAACTTTCGCATAAAGGCTGCTCCCTTTGTTAAGGGGAGCAGCCTTTATTTATGTCTGGATTTGATTTGTGGGATGGATATCTTATCTGGGTTTGATTGCGGCTATTTGCCTTTCAGAGACCTTCTGTGGCCAGCATCGAGCGAATCCTTTAGACTTGGGGCAAGATTGCTGTGAGGGGAGAGAGATGCAAGGGCAATGGTTTGCTTGCATGAGATTAACGATCGGGGGGGGAATTCGGATAGCGCTCTCTGCGGGAACCGTCGCGTGTACTGGGCTAGTAGCGATCGCGGGGGTGGGCCAGACGCAGATGCTGGGGTATCCAACGACTCATCAGACTACTAACGGAGCGATTGTTGTTCCAATAGTCCCCATCCTTAATGTCGAGCAACCAACCAGGATCGGACAACCAATGGTCCCATCCCTACCAATGGAGGCGGTGAGTCAGGTCAATAATGGTGATCTGGTGTTACCTTCCTCTACGGTGGCACCGCCCAATGCTTCTGACTGGTTCGTCCCTGCTCCGTTGCCGGTGCCGAGTGTATCCCCGATCGCTGTGCCTGCGGTCCTCCCTGATCCAGCAATTCCCGATCCAGCACGGGAGGCTAACTGTCAACAGGCCCCTGCTGGCGGGGTGTATGTGTGTCCTCCCGTAGCTGTTCCAGCGAGTCAGTCGCCGCCGACAACCAGCGCCGACTTTCCACGTCCCTGTGCCTTGAGTTTTGACTTTGCACCCGGTTTCCCGGTGCCGACGGTGTTGCCGGGTTCAGCGCGGGCCTCGATCGTGCAAACGCCGACGAAAAGTACAGGATTGGCCGGGATTTTGCGTCTGGCTTATCCTCTCTCGGATACGAGTAATTTAGCTCTGGTTTTGGAGGGGGGAGAGCATATTTTTGCGTTTGATGCTGGCTTTACCCAACTCAATGCCGCTCATCAGGGTTTGGGGGTCAATTTTGCGGCTCAAACTTCCTGGTCACCCGCTTTTCGGGGAGGCGATCGCGAGGTTGATTTAGCGGGAGGGGATACACCTTGGGTCCAACGCTTGGGTGGGGGGATTGAAACCTACTTTCCGATTAGTGCCAAAACCAATGCTGCATTTGGGGTAGGCTATCAGCAGGTTTCGGTCAGATCAGATGCCTTTGGTAGTGGTGCTGTTTCTAGGGATGAGGCGGGCAATCGGGTTACGGTGGATGCGGATGGTATTGATGATCTGATGACCCTGAATTTTGCGTTAGTTCGGGATGATCTGCACCAGGTCCAGTTTCCCCGCGAAGGATCAATGCTGCGGGTGGGAGCCGATCAGAGCTTTACGATCGGGCGGGAAAGTGTTACTTTTACGCGCCTAAATGCTCGCTATACCCAGTATCTCCCCGTCGAATTCTTTGGCTTGCAGCCAGGTCCTAAAACGCTGATTTTTGATGTTCAGGGAGGGACGATTTTGGGAGAGGTGCCGCCCTATGAGGGGTTCAATCTGGGGGGGATGAGTTCGGTACGGGGCTGGGACGGGGGCGGTATTAGTACGGGGACAAGTTTTGTGCAAGGAGCCGTGGAATATCGCTTCCCTCTGTTTGATTTAACCCTGTTTGAGCGGGCGTTTCCGATTCGCGGGGCACTTTTTACGGAGTTTGCCAGCGATCTGGGTACGGCGGATGAGGTGATTGGGCAACCGGCGAAGGTACGGGAAAAGCCGGGGGAAGGATTTGGCTTTGGTCTTGGCCTGCAAACAGAGACATCCTGGGGATTGGGGCGCTTGGAATTTGCTCTGACGAATCAGGGAGATGCGTCAGTCATCATGACGATCGGCGATCGCTTTTAAGGCCACTCCCTGTCATGCTCCGCATCGGTCTCTCCTGAAACTCGACAGCAACCGTTCTAACCTTTATCGTTAGGCTGGAGAAACCATACGAGAAACTACACAAGGGGGCGATCGTCGGCGTGTTCCCAACCCTGAGCCGTCATCGGATGCTGCGCTTCATCGGGCTAGTCCTGCTCGGTGGCCTGCTCGTGATCGCCCTTTGGCACCTGTCCCCCCGTCCGACGCCGTCCCCTCGCCCCTCCAGCTACGCCCTGAGTTTAGCAGCACCTTTCAATCGCCCTGAACATTTTCCCTTGGCGCAAACCCTGGGTCCTCCCTACTACCGACCAACTGGGGAATGGGTGGGACGCTTAATTTTGCCCACGCCCGACCAACAACGCCGCTGGGGTACGGCGGACTGGGTTTGGGTGGAACTGTCCCAGGTCCCGGAGTCGGCCCAGGATCTTCAGGGTCAAACCGTGCGTTTGCAATGGGCCAACCGTCCTGCTCCCCAGGTGTACCGACTGGCGGTGACGACCGATGTGCAATTGACTGAATCTGCCGATCGCAGTGCCCGTTTGGGTAACGTGATCCCAACGCGTCTCAATGGCCGTCGCCAGGTGGGTCCTCTGCAATCCCTGGCGGGTGCCCGTCCCAATGATGATGTGATCGTCAGTCTATCTAACCTGACCGTGCGACGGAGGGGAACTGCTGGGGAAGTCTTCCTGGAAACGGAACGGGAACCAACGCTGGTGACAGGGCGTTTTTATGGTCTGGTGAAGATTCTCGCAGCCGTCGATCACCCGGAGTATCCCGCTCCCACTGATTGCCCCACTGCGTCCACCTGTGGCAGTGAAATCTTTCGCATTCGTCACTACAACCCGACCTCCCAAGACTTTGACGGGCCGGAGGGCTATGTGCGCATTCCCCAGCAACCCCGCGATCGCAGCGATCGGTTTCTTTCGACCCCCAACCAACTGCCTGAGTCGCCCCTGGGGAAAGCAGGCTGGTATATCTACGGTGCTCGTGACGCCCAGGGAATGTTTACTGTCGAGGCATTGCGACCGCGATCGCTGTTTCGCCTGCAACCGGATCAGGTCTTAAGTGGACAACGGGCCGGGTTGCAGTATATCCAGCGCGGCAATTGGCACAAGACCCCCCAACGCAAGGGCACCGCCCAGTCAGTATTGATCAGTTCCCGATCCGAGCCACCGGAGGCGGCGATCGCCCGCTGGCAGGAAGGCGATCAAGCGCTGGTGATCCACAGCTTTGGCGGCATTGGCGGTCCCCAGGGAGAACCCACGCCGGCGGCAACCGTTACCGGTCACTTTTCCTATGGACTCGCCCAGGTGGTGCGCGACCCCTTTACCCAGGAACTCCAGTTCGAGATCAAATACCAGCAGATCTATGCCCACAACCCCAACGGGATTATTTCGGCGACTCATACCTGGGAAAATTACATGGGTAATCTCCAGCGGGGGTGGTTGGGGAGTCGTCCCGTGGCCGATATTGTGGTGAAGCTGGATGCATTAAACCAACCGCTGCGGATTAACGATACTTCCCTGTCCTTGTTGCGGGAACTGTTGATCCAGGCCCAGGTGATGATGGCCCGCTATCGCACGGGGGATGGCACGGGCGTGGCGGCGGTGACCCCGGCAACCTCCTGTGTGCAGGACTCGAACCAAGCCCTGTATATTGCCCTGATGCGCTTGCGGTCCCAGGTTGAAGGTGATCCGATGTTACTGCAATGGTTAGCGGCCCACCCCAATGCTCCCCAAACCCAGCACTTTCAGGAGTTGGTGAGTCTGGCTCGCGCTTTAGTGGATAAGCTGGCTCCCTATGGCACCGTGCGGCCTGATTGGCGACAAAATGCTGAGTCACTGGCGGCGGTGAGTGCCCGCAATGGCTTTGTCAGTGATAGCCGTTTGGTGATGGGACTACTCAGTTGGCAATCCATGATGCCGCGTCGGGCACAGGATGAGATTAGCCGACTTTTTCTAGCGCAGGGGGCGGATCTGTGGTTCCTGCGGCCCAATCAGGTGGGGGGCTGGGACCCGAATATTGAACCGATCGCCCCAACCCTGCTCTTTGGTCAACTCCCCCTGCTGGGAACGGCCCTCGATCGCCTCACCCAAGCCTGGATTCAACCGGTTACCCGACAACTATGGACGATCACGGGAGGCGGTCTGCTGCTCTATGGGGCGATCGCGTTACCGCTGGGTTGGCGATCGGGATTCCTGGTCCGGCTGCCGGTGCCGTTTACAGTGCGAGGCTGGTTATTGCGGGCGATCGGTCTCTTTTTCCTACCGGCATTGGCTGAAGAAATCCTATTCCGCGTCTGCCTGATTCCCCATGTCACTGAAGGGGTTCCGATTGCGCACTGGTTAGCCTGGGCAATGCTCAGTTTGGGCTTGTTTGTTGCCTATCATCCCCTGACGGCATGCTCCACCTATAAAGCAGGCCATCCCACTTTTTTTAATCCCATTTTTCTAATTCTCACAACCTGGTTAGGGATGATCTGCACGGCTGCCTATGGGTTGACAGGATCGCTGTGGCCGCCGGTCTTGATTCATTGGGTCGTGGTGGGGGTATGGATTTTGGGTTTGGGGGGGGTACAGAAGTTGACTGGTGACGCGGCAGGAGGCAAGCTCGCTCGTGTAAAACCGCGTGCCCTGATTGAAGGGGACTGATCGGATGGCGCGATCGCCGCATGGTTTGATCTGCCCCCTTTAGCCCGATCACCTCGCCCCCATCCACAGCACCCTCATTGAGCACATCACGTTGATATGATTGGAAAGCAGTTGCAACCAGGAGTCGCGCGTGAATTTTCAGTCGGTGATTGCTACCTTGCACCAATTTTGGGCTAAACAAGGGTGCCTCATTGTCCAACCCTATGACACTGAAAAGGGCGCAGGCACCATGAGTCCTCACACCTTCTTACGGGCGATCGGGCCAGAACCGTGGTCCGTGGCCTACGTCGAACCCTGCCGCCGCCCCACCGATGGCCGCTATGGCGAAAACCCCAACCGCTACCAGCACTACTACCAATACCAGGTGTTGATCAAACCGTCACCGCCGAACATCCAGGACCTCTACCTCGACTCCCTGCGCGTCCTTGGGGTCCATCCGGAAGAGCATGACGTGCGCTTTGTTGAAGATAACTGGGAATCCCCCACCCTGGGAGCTTGGGGTGTGGGCTGGGAAGTCTGGCTTGATGGCATGGAAGTCACCCAATTTACTTACTTCCAGCAGTGTGGAGGGATTGATTGTCGTCCTGTCGCGATCGAAATTACCTATGGTCTCGAACGGCTGGCGATGTACCTCCAATGCGTTGATGCCTTCACCAAGATTCAATGGGACGATCGCACCACCTATGGCGACGTACACTTACAAGGTGAAATCGAACAGTGTACCTACAATTTTGAAGCCTCCGATCCGGAATTGCTTTTTACCCTCTTTGGCCTCTACGAACAGGAAGCCACCCAGCTCATTCAACGCCGTCTGGTCTTGCCCAGTTTGGACTATATCCTCAAGTGCTCCCACAGTTTTAACCTACTTGATGCCAGGGGCGTCATCTCCGTCACCGAACGGACCCGGTATATTGGCCGTATTCGCCACCTCGCCCGTCAGGTTGCCCAACTCTATCTAGAACAACGCGAATCTCTGGGTTTTCCCCTCTGCCCAACGTCCCCAACTTCCCTACAATTAGTTTGATGCATAGCAAGCTAATTAGTTTAAGGCATACTGACTTAGGTTTTGGCCCAGATACATCATCTCCTTGATGTAATCAGACGTAAAAGTACATTCAAATCCCTGGTTGGCACCGGTTGCTAACTGGCAACGCCAATCTTCATCTAATCGGCCTAACAAGACCCAGGTTCGACTATAGGAGTCTATGAAGGTCTTACCAATTTGGAGTTTCATCTTTTTTCTCCTGATAATGTCATCGTTTTACAAGGTTAGTGTAGGTTTTTGGCCCTTAGCTGTAATCAGTAGCCTTACTGTTCTTTGAACCACACAGGGAAGCCGCGATCCTACGGAAATTACCTGACTCGGCTGTTTCAAACCTTAATCATGCCAGATGGCGGGTAAGGCTGAACCCGGATCGCTTGTGACTGGGACGGCAACGATCGCGCACTTAACCTTAGCTTTAGTTTTAAGCGAATCGTGCTCGCTACTAAGCTTATAACCCACCCGCACGGGTGACTTTTGCTACAGTGATCCTGATCTTGGGATTTACCCTGATTGATTCATCCGGTCCCCTCGCCGTTCAGGATAATTTGACGTTAAAGCTTTGCAATAGTTTCCTGTGGATTTCCCGGAGCTGGATAGATAAACCCACAACGAAATTATTAGCTGGCATTGCTTCTGTAAAATCCCCAAAAGGGACTAAGATTGTCAATCCTTAGATATCATCCCAGTCCCACTCATCCTTATCATTCTCATCTATCGTTGGGGCGGGGGGTGGGGGTGTACTCCGATCGCCCACAGTTCCTTTGCCCTCTGGCCTATCCGTATCCCAATCCCATTCATCCTCAGCGATCGCAGCTCCCGACTCAGCCGTTCCTGCCGTGTCTTTGGTCGCTGTGTTCTGAGTGCCCCCCGCTATGTCATCGGCTAGATCAGAGTCGAAATCAAAATCAAAATCATCCTCATCTAACAAATTTGCCCGGGCCTTGGCAGCGGCAGCCTGTTCCGCTTGTTCTGCTGCCGTCAGGTTAATCGCAAATGCATCCTTGGTGTCCCCCCGTACCCCTTGGGGGCTTGGGGCCTTTCCGGTTTGGCTACGACTCTCCTTAACCTGCTCTGCCCAGGTTTGGCCCATTTTCTTGGCCTGTTCTAGGGTGTGCTGCGTCCAATCCTGGGTCGATTGTTTCACCCGGCTTACCCAGCCCTGCAACTTTCCCCCCACCTGTTGTGTTTTGGCCTGGGCCTCCTGTTGCCACGATCGCCACTCCTCGGTCACCTGCTCTAGATCTTCCTTGAGCCACTCACCAGCCTTGCGCAAGGTTTGCTTGAGACCCCCCTGATAGAGATCCAACCGGGCGATCGTGGCCTCCGCAATCAGCACCCGCTTCCGACCCAGGCTGATAATCTTGCGGGGGGGCAGTTGGTAAATGCCATCTGTCAGGGCCGTTAACCGACCCGCTACTAATAAATAGGACTGAATCTCTCCGGTCTCCAGATCAAATACGAAGTCAATAATCTGCCCCACCCGGTTGCCCTGATCACTCCACACCTCACAGTGAACCAAGGATTCCAGTTGACGCACCCGTTCCGCATCGGTTTCGGTGGGCTTGGCAGTCACCAAGACACTGTTCTCGCCCAAGGCAGTAATTTGCTTGAGCTTAAAGGCGGCCTTCTGTTTGCCCAAAAAGCCGGAATGGCAGACAAACCCCAGCACCCGATGCACCTGGGGATACATCCAAACAATCTCAATCTGGCCCAACTCCTCCATTGTGCTGCGATCAAGGACGAGTTGATTGAGTAACTCACTCTGCCGAATCGTTCGAGGTCGTTTCACCATCTTCCCTAATTCCCACACTGATCCTAGCGGCCAAGTGTCTGATAGGAGTACGACGCCCCCATCTCAGGCGCTCATTATTTCAGCTTGTCATGCTATGGGCGCGATCGACCAATCGGAGCGGTCATCGATCGCAAAGGGATAAAAGTCAATCAAAATCCTGACTCGGAAACCTTCACCTCAAAACTGACCGAAATTCTAACCGGACTCATCCCGTCAGCGAACCTTAGCTAGCTTCTAACCAATCAAGGGCCTGGTTCAGTTGCGGTAGCGTCAACAGGCCATACTGCCAGAGGATCATATGGATTTGGCTCAGATCCTGGTCTGAGTCTAGGCGGCGCAACACCAAGTCGATCTCCGTCGCGGGAATCGCCAGTTCCTCCTGCAAGAAACTAATAAATTCAGTCTGTGTACTCGTTTGCATGACCCCTAGGGGAAATTTTTCGTCTTATGTTAATGCATCTTGGTGAAAACAGCCACGTTTAAAAATAGGGATAGGGATAACCTGGCGTAAATCGGCTGAAAGCTCCTAGGTATAAGCGCTTATGGGTTCCTGGTCCTAGGACAGTGCTGACAATTTATCGACTTTTTGCACCCGTCCGCCCCGAACCGCCCGAAGGAGGCGATCGACACACTGGCGTTCTTCCTCCGATAGGGTGCCATTGAGGATGGCCGCCAGTAGCCCGTAACTATCGGCGATCGTCACCTCGCGGGACAGGCTCACGTCGGCAAAGAGTTCCGATAACGCCGACGGCAGTAATTCGATCGTGAGTCTCTCCATGATGCCGCTACCCAAACTTAACGATTGATGCCAACCCCTATAGTGTGTCCCTAAAGCGGGTATCGCTGGGTGACTGATCCCGTTCCCCCTGGTGATTTTTCTGGTCTGGACACGTGATCTCTGTGCGCCCCTCCCGTGATCTCTGCATCGGTCGCCCGATGACCCCTGCGCCTCCATCGCGTGATCCCGGCATCCCCACCCCGTGAGCATTACCCCTGTGAGCATTACCCCTGAATGCTGTGATCGCTAGCATCTTTAGCCTGTGATCTCAGCCACCGGCTGGGGGCCTACCGGCTGCGAGACCATTACTTAAACCGACAAACGGGCCGGAAACCCATACTCCCTAGCCCTCCCACCCCATTATTTGGCGCTTTATCTGAGGAACGACGCGATCGCAGCTAAAAAAATGGATACCCCAGACTAGACAAATCCGAACGTGATCGACTATGATAGTATGCCGTTGCCAAAAAGCGAAATTTGGTATCTGCGATGATCCATCTCAGTGGCCAACCTCAAAAAGGCCAACCTCAAAAATCGCTCAAGTGGTAACACCAGACGCTATAATAAAAAGTCCGTCTACAAGACTGTTTGTCGTGTCTGTACTGTTGTTTGGTTAGATCCGTCGTGTCGGGGAAATCCCTGATTCATGAGTGTATGTAACCGACCAGTCGGGTCCCCAGCGAGGCGAAATGGTGCGTTAGCCTTAACCGTTGCCCATTCTCCTCACTGCCTGAATCTCTCGTTCGGGAGATACTGCTGGTTCGCCAGTCAAGTCTCCTGAAGCGTGCAGCCTAACCGACAAGGTTTATCTAGGGAGCCGTAATACCGCGATCGCGGTATCATTCGCCCCTTTGCTGCCCGTAGTTTCAGCTAACAATGTTCCAGACTCGGAACTCAGAAGACAAGCATCATTAGGTCTCGATTACTCGATTATTTAGAGATTGGGGCTTAATGCGTTTTGTCTTGTTTGCAGGAGCCAGCCCCTGGCTCCGCTTGCGATGTGTCCACAAACGTTGGGAGTTCAGTTGCTGTGTCTACAGGTCTACTTGGCACCAAGCTGGGGATGACCCAGATCTTTGATGAGGAAGGGCTTGCGATCCCCGTCACCGTGGTGCAAGCCGGTCCCTGCCCCGTGACCCAGATTAAGTCACCGGAAACCGATGGCTATGCCGCTATTCAAATCGGCTATGGCGAAGTGAAGGAAAAAGCACTGACCCAGCCAGAGTTGGGCCATCTGGCCAAAGCCGGTGTCAGTCCTCGGCGTCACCTCCAAGAATTCCGGGTATCCGATATTAGTGGCTATGAGTTAGGGCAAGCCCTTACGGTTGAAGCCTTTGAACCGGGTCAACTCGTTGATGTGACGGGTAATCGAATCGGTCGGGGGTTTGCGGGCTACCAAAAGCGCCATAACTTCCGTCGCGGTCCGATGGCCCACGGGTCCAAAAACCACCGCCTGCCAGGGTCTACCGGTGCGGGGACGACCCCTGGCCGGGTCTATCCCGGTAAGCGCATGGCAGGTCGCATGGGGGCTACCCAGGTGACGATACGGAAGCTCACCGTGGTCAAGATCGATACGGAGCGTAACCTGCTCCTGATTAAAGGGGCCGTGCCAGGGAAACCGGGCACTGTATTACGGATCTCCCCCGCCAAGGTGGTGGGTAAAGCGAAGTAACCCGTTCTAAACGTTTGATTCTGGAAATCCAATTCTGGAAATCAAGGGCGGAATGTTATTGAGAGTGAAGCAAGATGGTTGAGTGTGCTGTCAAAGATTGGCAGGGAGAAGTCGTCGGTCAGACGGCGATCGATCTCAAAGTAGCCCGCGAGGAAACGGCGGTAGGTATTGTCCACCGTGCCCTAGAGCGTCAGTTGGCCAATAGCCGCCAGGGAACTGCCTCCGCTAAAACCCGATCGGAAGTCAGCGGTGGCGGACGCAAACCGTGGCGGCAAAAGGGGACAGGTCGTGCCCGTGCTGGGTCGAATCGATCGCCCCTGTGGCGAGGTGGGGGGGTTATTTTTGGTCCCAAACCCAGGGACTATGCCACCAAAATGAACCGTAAGGAGCGACGGTTGGCCCTGCGCACTGCCTTCCAAAGCCGTGCCGAGGATCTGATCGTGGTGGAAGATTTCGCCACCCAGTTTGCCCGTCCCAAAACGAAGGATTTAGTGGAAGCGCTCAGTCGTTGGGGAGCCGATACCACAGCCAAGTTATTGCTGATTCTGCCGGAACGCAGTGAGGCATTGGATAACGTGTATCGGTCGGGTCGAAATGTGCCCAATCTCAAGCTGATTACGGCCAGTAACCTGAATATTTTTGACCTTTTGGCGGCTGACCAGATTGTCGTTACTGCCGCAGCCCTGACCAAAATCCAGGAGGTGTACGGTGAATAAAGTAGACACACGGGATTTGGCGGACCTGATTCGGCGTCCGATCCTAACCGAAAAGGCCACCCGTTTGATGGAGGACAACCACTACACCTTCGAAGTTGCGCTGAAGGCAACCAAACCCCAAATTAAAGCCGCGATCGAATACCTATTCGATGTGAAAGTGTTGGGTATTAGTACCCAGCGCCCGCCACAGAAACGCAAGTCTTTTGGGCGATCGGTGGGTTATCGGCCCCAATACAAGCGGGCGGTGGTCACCCTCGCGCCGAACAGCTCGCTCCGCCAGGTCTTTTTCCCAGAAGTTTAAGTTGGGCTACGTGGGGCTGCTAAGCCTTGGTTAAGCCTATCGTCAACCATGCCGTCACTGTGAGTGAGTTATGGGTATTCGTATTTATCGCCCTTATACACCTGGGACCCGCCAGCATTCGGTCACTGACTTTGCTGAAATTACGCGGTCTGAACCCGAAAAGTCCCTAACCCGTCACCGCCATCGCCCCAAGGGGCGTAACAACCGGGGTGTGATCACCTGTCGTCACCGGGGCGGCGGTCACAAGCGTTTATATCGCGTCGTCGATTTTCGGCGGGATAAGCACAATGTCCCGGCCAAGGTTGCAGCGATCGAGTATGACCCCAACCGCAATGCGCGATTAGCGCTGTTGTACTACCGCGATGGGGAAAAGCGCTATATCCTGCACCCGGTTGGTCTAGCCGTAGGCACGGAAGTTGTCTCCGGGCCAGAGTCTCCGATCGAAGTGGGTAACGCGCTACCCCTGGGTAACATCCCGACCGGGACGATCATTCACAACGTTGAGCTAACTCCCGGTCGTGGGGGTCAAATTGTGCGTGCCGCCGGCGGTGCCGCTCAAGTCCAAGCCAAGGAAGGCCAATACGTCTTGGTCAAACTGCCCTCTGGGGAAGTGCGCCGCATTCGCCGCGAGTGCTACGCCACGATCGGCCAAGTCGGTAACACCGATGCCCGCAACACCAGTCTGGGGAAAGCCGGACGGAAGCGGTGGTTAGGTCGCCGTCCGGAAGTGCGCGGGAGCGTGATGAACCCGGTCGATCACCCGCATGGGGGGGGTGAAGGTCGGGCACCGATCGGGCGCAGTGG
>CAZHXN010000111.1:0-6227 GCA_964536415.1 uncultured bacterium
GTCGTAGAATCCGGCTCCCTGCGGTTTTTTTGCCTTGCCCCAGAAGGGTTTGTCATGCTCCATACGGTTCCATGGGCCTGCCATCCGATCGAAGGCTTCGAGCAAGGGGCGTCTGGATTCGTCCCGTTCCGCCTCGCGGAAGATTTCCTCCCGGATGGACGGGTTGTCCGGCGAGACCTGGAGGAGGAACAGTTCGTCCATGACGCGGGCGGCTTCCACGAGCCGCCCGATGAAGGGAAGCCACTCCGGCTTCAGTTCGGCTTCCGGGTAGGCCAGCCGCACGGAAGGAAGCTTCTTCAGGAAACCCTGCACGGTTTCCAGCGGATCCGGTTCTGCTTTCGGGGGCGGTTTCACGGCTTCTCCTTGTGCTGACGCCGGGGATGGCGCATCGGGCGCTTCCGGCGCGGCCACCAGCATGGGAGGCGGAGGCAGATCCACGGGATGCACGCCGGCCGGCGCGTCCGTTCCGGGCGGGTTTCCGGAGCAGGCGCATGCCAGGCATGAAAGGGTGAACACACAGGAAAGGACCCGACGCATCCGCTGTTCCTCCCGGGGGATTCTTGCGAAAAAGAATGAAAAAGGAAAAGGAAAAATCTAAGGGATTGGACGGGGTCAGTTCTGGCCTACGTACCGGCAGGGGCTGTACTCCTCAGGAGGCATCTGGGCGGCTTTTTCCGGCGTGATGTCGGCCGGCCGCCGGTAGGTGAGCATGCGCTCCGCGAGTTCTGTCAGCCGCACCTTGCCCGAGCGGACGTATTTCACGCACTGGTCCTTGAGGATGGCGTTGAGGTGGGATGTAATAGCACGATCGATCGGCCTGCGGTAGGGGTAACTCGCATTGGCCGTCATACGAAGTTGGATAACTTGGTCCACATTGCCCACGGGTGTGAGGTGGGGCGGGCCTGTGCTATGGCGGCCCAGGTGGGATTGGCTGGTGGGGTGAAGGTAGGTGATCGGGTCATCCTGGCCGGACAGGTTGGGGTGGCGAATCAGGTGAAATTGGGCGATGGCGCGATCGCCTCGGCCCAGTCGGGGATTCACGCTGATGTACCCCCAGGAGCCGTGGTATCGGGTACCCCCGCCATGCCCAATAAGCTATGGCTGAAGACCTCTGCCCTCATCAAGCGCCTACCAGAGTTCTATCAAACCTTGAAACAGCTACAGCGCGATCGTTCGTAGGGGAGAGTTTTGTCGCAGCAATGCTCGTGCATTACCTAGCAACCTTGCTCCACAGAATATACAGAATATATATACAGAATATACAGCGTTTCCCAAGTCTCTGAAGCACAGAAGTACCCGATGAACAATTGGCTCAAGCCAATTGCCTGACCCTCACTGAGGCGACACAGGCTGTATGGGTAGATTTTTAGAATATATTGGTAGATTTTTCTCTAACGCTAATTTATGGTGGATGACGACCTAGTAACTTCTCTTCAGCCCGAATTGCTACCATGATCGGTCTGTTTAAATCGAGAGCCTCCACTGTAGCTCGACCTGTAGCAGTTAATCCATAAATTTGAACATCATTCCAAGCAAAATGTTCTTTCCATCTTTGTTGGCGAGGATTAAAGATGGGAACCCTCTCTCCGGTTTCCTGATCTTCTAGGATTTGTCTAGCACCCTTACGAAGCGAGCAGGAAACACATGCAAGAGCCAGATTATCAGCGACAGTCTGCCCACCTGCTACAACAGGAACAACATGATCAATATGGAAAGTGGCAACTTGGCCAGTCTGCGATATCTGACAGTATTCACACCGACTGTTGACTCTCTCGATGACTAATCGACGCAGAGAAGCTGGAATTGCTACCATTTATGCTGGCTTTATCACCCGCGTTGACTGCAAACGTAAAAGGGATAAAAACTCTGCTAACTCAACCAGTCCTTCTGCTTCTTCGCGTTCTGCCTGTGAGAGGGGATCACCTTCATCTTGGCGATCTAAGAGATATTGCAAACGCGCCTGTACAGCTTCAGGTAGCTGGAATTGGGTAAGTTCGATGGGAATTTCAATGACCTCAAGCATGGGATGGATAATTTCACTATAGACTTGACTGTTGCTCTATTCTAAAAGAAAAAAATTTAAAAGTGGATATAAAGTGGATATGTATTGCGGTCCGGCACGTCAAGAGGATTGACGATCACAGCGAGTCAGTTACTGGCAGGTAATTAGGGTATAACCAACCAGGCTCTTCTAAGTTTTTGCAAATAGGAAGAAAGCGATACACGAATTGGCGGGATAGCTGTCTTGGCTGTCAGTCTGGCAAATCTTGAATGGGATTACGTTGGGCGAGGTGTTGGGCGAGGGCGGCGATTGCCCGACCTCGATGGCTGAGCGATCGCTTGCGTTCAGGGGTCATTTCCGCAAAGGTCAACCCGCACTCTGGCACATAGAAAATGGGATCGTAGCCAAAGCCGCCGGTTCCACGGGGCGATCGCAGGATTTCGCCTTGGCAAGTGCCCTCGGCTTGGAGGGCGATCGTGCCATCGGGACGGGCTAGGGCGATCGCGCAGATAAATTGAGCACGGCGATCGGAGGCATCCCCCAACTCGCTTAAGAGGCGCTCAATCCGTTCCGTATCCGTGGCACCGTAGCGGGCCGAGTAGATTCCTGGTGCTCCATTGAGGGCATTAACAGCTAGGCCAGAATCGTCCGCGATCGCCCACTGGCCCGTCGCTTGGGCCACAGTGGTGGCCTTGAGGCAAGCATTGGCAGCAAAGCTATCCCCGGTTTCTTCCACGTCTAGGTCTTCCGGCTTCAACTGCAATTGCCAGTCCCAAGTGCGGAGGTGGGCAGCTAGTTCTTTTAATTTGCCGGGATTACCGGTTGCTACAATGAGAATCGGCATGGTTTTAGGGGGATGGATCGCAGGAAGCAACGAAGGCGACGATCGCGGAGACCCTTTGACTGAGTTCCCAAAATTCGCCCAACCAACACAGTCAGCACTTGCGTAAGGGTTTGGCTGAACCTAGTACTCTGTCAAGCTTAATTTGGCCTTGTTGGGTCAAGCGCAGTGCGATCCCACAAGGGCAGTGAACGCGTTGAATCTCGCAGGCTCGATGCCAAGCGACACCTCTTAAGCATGACAGCCTACTAGCTTAGGTTAGCTAAAACAATATCTAAGTCTTCGTACCCAAGGCAAGATTAAAACATTGGGCAGTCCAGACACCTACCCCACAGGTTAACGCTTATGGCAACCGTTTTGCGCGATCTCAGTTACCGCTATCCAGGGCTGTATGATGCGATTTCCTGGACGATGGCCCTCAGTGTGGGGGGCGAGTCCCGATTTCGGCAGTTAGCCCTAGACGGGCTGGCGATCGCGCCGGATACCTCCGTCCTTGACCTGTGTTGTGGGAGTGGACAGGCCACCCGGTATTTAGTCACTCGATCGCGCCACGTGACAGGTTTAGACGCTTCACCGCGATCGCTGGACCGTGCCCGCTGTTTGGTGCCAGCAGCCACGTATGTACAGGCGATGGCAGAACAGATGCCGTTTACCGGGGGGCAGTTTGATCTAGTACATACGAGTATGGCATTGCATGAGATGCAGCCCCGCCAATTGCAGCTAATTTTGCAGGAGGTTTATCGGGTGCTGAAACCGGGAGGCTGTTTCACGTTGGTGGATTTCCATCGTCCGCTGAATCCGCTGCTGTTTCCTGGGTTAGCCCTGTTTTTTGCCCTGTTTGAGACAGAAACGGCGTGGATACTGTTGGATACGGACCTTGGCCAACGGTTAGCGGAAGTTGGGTTTGTGGGCAATCCCCAGGGGGCCGGGGAAACGCCAACTCAGCCCCGGTTGCATTTAGCCGGGACGTTGCAAGTCATTCAAGCCTATCGCCCGAATGTGAACGAGTCCTAAGCGATCGCTTGACGGGTCAAGGAGCTAGGGTAAGATTTTTTAAATAGGGTTTCCATCGGGTATTTATCCCTACCCTCACACCCACGGTATCTGTGAGAAGAGAAGGACAGAACGTGAAAAAGCTTCATCCTCGGCAATCCATTGGTTCGCGATCGGGCCATGCGCTGATAACATCCCGGCTACCCCGGTTGACAGCCAAAGGGTTAATGCGCTTAATTCGGTTTGGCATTATTACGACCCTCGTGATTTTGGCCTGTTTTGTTGGCTCGCTACTCAGCAAGCAGGCGTTGGAGGCCAGTGCCCAGGGGCCGATCGCCCAAGCCAGTGGTCCGGCTCCGGCCCAGGTTGCCGATTTTGAACAATGGGAGCGATCGCTCTTCATTGAGGGCGCAATTACCCAGGGTGAGGTGATGGGGCCACCGCTACCGGCAAAACCGCCGACGGTGATGCCTTCAGTGGGGGGGATGACGGCAAAACCCCTGGCGAAGGCAGCGGCGACGGCAACAGGTACGAAGCAGTTAGGAAGCCACGGTGGACAGCAGATGGCAGCCGTTTCCCGGTGGCAGGGGGCCTCGTTCCCGGTGGAAAACTTCCAAATGTATACGTCACCGTTTGGCTATCGGTTATCACCCGATGGGTCCCTGACGCAGGAGTTTCACTACGGCCTAGATATGGCGGCTCCGGAGGGGAGTTATATCCGCAATTGGTGGTCGGGTAAGGTGGTGGAAGTTTCAGATGATAGCAATTGTGGAACGTCGGTGGTGGTGGAGTCGGGTCCCTGGGAGCATATTTATTGCCACATGCAGGGTTATGTGACAACGGACGATCGTGGGCGATCGATGCTCGACCAGGAGGGCGGTGTCCAAATCTATGAAGGACAGATGCTACCCGCAGGGGCGCGAATTGGCCGGGTAGGGATGACAGGGCGCACGACGGGGCCGCATCTCCATTGGGGTTTGAAGTATTTGAACCAGTGGGTTGATCCGGCGTTGGTGCTCCGAGCGATGTACGCGCAACAGGCCCGCGCTGCGTCTTGAGGCTAGAACTCTAGAGCTACAGCCTCAGTAGTGGCAGGTAAAGTTTGCTGTCTATTAGGGTGTCCAGAGGTCCATCCTATAATGAATAGGTCTTGCCAGTGGGAACAGCCTGTGTCGCCTCAGTGAGGGGCAGGCAATTGGCTCAAGCAGGGCAATAGACGTGACATTAGGGTATAACTTGAGTCTACACCTAGGAGGGGTGGATCATATTTTCCGGGCGGACCAAGCGATCGAATGCCTCTCCAGTCAACAACCCCAACGCAATACAGGCTTCCCGTAACGTTGTACCTTCCACATAGGCTTTCTTCGCCACCTTGGCTGCATTATCATAGCCAATATGGGGATTTAATGCCGTCACCAACATGAGGGAATTATCGAGGAAAAATTGAATCCGCTCCCGATTCGGTTGCAAACCCACCACTAAATATTTCGTAAATAACCCACAGGCATCGGCCAAGAGACGAATCGAATTGAGCAGGTTAAAAATCATCATTGGTTTGAAGACATTTAACTCAAAATTACCCTGAGTTCCCGCGATCGCGATCGCCGTATCATTCCCCAACACTTGTACACACACCATCGTCATCGCCTCACACTGGGTAGGATTCACCTTTCCCGGCATAATCGATGATCCGGGTTCATTTTCCGGCAATAGGAGTTCCCCTAACCCACACCGGGGACCCGACCCCAGCCAACGCAAATCATTCGCAATTTTCATCAGTGAACAAGCTAGGGTTTTTAACGCCCCACTGGCCATCACGATCGCATCATGGGCCGCCAGCGCTGCAAACTTATTCGATGCACTGACAAAGGGTAAACTGGTTAAGGTCGCAATTTCCGCCGCGACCTGTTCCGCAAAATCAGGATGGGTATTCAAGCCTGTCCCCACCGCCGTTCCCCCGATCGCCAATTCATACAAATCCGGCAGTGTTGCCTGAATCCGGGCCAGGTCCTTATCCACTTGCTCAACATAACCGGAAAACTCCTGCCCCAGGGTTAAAGGGACAGCATCCATCAGGTGCGTGCGGCCAATTTTAACAATGTCCCTAAAGGCTGCCGCCTTAGCGGCGATCGCTTCCCGTAATCCCGTCAAACTGGGTATTAATTGCTGCTGGATTTGTTCCACGGCGGCAATATGCATCGCCGTCGGGAACGCATCATTGGACGATTGGGACATATTGACATGATCATTCGGGTGAATTGGCGTTTTGCTACCCAAGCGCCCCCCTGCTAGCGCGATCGCCCGATTCGCAATCACCTCGTTGGCATTCATATTCGTTTGGGTACCGCTTCCGGTCTGCCAAATTCGCAAGGGAAAATGGTCATCTAAATT
>CAZHXN010000111.1:6237-11247 GCA_964536415.1 uncultured bacterium
CCCCTCGATCACCTCATCCGCTGCACTAATGATGAGATCGGCCTTATCGGCTGACAGCTTACCTAAATCGCGATTGACGATCGCAGCAGCCTTTTTCAAAATCCCCAGTGCCCGGATCATCTCCCGTGGCATCACATCCTGCCCGATCGCGAAATGCACAAGCGAACGTTGGGTTTGTGCCCCCCAGTAGCGATCGTTGGGGACGGCAATTTCCCCCATACTATCGGTTTCAAGGCGCGTAGTGGATGGCACGGAGGTAGGTTCCATAGTCGATGGAGAGAAGTGTGAATCTGGAATGCTTACGATTGCGGTGACTGGTCGGCTACTTGTTGAATCTGGGCGATCGCGATTCCCGTTCGCTGGGCAATTTGCTCAACCGTAAAGCCAGCCTGAAGCAGCAAAGGAATAGTCGCAGCTAAAGCTGCTTGTTGCCCTTGTGCCAGCCCTTGTTCTAAACCTTCTTGCAGTCCTTCTTGGCGACCTTCTTGGCGACCGGCTTCCTTAGCGTCTTGGTAAACACGGGTTTCTTCGAGGGTCATCCCAGTTAAACCTAACATAGCTTCCACTTTCTCGCGGCTTAGAGGGGCAAATTTATACACGACAATCGTGGTGACTATCTCTATTATCTCCTTTCTCTATTATCTCCTTTGTGGACAGGATGTCGGGGGATGTCTGTTGAACTTCGGTGATGAGATCTTTGGCTTGGGCTGCCATTTGGGCTTCGGGCAGGATAGTAAGCTTCATCAGGCGAATGCCGATCGCAGTAGACTCTTCAGCCGTCAGTTCATCTAGATAGATACGTTTGACGTTGGGGCTGTTGAGTAACGCCTGGTGGATAGTTGTGTCGCTGGGTTCGAGACCACGGCTGGGGAAGATCAGCAAGCCATACCAGTCCTTGAAGCGGGGGTGGTTGCGGTAGAGGAAGAGGAAAATTTCGCTGAAAAAGCGATGGTAAAGGGTGTCATCTTTCTGGAACTGGGCTTCGCAAAAGCAGACCAACTGTCGGATGGCATGGTAGGGGGGGATGAAGACGCCATCAATGCGAAAAGAAGGTTCCTTCACTTCAACGGACTCAAAGCGGTACCCTTGGGCTTGCTCAGGTGGCAGGTCAATCAGGGTTGCAAGGAGTTCGGGGAAGCGTTTGAAAATCTGGTAGAAGATAGCATCGCGTCGCACGCGGGACCTCCGTTCGAGTCAAGTCAGCCGAGCTAAGGGTTGAGGGGGAAAATCCCCGTTAGTGAGTGTCTAGCTGGTATAGGTGGCTGGGGTGCTGCGTTGCCAACGTTGAGCGATCGGCATTCGCCAGCCTGTCCCAAAGGCCCGATCGGTAATCTTCAGACCAGGAGGAGCCTGTTTGCGTTTGAATTCTGAGCGATCAACTAACCGGGCAACTTTTTCCACAATTGCCGCCTCGTAGCCTACTGCCACAATCTCTTCTAAAGACTGATGGGCTTCAATTAACCGCGCCAGAATATCATCCAGGATCGGGTAGGGGGGGAGGGAATCCGTATCTGCTTGGTTGGGACGCAGTTCGGCACTGGGTGCCTTGGTCAGGATATTTTCAGGAATTACGGCCTGGGGTTGCCCCTCCCCGGTACGCCATCCCCCCTGGTTTAACCATTGGCACAGGGCATAGACCTGCATTTTCGGCACATCTGCGATCGCGGCTAGCCCACCATCCATATCGCCATAGAGGGTGCAATAGCCCACCGCCATTTCTGACTTATTGCCGGTCGAGAGCAACAGATGCCCCAACTTATTAGAGATCGCCATGAGTAAGGTGCCTCGAATCCGGGATTGGATATTCTCTTCGGTGATATCGGGGGGGCGATCGCCAAATAGCGGGGCCAGGGTGCGATCAAACCCCTGCATGAGATCCGCGATCGGCAGAATTTGGTGGGCTATCCCCAGGTTTTCCACCAGAGCTAGGGCGTCTGTCACCGAATGCTCGGAACTGTAGGGAGAGGGCATCAGCACACCCAACACGTGGTCAGGACCCAGGGCTGCCACCGCGATCGCTGCCACCAGCGCTGAATCAATCCCCCCACTGAGACCCACGACAATGTTGCGAAAGCCACATTTGCGGGCGTAGTCTCGTACCCCCAACACCAAGGCCTGCCAAATTTCCGCTGTTTCATGTTCCGGGGCCGGGGCCAAGACGCCGGGTACCAGGTCCCGCCGGGTCGGATCAAACTCCAATTCCAGCCAATCAGGGGCAAAGGCGGCGGCCCGACCCACTAACTCCCCCTGTCGGTTAACAGCCACGCTGCTACCATCAAAGATCAGGTCATCATTTCCCCCTACTTGGTTGGCATACAGGAGCGGCTGATCGTAGCGACGTGCCAAGTGCCCCAGCATCGCTTCCCGAATTTTCTGCTTTCCAACCGTATAGGGTGAAGCCGATAAATTAATCGTCACATCAACCCCGATCGCCACCAGATCCCGAATCGGGTTATGGAGGTAACGTCGCTGGCCCCAGAATTCCTCATCGTTCCAGAGATCTTCACAAATCGTGACCCCAATCCGTAGGCCATCGAGTTCAAAGCAGTTTGGGGTTTGGCCAGGGGTGAAGTAGCGATCTTCATCAAACACATCATAGGTAGGCAATAGCCGTTTGTAAAAGTGCTGCTGGATTTCTCCGCCTTGTAGCAGGGCGATGCTATTAAACAGGGGTTTACCGCCATCTTGGGCGTAAAGGGGATTAGGATGCACCGCACCAACGAGCACCGCCACCTTGGGAGGAAGGTCTCTGGCTAACTGGGCCAGAGTGGTCTGGGTGGCCTGGATAAAACCGGGATTGAGCAACAAATCCCTGGGGGGATAGCCACAAAGGGAGAGTTCCGGGGTGAGGAGAAGCTGCACCTGGCGATCGACGCCCCGTTGGGCAGCCTGTAAAATTCGCTGGGTATTACCGGCCAAGTCCCCGATGGTGGGATTCAGTTGAGCGATCGCAATTTTCATACTCACGTTGTATAGGGGAGGGGGAGTTTTGCCCAGTACACTATCCTAGGCTTGAAAACAACAAATGATCTAAGACATTGAGTTTTGGGTTTGAGAAACATTGGGCCTAAGATAGATTAGGGCCTAAACCCATTGAGAGACATCGGTTTTACCAGTGGGACCGTGACCCTTTGTAGAACCCACCTTGGGTATTGTTGCAGCTATTGGCCGTGGAGGTCATCATGCCCCAGTCCCAGCTACCCCCCGCGCTCCGTTTTATGCCTGCCCGTGAGACGCTGCCAACAATGTACGATCTACCCAGTGAAGATCCGGAGGAGCCAGGGTTGCCGGACGAGTTCCATGACATCCAGCCGCAATTGTTGCGGGAAACCTGTCAGTCCCCGCTTGTGGGACCAGAAGCACTCTTTTTGGGGACGGATCTGAATCTTTACTATGACTGGCAACACCCCCTCTGGCATAAGCGCCCCGATTGGTTCCTTGTGATTGGTGTGAACCCTGCTACCCGTCAGGAGGAATTACGCTGGAGTTATGTCGTTTGGCAAGAGCAAGTCGTACCGTTCCTGGTGCTGGAATTACTCTCGCCGGGAACTGAGGATGACGATCTGGGCCACACGGCACAGGGATCGCAGCAGCCACCCACTAAGTGGGAGGTGTATGAGCAAATTTTGCAGATTCCCTACTATGCGGTGTTTGACCGTTACGAGAATCACTTCCGCTTGTTCCGGCTCAATGAGGGTTGCTATGAACCCGTCGATCTAGTGGAGCCTCGGTTTTGGTTGCAGGAGCTAGGACTAGGGTTAGGGGTGTGGCAGGGGGTGTATGACGGCGTAGAGGGATTGTGGTTGCGGTGGTATGACGCGGATGGGATCTGGGTACCCACGCCCCAAGAGCAGGCGGAGCGTGCTAGCCAACGGGCTGAACAGGAACGCCAACGGGCTGAACAGGAACGCCAACGGGCTGAACAGGAACGCCAACGGGCTGAACAGGAACGCCGACGGGCCGAGCAGGCGGAATTAGAACTGGCACAACTCAAGGAGCGGCTACGATCGCTAGGAATCACAGATGTCAACTTTGGATAGGCCGCTCCCCTCGAAATGGTGGGCGATTGCGGGGGTGGGCCTAGGGACCCTCATGTTTACCCTGGATACCAGCATGGTGAACCTGGCCCTGCCGACCCTGGTGGAGGTATTGAAGACCAGTTTTACCCTGGTGCAGTGGGTAGTCGTGGGGTACCTGTTGGTGATCATGGCCTTGGTGCTGGGGGCGGCTCGGCTCGGCGATATGCTGGGTAAAACATCGGTGTATATCGGTAGAATCGTTGGCAGACAGGGTTGCCTGTGAACAGGTGGTAGGAACACCTACAAATAGGGAATGCTGAGAAAAGGCTGTTCTGCCTCTGAACTACCGCTGCCGCCAGCCCATGTCAACTACGCAAATCAGGTCTTACTACGCCGTCCTTGAGCTTCAGCTCGGTGCCTCCCTAAGCGAAATCAAACACGCCTATCGCCAACTCGTCCGCACCTGGCACGCCGATCGCTTCCCCCATGATGCCGTACTGCAAAAGCAGGCCGAGGCCAAGCTGAAAGCGATCAACGAAGCTTATGAACAGCTACGGACCTATCACCTCCCTGAACCAGAGCTAACCATCCCGAACCCAACCCACACCCAGGTTACAACCCAGGCAGGTGGGGCTGAGGCTTGGTACCAACGGGGAGTCGTTCTTGTCAAGGCGGGGCGTTATGAAGAGGCACTGGAGGCGTTGACCGCTGCGATTCGGCTTGATCCTAACTATGCAAGAGCGTATACCTTTCGGGGATTTATTCACTCGATGTTGGGGTTTGAATTAGGGGCAGCCGAAGATTTCCAGAAGGCTCAACAACTCGCCAAGCAAGCCGGTCAAACCACGGCGACCCCGGACTGGGCTGAATCTAAAGCGAGAAATCCTGGACGTTCGCGCCGCGTCTATACAGGAGAATCACGCAGCACGTCCTCCCAAAATACTTCTCCGCAAGGTCAGACCCGTCCCGCGCCCCCCCCTTCCCCGCCCCC
>CAZHXN010000112.1:0-10071 GCA_964536415.1 uncultured bacterium
CAGCCTTTACCTCAATCATAAAGTACAGTTTTACCGGGGTAGGCTGGGGGCAGCCCGCTGGTGCAACCCTCACCCTAAATCCCTCTCCCAGAGCGGGAGAGGGACTTGCTAATCCGGCTCCCCTTCTCCCCATCCCCCCGCAAACGGGGGGTTAGGGGGAGGCAGGCTGCCGGTCGGATCGAGATCCGAACCTTAACTGTGTACTGATGTGTACTGAGTAAATTAGGTAAAGGCTGTAATCTCATAAGATTTCGCAATTTTTGGCAATTGATAGACCTTCCGAATCGCCCTACAGGGCGGTTATACCCACCCCAAAACCGCTCTCATCAACGAATACAAGGTAATACAAGGTTTTTAATTTCCACAAAAAACTGTTATAATTACTCTAGTTCTAAACAGCTTACCTAGTGGTAACCGTCGCAGACTTAGTTCGGCTGCGATGGCGGTTATCATTGACTAACTAGCATTCAGAGGTGTCGTTGTCGATGAGGTCACCAACACAGATACTCTTTTCCTACTAACCGCAAAGGCCATTGTTCTTTTTCAGGGATACAGTTTTTGCTAGTAGCAGTGTTGCAACTGCTTCTACTACCTAAATACTAACAAACCTATTTGTTTTTGAGGTCAATAATTTAGAGAAAGTTTGAATGGCATAGAAGTCAATGAAAGTCAATGAAAGTCAATCCTCATTAGTTTTTGAATCGAGATCGAGAATAGATATGGACACCAATCAAGTCTTAGATTTAGTCAATAAACTACTCAGAGAAAAAGGAGAAAGTAGCTTAAAAGATATCGAAAAAATTATTTTTAGAGAAGTTTGGGAGGATCACCAAAAGTCATATCTGCAGATCGCTACTCAAAACAATTATTCTGAAAGATCAATAACTCAAATTGCATCACAGCTATGGCTACGATGGCGTGATTAACCGTAAGATAAGAAATTATGACTGATCATTAAAATATCTAAATCAAGCCAAAGAAGTGGCTGGTACAATCGGTTCTAGACTAGTAGTAGCCTGGATTGATCACCATAAAGCTTATGTTTTCCTAAACCAAGGACAACACGAACTAGCACAAGCGTTAGCTGAAAAATCTATAAAAGAGGCCTATACAGAAGAAAGGGATGATATGATCGGTGATTTCCATGAACAATTGGGATTGATCAAATTAGGAAAAGGTCAGATTGATGAAGCGATCGATAGCTTACAATTGTCATTATTTTTTAGACAAAAAATTGGCAATAACCACGGTATTGCTAGTTCCCATAAGCACTTATCATTGGCTTACTTAAAAAGTAAACAATACATCAAAGCCTATCAGTATATCAAACAGTGCTTAACTATTTTTTATAAGCTTAAGGTTTTGAACTTTACAAGACTTTATCGTATAGGGTATCTATTCTTCAATTGGATAATTTTGGGAGGACGGTGGACTGCATAATAAAAAATAGCTCTAAGGCTGTATAATTGTCAGCTTCTAGGAACCCCGAAACCGCCGCCGCCGGGGGTTTCAATGATAAAGACATCGCCTGGTTGCATGGCGACAGTGGCGGTATGGCCTAGGGGTTCGAGGGTGCCCTGATGGCGTCGGACCCAGTTGCGGCCTACGGTGCCGGGGTGGCCACCCGCTAGACCAAAGGGGGCGACGTGCCGATGGCTAGAGAGGATACTGGCGGTCATCGCCTCCCGGAAGCGGACTCGCCGGATGACGCCGTTGCCGCCGCGATATTGGCCGGTCCCGCCGCTGTTGGGCCGGATGGCAAAGGTTTCTAAGATAACCGGGAAGCGCCATTCCAAGACTTCCGGATCCGTCAGCCGAGAATTGGTCATGTGGGTGTGGACGGCATCGGTGCCATTGAAACTGGGGCCTGCCCCCGATCCGCCGCAGATGGTTTCGTAGTATTGATAGCGATCGTTGCCAAAGGTGAAATTATTCATCGTGCCCTGGGAGGCAGCCATCACCCCTAATGCACCATAGAGGGCATCGGTAATTGCCTGGGAGGTTTCGACGTTACCAGCCACAACGGCGGCGGGATAGTGGGGATTGAGTAAACACCCAGGAGGAATATGAATCTGCAAGGGTTTGAGACACCCGGCATTGAGGGGAATATCATCGTCCACCAGGGTGCGGAACACGTATAATACGGCAGCTTTACAAACGGCCACCGGTGCATTGAAGTTACTGGCCTGTTGGGGGGAAGTGCCGGTAAAGTCGATCGTGGCGCTGCGATGGGCGCGATCGATGCTCACAGTCACACAAATTTGACTGCCATCATCCAGTAGATTGGTAAACGTGCCATCCTTCAGGACCTCGATCACCCGACGCACCGAGGCTTCGGCATTAGCCTGGACATGGGCCATATAGGCTTGCACGGTTGCCAACCCGTAATGATCGACCAGTTTGCGCAACGCCTGTACCCCCCGCTCATTGGCAGCAATTTGAGCCTGGAGATCAGCGATATTCTGCACCGGATTGCGCACGGGATAGGGGCCGCTGGTAAGAATTTCTAAAAGTTTCCTTTCTTGAAATTCTCCCGCATTCACGAGTTGGAAATTGTCGAGCAACACCCCTTCTTCAGCAACGGTGTGGCTGTGGGGCGGCATGGAGCCAGGGGTAATCCCACCAATATCGGCATGGTGGCCGCGTGAGGCCACGTAGAATTGGGGTTTGGTGGGATCGATATCCGTGAGAAAGACCGGGGTAATCACGGTGATATCGGGTAGATGGGTGCCGCCGTTGTAGGGATTATTCGACACATAGACATCCCCTGGTTTCAGATCATTCCCTTTGGCTACCATCAGGGCTTGCACGCTTTCGCTCATGGAGCCTAAATGCACGGGAATATGGGGTGCATTAGCGACTAATTGACCCTCGGTATCGAAAATGGCACAGGAAAAATCTAGCCGTTCTTTGATGTTGACGGAGTAACTGGTATTTTGCAGGGTAACGCCCATTTCTTCAGCGATCGAGCGTAGCAAATTATTGAAAATCTCCAACATCACCGGATCAGGCCCCACCCCACCCGCTTCTGTCGGGGCGGGTTCACCCACATCTTGGCTATCGATCGACAACCTAGATAAACCTGCCCCCTGGTTATCCCCAGGTCCCACAATCGGCAGGTTCGTAGAAAGGGTTGGTTGGGCTGCGAGATTTTCGGTAGACCCGCCCTGACGATTATCCATCTGCCCTGGAATGGGCGGGTTTATGGAGATGGCTGGTTGGGCCGTGAGGTTGTCGGTCAACCCGCCCTGATATAGGGGGGCGATGGTTAAAACCAGGTGGTTGCGGGGGGTTAATTCGGCCTGCCAACCCGGTTCCACCACGATCGTGCTGGTGGATTCCATAATCAACGCGGGGCCGGAAATGCGATCGCCTGGGACTAAAGCCGTTCGTAAATAAACCGGCGTATCATGCCAACGGTCGGCGGTGTAAACCGAAACGATCGTGGTCGGTTGCAAGGGGGCGGTGCGGGGTTGCGATCGCTCCGCTTCTGCCGGAACTGGCATCTGTCCGACAACTTCCACCGAGAGGCTTTCCACCACCAGGGTCTTATTGGCCTGGATGAATCCATAGCGTTGCCGGTGGGCTTGCTCAAAAGCCTGACGCATCTGCTGGACATCGCCAAAATCCACTAGAAGGGGCGCATCAGTTCCCTCATAGCGCAGGAGGGCCTTGGGGAGTACGTGGATCTGAGCGTCCCTCACGCCCTGTTGACGAATGTCGGCTTTGCCAGCAGCCGCTAGTTCCGCCAGAATGGGGGCCAAGTCGTCGATGAGATCGGCGGTGAGGGGACGCTCGATCGCCCGCTGGTGTAGGGTCCGTAGATCGGCCAACCCCATGCCATAGGCCGAGAGGACGCCCGCGTAGGGATGCAGAAAAATTTGTTTCATCCCCAATAAGGTCGCTATCTGGCAGGCATGCTGGGCACCAGCCCCGCCAAAACAGCAGAGGGTGTATTCGGATACGTCATACCCCCGCTGGATCGAGATTTTTTTGATCGCATTAGCCATTTTCTCCACCGCGATCGCCAGGAAGCCTGCCGCTACCTGTTCCGGCGATCGCCGATCCCCCGTCGCCTGCTGAATCGTTTGGCTTAGGGCCGCGAACTGTTGCCGCACCGCGTCTGCATTCAGGGGTAAATCACCGTTCGGACCAAACACCTGGGGGAAAAAGGCCGGTTGGATCTTGCCGACCATGACGTTGGCATCGGTCACAGTCAGGGGGCCGCCGCGTCGATAGCAGACAGGTCCAGGATTGGCCCCAGCGGACTCTGGCCCCACCCGATAGCGGGCACCATCAAAACTCAGGATCGAGCCACCCCCCGCCGCCACCGTATGAATGGCCATCATCGGCGATCGCAGCCGTACGCCGGCCACCTCGGTCTCAAACCGACGCTCGTATTCCCCAGCATAGTGGCAGACATCGGTGGAGGTACCACCCATATCGAAGCCAATGATTTTCGTGAACCCCGCGATCGCGCTCGTCTGCACTGCGCCCACGACCCCCCCCGCCGGACCCGACAGGATACTGTCTTTCCCCTGAAACAGGCGGGCATCAGTCAGGCCGCCATTGGACTGCATAAACATCAATAGGGGACGCTGGTCCGCAGGCGTATCAGGATGGCCGCTGAGTTCCGCCGCCACTTGATCCACATAGCGGCGCAAAATCGGCGACAGGTAGGCATCCACCACCGTCGTATCCCCCCGGCCCACCAGCTTCATCAGGGGGCTGACTGCATGGGAGAGCGACACCTGGGTAAAGCCAAGCTGACGGGCCAGTTCCCCCAATTGGCGCTCATGATCGGGATAGCGGTAGCCATGCATGAGGACGATCGCACAGGCCCGAATGCCGCGATCGTAGGCCGCTTGCAGATCAGGTACGATCGCCTCGGTTTGTAATGGTTGCAGGACCTCACCTTGGGCACTGACCCGTTCCGGCACCTCGATCACCTGCTCATAGAGCATTTCCGGCAAGATAATTTCCCGTGCAAAGATATTAGGCCGATTCTGATAACCAATCCGTAAGGCATCGCCAAAGCCTTGGGTAATCAGCAGCAGGGTGCGATCGCCTTTGCGTTCCAGCAGGGCATTGGTCGCCACCGTCGTTCCCATCTTGACCACGCCAATCTGGGCCGCGGGAATCGGGCGATCCGCCGGAATGCCTAGTAAATCACGAATCCCCTGGATGGCGGCATCCCGGTAACGTTCCGGATTTTCGGACAGCAATTTGTGGATGATCAGGTGACCATCGGGGCGTTGGGCGACGATATCAGTGAACGTGCCGCCGCGATCGATCCAGAATTGCCAACGTGCTGTTGTCATGGGCTTAGGGGATTAACGCTGGTGGGATAGCCGTCTCGGCTGTCATGCCCAGCCCTGTGGCAGGCAGGATGCCTACCCCACAAGGCCATTATTGAACAAGGCCATTATTGATCTCTATGGAATCAGTAACGGTTGACGATCGGCAGCGAGTTGTTGCGGGTCCACCTCCACAAGTTGGCCGTGGTTGAGCGTCCAGCAGCGATCGGCAATTTCTAATAAATCCCCCGTTTCATGGGTGACCACCAGCAAGCTCCAGTGCTGCTTGAGCTTCGCCAAGAGGGTCACCAATTGCCGCCGCATGGACCAATCCAGGCCAGCGGTGGGTTCATCCAGGAGCAAGAGGTGGGGTTGGCGAATCAGTTGGACGGCCAGGGCCAGACGGCGCTGTTGCCCGCCACTGAGGGATTGGGGAGCCGTGGCGAGGGGAAGTTGTTCTAGGCCGACTTCCGTCAGCGCTTCGGTGATCTGATCCATGCGCAGGCCGGGATGTCCTAGGCGCAGTTCCTCCAGGATGGAGTTGCCGCAGAAGTGTCGTTCCGGAAACTGAAAGACCAAGCCGCCCAATTGTTGCAGGTGCAGCGACGTGAGTTCCTGATCCCGCCAGTAAATTTGCCCTGCCGTACATTCGGCCAACCCTGCCAGAATCTCCAAGAGGGTACTTTTGCCAGAGCCGCTGGGTCCAATGATCAAACCCAACTGTTGGGGGGCGAATTCCAGGGTGATCGATCGCAGGATCGGGGCGGTAGTGGCGGGGGGATGATAGCTGACGTTTTTGAGATAGAGCATTAAATGAGGCTGGAGGTAGGCTTCCGATGACACTAGGCACCAAGATCCTATTGTACCCAACCCTTCCCGATGACCGTCAGAGACACCCCATTGCTAGGGAACGGGTTTACCAATCAAAGCGTGGGTAACTGACCTGATCCCATCTGCCCCGACAGGATGCCTTGGCGTTGGGACAGTCGCAACCAGGAAGCCCCGTGTTACGCTAGGGATGCTTTCTAGCGCTTCCGGATTGGGATAACAACAATGAGAGTTCTGGTGACAGGGGGGGCAGGATTCATCGGTTCCCATTTGATCGATCGCTTGATGGATCAAGGGCACGAAGTCTTGTGCTTAGACAATTTCTATACGGGCCACAAACGCAATATCCTTAAATGGCTGGATCATCCCTACTTTGAACTGATTCGCCATGATATTACGGAACCAATTCGGCTAGAAGTGGATCAGATTTATCATCTAGCCTGTCCCGCATCCCCTGTTCACTACCAACACAATCCGGTCAAAACAATTAAGACCAATGTGATGGGTACCCTCTATATGTTGGGCTTAGCAAAGCGAATTCGGGCACGGTTTTTGCTGGCCTCAACTTCGGAGATTTATGGTGATCCAACGGTACATCCCCAGCCTGAGGAATATTGGGGCAATGTTAACCCGATCGGGGTTCGATCGTGCTATGACGAAGGCAAACGGGTCGCTGAAACCCTGGCGTTTGACTATCATCACCAAAATGGCGTTGATATTCGAGTGGCGCGAATTTTCAATAGCTTAACTGGAGATCAACCGGTTATCTATTATCAAGGTGACCAACTTTACTACGAATCCTTTGCAGATTGCTACGATCGCATTCATCAGGATATTTCCAGAGTCTCAGTTCCCTGCTTTGACAGCAGTGGCAACATGGTTTTGAAGCCCATCTCAGCGATTTGGAAGCACAAGGTTAGCAAGCCAGGGTATGAAATTACAACGACTTGGGGTAAACGGGTCAAGATCACTGAAGATCACAGTCTGTTCACGCGAGATGCGCGGGGTTTACCCAGACCCATTTTTGGTAAAGATCTCCAGGTTGGGGATTGGGTGGCAGTTCCCGCCTATCTGCCGTTTATTGATAAGCCACTGGAGCCTTTCTACATCACGGATAAAGTACCACAAGAAGGTTTATCGATCTGCCCTCCAGATGTGGTGCCCTATTTGGAACAGCATCGCGAGACCATTTATAACTATTTAGAAGAACAAGGTATTGATCCTCGGCAGCGCTACAGTTATCTGAAAAAATATGAGGTTGGTAATCGTATTCCCTTGAAATTGTGGCAGTATTTAGGACTATCGCTGACGCCCAAAGATGGTATTGCCACCGCTAGCTCTACTAAACGGATTAATAACTACATCGAAGATGTGGAATCTTTCCTGTGGTTCTTGGGATTTTATCTGGCACAGGGATGTGTTATCGATCTTGCTCCAGATGATTGCCAGTTACTGTTTGGCTCTAATGTTAAAGATCTTGAAAAACTAACGGAGGTTTGTCGATCGCTATTTGGATGTGACTGTAAGATTACATGGCATCAAGATTCTAGTAAAGCACCGACTGTCCACCTGCGTTCTAAAATTATTGTTGATTTAGTTGTGAAAGCCTTCGGATTTGGTAGAAATCTCAGTCCCCAAAAAGAAGATATCCCTACCTGGATTCTACAGCTACCAAAACAACAATTGGTACATTTCTTGCAGGGATTTTGGGAAGGAGATGGTAATCATGATGCTAAAACCACTGGTTCTCAATTGATCTTCAATAGTTCTAGTTCAGCCATTATCGAAAAGTTGGTCTTGATTTTAGCGAAATTTGGTCTACTTGGCTCAGTTTCAGAATTTTATACGACGGTTAGCCGAGCCAACCCTAAGCAATACAAATCCTATCGTCTGACTATACAGGGATTAGACAACTATGACATTTTGAAATTGGCTAGTAGCCAGCAAACGTTGCAGGCAAAAACCACTCACGATTTGGCTTGGGCTAGGGTAAAGGAAATTCATACATTTGATATCGATGGTTTTGTCTATGACTTTTCAGTACCGGACGCGGAAAACTTTATCGGTGGCACCTATGGGATTTGTTGTCATAACACCTATGGGCCACGTATGTTAGAAAACGATGGGCGGGTGGTGAGTAATTTTGTGGCCCAGGCCGTGCGTGGGAATCCCCTAACGGTGTATGGCAATGGCTCCCAAACTCGGAGTTTTTGTTATGTCTCTGATCTGGTGGAAGGGTTGATGCGCTTGATGGCGGGTGATTTTATTGGACCGGTCAATCTGGGTAATCCCGATGAATACACTATTTTGCAATTGGCGGAAACAGTACGAGAAATGGTCAATCCGGACTTGGAAATTATCTATAAGCCCTTACCCCAGGATGATCCGCGTCGCCGTCAGCCGGATATTACCCGTGCCCGTACCTATTTGAATTGGCAACCCCAGGTACCCTTGCGCGAAGGGTTGGCTGCCACGATCGCTGATTTTCGTGAACGAATCACTGAAGGGGGAGACAAATAATGCGTGTTTGCGTAATTGGAACTGGCTATGTGGGATTGGTCACAGGCGTTTGCTTGGCCCATATTGGCCATGAGGTGATTTGTATTGACAACAATGAGGACAAAATCAAGCTTCTGAATGCTGGTCAATCTCCCATTTTTGAGCCAGGATTGGTGGAGATTATGAAGTCCTCGACCGAGGCCAAGTTGCTCACGTTTAGTACGGATTTGGCTGCTGGCGTGCGTCACGGTGAAGTCCTGTTTATTGCCGTGGGAACCCCAGCCTTACCGACGGGAGAAAGCGATACCCGCTATGTGGAGGCGGTTGCCCGTGGGATTGGGCATTGTCTCAGCGATGGTGAACAGGGCTATAAGGTGATTGTGAACAAATCCACGGTACCGATCGGCTCTGGCGACTGGGTGCGCATGTTGGTGATTGACGGCATCAATGATGGTAGAAAAAATCGAGAAGCAACGGCTCCTCAATCTAGCAGTAAGGTTGAGTTCGATGTGGTCAGTAATCCAGAGTTTTTACGGGAAGGTTCGGCGGTTTACGACACGTTTAATCCCGATCGCATTGTCCTGGGCAGCAATAGCCAGCGGGCGTTGGATCTGATGCAGCAACTCTATGCCCCGATCGTCGATCGCAAGTTGGAACCCCAATATCTCGATTTAACTGATCCGATTCCCGTTGTGGTGACGGATCTGAACTCTGCCGAAATGATCAAATATGCGGCCAACTCATTCCTTGCCACCAAGATTAGTTTTATCAACGAGATTGCTAATATCTGCGATCGCGTGGGGGCCGATGTGGTGCAGGTAGCCAAGGGCATTGGTTTAGACTCGCGCATTGGTGGCAAATTTCTGCAAGCGGGGATTGGTTGGGGGGGATCGTGTTTCCCCAAGGATTTAGCGGCACTGATCCACACAGCGGAAGACTATGGGTATGATGCCCAGTTGCTCAAGGCTAGTGTTAGTACCAATCAACGCCAGCGCCTGTGTGTGGTGGAAAAGTTACAGCAGGTGTTGAAGATTCTTAAGGGGAAAACCATTGGTTTGTTGGGGTTAACCTTTAAGCCCGATACGGATGATATGCGCGATGCCCCCTCCCTGGATTTGATTGAACACCTACATCGACTGGGGGCAAAGGTGAAAGCCTATGACCCGATCGTGTCGCAAACGGGCCTACGGTTTGGGATTTCCCATGTGATTGTGGAAACTAACCTGGAGCAATTAGCCGATGGGTGTGATGCCCTAGTTGTAGTCACCGATTGGCCCCAATTCCGGAATTTGAATTATGCTCAAATCGCTAAACTGATGCACAATGCGGTGATGATCGATGGTCGTAATTTCCTCGATCGTGAGGCTCTGCAACAGGCCGGTTTCTACTACGTTGGTATTGGTCACTAAACGGGCCTGCCGTGCAGCAGGGGTCTCATCTACGGCGT
>CAZHXN010000112.1:10081-11197 GCA_964536415.1 uncultured bacterium
TAGGCTTGTCAAAATAAATATTAGCCAATTGACAGTTAGTTAACTAATAGTTATAAATGAGTTATAGGCTGCACCAGCGTGAACAACAGTCAACACCGCTAAAACACGCTCAAACAACTGCAGCGGTCCTTTCCCAAGCAACATCCCCAAGCAACACACAACAGGAACCCCCAATGGTATTGCCGGATATCTCCCCTTCCCCACCCACTTGGTTAGCGATCGTGCGTCTGCTGCGCTGGGATAAACCCGCCGGACGCCTGATCCTCCTTGTCCCTGCCCTCTGGGCAGTCTGTATTGCTGCCCAAGGACTGCCGCCGGTGGGCCTCCTGTGGGTGATTGTGGTGGGCACCCTGGCCACCAGTGCCGCAGGGTGCGTGATCAATGATCTCTGGGACCGCAACATTGATCCGCAGGTGGCCCGTACCCGCGATCGCCCTCTCGCCTCCCGCACCCTATCGCTGCAAACTGGTCTAGTGGTTGCGGCGATCGCCCTCGTGGCAGCTTGGGGACTGGCTGCTTACCTCAATCCCTTAAGCTATGCCCTCTGCGTCGCCGCAGTTCCCGTCATTGTGCTATATCCCCTGGCCAAGCGGTTTTTCCCCATTCCCCAACTGGTGCTCGCGATCGCATGGGGCTTCGCTGTCCTGATTAGCTGGAGTGCCGTTGTGCCCCAGTTAACGGTTGCTACCTGGCTCCTGTGGGGGGCAACGGTGCTGTGGACCCTGGGGTTCGACACCGTGTATGCAATGGCCGATCGCGAAGATGATCGCCGGATTGGCGTTAACTCCAGTGCCCTATTTTTTGGTGACTTTGCCCCCCATGCCGTGGGCTTGTGTTTTGCCGGAACCGGGGGGTTACTGGCGGCTCTGGCTATCCAACTGGGGATGCACTGGAGCTTCTGGCTGGCCTGGGGATTGGCGATCAGCGGGTGGTTGTGGCAATACCTGCGCCTGTTGCAGCCAATGCCAGAGGTCTATGGTCAGATTTTCCGTCAGAATGTGGGGTTGGGTTTCCTGCTTTTGGTGGGGATGGTCGCTGGTTTAATCCTTTAAGTAAGGACACTTTTAACTGGCGGGGGGTTCGGGGGGCTATAAGTCCCGCGCTGTACCTGAAAGG
>CAZHXN010000113.1:0-11182 GCA_964536415.1 uncultured bacterium
TAGCTTTTTGCACTGTTACACCAAAATCTCAGGAGAGCCAATTTATGATTGTCACAGATGCATAACTTTTCGTATGGCATTAAATCGTCAATCAATCAAAGATATAGCTATTGACTTAAGAGCCGGTTTACAGCAACTTTCACAGCTAAAATTCGAGATAAATCGTGTAGAGTCAATTAATAAAAACGCCGATTTGGCGGACATTTTTTATGAAGATTTCGCTCTAAAACCAAATAATTTTTATACAGGATGTGAACGCATCTTCCGATTAATTCGCTCTGAACTCAATGGCAGTATCCCCTCTGGCTTCGGCTGCCACAAGTATCTGTTAGAGTGCATGGAGTTGAAATCGGAACGATCGCCCAGGCGTGATGTCCAGGCAAACTGCCTATCAACTCAGGGAATACTTAGGCTCCCGCCACATGGTGCAAACATTAACGGGTTTGAACTCGATCGCTCACAATTGACAAGCCAATTGATAAGCCAATTGAACAATATCCAACGGGATGGAAGCGATTTGAGCAAGAACTGATCAGGTTTATCGATTGGTTAGAACGGTTGGCTGAAAATCTGGGGAAATTCTTAAACCTATACGATGGGGTGGGCAGGTTAGACTGTTAGCCGGACTCGATCGCATTCCCCGCCTGTTGCCTATGACTGCTGCCACCCTCCGTTATGCCTATTTCCCCGGTTGTGTTGCCCAGGGAGCCTGCCGCGAACTGTACCAATCGACTCAGGCCCTCGCCGATGCCCTCCAGATTGAACTGGTGGAACTGAAACGAGCCGCCTGCTGTGGTTCTGGCACCTTCAAGGAAGAGTCAACCCTGCTGGAAGATACGGTCAACGCTCGCAATCTTGCCCTGGCTGAGGAACTGAATCTGCCCTTGCTGACCCATTGCAGTACGTGCCAGGGGGTGATCGGCCATGTGGATGAACGGCTCAAGCGGTTCCAGCAAACTGATCCGAACTACATCGAGCAGGTCAATGGCTTTTTGCAAAAGGAAGGCTGTTCCCCCTATCGCGGTAGCACGGAGGTGAAGCATCTCCTGTGGGCCTTGGTGGGGGATTATGGCCTTGAGCGACTGGCCCAGCGGGTTACCCAGACGCTCTCTGGACTCAAGTGTGCAGCCTTTTATGGCTGCTATCTGCTACGGGCACAGGACCAGTTACCCTACGATGACCCCCTGCAACCGGCGTCGATGGAGCGAGTCTTTAGCGCGCTGGGGGCCACACCGGTTTACTACCGTGGACGTACCCAGTGCTGTGGCTGGCCGATTTCCAGCTATGCCACTCCCGAATCGTTTAGGATGGCCGGTCAACATATTCAGGCGGCGATCGCGGCGGGGGCAGACTGTCTGGTCACCCCCTGCCCGCTCTGTCACCTGCAACTGGACTCGCGCCAACCGGAAATTGCCGCCGCGATCGGGCAAAAACTAGACCTGCCAGTTCTGCATCTCCCTCAACTGGTGTGCCTTGCTCTGGGGTTAGAGCCGCACCAACTGGGTCTGGATCGCCATATGGTTTCGACGCGATCGGTTTGGCAAAAACTTCAGTCGCATCAGACCGTGGGATAGGCCACTGGCCTGTCCCTGGGTTCTCCGTCACCGGCCTTCCCAGGGCAATAGCCGCCCGCCAAGATGTCAAGATTTATGAACTCCGATCGCCCCCCAGCGGAAAGGGTCAACCCCTGCGATAGAGTGTAAACTTGGGATTTACATTGGCCTTTCGCAAGTTAAGTGTGCCGTGTCAGTGTTGCCCGCTGCACCGCCTCTGGTTTTTTGCCGCTTACGTTCATTTGTTCTAGAAAAAGCTACCAAGAAAGCATGTCTACTGTTGCTAGTCCCGCCCGAACGGTTCGTATTGGCTCACGGAAAAGTCAATTGGCCTTGATTCAAACCTATTGGGTGAAGGACCAACTCCAAACGCATTTTCCAGAGCGACAGTTTGAGGTTCAGGAAGTCAGCACAAAGGGAGATAAGATCCTGGATGTGGCCCTGTCAAAAATTGGCGATAAGGGGCTATTCACTAAGGAATTGGAGCAGGGAATTTTAGACGAGGAAACTGATTTTGCCGTTCATTCCCTCAAGGATGTCCAAACCAAATTAGCTGAGGGTTTGATCCTGGGGTGTATTACAGAACGGGAAGATCCCTCGGATGCGCTGGTTGTGCATGAAAAGTATCAAAATCATCGGCTGGAAACCCTGCCCGATGGGGCCGTGGTGGGCACCTCATCGCTGCGGCGTTTGGCCCAGTTGCGCCACCATTTTCCCAAGTTGACGTTTAAAGATATTCGCGGCAATTTGAATACTCGCCTTGCTAAGTTAGATGCCGGTGAGTACGATGCCCTGATCCTGGCGACTTCTGGGATGAAACGGATGGGCTGGCACGATCGCATTCACCAAACCCTACCGCCGGAAATTTCCCTCCATGCTGTTGGTCAAGGTGCCCTGGGGATTGAATGCCGCGCCAATGATCCCGACATTCTCAGCCTGCTGAAGGTTATTGAGCATATTCCCACAACCCAAGCCTGCTTAGCAGAACGGGCCTTCCTGCGGGAGTTGGAAGGGGGTTGTCAGGTGCCGATCGGGGTTTATACCAGCATCAACGATGGGAATCTCACCCTCACGGGGCTGGTAGCCAGTATCGATGGTCAACGGCTGGTGAAGGACAGTGTGACGGGGGCGGCGACCGAGCCAGAGGCGATCGGCATTGAATTAGGTCAACGCTTGCGCAGTCAAGGTGCCCAGGCCATTTTGGATGAAATCATCGCCACCAGTCGGACGGAACACTAACGCCCTCGATCGCGAATGAGGGTTGGTCCTTGCTAGGATTGCAACATATCGCAATATTTTGCTTAGGAGGATCGAGAACGATGGCGATCGCGGTTGGCGACAAGGCTCCGGATATCACGTTGCCCGATGCATCGGGACAGCCGGTCAGTCTGAAGGACTTTCAGGGGAAAAAGACGGTGGTGTTGTACTTTTACCCCAAGGATGATACGCCGGGTTGTACGAAGGAAGCCTGTAGTTTTCGAGACAGCTATACCGTTTTTCAGGAGGCGGGGGCTGAGGTGATTGGGGTGAGTAGTGATGATGTGGCTTCGCACCGCAAGTTCGCTGATCGCTACCAACTGCCCTTTACGCTCCTGAGTGATACCCATAATCAGGCGCGGAAAGCGTTTGGGGTACCTGCGACCCTGGGGTTGCTGCCTGGTCGGGTGACCTATGTGATTGATAAGAATGGCATTGTCCGCCACATCTTTAACTCGCAGCTTAACTTCCAGGGGCATATTGATGAGTCCCTGAAAATTGTCAAAAGTTTAGCGTGAAAGCCTCAGTGCTGACATTCCTTGGTGTGCTCCGTGTCTGAGTGGTGACCTGAACCACAGAGACACGGAGGGCACAGGGGATCAGCTCTTGGTGCCACGGACCAAGAGCACTGGACAGTTAGCGTGAACGCGAACGTAGTCGGAGAGGGAGTCGCCTAAGAGACGATCGAGGTCGGGTAGGCTCTTGGCGATCGAGGGTCGGCGATCGGGGGACCCCAACACCAGGAGATCGGCGTTGAGTTCCTCTGCTGTTTGGCAGATCACTTCCCCAGCCCGCCCAGAGGCCAGTAAGGTTCGGGGTTCCAGCCCAGCCTTCTTGGCTTCAGCGGCGGCAGCGGTCAATACCGGATCGGCGTCTGGGCTAGTCACCGTACTGGGAGGATTGACATGGAGCAATGACAACTGGGCACCCTTGATGTCCCGCAGCCAGGAGAGCGCATATTTCAAAGACTGGGTAGCCGCTGGGGAACCATCCACGGCCACGAGGGCACGGTTGAGCCGCTTCACGTAGATGTCATCCTTAACCAAGAGCATTGGGCGGGAGGTCAGTTGGAAGACATACTGGCTCACTGAGTTTTGCAGAATTGACTGCAACCGACCCAGCGCACGGGACCCCATGATAATCAAATCGGCGTCTTCGTCGTCGGCCACTTCCAACACGACCATTTTCGGGTCGCCCTGCATAAGACGGGGGTTAATCTTGCTGGAGTCTACCTTGAGGGTTTCCACGGCCTTGGCCAGGATTTTACCGCCTTCTTCTAAACGCTCGGCCATTCCCCGTGCGCCAAACTGGGGAGGAACGACATGCAGGACTGTCACGGATGCTTGCTGAAAACTGGGAAGTTCAATCAGCATATTAAGCATCTCTTCACACAGCCCTCTACCGGCAACTGTGATTAAAATCTTGTTAATCATGCGGCTGTTCTCGCCTTTGCGTTCTAAGTTTCTTTACCTATATTCAGGATACGCTGGCACCCTGAATCCAGTATTTGAAGAGATGTAGTGTTTTGGAACAAATTGTAAAGTGTCTGATCCGCGTTTACCTTCCCCTGATTCGATACCCGATCGCGCCATTCAACCCCACGCTTTTGCCACGGTGGATGAAAGCTGGTTTGAATACCCGGTACGGGCCAACCCCCACCACACCGACTATGGCGGTATTGTTTGGCATGGTTCCTACCTGACCTGGATGGAGGAGGCCCGTGTGGAGTGCCTACGTTCGATCGGGGTGGAGTTTAGTGATCTGGTGGCGATGGGCTGTGACCTGCCGGTGGTGGAGGTGGGCATGCGATATCACCGATCGCTGCTGATGGGTGAGATGGCGATCGTCCAAACCCGTATTAATGACATCGAGGGTGTTCGCATTCACTGGGATTACCGGATTCAATCGCCGCCGCCAGCAGCAGCGGATGCTGTTCCCATTACCTATGTGACGGCCAGGGTAACGCTAGTGGCCGTTGATCGCGATCGGGGCAAAATCCTGCGACGGCTACCGCCCAACGTTCAGGATGCCCTAACCAAAGTCGCCCGTCTCCATCGTCGCCCCTGAGCAGACGCAGCGGCAGGAGAGCACCAGCAGGAAAAGCTCTGAGAAAATTGTCAACTTTCGCTAAGCTTGGGGAAGTGGCTCCCTAGGCGCGTGTGAACATGTCCCAACAACCGATCCGCATTTGTATCCTGGGTGGTGGCTTCGCGGGCCTCTATACGGCCTTGCGGCTTAGCCAATTTCCCTGGACCGAGACTGAAAAGCCCGATATTGTCCTTGTCGATCAGCACGATCGCTTTGTGTTCCTCCCCCTGCTCTATGAGTTAATGACGGGGGAGTTGGAAACCTGGGAGATTGCCCCCCCCTTCAGTGAATTGTTGGCTGGGACGGGGGTTCATTTCCAGCAAGACACGGTGACGACGATTGACCTTGACACGCAACAGGTCAACCTGCGATCGGGATTAACGCTCCCCTACGATCGCCTAGTTCTCGCCCTGGGGGGGGAAACACCGCTAACGAGTATCCCTGGGGCCAGTGAGTACGCATTTCCTTTCCGGACGCTGGCCGACGCCTATCGCTTGGAGGAACGGCTGCGCGTGCTGGAGGCGGGACAGCAGGACAGCATTCGCGTGGCCATTGTTGGGGCGGGCTACAGTGGTGTTGAATTGGCCTGTAAGTTGGCTGATCGCCTAGGCGATCGCGGTCGCTTGCGGCTGATTGAGAAAGGCGAACATGTGCTGCGATCGTCACCCGAATTTAACCGGGAGGCGGCCCTGCGTGCCCTGAGTGAGCGTCAAGTCTGGCTAGATCTCGAAACCACGGTGGCGGCGATCGGACCGGATGAAATTTCCCTCACCTATAAGGACACAACCGATACCCTGCCTGTGGATCTGGTGTTGTGGACGGTGGGTACCCGCGTGCCGACGGTCGTTCAGCAACTCTCCCTGAAAACCAACGCCAACGGCCAAATTGTCACCCACCCAACCCTGCAAGTCGTTGATCATTGCGAAATACTGGCCCTAGGGGATTTGGCGGCTACCCATGATGCGGCGGGGCAAGCGGTCCCCACCACAGCCCAAGCCGCTATCCAACAGGCCGACTACGCCGCCTGGAACCTGTGGGCCGATCTGACCCAGCGTCCCCTGCTCCCCTTCCGTTATCAACCCCTGGGGGAAATGCTCACCCTGGGAATCGACAATGCCACCCTCACGGGGTTAGGACTCAAACTCGACGGCCTGCCAGCCTTACTCCTGCGGCGGCTAGCCTATCTCTACCGGCTACCCAGTCGGCAACATCAACTGCGGGTGGGCTTTAACTGGATCACCCGTCCGCTCGCGGATTGGCTACTGAGTTTATCGCGATAGGCGTTTACTGCCTAAGGGGCATCTCATAGCCAAACAAATTGGGATCGACTTCCCCCAGCTTTAAATCAGCAAGGCCATATTCGGCCCAACGGCGATCGACCTGGGCCGCCATTGCCGGATCAGAGACCAGGGGTTCACCCCAGGGGTGGTCCGTTTCGGGGGGAATTTTGGTCGTGGCGTCAATGCCCATGCGACCGCCGAGGCCGATGCGTTCGCTGGCGAAGTCGAGGGTGTCAAAGGGGGTGTGGGGTAGGATGAAAACATCGCGCACGGGATCGACTTTGGAAGTAATAGCCCAGACCACCTGGCGCGGATCCCGAATGTTAATGTCCTTATCGACAACGATGACGAATTTGGTGTAGGTGAACTGGGGCAGGGCGCTCCAGAAGGCCAGGGCGGCGCGACGGGCCTGACCGGGATAAGCTTTGTCGATCGCGATCACGGCGGCCTTATAGCTCAGGGCCTCCATCGGTAGGAAGAAGTCCACAATTTCCGGCACCTGTTGCCGCAGGATCGGCGTGTAAATGCGGTTGAGGGCGATCGCCATCATCGCCTCTTCCTTAGGGGGACGACCACTGAAGGTGGTCAGATAAATCGGCTGTTTGCGGTGGGTGAGGCAGTGGAACCGGATTAGGGGCGAATCTTCAACGCCGCCGTAATAACCCATGTGATCGCCAAAGGGACCGTCGGGCAGCACTTCACCAGGGGTGATCATCCCTTCCAGGACAAATTCGGAATCGGCGGGCACTTCCAAATCAACGGTTTTACACTTGGCTAGGGTAACCCCGGAACCGCCATACAGACCGGCAAACAGCCATTCGGACAGATCGACGGGAATTGGGGTGGCAGCCGCCATCAGGAGCAGGGGATCGACCCCAAGGGCGATCGCTACTTCTAACTTCTGGCCCCGTTCCGCTGCCTTGCGTAAATGCCGCGCCCCGCCCCGCACCGAGAGCCAATGGACCGTCATCGTGGTTTTCGATTGCAGTTGCAGGCGGTAAACCCCAACATTGGGCGTGCCCGTTTCGCAGTCCTTGGTAATCACTAGGCCCAGGGTGATGATTTTACCCGCATCGCCGGGATAGGGCCGGATCATCGGAATCTGGTTGAGATCGAGGTCGTCACCTTTGATCACAACTTGCTGGCAGGGCGGCAGAAAATCCCGTCCCGGTTTAGCCTTGAGAACATCGAAGAGAACCTTACCAAAGTCGATCGCCTGGGCCAGTTTCTTCGGCGGTTTCGGCTGCTGCAACATCGCCAGCTTTTGTCCCAAAGCCTCCAGTTCTAGGGGGTGTTCCCGGTTCATCGCCCAGCAGATACGCTCGACGGTCCCCAAGAGGTTGATGGCAACGGGATAGGGGGACCCCTGGACATTTTCAAATAGGAGAGCCGGTCCACCGCCGGTGAGAACACGGTTGGCGATTTCAGCAATCTCCAGATCAGGACTGACGGGAGCGGTAATGCGCCGCAGTTGCCCCCGTTGCTCAAGCAGTTGAATGAATCCCCGCAGATCTCTGGCCATAGGTAAAGGTTTGTTAAGTGCCCGTTCTTTATTATGACGGGTCGGCAGCCGTGCGATCATCCGAACATAGGTATCTTTTAAAACATCAATAACAAGATTAGTGGTAGCTGCAATAGCCCACCTCCAAAGAATAACTCCTTCAGACATGTTATCTGAGGAAAACTTGCTGAGATGCTGACATCTTTGCTGGCACAGAACTCCTAGCACACCCAATTCTGATTGCGGAAAACTCAAGAATCGCTGACAAACTTCTGGGTGCTACTTCAAGGATTAATCTTGTTTGGAATATGAGAACCTCATTCTCTGTCATCCTCAAAAAGCGGTTGTTCTCAGTTCTCAAATTGCCTATTTGAACATAATAAGACTCCCTTCCTATCCTCTTCCCCGTAAGCACAGTCTGATTACGGCTGTCCTCTCTCTTCCCTAGCGTGGAAAAAGAATAAATCACAAAGGAAATTCAGCCTTTCCAAAAGATAGAAACTTTTCTCCCCCTTCTCCTTAAAGAGAAAAGTAGAAAATCACTGTCTTCATTTGATTACCCAAATGTCATTCAAATGATCATATCTCAACAACATTTCCAACCTAACATACTATTTCTTTCCGAGGTCTAAAAATGCAATATTTTTTATATTATCTAAGTAAATACTAGCAAAGGGTATGGTTGCTGATACCTCTCATTAAGTTTGGATGTTTGCAGGGGCCTTCCATAGATGCAAATTTCCCCAATGCACCCCTTAGCTGGGTCATGTTCTACATTGTTCTACATAGACAATAGTCAAAATCATCGAACCCGCCATTGATCCTAATAAGGTGAAACCCTTATGCAGCAAGGCTTTCAGTAACGGGTGCGGCAGGACTCGAACCTGCGGCTCGCTGCTTAGAAGGCAGCTACTCTGTCCACTGAGTTACGCACCCCCACGCGGCCAAGGACTGAGTTGGCCATAGTTGCCCATAGAATGAGCCAATTTTGGCTACTGCGGTCCCCCTACTTTAGTCTCCTTTGAGGGGAGTGGCTGCTGACGCACCATTGTCTATTCTAGCGATCCAGCTTGAGCCAGGGCAAGGGGCAATCCCCGGTGAGATCAGCTTCTTACCAACGGAGGTGCCGATCGGTTGCTCTAAGGGGTGTCGCTGCTCCCAGGAAAGCCGTCGGGCGGGCGGCTGCGATCCCCACCCCTTTAGGGCGGGGAGTATGTCAAACTAAAAACCAAATAATGCATCTCCAGGCTGAATAGAGTAGTGTATTGTCAAGCCTAGCTGTCACGGACACGGACAGTGGAGGCAAGGACAATCACCCTGTCAGCGGCGAACCGTTGTGGGCAGACGGTGTCCTTCCTCGCCGTGTCAGTAGGGGTGCCCTCGCCCTCGCCAAGCCCAGACAGGAATTCATCGGCAGCGCCATGTTTATTCTCAAGCGGCAAGACGTTGAAATCACTTCGGTCCAGCCTCCTAAGCAGGAGCGACCGATCCCGATCTTGAAGTATCAGGGGCAGGTGTTTCGCCTAGTAAAAGTGTTTCCCGCTAGTCAGGCTGAAGAAGCCAAGGAGGTTTGGCGTAAGTTCACCGATGAGCAAGGCAAGGCATGCGTGTTATTGGAGGAACCCGATCGCTACAGCATTTGGGGCCGAGTGCGCCTGGAGCAACTGACGGAAGAGGCTGAGGGGGAGGATGGAACTACCCTGATCACGCAAGCCTGTTTACTCCTGCTGCAAGCTGTTTATATTGATATTGAAGATCTACTAGGGGCGCGGCAGGCAGGTGCTTTCCAGAAGGAATTGGGAGATGTCCTCAAGCAGTGGCGTTTCCCCCAGGCTGATACCCCAAATGCCGTGACCGCCCTGCTGACCACGATCGACCCCCTGGTCCCCGAACAAATGCCCCCCTGGCAAGAGCACCATCAGAGTAAATTACTCGAAGAGTTGCACCGGATTGCCCGCTCCTATTTCGGTAACGAAAGCTTTACAGAACGGGCGGTTGATACGTTGCAAGATCTGTCTAAGGCCGATCGTGCCCAATTCGTACAATGGTTAAGTCCTCCCTTGGCGAAACTATGGGCAATTTCCTAGACAATCGGTTGCTCACGATCGTTGCCGTCGCGATCGGAATGTCCCGGCCAGAGGACATCCCCCAGGGCCTAGCAGGACCTAAAGTTGTCTCTTTGTTGCAGGGTGCTGTACGTGAATACGGTCATGCTCCATGCTGGAGTAGAGTCGGGCTGAAAACCTAATGTTCCCCCTTGCCAGATACCTGATTCCGGAGTTCCCATGAGTCGCTCTGCCGATAAATCCTCATCCCCCTCGAAGTCTTTCCTGAGTGTCCAAGTGATTGTTGCGATCGGCATTGCCTGGGCCGTCATCGCCCTCTTATTTTTCCTGCTCTTCAGTACCCCTACCCCCAATGAAAAGGGCGAACTGGTGCGGGCTGGTTGGTATCAAAGCGGAACCTACTTGTTGGAGCAAGGTGCTTGGCTAGCCGCAGCAATCCTCTGCTTGCGTAATGCCCGCAGTAGCCAGATTATTAGTGGCCGTAATGTGTGGCTAGCGATTGGGTTAGGCACCCTCTCCTACTTTCTAGGGAATATTCTCTTGGGGATTTGGGAGTTGAGTCTGGGGCTAGATCCCAATGTCTCACCAGCCGATATTTTCTTTGTTTCAGCCTATATCCTGATCAGTCTGGGCATGGTGCTAGTGGTAACCTCGCGACGGTTAAACCTGGTGAGTTGGCAGTGGGCGGTGGTGGCGCTCATTGCGGTGGTGGGGGCAGCGATCGCCTGGTTTGTCTCAAAGCCAGTAGGAACCCCGCCCCCAGAGCCAGCCGCGATCGTGCAAACGGCACCCACGCCCTCTCCCCAGGCAACGCCTCCCCCTGCGGAGGTTCCCCAATCGCCCGCCTGGGCCTTAGCCCTGGATGAGCAGTTACAGCCCTTAGCTCAACCCCTGGCCCTGTTCTATGTGGTCATGGACGTGGTGCTCCTGATCATTGCGGGTATGTTGCTATTAGCATTTTGGGGGGGACGCTTTTCCCTGTCTTGGCGGATGATTGCGGCAGCGGCCTTCTCGCTCTATATCGCCGATATTTGGTTTAAATATGCGGCAAATACCAATCCCAACTATCAAACGGGCGATTTGCTGGAAGTTTTCTGGATCTTTAGTGCTGTGCTCTTTGCGATCGGGGCAGCCTTAGAACATGATGTTTCGCTCAAGGCCAGCCGTCGCTCACGCCGCAGGGGATAATGGTAAGGACGGTTACGGTTGAGGTACACTGGCCTTATGCCTGCACGCAAATTAACGAATTCCGAAACCCAACAGATCCCACTCCTGTACCGTCAGAGCGGGGAGACCACAGCGACGTTGGCAGAGCGCTTCAATGTCAGCAACTCAACGATTAGCCGGATTCTCAAGGAGGCCCTTGATCCGGATGAATATAAGATGCTGTCGCAGCAAAAGCGGGCAGGAGGCAAAAGCAACCGTCGTGTTGCCAGC
>CAZHXN010000114.1:0-8625 GCA_964536415.1 uncultured bacterium
GTTCTTCTGGGTTTATGGTGGGGGCGCTACGCGCCCCCACCATAAACCCAACATTGTAATTCTTTAATTTGTAGCTTTTTGCACTTTTACACCAAAATCTCAGGAGAGCCAACATATTAAAGACAGGATAATAACGATGACCGCAAGAGTGGGACATCGGCACGACCTTAAATGGATAGGGAGCGACCGTAAGACCTCTTCGGAGGCAAGTTGCAGGGAATTATCAAGCATCACCGCTCCTTCAGAACGGTGAGTATGTCAATGGGGACAACCCTTATATGATTGATATTTGGGTCTCAACGTTGGAGCAATGACTTGCGGCTAGCGCGAACAGGAGCCGGAAACCGGTACCCTGATCGTCACTGGTGACAGTGATTGTGGCTCCCAGGGATTCGACTAATTTCTTCACGAGGGCTAGCCCCAGGCCAGTCCCGCCGTGCTTCCAGGGATCGGGGTGGGGAATACGATAAAACTTGTCAAAAATGCGATCGTACTCGGTGGCGGGAATGTGACTACCGGTATTGTGGACCGTAATTTGGAGGGTTTCCTCGACGGGGAGGTTACCCGATCGTCCAGCGGCTTCACAGGAGACACACGCAGCGTCTTCGCCGGAGAACGGCAGATCTGGGGTAACAGTTGCGGATTCGGTGGTGGATGCCGGAACCGATGCCTGCACGGACGCCGAAACGGTGATCGTTCCACCCAGGGGAGTATATTTGCAAGCATTATAGACCAATTCAGTCATAATCCGGTTCAAGCTGGGGGAATCGGTATAGAGGATGGGTAAATCGGGGGGGATGCGAAGGGTTAAGGTTTGCTGCTGGGATGCGGCCTGGGCCTGGGCAGACTGGAGGATTATCGGTAACCATTGGGAAAGTTTGATCGGAGTCGATTGCAGGGTGTAGTTGCCCGCTTCGAGGGTTTGGAGGTTGAGGAGGTCATCTACGAGGCGTAGTTCCCGATGGCAGGCTTCCTTAAGTACCGTGAGATAGCGACAAAGCTTACTATCGGCAGGAATCGTTTGCGCTTCGAGCATCTGGTTGATGAGGACGGGAATCATATCTGCCGCCAGGTTAATGGTCGCCAGGGGACTCCGCAATTCGTGGGAAACGGTACTGAGGAAATCATCCTTGAGTTGGTTGAGGCGCTGGAGTTCCTGTACCTGCTGTTGGGCCGCTTCGTAAAGACGGGCTTGCCGCAGGGCGATCGCGCACTGATTGGCTACCTGTTGAACCAACCGCACTTCACTATCACTAAAGCTGGCCCCAGCCTCACGAAATAGCCACAAAGTCCCCGCAATCCCTTTGTGCTCTAGGCGATCATCAAAGATCGGGCTAGCCAGGATAGCCAAGCTAGTCTCCCTCCCATTTCCAGGCAGGATACAGAAGGCAAACGCCTCCCCAGCAGAAAGTTGTGCCCGCATCCCCGGTAGCGCTTCCAAGGCAGAGGCCAGGGCCGTATGCTCGGGATCTTGCTCCGCTTGGGCATAGAGGTGGGTGATGACCTGACCACTGGTATAAAGGCTGGCATGACAACGCTTCAGGGCCAAGACCTGGTCTAACTCAGCCAGGGCCGCTTGCAGAATTTCTTGAGAGTTCAAGGAGTCTCGGACGTGGTCGGAAATGCGTTTCAGTGTAGCTTCAAAGGTCAGCGACTCCTGGAGGGATTGGGTTCGGGCCTGGACTTTCTCTTCAAGGACCAGGTTGCATTGTTGAAGTTGTTGGTTGAGTCGCACCAGTTCAGCTTGCTGCTGGCGCAGGAGCAGTTGATGCTGAATCCGAATGAGGACTTCTTCGGCTTGGAAGGGTTTGGTAATGTAGTCAACTGCGCCGATCGCGAACCCCCGGGCCTTATCGGAAACCTCACTCAGCGCACTCAAAAAAATAACTGGGATTTGGGCAGTGGTGGGATCTTGCTTTAAGGCAGCACAAACAGCATAACCATCCATGATGGGCATACGGATATCCAACAGGATCAGATCCGGTGGAAACGAGCGCGCCGATGCTAGGGCTGACTCCCCATTTAGGCTTTTGCGGACTTGATAGCTGTGCTGACTTAGAATCGCAGCTAAGGTGCGAATATTATCCGGCTGATCATCTACAATCAAAATCTCAGCAGCAATAAATGGTAAATTCCAAGACATGGCCGCTCCCCTCTTATAAATTAAATTGTTTCCCTAAACCTCATCTAAGATCGAGGGATGGGCTATATGGAGGCAAGCTTCAGCCGCTTTTTTAATCTGCTCAAATTCATAGTTATAGGCTAAATGACAAATGCGATCGGCAAGGGAGGCCACCTCAACTGGCAGGGATTGGGTCAGCGCTGCGATCGTTTCCTCGTCACCGTACAGAGCAGCCTGATAGAGGTCCCGCAGCCAGGTAGTCGGCATCCGGGCCAAGTCTTCCGTTTGCAGGGCGATCGCCGAGTTCTGGCTAGGCGTGGGTTGGAAGTGCAGGGGGGAGATACTATCTGCCTGGGGCGACATAACCGCTGGCTGGTAGGGTATGATCAGTTGGAACAGACTGCCTTGATCTAGGACACTGCTGACCCGGATTTCTCCCCCCAATAACTGGGCGAGCTTGCGGCTAATGCTGAGTCCCAATCCGGTGCCTTGCATAGACTTTTTCCCAGCTTGGGCTTGCGTAAAGACATCAAAAATGAGCGGTAATTCCTCTGGAGCAATGCCAACGCCTGTATCTTTAATTGTAAAGCTCAAGGTAGGGTATTCTTGCCAGCACACCGCTGGGGAGCTGGTAAGCGTGGAATCGCTAGGGGCGCTGGCTGCCGGAGTACTCTCACCGCCTAGTTCAGGTGTTAGGGTTATGGGTGCGATCGCGACCTGAATACTGCCTTGGGAGGTAAATTTAATCGCATTACTGAATAAATTCAGCAGGATCTGGTTGAGCTTTTGGGGATCAGTGATAATTGTCCGGGGAACGCCCGGTGCGAGGGTAAAACTCAGCGTTAGGCCCTTGGCATGGGCTTGGGGGGCAAAGGTTTGGGAGAGGCTAGCGATTAAATGGCTAAGGTCACAGGGTTCCATCTGGACTTGTACCCGATCGGCTTCGATTTTGCTTAGGTCGAGGATATCGTTAATTAGACTTAGGAGATGCTCCCCATTGCGGTGAATGACCTGGATGTATTCTTGGTACTGGGGCGACAGTTGGGGATCGCGGACCATCAGTTGGGTAAAGCCGAGGATGGCGTTGAGGGGAGTCCGCAATTCATGACTCATATTGGCCAGGAAAATGGTTTTAGCCTGATTAGCGGCTTCGGCAGCTTCCTTTGCTTGTTGAAGAACCATTGCGGCTTGTTTGAGGTCGGTAATATCTGTAGCAATGCCATCAATCCGCATGGGTTGACCCGTTTCATCCCGAATCACCCAACCGCGATCGAGGACCCAACGAATTTCGCCACTAGGCCGTATAATCCGCTTTTCAAGACTAAAAGAGCCTTCTGCCATCAGACGGGACAGCATGGCAAGGGAGTCAGGGCGATCGTCGGGGTGAATCACGTCAGCCCACAGGGTAGGCTGCTCAAGAAATTCTGTCACTGGCCGTTGATAGATTCTCTCGGTGCCAGGACTGGCATAGACAGTAGCACAATCAGGATACGTGGTGGACCAGATAGCACTATCGATCGAATTGAGAATACTATCGAGCCGCTCTTGGTATAGTCGTAATTGCTTTTGGGCAGCTTTGCGTTCCGTGATGTCATACACCGAAGCTAACCAGGCGATCGCTTCCCCATCAGCATTGCGGATAGGGGCATCCAGAAGTAGGACATCAAAGCGTTCGCCATTGCGCCGCATAAACCGTAATTCTAATCCCTGGGGAGGGCGATTGCCGGCCAAGCAGACTTGAAACGCTTGGGTAATCGTGTCAATTTCCTCCAGGGGCCAATAGACAAAAGGGGGATAAGCACCGACTAATTCGGCCTCACTCCAACCCACCATCCGACAAAAGGCCGGGTTGACATAGGTTTGTCGCCCCGTCAGATCCACCATTGCCAAGCCTTCCACGATCGCCGCTTCGATGGCCCGCCGGAAGTCTACTTCAGCCTGGAGTTTGGTTTCCGTCTCCTTCCGGACTGTAATGTCTCGCGCTGCGGCATAGATCAAATCACCCACAGGTGTTGCCTGCCATTCAATCCAGCGATAGGAACCATCCCGGCAGCGATACCGGTTGGTAAAGGTTGGTAATTCCTGTTGACTGCGCAGTTGGGCTAGTGCTGCTAGCGTCTTTTCGTGATCATCCGGATGGACCAAGTCCAGGAACCTGGCCCCCTCCAGTTCCTGTAGGTCATAGCCCAGGGTGCGTTGCCACTGGGGATTTAGACGCAGGAAGTAGCCATCGGTGTCGGCGATGCAGAGTAAATCGAGGGCAACGGAAAAGAAGCGATCGAGTTCTTCGGTTTTGGCCTGTAAAGCCAGTTCAAACTCCTTACTTTCCGTGATATCTAATACAACCCCATACCAGGCAACATCGCCATTTTCGCGCCGCCGGGGTTGTGATGTGCCCCGCAGCCACTTGACCGTGCCGAAAGGGTTAATAATGCGCCACTCATACTGAAATGGCTCTAAAGTTTCTAGGCTATGTTGGACGGCCGCTTCGTAGCCTGGACGATCCTCAGGATGAATCCGGTTGAGTAACAAACTCGCATCGGCTAGGATCTGGTCAACCGCAAGTTCATGAATCGTTTCAATCGCCCGACTCATGTGTTCAAAATACCAGGACCCATCTGCCCGCCTGACGATGATATAGATGTTGGCTGGTGACGTATCTGAAATGGTGCGAAAGCGGGCTTCACTCTCCTGAAGGGCCAATTCAGTCTGTTTACGCTCAGTAATATCCCGGATCATCATTAAAACCCGCTCTCCCGGCATGGGGATACCGCGCACCTCTTCAAATTGCAATTTTTGGTTATGTTCAACGATCTGTTCATAGCTAACCAATTTGCCGGTGCGCAGGGCTGTTTGGATCGCATTGGCTTTGCGCTCAATCAGGGCCGGAAGCGGGCTGTCATAAATAGAGCGCGGCAGGGGGGGAGCGTGTTGACAGAGGTCGGGCTTAACGGTAATTTGTTCTAGGACCCAACCATCGGCGTCAACCACAAACATTAAATCTGGCATCACAGATAGAATCGCTTCCTGGCGATCGTGACTTTCCTGGAGTGCCAGCTCCATCTGTTTGCGATCGGTGATGTTCAGGGACATCCCAATCATGCGGGTGGGTTGGCCTTGGGCATCGGTCAGCACGCGGGCATGAATCTGTAACCAGCGCCAGTGGGTCGGTTTAGTGGGCGAGGCAGGGACCGTCTCAACCACTCGGACTTCCATTTGCAATGTGCCCCGCTCAGCGATCGCCCGTTGGTTGGCCTGGTGGAGTGCGGCGCGATCGTCCGGATGCACTAACGCCAATGCCTCCTCATACGGCAACGTATTCGGGGTAGACGCCGGGACCTGACCGTTAAAGGTCATCATTTGGGTTGGGAAATCCCACTCCCACGCGATCGCCTGGGAAACTTCTAACGCTAACCGTAATCGAGCTTCACTGGCTTGTAAGGCAGCCTGTACCTGCTTGATTTCGCTAATTTCCTTACTAATCCCCAGTACATAGGATTGCCCTTGCAGTTGGATGATTTCACACGAAACCAGGGAAACTTTGATCTCGCCCGATTTCGTCCGCCAGTGGAGTTCCTGATTCAGGGCTTTACCAGTTGTTTGAATTTGGCTGGCCAGGGCGGCTACTTCCTCTTGGTCAACCAAAATATCCAACTCTGCTGCCGTGTGATCGATCACCTCTTCACGGCTGTAGCCCGTTAACCGGAGAAAACTATCATTGACATCCAGCCAACGGCCATCCTCTAGACTCGTAATCGTAATCGGATCGGGACTATTGCAGAAAACCGCTGCATATCGAGCTTCCGATTCCCGTAGGGCGGTTTCCCGTTGTTGCAATGCCTGCTGAAGTTGGATCGCCATTTGCTCAAACGATCGTGCCATCACCGCCAGTTCCGTCACCCCTTGCCCCGTCGGAATGGGTAAGGTTAGATTACCCTTGGCTAGCTGCACAGAAGCCTCGCTTAGTCGCTGGAGGGGATGGCTTAACCATTGGGCAGTGATAGCACCGATCGCGATCGAGCCAACCAGCGCTAATCCACTCAACAGGAGCGTTTGGTAAATATTCGCCTGGATCAGATCCATAAAGTTGGCTTGAGGAACTGCCGTAATAATAAGCCAGTCCAAATCACCCGGTTTCCGGTAGGGAGTAATATGGAGATAATATCGCCTCTTTTGCCAGGTTAGATTGGTGGTTTTCGTCGGATCAATATCTGAATCAAACTTTAGATGTTTTTCAGTCTGTATACTATTAAAGCCACCTAAATCTTTATGTATGATGTGCATGGTGGCTTGGAGTACTGGGTCCGGAACTTCCCCGGCTGTAAAACGCTGGAACTGAATATCGCCAACACGCCTAGGGCCACTCAGGGTTCGGGGATCTTGAAAGGTTTTGAATAGGGGGTGGTTGGCAGAACTAGCGACTAATAGACCGTTGCGTTCGATAATAAAAATCTGTCCACTTTTACTAACACTCAGATCTTCAAGGAAACGATTAAGGGCCACAAGGCTGATATGGATAGTAAATACCCCAATTAAATTATTGGCAGCATCCTGAACGGGGGCATAGGCATTGATGGCCAGTAGATTCGTCGTCCCGATTTGGAGAGGGGCCGTCCAACCGGTGGTTCGAGTGGTGGCTGCCGCTTGATACCAAGGTATCTGACGCACATCCATGTTTATGAGCGTTTCCAAATAGCGATCTAAGCGATCGTCGGCATCGAGGGTGTAAAGATGAAGTTTGCTGGGATCTTTCGCATCAGAGATACCAGCCTCTAACAGTCGTTCTGATGGCTTAACCTTAGTCACCCTGGCTGCCATATCGGCTGGGGTGACTCGGTGAATCGTCCGAAAGTCCCCTTTGGGATTACCAAAAACAAAACTGGTGATCTCTTGAAATTGGCGATGTTGCTGGATTAAATATTGATGTAACTGGGCTAAATTGGACGCGCTAATCACCCCCGCCTTCATCGCTGTAAGACTAGCACGATTCAAATCCTCAGCAGTTTGTAAGTACTTATCAATTTTTTCGACTACGCTTGCCCCTGTCTCCAGGAGCAATTGATCGGCAAGGCGATCGACTGTTCGTTGTCCACTCCGATAAGACAAATAGCCCACAATGCCCACAATGCCTACAGTTTGGAGCACAAAGGGTACAATCAAGACCCAACGCAGAGGCATCTGTAGCCGTGTTGGGGACGAGCGAAAATGCCGGATCAGGGGCAGGAAACGGAGCATAGAGAAAAAACTCGGTGGCGGGCCAGCCAGGGCTACGATCGTGCGTGACTTAATAGCCGTATAGAACAAACATCTCTCCTATTCTGGCACAGCTTAGTTTGAGCCTCGGGCTCAATTGAGTAACAGCTTTTGTATGGAGGCCAACAGAGCATTGGCAGCAAGCAGCCTGGACCGGATAAGCACCCGTCCCCTAGCCCCCAATAGCAACTGACAAGCTCCCTCTTGGCCTAGCTCACTAGCCTGTCTAGTAGGATAGCCGTCCTGGCCGTCTCACCCCCTGCTGAGCGGATCTTGTGGGATAACCGTCTCGGCTGTCTCACTGCTTAGAACCCTCACCCCTAAACTCGTAGGCATTAATCATCATGCACCAAATGATTGAAATACCTGAACCCCGTATTTTAGGTATTCTCGGTGGTATGGGACCTCTGGCTGGGGCTGCCTTCCTGACCCGCTTGACCCTACTCACTAGCGCTACCTGCGATCAGGAACATTTGCATACGATTCTGTGGAGCGATCCCACTGTCCCCGATCGCACGGATGCCCTCCTCTGCCAAGGCCCTTCTCCGCTGCCCAAACTGCTCCAGGGTATCCGGCAACTGCAAATGGGGGGAGCTAATGCAATCGTGATTCCCTGTAATACGGCCCATCTTTGGTATAATGAGCTGAGCCAAACTGTATCGGTGCCCATTTTGCATATTGTTGAAGCCGTCGTAGCCAGCCTTAAGAGTTATGGTCTCCTGCGGGGCGCGATCGGTATTATGGGAACCTCAGCAACTCTGAAGTTGGGTTTATATCAACAATTCCTTGAAAAAGCGGGCTATCGCTGCCTGCTGCCAACGGCGGAAGAAATGGAACGCTATTGTATGCCTTCGATTCGGATGGCCAAGGCCAACCGTCTCAGTGAAAGCTATTATCCCGCCGCCGAGGGGGCCACAGGGCTGAAACGGCGCGGCGCGATCGCAGTCATCCTCGGTTGCAGTGAACTGCCCCTGGCGATCCAATCGGGACCATCCCAAGAATTGGGGTTACCGCTGGTGAGTTCGATCGATGCGCTGGCAGAGGCGGCAATTCGTTGGGCGCGGTATGGGGAAGTGGGTCAGGGGATAGGGGATAGGAGATAGGTGACAGGGGATAGGGACAGGCTATCAAGGTAGAGAGGTTAGAATTATGGTTGTGCGGGATGTCATAACCCTGGGAAGGGAAAGTTTAATGATGTTTAATGATACGGACAGCAAATGATTCTCCGGCGGAGACGCTACGCGATCGTG
>CAZHXN010000114.1:8719-10957 GCA_964536415.1 uncultured bacterium
CCCCATCCCCCCGCAAACGGGGGGGTAGGGGGGCTGGGAGCAGGGGTTGGGGATGAGGGCTGCATCTTGCCCAACTGAGATGCTCCCGTTAGTCGTCTTCCATAAGCTACAAATTAAAGAACTAAAATACTGAGTTTATGGTGGGGGCGCGTAGCGCCCCCACCATAAACTCAGAAGAGCCAAATCTAACTGCCACGATAAGTACTATACGACCACGGTGAAGTCAGGAGTGGCACATGGTAATGGGCATTAGCATCCGCAATCCCAAAGCGAATGGGGACGTGATCTAAAAAAAGCGGGAGTCCAGCTAGGAGGGTGGGCGATCGCCGCAAAAAATAATCCCCCACCCCAAAGATCAGTTCATAAATACCTACCTGAAAATCGCTATCCTCAAGTAACGGCTGATCGGTGCGGCCATCGGCATTGGTCACGCAGGTTTTGAGGTGGGTACGGGTTCCCGTATCGGGCGCGATCGCCCATAGTTCCAGGGTCATCTGGGCCGCCGGACACCCATTCGCCGTATCCAAAACATGAGTTGTTAATTTACCCATCTTAAAGTTGCTGATTCCTTGCAGAGTTAGGTCATAGTTTAAGGCGAGATTGCTGCTGACCGATCGGGAGGCGATCGCTCGCCTTCGTTGGACCCTTACAAGGGTAACGTCCTGCCTAGGGGGAGATCCCACCTGGACGCATTCCCCTGCTCTGCAAATTTGAATTTATAGTTGAACGTATAAACGACTTCCTGGGTTTTACCGACCGCCAGTTGCCCACATTATTCTCTGTGTATTACGCAAAATCCCTATGACCGCAACCGCTACCCGAATTGACAATCCCCTGCTGATTGGGACCGGCCTACCGCCCTTCGACCAGATCCAGGCCGAACAGGTGGTTCCCGCCATCACCCAAGCCCTAGCCGAGGCCCACGATCGCCTCACCCATCTGGAAGAAAGTTTCACTCCCACTTGGGAGGGGTTAATGGTACCGCTGCAACAGTTGCAGGATCGGCTGTCCTGGAGTTGGAACATTGTCGGGCATTTGATGTCGGTGAAAAACAGCCCGGAACTCCGGCAGGCCCACGAAACCATGCAGCCAGAGGTGATCAAATTCTGGGTCCGGTTGAACCAGAGTCAGGCCCTCTATGCTGGCTATCAGCAGTTGGCTCAACAGCGCGATCGCCTGAATGAAACCCAACAGCGTATTCTGGATACGACTCTGCGGGATGCGGAACTGTCTGGGGTTGGGCTAACGGGGGAAACACGGGAACGGTTTAATGCCATTCAAATGGAACTGGCCGATCTGGGGACACGCTTCTCCAACCAGGTGCTCGATGCCACTAAAGCCTATAGCCTCACCCTCACCGATCCAGCGGAAATTGTCGGACTGCCCCCCAGCCTCCTGGCCCAAGCCGCCCAAGCGGCAAGGGATGCGGGTCACCCTGACGCGACGGCGGCGAACGGTCCCTGGCGGATCACCCTGGATATGCCCAGCTTTATGCCCTTCATGCAGCACAGCCAGCGACGGGATCTGCGGGAAACCCTCTACCGGGCCATGATCACGCGGGCCGCAACTGGGGAATGGGATAATCAACCGTTGATCGATCGTATCCTCAGCCTGCGCCAGGAAATGGCAGAAATCCTGGGATTTAAGAACTACGCCGAACTCAGCCTATCCCAAAAGATGGCCCCCAACGTCGCCGCTGTGGACGAACTCCTGGAATCCCTGCGGCAAGCCAGTTATGATGCAGCCGTGGCCGACCTGGAGGCCCTACGCCAATTTGCCCGTGAGCAGGGGGCACCGGAAGCGGATGATCTCCAAAACTGGGATATTAGCTTCTGGTCTGAGCGCTTGCGGGAGGCCAAGTTTGCCTTCAATAGTGAAGAACTGCGTCCCTATTTCCCCCTGGAACAGGTCCTCAAGGGCCTCTTTGACCTCGCCCACCACCTCTTTGGTGTGACGATTACGGCAGCCGATGGTCAGGTCCCGGTCTGGCATCCCGATGTGCGGTATTTCCAAGTTGCCGATGAAACTGGCCAGCCGATCGCCTATTTCTACCTGGATGCCTACAGCCGACCAGCGGAAAAACAGGGGGGAGCCTGGATGGGCTATTGCCTGAATCGGAGTCGCTACCTGGAAGGGGAAGAGGCGAAGCTCCAACTGCCCGTTGCCTACCTGGTGTGTAACCAAACCCCGCCCGTGGACGACAAGCCCAGCCTCATGACCTTCCGTGAAGTGGAAGCC
>CAZHXN010000115.1:0-10633 GCA_964536415.1 uncultured bacterium
CCCGAAATCGCGCTTCGCTGGTACGGAGAGCTATCTCGGCCTGTTTACGTTCGGCCACATCTAGCGTAACGCCACCGACAATAATCTCGCCGGACTCCAGCCGTGTAAAGCGGATCGTATCTTGTAACCACCGCTGTTGTCCCTGCTGGTTGAAAATCCGATATTCAAAGGTATCCGACTCCAGGTTCTCGTTCGTATCCTGTCTTCGCTCCTGAACCGCCCGTTGCACTTTGGCCAGAAACTGCACCCGATCGTCCGGATGCATGATGTCAAAAAACAAGGCCGAGTTAGCAATAATTTGTTCGGGATCTAAGCCACTGACTTCCCGCTGGCCGTCACTGACGTAGAGGAAGCTGACCTGACCCGCTGGATCAACCTGAAATCGGTAAACAGAACCGGGTAAATTATCAGTAATTAAAGTCAGTAGTTCCTGATTTTGATTGAGGGTTTGTTCCACCCACTTGCGATCGCTGATATCCGCAATGAATCCCACTAACCGCTGGTGTTCGCTGTCGGGAATCGTGGTCAGGCAGTTCCTATCCTCAACCCACAGCCAATATCCCTCATAGTGGCGAATACGATATTGCTGGCAACGCACTTCCTGTCTCAGCAGGTCGGTCGGACTAGGCAGTTGCAGGCGTAAATAATCGTCTGGGTGAATACAAGCCACCCAATCTGACAAGGTTTGGGGGGCAGCCAGGGGCGGATAGCCTAAAATCATCTGGAGGTTGGATCCCCAAGTCAGGCGATCGCAGGTCAAATCCCATTCATACAGAATTTGACCACTGGCCCGTCCAGCCGCTTCGTAGCGATGTTGCCATACCTGAAGTTCACGTAATTCACGTAATTGTTGTTGCTGTAGTTTGGCTGCCTGGAGCTGCTCCAGTTTCAGCGATAGGGCTGCTGCTGCACTTTGGAGCAGGGCAACTTCCGTCCCACTCCAGGGACGGGCCTCGGAACAATTATCAAAACCGATAAACCCCCAAAACTGACCCTGGACGATCAAGGGGAGCACTAAAATGGACAGAATTCCCTGCGGTTCTAGAATAGCGCGTTCTGATGGGGGAAACTCCGACACATTGCCCGCAATAATGTCTCCCCGACCCAATACGATTTCCCAGCGGCCAAAAAAGTCGGCGTAGGACAGGTGTTGCAGGATAGGGTTATCGATCTCTGGCTGAACGCCTACGTTACACCATTCAGCCTGTTGGCGCATGACGAGACGATCGTCACTGTCCCAGAAATTCTCAAATATATATACCCGTGAGGCTCCACTGGCTCGCCCCAATCGCTCTAGTGTCCTTTGATAAATGAGGGCAAGCGGATGGTCAGCCAGCAGATCCTGTTGGATTGCGATCAGGGTTTTCAGGTAACGATCGTAACGATCGTGTTGATGGGGGGGTGCCGAAACCGTTTCATTCATGCCAGGGGCCAGTCCGTGGTATTACTAATGTATCTAATCCTCCCTAAAAATAAAACCGTACTCAGACGTAAATATACGATCGTAGAAATCTACGATCGTGGGTGTTAAATCCAGGCCCCGTTGAGCAGCAGAGAATCTCAGCCTTCGGGCAAGTGCTAGTTTGACTGCCCCTACATCTAGGCACGCTCTATCAATGTAATTGTAGTCAGCGTACTGAGGGCAATTGTAGTCAGCGCACCTATGCAAAATTGAGCGGATAAACCTGTCAATACAAAAGTGGGGCACCCAGTCCCCACCCTACGCATACTTCTTTAATAACACTTGATCCAGCGAGTGATTGTATCAGCAAATGGCTCGTCGTTACGGGTTTTTAATAGTTGTGAGCCTTGGGAATTTCACCGTCAAAGGGTTGCACCCCGATCGCGGGATAGGTATCTTCTACGGGCGTAAAAACGCGACCGACTGCCTCCATGACATACTGAATAGCTTGGCTGATCTTGTTCCAGAATTTCATAATTTCCCCCTGTTGTCCACATTAAGGTTGAAGTGTTAAGCCAGTGTTTACCTTGAGAACACCACTTATAAGCCTTTGAAATACTCAATTGAGACCTCCCTTGCTCTCATCATAATGAAGCGGTTTTATGGCTGTCAAAGAATTCCATGCTTCTTCATAGGTCTTTAAGATTAGTAATAAATACCTGTTTTAAGGTGCTGTTGGCAAGGCTTGGCCCAGTTGCATCCCCAGATTGATGAGGCAGTCTAATAGAGTTATGAATTTTGATAAGTAAAATTGGGATCGGGTCGGGTCTCCCGCGATCGTGTATCCAAGAAAACAATGGGATTTTGCGTCAACTTTTGCCCAGCATCATTGAGAGCGAGAGGATACCTGAAATCCCGCAGCAGGTTGATCCCAAGCCCGTTTGTGGCTGATTGCGAGGGTTAGGGCTGCAAGATTGAGGTAGAGATAAAAGACCTAACTTCATTTTAGATGGAGTCTAACCACCCACTGCTGGGTTCACTCCTGGCTTGACTGCTGGTCCGCTGCTCTGGGGGACAAAACGTTCTGCTAATCCCGCTCACTACAATGGAGGTATGGAGGTAGGCCCTGGGCTGCCAAGCGGTGCAGGGTTGCTGGATCGGGTTTGGGATTGTTGCGGGAGGCGAGTTATGCCCAGGATCGTTCTGCTTACGGGCTTTGAGTCGTTCAATACGGACCTCTATCGGCAGGCAGCCCAGTTGGCCCAGTCCCGTTGCCCAGAGTTGGAGATTGGTGTGTTCAGCGATCGCGATCTGGCCCAAGACCCCGATCGCGTGGCGGCGGCGCTTCAGGATGCCCAGGTGTTTTTCGCCAGTTTGATTTTTGACTATGAGCAGGTGATGTGGCTGCGCGAGCGGGTCCAGGCGATTCCGATTCGGTTGGTGTTTGAGTCGGCGCTGGAGCTGATGAGTTTGACCCAGTTGGGGAAGTTCGCGATCGGCGATCGACCAAAGGGGATGCCGAAGCCGGTGAAGTTTATTCTAGATAAGTTCAGTACGGGGCGGGAGGAGGATAAGCTGGCGGGCTATATTAGCTTTTTGAAAACCGGGCCGAAGTTGTTGAAATTTATCCCGGTGCAAAAGGTTCAGGATCTGCGCAATTGGCTGATTGTCTATGGCTATTGGAATGCGGGGGGACCGGAAAATGTCGCGGCGATGTTCTGGCATTTGGCTAAGCATTATCTGCAATTATCGCCCCAGGATTTAGCAGCGTTGACGGAGATACCGGAACCGGTAACGATTCCGAATATGGGGTTGGTGCATCCGGACTATCAGGGATATTTTGAGTCGCCAAGGGTTTATTGGGAGTGGTACAGGGGGGTTAGGCTAACCACTAAGACACGAAGACACGAAGGGGACACGAAGGGGGCGGCTCCGGTGGTGGGGATTTTGCTGTATCGCAAGCATGTGATTACGAAGCAGCCCTATATTCCCCAGTTGATTCGTCATTTTGAGGACCAGGGGTTCATCCCGGTGCCAATCTTTATCAATGGGGTGGAAGGTCATGTAGCGGTGCGGGATTGGCTGACGACGGAGGCGGAACAAACCCAACGGCAGCAGGGGCAGAATCCAACGCCATCTCTTTCTCCAGAGGCGGTGAAGGTGGAGGCGATCGTCTCCACCATCGGTTTTCCCCTCGTAGGCGGTCCGGCGGGATCGATGGAGGCAGGACGGCAGGTGGAGGTCGCCAAGCGCATCCTGAGTACGAAGAATGTGCCCTACATAGTGGCAGCTCCGTTGCTGATTCAGGATATCCAGTCCTGGACGCGGCGGGGGATTGGTGGACTGCAAAGTGTGGTGCTGTATGCATTGCCGGAGTTGGATGGGGCGATCGATACGGTGCCGCTAGGAGGGCTGGTGGGCGATCGCATTTATCTGATCCCGGAACGGTTGCAACGCTTGACGGGGCGGTTGTGGCAGTGGATTAAGCTGCGGCGGACGCCGGTAGGGGAGCGAAAAATCGCAATTATTCTCTATGGGTTTCCACCGGGCTATGGGGCAACGGGGACGGCGGCGTTGCTGAATGTGCCGCGATCGTTGTTGAAGCTGTTACAAGCGTTGAAGAAACAGGGTTATACAGTGGGGGATTTGCCAGATGATGCGGCAACCTTAATTGAGTGGGTGCGGTTTGCCGATGAGGAGATGCGGTTGCGCGATCGGGAAATGGCCCCACCACCATTAACCCGTAGGGGCGGGTTGACACCAACACCTAGCGAGAAACACTCAATACCGGTAAACCCGTCCTCATCGGACAACGGTTCCTCCCCCTCTCCCACCCCAGCGTTGACGACGGTGAAAGTGCCGCAGTTGGAGCGGTGGTTGGGGTATTTGTTGACCCGGCGGATTGAGCAGTGTTGGCAATCATTAACGGATTGTGGCATTCGCACGTTGGGAGATGAATACTGGCTCGGTGGGTTGCAGTTGGGGAATGTGTGGATTGGGGTGCAGCCACCGTTGGGGATATCGGGGGACCCGATGCGGTTGATGTTTGAGCGGGACATGACGCCCCATCCCCAGTACGCCGCGTTTTATCAATGGTTGCAAAAGGCGTTCGGTGCCCAGGCGGTCATCCATTTTGGCATGCATGGCACAGTGGAATGGTTACCGGGTGCGCCCCTGGGGAATACGGGCTATTCCTGGCCAGATGTTTTGCTGGGGAATTTGCCGAATCTCTATATTTATGCCGCCAATAATCCTTCAGAATCGATTCTGGCCAAACGTCGGGGCTATGGGGTTTTAATCTCCCATAATGTGCCGCCCTATGGTCGCGCTGGCTTATATAAAGAACTGGTCAATCTCCGGGATCTGATTAACGAATATCGCGAAGATCCGGAAAAAAATTTTGCGTTGAAAGAAGCCATTTGTAAAAAGATTTTGGATACGGGTTTGGATGCCGATCGCCCCTTTGCAGAAGCCCATCGCCTGGGGATTGAATTCACCCCAGAAAATGCCCGAATGTTCAGTGATCAGGTTTTCAATGCCTACCTGGTTGATCTCTATGCCTATCTCCAGATCCTCGAAGATCGCCTCTTCTCCTCTGGCCTCCACACCCTGGGAGAAGCCCCTGATGCCGAAACCTTAGCGGGCTACCTGCGGGCCTATTTCGGCGATGATCTCCCCGCTGCCGTAATTGATATCCTTTGCCAGGACGCGATCGACCTCAAAACCCTGGAAACCCAATACGGACCTCAAACCCCATACCCCGTCCCCCGCGATCGCCTGGAAACTGCCCTGCAAATCCGCGATCGCCTCGCCCAAACCGGGGAAGAACTCACCAACCTCCTGCGGGGCCTCAACGGCGAATATATCCCCCCCGCTCCCGGCGGTGACCTCCTGCGCGATGGTCCGGGGGTCCTGCCCACGGGTCGTAATATCCATGCCCTCGATCCCTACCGCATGCCCTCCCCAGCCGCCTATGAACGGGGCCGTGCGATCGCCCGCCAACTCATCGCCCAACATCTCGAAGAACAGGGCCAGTACCCAGAAACGATCGCCGTGATGCTCTGGGGGTTAGATGCGATTAAAACTAAGGGAGAATCTCTAGGCATTCTGCTCGAACTAGTGGGAGCCACACCGCTCAAGGAAGGGACCGGACGGATTGTGCGCTATGAACTCATCCCCCTAGCCGAACTTGATCATCCTCGCATTGATGTGTTAGCCAATCTATCGGGGATTTTCCGAGATAGCTTTGCGAATATTCTGGAATTGTTGGATGATCTGTTCCAACGTGCGGCCCTCGCCGATGAGCCAGAGGACCAGAATTTTATTCGTAAACACGCCCTCGCCATGCAGGCCCAAGGGATTGAGAATCCAGCCGCCCGCCTGTTCTCCAATCCAGCCGGGGATTTTGGTTCCCTAGTCAACGATCGCGTCGTCAGTTCCAATTGGGAATCCGGAGAAGAATTGGCCCAAACCTGGGAAAGCCGTAATGCCTTCAGCTATGGCCGTCGGGATACGGGTCAGGCCCGTCCCGCCGTGTTGCAAACCCTGTTACAAAGTACCGATCGCATCGTTCAGGAAATCGATTCCGTTGAATATGGCCTCACCGACATTCAAGAGTATTACGCCAACACCGGTGCCCTCAAACAAGCTGCCGAACAACGCCGTCGGGCCAAGGGTCGCCGCAGTCCAGTCCACACCAGTTTTGTCGAAAGTTTCTCGAAGGATACGACCCCCAGAAAATTAGAAGACCTCCTGCGCATGGAATACCGCACGAAGTTGCTCAACCCAAAATGGGCAGAAGCGATGGCCAACCAGGGTGCCGGGGGAGCCTACGAAATTTCCCAACGGCTGACAGCCCTCATTGGCTGGGGCGGCACGACAAATTTCCAGGAAGCGTGGGTTTACGATCAAGCCGCCATGACCTATGCCCTTGATCCAGCGATGGCCACCAAATTGCGCAAGGCTAATCCCGAAGCCTTTCGCAACATCGTTGGGCGAATGTTAGAGGCCCACGGACGCGGATTCTGGCACCCACAACCAGAGGTATTAGCGAAGTTGCAATCCCTTTACGATCTCTCTGATGCCGAAATTGAAGGGGTCGCGATCGAGTAGATACCTAAACGCGAAAATGGAGGATTGCCTTGGAGTGCCATGCGGCCTGTCAATCCCCCGCTAGTGCGATCGCTAACTAACCGTGACTCGTATACAGCCTTTACCTTACTCATAAAGTACAGTGTTACTGGGGTAGGATGGCGGTAGTCCGCTAGTGCGGCCCTCACCCTAAATCCCTCTCCCAGAGTGGGAGAGGGACCTGCAAATCCGGCTCCCCAGCCCCCTAACCCCCCGTTTGCGGGGGGTGGGCGAAGGGGTTGGGGGAGGCAGGTTGCCGCTAGGAGATCCAAAGCCCGCCTCAGCAAACCCCTTCTCAGTCCGGCATTGGCCGCCACGTAGCGCCTGTCCTGGTTTCAGTGTCATCGGCGTTGACTGCAATCGCTAACCGTATTCTGGCCCACCCCGTGAGCGATCAAGGATTTAGCAACCGTCAATATGTAACTAATCAATGCATGTAACTAATCAATGCTAATCAAAATAGAATAGCGTCACAATCTTACTCTGCTCTTCGGCTACCTTACAGGTCGAGAGCAAAGTATGACTATCGTGAAATGCGAAACAAATTAACTGCTGACAGCGTGAAATAATTTCCTGATTACACAGGGCGCTGGCCTCCGCTAAACTGAGATGATCATTATCTGGATTCTCGACCAGATGGATCACCTGTTCTAACTGTTCCCGTGACTCACGCGGCTGGCGCTCTAAACTTTGGGGCAGAATCACCGTCAGCAGGTTGGGATCGGCCCGCATGGCTCCCCGAATCGCTGCATGGTTGGTCCCAGTTGCTCCCGATGTCATAATCTGATTGCCCGATAGAGCTAGGGCGTAACTCATCAACTCAATAATCTGTTGATGGGTTAAGGGGACATGACGTGATCCAAGAATGGCAATCCGCTTAGAACCCATTTGCTGGATTGCTGCTAATTCCTGAAGAAATACATCAACTCTGGGTAACTCTACAGCTTGACTCAAGGGTAGATTCAGCTAACACAACCCCGCTATTCTAGCAGACTGGTAGGGGTGTCGGTATGGGATTTTAGCTTAGGCAGCCTGCACCTGACTGAGGTAGGCGCGTAGCCGCAGTAAATTCAGGGTTTGAGCCAGATTCAACGGTAACACCGAAATACCCTCTAGCCGGGACTGGACCCAGCCATCCCCCCAATACCACTCATGGAAGCCATCGACCCCCTCGCTCAGGAGCAGGCGCAGGCAATTGCTCTCCACGCGATCGACCACATGCTGGACTGTAATTGGCCCCAAATGACTAGTGAACGTCAGTCCCTGGGTGAGGGTTTCCGGCAGACCGGCTGAAAACTGTTGCGGTTGCAGCCATTGCCGAAACTGGGCCGGACGGATCAGACTGTCCCGGATGGCGGTTTCCGAAGCAGCGATTTCGATCCGGAGGCTACTTTGCTGAAAAATACCAAACATAGCAAGGTCGGCACGATAGGGCTAGGAAGCAAGCAGTGGGGATCGGGAGCGCGATTCTCCCGGAAAGGAGCGACGCGATCGCAACCCTTACCCCCACCATACCGGCTATTTCCCCCCTTTGACCAGCCTGACGACACCCTCAAAACTCTCATAAACTAGAAAACAGTGAACCCACAAGGGAGACAGCATGACAGTACCCCAGACTGCCCGTGAGGTATTCCGGGCCGCTTACGAAAATCGCTATACTTGGGATGCGGATTTTCCCGGCTTCCGCGCCGATGTTGCCCTCATCCAGGGCGATACGACCCATCGGGGCGATGTGCAGGTTAATCCCGATTTATCGATTGTCGTTAGTGGTCTTAGCGATGAAAGCGTGCGATCGGCATTGGAGGCCCGTCTGCGGGATTTGGTGACCCACCGGAAGCGATCGCCCTTTGAGCAAACCCACGGAAACAACACCTTCAGCTTTGGCGAAACCGATGCCGATGGAGCCGTCGAGATTCTGGTCCAAGGCGAGGCGATGGGGTCCCATTATAAAGTGCGCGATCGTCAAATCGTCCTCGTACACCGGGTAATGGGACGCATGGCCTTTACGATCACCCATTCCCAGAGCCTGGACACGCCCCAGGGGTATGCCGCTACCCACTACCAGGCGGTCTTCAGCCATCCAGAAACCCATGAGGTGCTCCGAACTGCTACCTTTGAAGACACCTACGAACCCGTCGAGGGCTACTATCTGATGACCCGCCAGGTGGTTCATAGCCAGGAGCCAGGGCAAGCCCCCAGCACTACCACCTTTGCTTTCAGCAATATCCAACTTTTACAGCCGATCGCGGCTTAGACTACCAATGGGTTTTGTTGGAGATGCCTCTGGGTACCTGGGTGCCTAGGTGGTTCCTGCTTTCTCACTGATCTCACTCTACCCTGGGTCAACACTAGGACATAAAGCCTGCCTCAACCGGTCAGCCCTAACCTTCTGATTGCGTTAGGGACTGGCTGAACTTTTGCAGCCGATCGCGATCGAGTAATTCAATCTGGGAGCCATTCACCGCAATTAGACCGTCATTACTCAGACGATAAAATGCCCTGGACAGAGTTGCCGGAATTGTGCCCAAGCTTGCGGCCAGTTGACCTTTGCTAAGATCCAGACTCACTGTATTGCTAGGCAGTGGGTGCTGAGTCGGGAGACCCAGTTGCGACTCGCTCAGTTTGAGCAAATAGGTGGCTAACCGTTGTGGCACATCCTTAAAGGCAAGATCCTCAATCACCCCGGCCAGGTGTCGTGAATGCTGAGCTAGACTAATCAGCATATTGATAGCAATATCAGGGTATTGACGGAGTACATCCAGTAATAAGGTTCTAGGGAAAAAAATCAGTTCTGAGAACTCTAAGGCAGATGCGGATGCAGGAAACGGTTTACCGTCTAAGGCCGCAATTTCGGCGAAATTTTCACCCACTTCAAAAATATTGATAATTTGCTCTTTGCCTGCAAGGGAAATCTTAAAGACTTTGATACGCCCCGTTTTAACGACAAAAAAGCCCGTTGCTTCACTGCCTTCATGGAAAATTAGCTCACCTTTGGCAAAGGTTTGTATATGGGCAATTTTCAACAAAGCCGCCAGATGCGATCGCGATAACCCCTGAAACAAAAGTGCCGCCTCTAAGCACTGGCCAAATTCAGACGCCTTGAGCATGGCTAATCAACCTGTTGATTCACTACCACTGTTCGCTTTAATCCTCTAGTTCCAGTCCTAGTACCTGCCGCTGTTCTGGGGAGAGGGCTTGTAATTTAGCCAACAATTGTCGTCGCCGTTCACGTTCCTGTTGGAGTGCCTGTTCTGCCTGTTCCGCCCGCTGCATGGCCACCTCAGCCTGCTGCATGGCTGCTTCTTCTGGTAGGGGGACCCGTTGACCATTGTTTGTGAAGAGGCGGAGGACCTGATCACAGATGCCCAAATAACAGCCTAATTCATGGCTCCACAGCCAGCCATGCGGGTTAGGTTGAATCGGTTGATAGGCTCCGTCTACGAGATGAAATCCCTGAAATTCTAGGGTAATGGGGTCAAACCAGAAGTATTCTGGAACCCGCCATAGGGATTGATAGAGATCTTTTTTTTCGCCACGATCGACAGTAGCCGTTGAGTCGGAAAGCAGTTCAACAATCACATTAGGATATTGCCCGCCTTCGTGCCAGACGGTCCAACTGCGGCGCGGATGGTTATTGGTGCCTAGGACGACAAACACATCAGGCCCTCGGAAAAATTCTGATTTTTTCTGATTGGGACTGTAGTAAATCGTCAAATTACCTGCCACATAAACATCCGTCCGTCCCCCTTCACCTCCCGGACGGAACCACCAGCGAATGAGACGAATTAATAAATCAATTTGGTCACGATGAAGATCACTTTCCAAAGGGGGTTCATCGCTCCAGAGATCGTCGGGGGGGAAAGGGATTGTGTTGTCAGGCAGGAGGGTCACCCTGCTGACGGGGATGACCTCGTCGGGAGTGGGTTGCTTCGGTTGCTGAATGACCATCCTGATCCTCCCAATGCCGATTGTCCCTAGTGTAGGGGATGGCTTGCAAGTTACACAAGAACCGAATGCCGGCACTGCATACCTTGCACCTTTGTCTAGCTCTCCTGAGATTTTGGTGTAACAGTGCAAAAAGCGACAAATTAAAGAACTAAA
>CAZHXN010000116.1:0-10596 GCA_964536415.1 uncultured bacterium
TGGGGGCGCTACGCGCCCCCACCATAAACTCAACATTTAAGATCGTTTATTTGTATTTGCTTATACTATTTGCACCCAAATCCCAGAAGAGTCATTATTTCATTCTAAGTGAGTCGAATTTAACGATATGAATAAACCATCTTTTTTAAATCGGGTTAAGGGTAGTGTCAAGGTCATGCTTGGAACGGCAGAAGCAGTTGACCTAGGGGGCCATTTCAAGACACCTGGTACACCTCAGTATTTTTGTCCAGTCTGCTCTTCATCCGTGGGGCATTTTGAGCGTTTTCCTGATTTCTATCAGGAGAACCTGGACAAAAATCAACATATTTTCTCCATTTTTCAAATTGAAACCCTCAACCAACTCAAGTATTTATGCCCTGTTTGCGAAGCGAGCGATCGCGATCGACTCTATGCACTGTATCTTAACCAGGAACTGCCTGAAGTCAAAGCTGGATTCAAATGGCTAGACATTGCCCCCTGTAGAAGTTTACAGGCATTTATTCGAGCCAAGTATCCGCAAGCCTATTATCGATCGGCGGATCGGTTTCGAGCCGGTGTCGATGATGTCGTCGATATTACCCAAATGGATATTTACGAGGATAATACGTTTGATTTTTTGATTTGTTCTCATGTTTTAGAACACGTGGAGGACGATCGCAAGGCAATTAGCGAACTTTACCGCGTGCTAAAACCAGGGGGTAAAGGCATTGTCATGGTTCCCATTTTACTGAGCCTAGAAGCCGATTATGAGAACCCTGAAATTACTACGCCGGAAGGTCGCTGGCAGCATTTTGGACAGAACGATCATGTCCGCATGTATTCCAAGCCGGGGTTTATCACCAAGCTTTCCGATGCCGGGTTTACCGTGCATCAACTCGATATCCAGTTTTTTGGGGCGGAAATGTTTGAGAAGTGCGGGATACATCCGCGATCGGTTCTCTATATTGTTGAGAAAGGTTAAACCGGCTCTGGTATCGGGCTGTTGGGCATGGGCGTCGTCGGAGGGGACTGGTATTTCTGGCGTTCCTGGGTGAGGAGATCGATCGTGTCACCGAGAGCCAGGGTCAGGGTTTTGCGGGTTTGTTGGTGGGCGGCTTGCTCAGTCGCCAGGTCATGGCTGAGTTGGGCCACCTGCTGCTGAAGCTTGGCGCAGGTCAGGAGTAGCCCCTTCAGTTCAGTTTGGGCATCAGCGAGGGTTTGGGCGCGATCGCAGCGGGCCTGTAATTCCGCTAACCACGGCAAAGCCAAGATGGCCTCCGACGCCTCACTGCCCATTTCCCACGTCCCCTTGATCGGAGACTGGGCTGCCAGATCGGCCTGTAATTGGGCGATCGTACTTTGGGCCGCAGCAGCATCCGATCGTCGCTGTTGCGCCTCGGTTTCATAGAGCTTTTGCCAGCGTTGGGCCGTAGCTGCCATCGCATCTCGCTCCTGTTGCAATGCCATCACCTGGTGTTGCAACGCTTGAATTTCCGTTAACCATTGCAACGTGTCCGAGTTCATACGCCCTCTTCTCTAGCAAATTGGTAAATCAGTGCCCAAGATACTAGCAGAAAAGCCCCTAACCTTCACTCTCGCTCCCGTCATGCCCCCTCATAAAACGCTCCCCCCGTCAAAAATTCTGCCACTGCCCGATTAAATGCCTCCGGCTCCACCAAAAAAGGCCAGTGGTTGCCAGGAATCTGACGCACCTGAAGATTTTGGAGATATTTTCGATAGGGTTTAAGTTGCCATTCCGTTCGATTCAAGCCTTTTTCTGGCTGTAGGAATAAGCTAGGTACTGTGAGCGGCTGAGTTAACCCGGCCACCCGCCGGACATCGTCGAAAATTTCATCACGGGCCTGTACAATAAACTTACTCCCCCATTGGCCATTGGGCTTACATTCCATACTGTCGCGAAAGACCGCTTGCTGAAGGAGGGTCCAGCCCTGGTATTGCTTTAGCCCACGGGCCACCTGTTCAGCCTCCTCGTAGCTGCCAAACGGTCCCATTGTTTTCAGGAATGGCAGCACACGGTAGAGGATGGGGAAGGTTAGCCCCATCCAGGCGGGCATCCGATCGATAAAAAACGGATCGACAAAGATCAGACTACGCACGCGATCGGGATACTTTGTGGCCCAAACTGCTACAATTTGAGCCGACCAAGAATGACACACCACATGGGCAGCAGACCAACCTAACCGATCTAACAGGGCATTCAGATCCGCCACAATGACATCGGTTTGATAACCCGTATTCGGCTTATCGCTATCCCCGTGGCCGCGAATATCCGGTGCCACACAATGAAAGCGTTGCCCCAGTTCTGAGGCCATCCCCGTGGCTAAGTAAGTTCCCAAGCTGGCCCACACCCCCGCATGATCCGCTAGCCCATGCAGGCAAATGATGGGATCACCGGTTGCTGGCCACTCTAAGTAGGATAAGTTGAGATCAGGTAGGGGCACCGTATGGCGTTGGGGTGCAAAGTTAGTCATGGGGTCAGTGAGGGTAACAGTGGGTAGTGAGTTAGCTTCGTACTGGCGGGCAGTACCGCAAAGAGTGCGTTAAAGTTAAGCGAGTCGCTCGGTTTACAAAGTGTCGTCTGATAGCAGGGTTACAGCCACTGTATAGGGCATCCCGTATGCGAGGGACAATGGCTATGGCGATTGCTTCTCCCTGAGAATGGGTCACTGTCACGATTGAAGCTTTTCGTGCCGACGCAAGCCTGACTCAACAATCTGACTTCTTTGGAACAACCCCCAGCCGACTAACGCCAAGTCCTACGCAGGAGCGCTCGCGTTATCGCCGTAGGATTGCCCAATCGTACTCCCTACAACATGCACCGCTGGGTAGAGGTCGCTATACTAAACAGTACAGGCTGCTGGTGTCGGTCTGCATTCCCTAGGCTTAAACGGTCAAGACTGCGCGTGAATACACACTCTGAGGAGCAACGACGCAGCCGCCCCCATTTCGATCGTCAACTGCGGCGACTCCAACAGGATGTCCTGCGGATGGGGGCATTAGTTGAGAAGTCCTGTTGGCTAGCCCGTCAGGCCCTGTTTGAACGCGATTTAACTGCCGCCGATGCGATCGCCCGCCAGGACAAAAAAATCGATCAGTTTTACCGCCAGATCGAACTGGATTGCGTCAGCATCATGGCTCTCCAAGCGCCTGTAACCCAGGATTTGCGGTTGGTGAGTGCCATTATGCAACTGGTCCGCGATCTAGAGCGTATTGGAGACTATGCCAAGGATTTAGGCGAAGTCGCGGTGAAGCTTTTCCCCTATCCCCCCCATCGCTGCCTGCCCCAAGTGCAAATTATGCTCGATCGCTGTCGGGCAATGTTGGCCATGAGTTTGGCAGCCTTGTCGGATTTAGATGCCCAGTCGGGCCTCGACATGAAAGCCAGGGATGACACTGTAGATGATGACTACGATCGCCTCTACCAATTACTGGCCCTGCAACACGATGTTCCCGGTGCTATTGAGCCGATCGTGCTGCTGGTATTAACCATTCGGTATCTTGAGCGTATGGCCGATCATGCCACGAATATTGGCGGTCGCGTGGCCTACATTGTCACGGGCCAACGCGGGTAGGTGAAGCACGATCGCGTCACCCCCTGGCCGAGCTTTCGTAGGGGTGGGTTGCCCTCTAAAGCTCGGCTCTCAAAGCTTGCCCGTACTAACCCCACCCAATCCTAGTACAGCACACAATGGATTATGCAACGTTTGTAGTGCTGGCTTTAGCCAGCAAGAACGACAGCGTTTCCCAAGTCTCTGAAGGACAGAAGCACGTGATGAACAATTGGCTCAAGCCAATTGCCTGACCCTCACTGAGGCGACACAGGCTGTATAGTCGTGACTCCCAACATTGCTTGTAGTACTGGTTTTAGCCAGCCACGACGACCGTCGTGACTCCCAACGTTGCGAAATTTTATGTTTACTGTACTAGAGCAATATAAATGTGCCTGTCCGTCTAGAGCGTCAACCCCCCATCCGTAAACATTTGCGCCAGATCTTTCCCCATGAGTTGATCCTGACAGAGGAGGCTAAGACAGCGCTTGGCAAACCCCTCATCCTTTTGGATTTTGTCAATCAAAAACTGTTTCACCGAGTCTGGATTAATGGCCTTGGGCGCATAGAGCTTTTCTACCTCAGAGAGGGTACGGGTAAGAAACGGATCTTGAATGCCAACTTCATCTTCATAAATGACTTCTTTACTGACCCATTCCCAATCCACCCGCTGAATCCAGAGTTTTTCATCCGTATAGATCGAGTTCACATTCAGGGTTAGATCGTCCGTTACCCACCAGTAGGTTTCCGGATCGTCAAAGATAGCTCCCTCAACACTGTTAGGGAGGGTCACATGGCGACCCGAAAAAGTCCGAATGTTGACGTTAGCATTGGCTGTTGTGCGATAAGCCAACTTCAACCGGAGATAGAGTCCCTCAGCCTCGTATTTATTCTTCCGGGGCAGTAATGAAAAGAAGCTAATAGCGGCACCCGCTCCATAAATCTCGATCAAACCTTGCCAGCGATCGAGATACCAATTATCACCATAGATGGTCGCATCAACGGCCCAAGCCGTACCACTTTGACCCAACACATCCGGAACTTCCGCAAAATAGGGACGCGGCATCACGGTTTTGCGGACGCGGGGGAAAAATTCTCTTTGGACTTCCATTGAATACCTTGACAGTAAATACCTTGACAGAGCAAGCTCGATCGCGCTAACCGGCAATTGACTTAAAACCGGGATACCAGAAGCACACAGGTAAAGAGAGATATTGATGATCCCCAACACCTTTACCCCACATTGAAGCAGGGATTGTGTTACCTGGCCCTGGGGCCAATCTGCCAATGCTTACCGATGACTTGAAACTTGATGATCTCAATTGTATCGATTTGCGCCCCCTAAATAACCTGAGTTTGGTTACAACTAGCCGAGGTTGACCCTAGCCCGTTAGTTGGGGCGTGGAGGCGGCATCTCGCCTACCCCTGGGACAGCCCCTCGCCTGCCATTGGGGGTGGCGTCTTGTTTGCCAGGGAGACGATTGATTCTGCCGATAAATAACTAGGTCAATAGGGCCGCCACCACGGCCTGGGCGATCGCTTCCGTGCCATCCCTGGCGATCGCGTCCGCTTTCCGGCGTGGGGGGTGCGGTGGCTCATGCAGGAAGGCCCAAGTGCCCTGGTTAAATGCGTCCGGTGTCAAGACTTGATGGTAGGCGTAATCCCGGATGCCATTGATTAGGATCGCCGCTTCGGCAAAGTCATCGCGGGTGAGGGTGACGATCGGGACCGACAACCGACAGGCTTCGGAAAAGGTACTGAATCCCGGCTTCGAGACCACCCGACCGCAGAGGGGCATGAGGTCCACGGGGCGTAAACGCTTGAGATCAAAGTCGCCCGCCCGTGCCTGGATCGCAGGCCCACGCACAGCAATCAAATTGGGCAGGTCGGGAGCCTGGGTATCAAAGGTCAAAAATTGCCAGTCGGTAAACGCCGCCAATCCAGCATAGGGAACTTGTTGTAGACCTAGACCACCAAAGGTCAGCAACACGGTTCGCTCAGGGGGAGCCGTTAAGCCCAACAATTGCCGCAGGAAGTCTAGATCATACCGGGGCGTTCCTCCGGTCAGGCCTACGTCAGTGATCCGGGGAAAGGCCGTCATCGGTTCGTGAAAGGGTAGGCGAAACAACTGATCGCACTGCTGATAACAGCCACTAATCCAATCCGCGATCGCGCTAAACTCGCCGCCCCAATCCCGGTAGATAAAATCCCAGCCAAAATTACTCAGCATCCAAGCAGGAACCCCTGCTGTCCGGGCAATCCTCGCCGCCAGCGGGGGAATGTCAGCCAGGACTAACCCCACCCGGTTCTGATCAATAAAACCCACTTCCGCCGCCACGATCGCCGCCTCGCGGGCACGAATCTCAGTCAGTTTGGCCAACGTCGCCGCCTTATCCATGTTCAAGCTATCCGCCTGCACCACACCGACATCAAAACTGCGGGGCCGATGGATAAAGTGCTCGCTTAAATAGGACTCCAGTAGCCAGCGGGGGGCGGTGGTCACCAGGATCGGCAAAATCTCCGGGCAACGGGCCTGAATCGCGGCGACTACCGAGGCCGTGCGGGTAACATGACCAAACCCATGATTGGTAATCGCCACATACAACGTGGGCCGCGCCTTGACCATACCGCAATTCCCCATACAATCATTACAATAGAGACATATCTCTAAACATTACTTAATGGCGTGAGTTTAGGCCATGACGCAACTCTGTGCCGAGACGGTGACCGGGAATTATTGCACCTGGCGCGACCAATTGATCTACTACGTCCAGGCGGGTCCTAGCCGATCCCAATACCCTCCCCTGCTGTTGGTCCACGGATTTGGGGCCTCAACAGACCATTGGCGCAAAACGATCGCGGGGTTACAGGACGAGTTTGCGATCTGGGCGATCGATCTTCTCGGCTTTGGGCGATCGGCTAAACCCAATTGGCAATACAGCGGTGACCTGTGGCGTGACCAACTGCACGACTTTATCACCGACGTGATCCGACAGCCCGTCATTTTAGTCGGCAATTCGCTGGGGGGCTATGTGTCCCTGTGTGTGGCGGCCCAACGGCCCGATAGTGCCTGCGGCCTGGTTTTGCTCAATAGTGCGGGTCCCTTCAGCGACAGTGAACCCGCCCCGCCCCCTACCCCTTGGCAAACGCTGCGCCGCCAAACCCTGCGGACCCTCTTCCAGCAAGATTGGGTCAGCTATTTAATCTTCCAGTACACCCGACGGCGATCGACAATCCGTAAAACGCTGCAAAAGGTCTACCTTGATCAAACCGCTGTCACCGAGCAATTGGTGGAGGATATTTATCGTCCATCCTGCGATCGGGGAGCCGCCCAGGTTTTTGCCGCTATCTTCCGCACCCCCCAAGGCGAACGGGTAGATACCCTCCTGCGCGATCTTCAGCATCCCCTGCTGCTGCTATGGGGGGAAGGTGACCCCTGGATGGATGTTTCCAAGCGGAGTGCCCAATTTCGCCAGCACTATCCCCACCTTCAGGAGCATTTTCTCCCTGCGGGACACTGCCCCCATGACGAACTCCCCGATCGCGTCAACCAACACCTGCGGGAGTGGATCAAGACAATGTAAGTGGGGTTAGTGGGGACAGCAAGATCAGGGCATTTCCCCCCTTTTGGCATTAATCCGCTACACTGGAAGAAGAAGCAGGCGGCTTGCGGGCTGTCTGGTTCGCTTCATGGGAATAGATTTTCATGAGGAGTGGGTGCAGCCCACTTTTTTATTGCCTAATTGATTGCTAACCGAACAGATTGCCTGTCCCGAAGTGGTGACGTTATGACCCATCCCCTGATCCCTCAAATTCTGACCCTCGCAACGCCGATCGCGCAGCGCTTGGGCTTGGAAGTGGTCGGGGCGGTTTTCCAGACCAACCAAGTTCCCCCCGTCCTGCGGGTTGATGTGCGCAATACCCAGGGGGATACCGGGCTGGACGACTGTGAGGCGATGAGTCATGCCCTGGAAGCCAGTCTTGATGCTGAAAATCTGATTGCAGAACCCTACGTGCTCGAAATCTCTAGCCCCGGCCTCTCCGATACCTTGAGCAGCGATCGCGACTTTACGGCCTTTCGGGGGTTTCCCATCCTAATTGTGGTCGATCCCGCCCACGAAGGTCGTAGCCATTGGCAGGGGCGACTGATCCGGCGAGATGAAACGGCAGTTTACCTCAACCAGCGGGGCCGCACGCTGGCGATCCCCCGCGATCGGATTCGTCATGTGCAGTTAATTGAGGCCGACGAGGACTGAGCCACCCCCCGCGATCGCGAATGCCCCAGGCGGCGCACCGGACTAGCGTCTGGCTAGGGTGCCGTAGTCAGCCCCCCGCGAATGGCCACCGATCGGCCCCCCGGCTGCCGGGAGCGAAGCCCCATCCCTTGCGCACACAACGCCGGTCCACGCTCAATCACACCTACAATCACACCTAAATTTCAAATTCAATGGAGGTTTTGCGATGTCAATGGTTGCCCTACCCGGACTCCGGGAAATGATTGAAAAAATTAGCCAGGAACGAAATCTGCCCAAACAAGCGGTGCAAGCGGCCCTGCGGGAAGCCCTCCTCAAGGGCTATGAACGCTATCGCCGGACTCAACGGATGAACGGCCCTGCCTTCGATGAAGGTCATTTTGATAATCTAGAAATTGAACTAGATGTTGAGGAAGAAGGGTTTCGGGTTCTCGCCACAAAAACGATCGTGGAAACGGTCGAAATTCCTGATCACCAAATTGCTCTCCAAGAAGTCCAGGAAGTCGTGGCGGAAGCCCAACTGGGTGACACGGTCGTTCTCGACATCACCCCCGATCAGAATGACTTTGGGCGGATGGCGGCTATCCAGACTAAACAAGTCCTGGCCCAAAAACTGCGGGATCAGCAGCGTAAACTGATCCAAGAGGAGTTCCAGGACCTGGAAGGAACTGTTCTACAGGCACGGGTCCTTCGCTTTGAACGTCAGTCGGTCATCCTGGCGATCACCAGCGGCTTTGGCCGCCCAGAAGTCGAGGCCGAATTGCCCAAACGGGAACAACTGCCGAACGATAATTATCGTGCGAATGCTACCTTTCGGGTTTACCTCAAGCGCGTGTGTGAAGGCTCCCAACGGGGACCCCAACTGCTGGTATCGCGAGCCGATGCGGGCTTAGTGGTCTATCTGTTTGCCAACGAGGTCCCGGAAATTGAAGACGAAGTTGTGCGCATTGTGGCCGTCGCCCGTGAAGCCAATCCCCCCTCCCGTCATGTGGGTCCCCGCACCAAGATTGCTGTCGATACCCTGGAGCGCGACGTGGACCCCGTTGGGGCCTGTATCGGCGCACGGGGATCCCGGATTCAAGTCGTGGTGAACGAATTGCGGGGCGAAAAAATTGATGTGATTCGCTGGTCCCCTGACCCGGCAACCTATATTGCCAATGCCCTCAGCCCTGCCCGTGTCGATGAGGTCCGTTTAATCGATGCGGAGGAACGGCAAGCCCATGTCCTGGTTGCAGAGGACCAATTGAGTCTGGCGATCGGGAAAGAGGGGCAAAATGTCCGCTTGGCGGCTCGCCTAACGGGTTGGAAGATCGACATCAAAGATACGGCTAAATATCGCCCCGATGGCGAGAAAGAGGCTTCCCCTGCCAGCGCGACTGTAATTGATTCACGATCGGCCCCTGCGGCCCAGGAGGGGGATACGCCCGCTCCAGCGGCGATCGCAGCGGACGGGGCTGAGGCCGTCGCCGTGATGGTGGAGGAAGGCTAACCCCTGGGGTGTGCATCCCAGGAAATAAGTCGCTTGGCGGTTATTTCTCCCTGCTATGGCTCGCAACGATCGTCGCTGTATTAGTTGTCGCCGAGTTGCCCCCAAATCGGCATTCTTCCGAATTGTCAGGATTCATCCCACTCACGCCGTACAATTGGATCAGGGGATGGGGCGCTCAGCCTATCTCTGCCCGACGGTGGCCTGTCTAGAGGCAGCCCAAAAGCGCGATCGCTTGAGTCGGATGCTAAAAGCTAAAGTGCCTGCGGCGATCTACGAGGCCCTTTGGCAACGTCTGCAAGCCCCGCCAGCCACTGCGTTCTCCACCCAGGCCAATGTGGATAGCCTGCCATTGGCCAACTCGGAAAACCTAGACGGCAAGGAAGCGCGATCGCCCCACACAGTCCGGGCTGATGCCCTTCTGCCTACTGATCGGCCCCCAAAGGGTGAGCGACAGGATGAAGGATGAACCGCTTGATCCCCTTCACGCTGATTCCGACCGGCTTCCGGTTCCGTGGCCAGTGTTCCCACAGGGCATGGGCAACCGCTAGAGTGGGGAAAAGTCGATCGTTGGGGTATGCTGAGGTGTTTAAGGAATAGGATCAGGTGGTTTGCAAAATGTATAGGGAGTGTGGACTTAAAATTGATTCGTTGGGTATGGGGAAGAAGTCGGCTTTAGAATAGAAGTTGTTATAGATGTGTCGTCATTGGTAGTCATTCACCGTATAGCTAGGGTTTTAGCGTTAGGATGATCGATCAGGACATGGTTGCTCTGGATGCTCATCAAGATGGGTAGTCACGTGAAAGGGAGACGGGATGAACAACGGCAAAGTCAGGATTTACGAACTTTCAAAGGAATTGAATTTGGACAATAAGGAGCTTTTGGCCGTCTGCGAACGGCTAGATATTGCCGTCAAGAGTCACAGTAGTACGATTAGCGAGGGCGATGCCCAGCGGATTCGTGAGGTCGCGGCGGAGATGTACCCGTCGGGACATTCAGTGGCCAAACCCAGTTCGCATCGCAAGCCAGAGAATAAATCTCTGCGGGTACCGGCTCCGACGCCACCGAAAAAACAAGAAATTGTCGGTCTGCGTCCCAGCCCCAATGCGCGATCGGCAAAACCCACCCGTGAAGGCCCCGTCGCTACTCCCCCCAAGGGCAGAACTGCCCCCCCTCCCGCTTCTCCACTTACCCCGCCGCCTGCTCGCCCTGCGCATCCGTCTATGTCCAGTGCTCCTACTCTCCCAGAAGTTCGTCCGCCTCAAGTGCCGGAAACTGCCCCAGTCGCGGTTCAGGAAGCACGCCCTG
>CAZHXN010000117.1:0-10222 GCA_964536415.1 uncultured bacterium
ACCCAATTGGACTGGCTCCCCTCCCCCCAACCCTCCGTTTGTAGGGAGGCTAGGGGGGCCGGGAGTGGGGCTGGGGGTGAGGGTAATGCGCCTGAAGAGACGCTGCGCGAACGGTGATACTTCAGTTTAATTAGCTCGGTCTACTGACTAGATGCTGAGTCAGTGGCTTACCAATCCGGCCTGGGATAGCCATCGCGGTAGTCTCAGGAGCGGCCAGAGCCGACCCCACCGATGACGACGATCGAGGGCTGGTGTTCCAAGCAATGAATCTGAATAGCTTATCGTAAGAAGTGGCCATTCACGATTCTCCTGTGGAGACGCTACGCGAACCTCCCTATGCGTTACCTCGTTACCACCGATCGCACCCGTATCCCCACCGACCACCAGATCATTATGGTGGATGGTACAGTTCCCGGTTGGGAGCCGCGATCGACTGACTTGCACTGGGACCACCACCGTCCCAATGGGGCCGACATTCAAATCGATGAAATGCCGCGCAGCGAACCCAGCCTACTGCAAACCCACGCCACCGATCAGCCCCCCTGCTTTGTGACCACTCAGGTTGATGCCGACGCCTGCTGTGCCGCTGCCTGGGTGCAACTGCCCGGAGCCGTCTTGCAAGGTAACGTCCACGATCGCCTGCGTGCGATCGCCTGGGATTGTGATCACCTGATGGTGCCCGATGACCTGGCAGCCTGGGCCGAATTCGCTGTCAAAGCGGGGGCTGCCCTCAAATTTAGCTCCACTACCCTCATCCGTAGCCTGGGTCTACCTGCTGATCGCAAAACCTGGAATCTGGCCCAGTGGGAACAATACACCTCTGCCGCCTTTGCCCAAGGCACCCAAACCCTGATCGCCGCCGCCCTCGGTCAACGCCCCTGGCCAGGAGAACAAGGGGAAGCTAACCGCTACTGGGACACGATCGCCGCCAACGCTCGTTATCTCCTCAAGGAAGGCCGGGTTCAGTTTCTTGCCACCGCAACTGGGGAACTCGCTGTGTGTGACGTGCGCAACAGCGCCTATCCGATTGATCCGCGCTCCTTCTACCAGGCGATCGAAACCCTGCGCCCACTCAACACCCTCCGCCCCGAAACCCTGCTCCTCCGGGACCATAAAATGGGGGGTAAGCAATATACGATCGGCTGCCTTCCACGCCATCCCGGCAAAGCTCAGCTTGACTTTACAGCTGGACTCTTCGAGCGGTTAACGATCGCCGAACAGGCCAAAAGCAGCCGTGCCGAAGGGTGGGGAGGACGGCGTACTGTCGGCGGTTCTGGCTGGAATACCCCCTCTCAACTTACGCCCCAGGAAATTGTGGATCTGATCGATCAAGATGCTGCTCTAGGACAGGGGCCGTAGACCAGTCCTGGCCCTGGACGATCGTATGGACCTGCCAAGCCGGATCAGTGCTCGGAAAATCAGCCCGGTAGTGTCCCCCCCGACTCTCCGTGCGAAACAAGGCACTTTTCAATAACAGATAGGCCACATCCAGCAAATTACCCACCTCGGCCCATAACCGGACCACCTCCCCTGCCCCCACCGCGAGGGCAATAGATTGCGCCGGTTGTCGCTTGCCTAGGGCCTGACTCATCCCCAACTGCTGATACTGTACTCGCCACTGAGTAACTTGTTCAATCGCGGCTACCAAGGTGGCACGATCGCGACAGATCCCAGCACTTTGCCAAACCAGTTGAGGAATCTGCTGACGGAGATGGGTAAGGATGGGGCAATCGGAGGAAAGAAAAGAGAGAAAAGAAGCGGCAGAAGGCGTTTGGGTAGCTGCCCCAGGATTATTAGCAGGTGCGCTGCCCACCCCACTTTTTCCTTTTTCCTTTCTCCTTTCTCCTTTCTCCTGCTCCCACTCCCGCAGGCGATCGGCAAACACAAGACATTCCAATAACGAATTACTCGCCAGTCGATTTGCCCCATGTACCCCCGTATTGGCCACTTCGCCGATCGCATACAGTCCCGCGATGGATGTTTGGCTGTCCAGATCCGTGGCCACACCGCCCATCCAGTAGTGAGCCGCAGGGGCAACGGGAATCGGTTCCTGGAACACATCAATCCCCCAGGATTTGCAAACCTGGATAATGTTAGGAAAGCGATGTTGAATGCGATCAGGGGCGATCGGGCGCAGGTCGAGCCAAACGTGGGGCGGGGTTTCCCCGCTGGGCTGTGCCCACTGCTCCTGGAGGTGTTGGAAAATCGCTCGACTGACGACATCACGGGGCGCGAGTTCGCCAGCGGGATGATAGCGAAAGGCAAAGCGATCACCTGCATCATCGATGAGATGGGCACCTTCTCCCCGAACGGCTTCACTAATCAAAAAACGGGGTGCCCCGGCCTTAGTCAGTGCGGTGGGATGAAACTGGACAAATTCCAGATCCCGCAAGACTGCGCCCGCCCGCCACGCGATCGCCACCCCATCCCCCGTGGCCGAAGCTGGATTTGTCGTTTGGACAAACACCTGCCCCCCACCTCCCGTCGCCAGGATAACCGCATCCGCCCGGAGCCAATGGATGTGGTCCTGCCAAAGGAGACAGACCCCCTGACAGCGCGATCGCACCGCGTCTCCTGCGGAGGATCGCGTCATGTCTCCTGTAACCAATCGATCCGTCGTTAACCAGAGATCCAACGCAAATCCGGGCGAGATCACCTGAATATTGGGCCGACTCAAGACATGGGCCGCGAGGATACTCACCACTGCCCGCCCCGTTGTATCCGCCGCATGGAGCACCCGCCGCCGGGAATGGGCAGCTTCCAAGGTCATGGCCAGCGTCCCCTCGCTGCGATCGAAGGCAACGCCCAAGTCGATCAACGCCTGAATACAATGGGGGGCCTGTTCCACCAGAAAGCGCACGGCTGGCTCGTCACATAGTCCCGCTCCGGCCTGAAGCGTATCGGCGATGTGCAGGTTAAACGAATCATCAGGAGCCATCACGGCGGCAATGCCACCCTGCGCCCAGTCGCTTGCTGAAATCGATAGGGGTTCCTTGGCAATCAAGGCCACCCGTAGGTGCGACGGCAAACAGAGGGCTGCGTAGAGACCCGCCGCTCCCCCGCCAATAATCACCACATCAAACGACTCATCCAGCGCCAACGGTAACGGCGCAACCGCAGGGGATTCTGATCTGGGCAAGTTCAAGGGCTTCTCCTTCCAGAACACGGGGCGATCGTGTCCTTATTTCTCCCCCCAGTCTACGACGGGATGCGGAGTTACAGAGAGAAGTCCCTTAATTGCCAAGGGGAGTTGTTACATCAAAGTAATCGAGAGGCAGGGTTCAGAGATTAGTTGGGGAAAGCAGGCTAGAGGGAACTCGTACACTAAACATAAAGTTTCGTAAGGTTCGTAGTAATGACTTTAGTCATTGCAGGCTAAAGCCCACACTACAAATGTCTCATAATCAATTATGCGCTATTAATTATGCGCTGTACTTGCTTAGCCGAGAATGATAATGGCAATTTCACCCATTTAAGAGTTAGGTACAACAGCAAAAGTGTTGAATCTTAAGATTTTCTTTTCTAAAAATAGACACACTCATCCTGTGGTAAGCTGATTTTGTCAACAAAAGACTAACTTTTGGAGCCAGTGGGTATAACTGACATTTTCACACTTATTTTCCTACTTAAAAGCCTGTAAATATAAAAGCCTGTAAATATCGGAGCTTATCTAATAATTTATTGTCAAACTCTTTCGGAATTGTCACCAATTGCAAAATCACATAAGCTACCAAGCACGCATAAATCTGTATCTCAATCCCGTTCGCATTCTTAGTAATTAGTCGTCGATCTAGTTTCAGATGCATCTTCAGAAATTTCCAAAATAACTCTATCTGCCAACGCAAACGATAAAAGGGGATTGAACGGTTAGTACAGGGGGTACGGGCGATCATGGGGGATTTGGCTTGAGACTTTTGGGGAACAACAAAGACACCCGAATCCAAATCTACTTCAACCCCTCCCCTGTCCCAACCGCAATCGTCTTCCTTGCCCACCTAGGGACCTGCCGACCACACAAGCGAATATCTACCTAACCCTTACAGGGTAAGGGGTGATCGGCTGAAACCTAGATGGACACAACTGGACTCGAACCAGTGGCCTCCACGATGTCAACGTGGCGCTCTAACCAACTGAGCTATGCGTCCGTACCTTGGTCATTCACTATAGCAGAAGACGATCGCAATTGCCTAGAAGCCCCACTCTTTTGCTCAAAATTTCCCTGTGCTACTTTTTACGAATCCGGAGCACCGACCACTCCCAGAGGTGCTAGAGTGGTGGGTGTGCATTGTTCCTGTGACTAACGCCTTGAACAACATCTGCTTTGTATGGTACCCCTGGCAACTCCTGTGGTACCTGGAAATGAAACTAAAGCGGAAGCGCCAGTGTGACCCGGCTCTGTCGTGGGTCGATCGCTGTGAAGCGCCTAGTATGATGTGATCGGCCTGTAACTGCTAGGTTCGCCCAACTCTGTGCCTACGGTCGTCAATGGCCGGGTGCCGTTCTCCCTTCACGTAGGGTCTAGAGATTGCGAACTCGGTCGATCAACAGGATGAGTCTTGCTTAATTTTTAACCTGAGCAATTGGGAAAACCGGTTTGCGGCTTCCCGGTTGGTAATGCGGGTAGCGATCCTTAGGGGGAGCGCGATCGCTGGGTTGGGTTTCTCTAAGAGAGACTGACCTGGTTCGATTGCCCTGTAAACGGTCCCTAGGGGTTGCTCCGATCGCCTGACAGGTGTCCTGATTGCACCCCCATAAGCCAGTCTCGTCCGTAGCAACTTTACATTTCTTTACCCAGTACGCCCTTCATCGACACGGGAGTGTGAATCATGTCGAAAACACTGAACTATAAAATTGCCCCGGCCCCGATGCCCAACAGCATTGGCATTACGGACCTGATCGACGGCTACTTCACCGCCTATAACTCAGCGCGGTTGCGGGAGATTTGTCACCTGTTAACCCGGCAGGTGATGCAACCCGGTGTGACGGTAGGACTGAGTTTATCAGGAGCGATGACCCCGGCTGGTTTTGGGGTGGGTATTTTGGCCCCGCTGATTCGCCACGGCTTTGTGGATTGGATCATCAGCACCGGCGCGAACCTGTACCATGATTTGCACTATGGGCTGGGCATGAACCTCTATGCGGGTAGCCCCTTTGCGGATGATGTCAAGTTGCGGCAGGAAGGCCGGATTCGCATCTATGACATTGTGTTTGACTACGACGTGCTGCTGGAAACCGACGCCTTCCTGCGGGAATTGCTGCGATCGGAGCCGTTCCAAAAGCGCATGAGCACCGCTGAGTTCCACTACCTGCTCGGACGCTATGTGCGGGAAGTGGAGCAGCGTTTAGGGTTGCAAAACTCCTGTTTGCTGGCCACAGCCTACGAGTGCGGCGTGCCGATCTACACCTCCTCACCAGGGGATAGCTCGATCGGGATGAACGTGGCCGCCCTGGCCCTGGAAGGCTCCCAGTTGGTGTTGGACCCGTCGTTGGACGTGAATGAAACGGCGGCGATCGTCTATGGTGCCCGCACGTCCGATATCCCTGGGGTTGAAGGCAAGAGTGCAGCAGTGATTATTGGTGGCGGCAGTCCGAAGAATTTCCTGCTGCAAACCCAGCCCCAGTTGCATGAAGTTTTGGGCCTAGAAGAACGGGGCCATGACTACTTTGTGCAAATTACCGATGCCCGTCCGGATACGGGGGGCCTATCGGGTGCGACCCCCAGCGAAGCCGTGAGTTGGGGTAAGGTCGATCCGGATGAATTGCCCAATACGATCGTCTGCTATACCGACAGCACGATCGCCTTGCCGATCATCTGTGCCTATACAGTGCAACAGTGTCCCCTGAAGCGGCTCTACGATCGCCGAGCAGAGTTGGTCGCCAACCTTCAACGGGCCTATCGGGCTGCCCAGGCCACGATGCAAGCGGAAGCAGAGGTGCTGACCCCCGTTGCGGCGGTTCCCTATGCAGCCCCGAAAGCGATTCCCGTGGCCACCTATCCCTGTGGTACCCCCATTCGCCAGCGTTAGGGATCAGGATGTTTGCAAAGCGTCTGACCTAATTTTACGGCCCTCAACCCTATGTATCTTAAAAATGTATCTTAAAAGATAAGCGGGAGAGGGACTGGCGATCTGGCTTCCCTTCTCCCGGCCTGGGAGAAGGGGCTGGGGGATGAGGGCGGCTCGGAGCAGAACGGAACTTTATCAAAAGCCATAAAAGTTAGACTAAATTAATATTTTTTCAGATATTTTCAAATCAATAATCTCGAAATTTATCAACCGTTAAGATCATCCATCTGGAGGACGTTGGCTGCTGGGAAATAGGGCACACTATTGAATAGAACCCAATGATAATTCAGGCTGTTGAAGGAGGCAACGATGCGCTTAACATTTTTAGTAGCAACAGCCGTCGGGGTGAGTTTGGCATTTATGCCAGCGGTGCGTGCGGCTGACCCAGCCCAAGTCGATCAACTGTTGCGGACAGGGGCCTGCCCTGCCTGTGACCTGACCGATGCCAACCTCCAAGGTGTCCATTTGATTGGCGCAGATCTGCGATCGGCCAACCTAACCGGAGCCGATCTGCGGGAAGCTAATCTGGAGGGAGCCGATCTCACGGGAGCCGATTTGACCGGGGCTAAACTGAATCAAGCCTGGTTAACCAACGCCAGCCTCAGCTATAGCACTCTGGTGAATGTGGACTTTACCGACACGCAGCTTTATCACGCGAATCTCCGGGGTGCAACACTCGTTGGTGCCAATCTGGATAATGCAGTGATTTATGGTGCAAATTTTCATGATGTCCAACTGGACTTACCCTAGGCTCAGTACGGGAAGAGAGTCAGCGGTTTCCCTGCATTAGACTGCATTCACATCAGGGGTGTCTTAGGGACAAAGTCGCTACACTGGGGGGCAAGATAGCGCCCTAGGAGTTCCACGGACCATGCTCCAACTTAAACGCTGGCAATGGGGGGTTCTCGCTGCCCCGATCGCCGCGATCGTCGGCTTTGTCTTGTTCGCTGCTGGTCAGCAAATTCATCAGTGGGGTCTGAACTGGATTTGGGGCGTGTTCATCCTCGTATTAGTGGGTTGGCGGTGGCTATTGGTGCATTGGACGCGGGCGCAACTAACGGCAATGCCCGCTGGATTGCCCTCCCTACCGACGATGGCTGTCACCGATGACGCCGATACCGTCTCATCCAATCCGGCAGCAGTCCAGCAGGCAGAGCAGGCGATTCAAGCGATACTGGATGCCACGCGGCAAGATCCGCCCCTGTGGGAAGATTGGGCCACTTTTTGGCGGCGTTGCCAGGAAGTGCTCACCGCCGTCGCCCAGGTTTACCATCCCACGGTCAAGTATCCCCTGTTGAATATCTATGTGCCCGATGCGTACCAACTGTTACGGGGAACAGTAGAGGATCTCGATCGCTGGCTGCAACCGTTGCGACCGATTTTGCAGCAGGTGACCGTGGGGCAGGCGTACCAGGCGTATGAAATGTACCAGCAGTTGGAACCCTCGGCCCGCAAGGTGTTACAGGTGTGGAATTGGTCCCAATGGGTGTTCAACCCGGTGGCAGCAGCAGCCCGTCAGTTCAGCCAGAAGTCCAGTGATCAGGCCACGCAGCAATTAGTGGTGAACTTGGGGCAGATGCTCCGGCAGGCGGCCCTGCAGAATCTCGCTCGGCAGGCGATCGCCCTCTACAGCCGCACGCCCCTAACTGAACCGCCCCCAAGCTTGCCCCAACCCGCTGCGCCCACGCCGAAAACCCAAACCCTGCGGCAGATTCTGGAGCAGGCGGAATCCCCAGACGCGATCGCCCAGCAGCCCGTGAATATCCTCCTAGTGGGACGGACGGGGGCCGGGAAAAGCAGTTTAATTAACACCCTCTTTCAGGCGGATTTGGCCAGAGTTGATGTTCTACCGAGTACCGATCAAATCCAAACCTACCAGTGGCAGTTAGATGAGGGGGAATCCCTGGCCCTGTGGGATACTCCGGGCTACGAGCAGGTACAGGGGGGGGATCTGCGCACGCAGGTGTTGGACTTTGCCCACCAGGCCGATATCCTGCTGTTGGTGACGCCCGCCCTTGATCCCGCCCTGCAAATGGATCAGGTATTTCTTAAGGAGATTAAAACCGAGGTCAGTGATCTGCCCACGATCGCCGTGGTGAGCCAGGTGGATCGCCTGCGGCCCCTACGCGAGTGGTCACCCCCCTACGACTGGCAATGGGGCGATCGGCCCAAGGAAATCGCGATCCGAGAGGCCACCCAATACCGGGCGGAGCAGTTGGGAGATTGGTGCGATCGCCTGTTGCCGATCGTCAGCCAGAATGCCCAGCGACCTGCGTGGAACAGTGAGGCACTGGCCGTAACCCTGGTGGAGTTAATTGATCCGGCGAAGCAGCAGCGATTGGCCCGTTTTTTGCGCGATCGGGAGGCCCGTGTGGTGGCAGCGGCCAAGATCATCGATCACTACACCTTCCAGATGACCACCAGCCAGGGAATCGCCAACCTATTGAAAAGTCCTGTCCTCCAGTTCCTCTCGACCCTGACCACCGGGTCCCCCGCCCTGGCCTATTTATTAGCCGAGCAGATCCCGATCGAGCAATTGCCCCTGGTGATCGGTAAATTACAAATGGCCTATGAATTATTCTCTTTGCTGAGTCAAAAGACTGACCTGCGGGACTTTGACCTCCTGGCCCTGTGGCCGCTGTTGCGGGATAATCCAGCGCATCCCCAACGCACGGCTTGGGCCTTTGGTTATGCCTTGGTGGAGTATTGGGTACAGGATCTCAGTATTGCCCAGTTGCGGGAACGGTTCCAGGCATACCTCGCCGATCGGCTCCCCTAATGCCCGGATGCGGTTTGGCAACTCACCGGCTGCAAAAGAGCGATGATATCCGGACGGTGCAGGATCTACTCGGTCATCGGATGGGAAGACAACGATAATCTACACTCACGTTCACAATCGGGGTGATTGGGGAGTGAGGTGTGCGTTGGCTGGGTAGGGAAAAGGGCAAAATCAACGCGATCGCGTTGATGCTTCCCGCTCGATGGGGGTAAGTAAGATCGCGATCAGCTGAGCCGATGGCTTGATCGGGTGAATGCCAGCCCTCCCACACCAAAGCCGCGATCGAGATTGCGCTGGGGGCAATTCCTTCGCTATCATAGATGACTTGTGTGTTATGCGATTCGTCGATTAGAAGTCCGCCCAAGGAAGGGGAGATCATGGCCAAACGAGTACAGCTAGTGCTAACCCAGAATGTTAGTAAATTAGGCCGGGAAGGGGATCTGGTGGAGGTTGCTCCCGGTTATGCCCGCAACTATTTGATCCCGCAAGGAAAGGGAGCCAATGTCACGCCCGGTATCCTCAAGCAGGTGGAGCGGCGGCGGGAGATCGAGCGCAAGCGCCTTGCGGAGGAGAAACAAAAGGCCGATGTGATTAAGACGACCCTCCAGCAGTCACATCACTTCACGATCGCGAAACAGGTGGGTGAAAATGAGGCCATCTTTGGTACAGTAACGGCCCAGGATGTGGCCGATGTGATCAAGGGGGCGACGGGACAAGACATCGATCGTCGCGGCATCACCCTGCCTGAAATTAACAAGTTGGGGACCTATAAGGCGGAAATCAAGCTCCATCCGGAAGTAACGGCAACGGTGGAAATTGAAGTTGTCCCAAACGAATAGATCCCAGAACGCTGAGTCCTTACCCCTGCCTGCTCTTCCCACAGGTGAGGGGCGTACTGCCCTTCTCCGGCTTTTCTCTAGCGCCAAAAGTGGGGGCTAGGGTGGGGGCTGGGGGACTGCTGCCGACAGGTTTAGTTAGCCTGGTAACAGAGTGTGTCGTCTTTCCCTTGATAGGCGATTGTTGCGGCTGGGATCGGTAACAATAGGAACGATTCGCCAGGTTTGATGCTGTTTCTCCAGTTTGCCGAGGGGGGTTCCAACATTGAGGCTCTCCTGAGATACTGGGGGCAGTACGCCTAATGCTCCTCCTCGTTGCCCGATCGGGACGGCTAACCATAGCCGCTTTGACGATCGGCCCCGATAATAGATGGGTTCCCTTGGGGATGTGACACCACCTCGCCGTCACGGCGGTGGCCGGTCAGGTCTCTCATGACCTGCGCCGTGTGTCATCTCAACTGCTGATACGCTAACCCCATCTGGACCCGTGCGCTGGACTGATTGCAACTGTCTGGAGAGCGATGGCCCCTCTGCCCAATCCC
>CAZHXN010000118.1:0-8719 GCA_964536415.1 uncultured bacterium
CCCCCCAGGAACCCCTACTGACCGCCCGACTCCTGCGCCGCATCCTGACCGTTTCCCTCTTTAACTGGGTGTTGATCTTCGGCATGTTTGAGTGGGTAGAAGCGCAAACCGGCGATATTGCCCTAGCCCGGACAATGGCCATTCAATCCCTGGTCGCCGCCCGCATCGTGTACCTCCTCAGCATTAGCCAGCTAGGCTTGAGCCTAGGGCACTATCTCAGCCGCCGCTCGCAATCACTGACCCCTGCCCCCGTCCTAATCCTGGGAATTGCGATCGCAGTCAGTTTACAAATCCTATTTAGCCAGATCCCCGTCATGAACTGGCTCTTTAAGACAGCCCCCTTAACCCTACAACAGGCTGCCCTTTGCCTACTCCCCATGCTACCCATGATTCCCGTCGCCCTGTTAGCCAACTGGCTCGATCCCAACTTAGCTAAACATTCCGTCGCGGTCGTCAAAAGGCAAAAGTGAAAAGGTAAAAGGCAAAAGTCTTCCCGACTCCCACTTTTTCCTTTTTCCTTTTTCCGTCCTGCATTCAATTCTGGAATTGCTGCGTATAGAGACGCGCATAATAACGCCCTGCGGCTAACAATTCTGCATGGGTGCCCGACTCCACAATCTGACCATTTTGCAAGACTAGAATGCGATCGGCCCGCCGCACCGTCGCTAACCGGTGGGCAATGATGAATACCGTGCGATCGCGCATCAACCGTTCCAGGGCCTCCTGGACTAATGCCTCCGACTCCGAATCCAGCGCTGACGTAGCTTCATCCAGGATCAAAATGCGGGGATTGAGCAACACTGCCCGTGCGATCGCCAGCCGCTGTCGTTGCCCCCCCGACAGGTTGATGCCCCGTTCCCCCACCCACGTGTGGTAACCATCGGGAAACTGACTGATAAACTGGTGGGCATTGGCAATGCGGGCCGCATATTGCACCGCCTCCAGATCGAACCTCGCCTGCCCAAAGGCAATATTCTGGGCGATCGTTCCTGAAAATAAAATCGTTTCCTGGGGAACAATCCCAATTTGCTGCCGTAAACTCGCCAGACTCACCGTGCGAATATCAATCCCATCAATCAGGATTTGACCGGCCTGCGGATCATAAAAGCGGGGCAATAAATTTACCAGCGTCGTCTTACCTGCGCCCGTTGCCCCCACCAGCGCAATCATCTCACCCGGTAGCGCCAGTAAATTGAGGTGGTGCAGCACCGGAACAGGACGAGACAAACCTTTTTCCAACTCCCCACTGCTGTCTGCTGCCTGCTGTCTGCTGCCTGCCTGCCCTTCCCCTGCCGCATCACTGGCCGGTAACCGCTGGCCACCATAGGCAAAACTCACATTGCGGTACTCGACCTTCCCCGTAATCGCCGGTAAAGCGGGTGCATTGGGCACCTCAATCACCGTCGGTTGGACCGCGAATAACTCAAAAATGCGATCGACCGATGCCTCGCTTTGCTTAAACTCGTTGTAATTCTGCGTTACCAGCGAGATCGGATCAATCAACAATGCCGCCGCCGTCACATAGCTAAGAAAGCCATCCACACTCAGGTTCCCTTGGGCAATCTGCCAGCCGCCCACCAGTAACAGGAACAGGGCACTCAGGGCCTCAAGGAACCCAATAATTGGAATCTGGATCGCCTTGAGCCGTTCCGTCCGATACTTGGCCCGCCGACTGCGTTCAGCCTCAACGCTAAACCGCTGGATTTCATAATCTTCCGCCGCAAAAGCTTTAACCAGGCGCACCCCACTAAAGACCTCTGTCAGCAGATTTGCCAGATTAGACACCCGATTCTGGCTCACCCGCGAAAAGCCCCGCAGCCGCTCCCCAAACCAGCCAATCAGCACCCCCATCACCGGGGCCACAATCAACGTCGCCAGGGTTAACTGCCAGTTGAGATAAATCATGTAAATCGGGATCGTGACCAACTGAACCGCACAGGGAATAAATTGGTGCAGCAGCTTATTGACCACCTCGCCAATGCGATCGATATCCTCGGTCAACCGATAGGCCAGGTCGCCGGTGGGAGCCGACTCAAAGTAGTCAAAATCCAGGCGATGGAGGTGGCGATACACCTGTTTCCGCAAATCCAGCGCAATCTGGAGCGCCGCCTTCGCCATAAAAATATCCTGACCCGTTTGGAAAATCCCCCGGACCAGAAAGACGATCGCTGCTGTTCCGGCTAACCGGGCCACCCCCGCTACGTCACCTTGGCCAAAGGGGGTCGCTAACTGCCCCGCCAAGTAAATCAGAAATAACGTGGCCAGAACATAACCGCCAATACAGACCAACCCGATCGCGATCGATCGCCATTGGGGTCCCAAGTAGGGCCGAAGCTGCCAGTAATTCGTGCGCGCCCCCCCGCCTAACAATTTGCCTGCGGCGACGCTGCGCAACCGCCCGCTACTCATGGATGGTCCCATCCGGCATCATCGCCCCCGTCAAAATGGCATCCCGGATCGTCAACCGCTCCATATCCGCATTCAGTAAATTTGCCCTGGTTAAATCAGCCCGGGTCAGATTCGCCCAGTGCAGGTTGACCCGATAGAAATTCGCCTCCACCAGGAGGGCATTTTGCAGTGATGCCCAACTGAGATTGGCCCCGCGTAACTTGGCATAGCTGAGATCGGCCTTAGGCAAGCTAGCATTGACCAGATTGGCATGGCTGAGATCAGCCCCGCGCAGATTCGCGTCCTGTAAATTCACCCCAGTCAGAATCGCATTCGTTAGATTGGCCTTTTGCAAATTACAGCCCGTCATCAGGGCATTCGTGAGATTCGCATTGGTTAAATTGGCCCGTGCAAAACTCACTTCCACCAGCTTGGCCCGATTCAGCACCGCATCCGTCAAGTTGGCGTCATCGAAATTGGCTCCACTAAAATTTGACTCGCCTAAATTCGCATTCCGCAGATTGGCCCGGTGTAAATTCGCTTCGCTGGAAATCACGCCGCGTAACCCCGCCCCCTGAAGATTGGCTTCAATCAGGTTGGCACTGATCAAATTGGCAGTAATGAGGATGGCGGCTTGCAGGTTGGCTCCCCCCAACATGGCTCCACTTAGGTTGGCCTCACGAAACACCGCATTGCTGAGATTCGCCCGACTCAAATCCGCATCCGTTAGAATCGCGCCCCGAAAGCTAGCATCGCGCAAGTCAGCCCCCGCCAACCGAATGCCATGTAGTTTCTGGTTGCGAAAATCCCGTTCGCCATCAGCATAGCGCTTGAGCAGTTCAGCAGCATTCATGGGTCGTGGTATCCTTTTGCATCGGCCATGCTTCAGCCTCCAGCAGCGCAGTGCTCTCCTTAGTCAGATCGCTCAAAGGCTCTCAGCAGGCATGGTTAAAGATAACAGATTCCCCCCCTAGCGGACGGGTATTGTTCAATATTCTGCAACGTTGCAGCCCCATGCTGAGGGTGGCTCAACCATGAACAAGGCCTAACCAGACCACTTCACCAAAGTCACTTAACCAAACAACTGCCCCCCAGAGACGCACCGGGCTATTGTAAGGACTATAGACGATCGCGGTCACTCGGCGTGTTACAGAATTCTGCAAAACTGGGGTTAGCGAAGGACCAAAGAATGTAAAGAAAACTGTCATGCCTACACCGGACCGCAACGATCGGGCGGACACTGGGGGGTAGGACCGCGCACAGTTTAGATTTCTAGATTTCATTAATTTTTCATCGATTTGCAGACGAGAGTTCACCATGTCGGACAATTTCAGAAGCCAGGTTATTACCCAGGGCGTACAACGATCGCCCAATCGCGCCATGCTCCGGGCCGTCGGCTTTGGCGATGACGACTTCAGCAAGCCGATCGTGGGGATTGCCAATGGCTACAGCACGATCACACCCTGTAACATGGGCCTGGATGATCTGGCCAAGCGGGCGGAACGGGGCCTGAAACAGGCCGGAGCCATGCCCCAGGTCTTTGGCACCATTACGATTAGTGACGGGATTTCGATGGGCACGGAAGGGATGAAATATTCCCTGGTATCACGGGAGGTGATCGCCGATTCGATCGAAACCGTCTGCAATGGGCAAAGTATGGATGGTGTCCTGGCGATCGGCGGCTGTGACAAGAATATGCCCGGAGCAATGATTGCGATCGCCCGCATGAATATCCCAGCCATCTTTGTCTACGGCGGCACGATTAAGCCCGGTCGCTACGAAGGACGTGACTTGACGATCGTCAGTGCCTTTGAAGCCGTGGGGCAATATAGCGCGGGTAACCTCAGCGAGGCTGAACTCCTAGGAGTCGAGCGCAATGCCTGTCCCGGTGCCGGGTCCTGTGGCGGGATGTACACAGCCAATACCATGTCCTCGGTGTTTGAAGCGATGGGCATCAGTCTGATGTATTCCTCCACAATGGCCGCTGAGGATGAGGAAAAGGCCGATAGTACCGAAGAATCAGCCAAGGTACTGGTGGAGGCAATTCGGCAGCAAATCCGCCCCCGTCAACTCCTGACCCGCAAGGCATTTGAGAATGCGATCGCGGTCGTCATGGCTATCGGTGGCTCTACCAATGCGGTCCTGCATCTGTTAGCGATCGCCCATGCAGCCGAAGTCCCCCTGACCCTGGATGATTTTGTGACGATTCGCGATCGGGTACCCGTGCTGTGTGACCTGAAACCATCGGGCCGCTACGTCACCACCGAGTTTCACCGGGCAGGAGGGATACCCCAGGTCATGAAAATGCTGCTGGTGAATGGCATTCTCCACGGCGATGCCCTGACCATTACGGGGAAAACGATTGCCGAACAACTGGCCGACATCCCTGCTGAACCGCCTAGTGATCAGGACGTTATCCGTCCCTGGTCTAATCCCCTCTATCCCCAGGGGCACTTGGTCATCCTCAAGGGGAATCTGGCCACGGAAGGGGCGGTGGCAAAAATTTCCGGCGTGAAGCAGCCCAGCATGACGGGGCCAGCGCGGGTTTTTGAATCCGAAGAAACCTGCCTGCAGGCGATTCTGGATGGCCAGATCAAAGCTGGCGATGTGGTTGTGGTGCGCTACGAAGGTCCCAAGGGCGGCCCCGGTATGCGGGAAATGCTGGCCCCCACTTCGGCGATTATTGGTGCAGGGCTGGGGGATTCCGTGGGGCTGATTACCGATGGACGGTTTTCGGGTGGCACTTACGGTTTGGTCGTGGGCCATGTGGCTCCGGAAGCCGCCGTCGGTGGGGCGATCGCCCTGCTCCAGGAAGGGGATTCGATCACGATCGACGCCAACGCCCGCCTGCTCCAGGTCAACCTATCCGACGCGGAACTGGCCCAGCGGCGGGCCAACTGGCAAGCGCCCCCCCCTCGCTATACCCGTGGCGTTCTGGCCAAGTATGCCAAACTCGTCTCCTCCAGTAGCCAGGGAGCCGTCACCGACGCCAATCTTGCCTAGGTTCCTCACCCCTCGCAACCAATCGTTAAACTTCGTTGCAAAATCATCGGGGGGACTGATGCGTGTGGTAGCGTCTTGCTTAAGCACGGTTTACAAAATACCTCCGTTGCTGAGTGGTTAGGACCTTTTTGCGAACGCTTAAACCAAAGGAGGAGAACACCTTGATGGTGCAGGCTGATCGAACCCCGTTAACCGTAGAACGCGAAGAGTTCAGTGACTACGTGGCCCATTTGCAACTGCACATGGCGTTGCAAGCTCGGAATTTGGTCCCGTCCTTAAGGGATGCCCAGGATAGTCGGGCGACGCTGTTACAGCAAACCCAGGCAGATTTTGAAAAGTGGGTATCTCGTCAAACCCACAATCAGCCAGTGACCGATCGCCGTTCGCATCTCTAGGGTAAGGTGCATCACGGCGCATCTCCAACCGCCTACAATTCTGATTAACCTAATGCTGCCGGGTCTGGGGCTAGTGTCCTTCGGAGACATAACCTGGACCCGGTTGTTTTCGGTCAATTCCCATGTCAAGCTATGCTGCTATCTACGCGATCGTGCGTCAGATTCCCTATGGCCAAGTGGCAACCTACGGCCAGGTGGCGACCTTAGCGGCCTTACCGGGGCAGGCACGCCTAGTGGGCTATGCCCTCTATCGCGTTGCCCCTGATTCGGATATTCCCTGGCATCGAGTCGTCAACGCGAAAGGGGCCGTTTCCCATTCCAGCCTGCGGCAGGGAAGCGACTACCTTCAGCAGGCACTTCTGGATGCAGAGGGCATTGTGTTTAGTGCCAATGGTCAACTTGATCTGCGCCAATACCAATGGCAACCGGATGCTGCGGCGATGATACCGGACGATCGCGGGTACTCCGGCGAGGGAACAGCCTAGGTCAACCCCGACGGGCAGCGCAACGCTCCAGGGCTTCTACCAGGGCTTCAAAGCGAATCGGTTTACTCACGTAGTCATCCATCCCTGCTTGCAGACAGGATTCGCGATCGCCCTCTAGGGCATGGGCGGTCATTGCGACTAGCCAGGGGCGCTGATCGGCTAGCCATTCCTGGCGAATGCACTGGGCCGTCTCTAGGCCCCCCATCTTGGGCATTTGGACATCTAGAAACACGAGATCGTAGGTCTGACGACGCAGCGCCACCAGGACTTCTTCCCCATTGGAGACAGCATCCGCCTGATAACCGAGGCGATCGAGCATCCGTAGGGCAACTCTTTGATTCACGATGACATCTTCAGCCAGCAAAATTCTGAGCGGAAACCGCTGAGCCATTCCGCTATCGATCGCAACCGGGCTACTATCCGTCATCATGGCAGTGGTAGATAGAAGAGTGTTTACTCTCAGTATTGCCCCAGGCTGGCGATAGACCCCGGCGTACACCCAGGATTCTTATGAAGTTAGCATGAATTTATTGGTCATTATTGTAGCTTTGATAATTTCCTGGCTCGTTTTCACTGCCTTGTTTAAGATTGTTAGAACAACATTAACGACAGCGATCACGATCGCACTAGTGGTGTTGACGCTACAACTCCTGTTTGGGATTACGCCCCAAACGGTTTGGCAACAGGTGCAACAATGGTGGCAAGGGTGGCAAGCGATCGCTGACTTCCTGAAACGGTAGTCTCCTTTCTGCCCGCTGGGAATTCAAAATTCAAGACCTGCCCTAGGGCGGCAATACCGATGTCTTGGGGTGTAAACACCGATCCTGGTAATTGCGCTGGATTGCCTAAAATTGGGGATAAGCAGCGGGCGTGACGCTCGTAGCCCTGGTTGCTGAGACAATAAACTCTAGCCGCGTTCCCTGTTGTTCTTGGTGGCAGGATGGCTACAACTCCCCCTGGGGAGGAGCGTCCGTTCGCCTTGCCTGATGGTCTATCCGTGACACTACTATGCAACCGACTAATCCTAACCAATTTACAGAAAAAGCCTGGGAGGCGATCGTTCGTACTCCTGAAATTGTCAAACAGACGCAACAACAAAAAATTGAAACGGAACACCTATTTAAGGCCCTATTAGAGCAAGAAGGACTGGCAACCAGTATTTTTAATAAAGCAGAGGTTAATGTCCAACGCCTGCGCGACTATACGGAACAATTTATCAACAGCCAACCGAAGGTCTCTGGGAGCAGCACTTCGGTCTACCTGGGTCAGTCGTTGGATGTGTTGCTCGATCGCGCCGATCAATGGCGGAAGTCCCTGGGGGATGAGTATATTTCGATCGAACACCTGATCCTGGCCTATGCCAAGGACGATCGCTTTGGCCAAAAGCTCTTTCAGGAGTTCCGCCTGAGTGAGAATCAGTTAAAAAATACGATTACCGAAATCCGAGGCAGTCAAACTGTGACCGACCAAAACCCCGAAGGCAAATACCAAGCCCTAGAAAAATATGGGCGGGATCTAACCGCTGCGGCCCGTCAGGGTAAGTTAGACCCGGTGATTGGTCGCGATGATGAGATTCGCCGCACGATCCAGATCCTGTCCCGGCGGACGAAGAATAACCCGGTGCTGATTGGTGAACCGGGAGTGGGGAAGACGGCGATCGCGGAAGGACTTGCCCAGCGGATTGTCAGTGGTGATGTGCCCCAATCGCTTCAGGATCGCAAGCTGATCGCGCTGGATATGGGGGCGCTGATCGCCGGGGCTAAGTACCGAGGCGAATTTGAGGAACGCTTAAAAGCTGTTCTGAAGGAAGTGACCGATTCCCAAGGTCAGTTAATCCTGTTTATCGATGAAATCCACACCGTGGTCGGAGCCGGAGCCACCCAGGGGGCAATGGATGCCGGTAACCTGCTCAAACCGATGCTGGCGCGGGGCGAACTGCGGTGTATCGGGGCAACGACGCTGGATGAATACCGCAAATATATTGAAAAGGATGCGGCCCTGGAACGGCGCTTCCAACAGGTCTATGTCGATCAGCCCAGCATTGAGGACACGATCTCGATCCTGCGGGGCTTGAAGGAACGCTATGAGGTCCACCACGGGGTGAAGATTGCCGACAATGCCCTAGTGGCGGCGGCGGTGCTGTCAACCCGGTACATCAGCGATCGCTTCTTGCCCGATAAGGCCATTGATCTGGTCGATGAAGCAGCCGCCAAGCTGAAGATGGAGATCACCTCCAAGCCGGAGGAATTGGACGAAATCGATCGCAAGATCCTGCAATTACAAATGGAGCGCCTCTCCTTGCAAAAAGAAAGTGATCCGGCCTCAAAGGAACGGTTGGAACGCCTGGAAAAGGAACTGGCCGATCTCACCGAAGAGCAACGGACCCTCAGTGCCCAGTGGCAGGCGGAAAAAGAGGTCATTGCCCATATCCAAAGCTTGAAGGAGGAG
>CAZHXN010000118.1:8729-10105 GCA_964536415.1 uncultured bacterium
CGCGTCAACATTGAAATCCAACAGGCCGAACGGGACTACGACCTGAACCGGGCGGCAGAACTCAAGTATGGTCGGCTCACGGATCTGCAACGGCAGTTGAATGCGGCGGAAGAACGCCTCCGGGAAACCCAGACCAGCGGTAAGAGCCTGCTGCGCGAAGAGGTCACTGAGGCTGACATTGCTGAAATTATCTCCAAGTGGACGGGGATTCCTGTGAGCAAGCTGGTTGAGTCGGAAATGCAGAAGCTCCTGCACCTGGAGGATGAACTGCACCGTCGTGTCATTGGTCAAGACGAGGCGGTAACTGCCGTTGCCGATGCCATCCAGCGATCGCGGGCCGGGTTAGCCGATCCCAAGCGCCCGATCGCCAGCTTTATCTTCCTGGGTCCCACGGGGGTCGGGAAGACGGAATTGGCCAAGGCCCTGGCAGCCTACCTGTTTGATACGGAAGAGGCCCTAGTGCGGATTGACATGTCCGAGTACATGGAAAAACACGCCGTCTCGCGGATGATTGGGGCACCACCGGGCTACATCGGCTATGACGAAGGCGGGCAACTGACGGAGGCGATCCGTCGTCGTCCCTACGCCGTGATCCTGTTCGATGAAATCGAAAAGGCCCACCCGGATGTGTTCAATATCATGCTGCAAATTCTGGATGATGGCCGTGTCACCGATTCCCAAGGCCGCACGGTGGACTTCAAGAACACCATCATTATTATGACCAGCAACATCGGGTCGCAATTTATTCTCGATGTCGCCGGGGATGATAGCCGCTATGACGAAATGCGATCGCGGGTGATGGAAGCCATGCGGTCGAGCTTCCGACCGGAGTTCCTCAACCGGGTGGATGAATTTATCATCTTCCACAGCCTGCAACAGTCGCAGTTGCAAGATATCGTCAGGTTGCAAGTTGGCAGTCTGGAGCAGCGGCTTAGCGATCGCAAGATGACCCTGCGCCTATCGGAAGCGGCCCTCGATTTCCTCGCCGAGGTGGGCTACGATCCGGTCTATGGTGCCCGTCCGCTGAAACGGGCGATCCAACGGGAATTGGAAACCCCAATCGCTAAGGGTATCCTCCGGGGTGACTTTAACGACGGTGACACGATCTTTGTCGATGTTGAAAATGAGCGGCTTGCCTTCAAGCGTCTTCCCGTCGAATTGCTTGCCCACTAATCCATGCGCTCAACAGCTAGAGAGTGATATTGAGTAATTATTAAGGATGCCGATGCCCTGGCGATACAGCCTTTACCTCAATCATAAAGTACAGTTTTACCGGGGTAGGAAGCAGCCCTCATCCTAAATCCCGCTCCCGCTCTGGGAGAGGGACTTGAAAATCTGGCTCCCCTTCCCCCCATCCCCCCGCAAACGGGGGGTTA
>CAZHXN010000119.1:0-8332 GCA_964536415.1 uncultured bacterium
GCGCTTCAAGCCAATATCCAACTCTGTCGGGATGCGATCGTCTTTTTCACGGCCACCGGGGCTGCTAAGGGTGTCGGCGGGCATACGGGCGGTCCCTACGATACGGTGCCGGAAGTAGTAATCCTGGATGCCTTTTTCCGGGGCGCACCAGACCGGTTTGTGCCCATCTTTTTCGATGAAGCGGGCCACCGGGTCGCCACCCAATACCTGTGGGCTGCGTTGAACCATGACTTACCGGCGGAGCAACTCATGCGCTATCGCGAAGCCCACTCCACCCTCCCCGGTCACCCGGAATTAGGCTTAACCCCAGGGGTGAAGTTTAGCTCCGGTCGCTTGGGGCACATGTGGCCCTATGTGAATGGCGTGGCCCTAGCCCATCCCGATAAGGCGGTGTTCTGCCTGGGATCGGATGGTTCGCAACAGGAGGGCAATGACGCGGAAGCCGCCCGGATGGCCGTGGCCAAGAATATTAATGTGAAGCTACTGATTGATGACAACGATGTCACGATCGCGGGCAATCCCTCCCACTACCTCCCCGGTTTCAATCTGGCAAAAACGCTATCGGGTCACGGGTTAACGGTCTTGGAAGGTGATGGGGAAGATCTGGAGGGTCTCTACAGCCGTATTTGCCAAGCGATTAACACACCGGGACCGATCGCCGTCATTAACAAACGGCCAATGGCAGTGGGAATTGAGGGGCTGGAAGGCTCAAATCATGGCCATGATGTGATTTCGGTGAAATTGGCGCTGCAATACCTGGAGGCGCGGGGTCGCACGGCAGCGGTGGAATACCTCAAGAGCATTGAAAAGCCGCAAAATACCTACACCTTCCTGGGGTCAAGCAGCGAAACCGGGGCTAACCGCAATGTCTTTGGCGATGTGGTGGTCTCGATCCTGGGCCGCATGAGCGAGGCAGATCGCAAGCAAAAAGTGCTGTGCGTTGATAGTGACCTGGAGGGGTCCTGTGGGTTAGCGCAAATCCGCAAGGCATTCCCGGAAATTTTTGTCAGCGGCGGCATTATGGAGCGCGGCAACTTCTCAGCGGCGGCAGGCTTTGGCATGGAGGAGGACCGGCAGGGAATTTTTGCCACCTTCAGCGCCTTCCTGGAGATGATCATTTCCGAAATCACAATGGCACGGCTGAACAACTCCAACGTGCTGTGCCACTTCTCCCACGCCGGGATTGACGACATGGCCGACAACACCTGCCACTTTGGCCTGAATAATTTCTTCGCCGACAATGGCCTGGATGATGGCTACGAAACCCGGCTCTATTTCCCCGCCGATCCGCGCCAGATGGCAGCTTGTCTTGAAACGATTTTCCACCAACCGGGCCTGCGCTTTGTCTTCTCGACGCGATCGAAGGTGCCCATGATCCTGGATACCGAGGGCCAGGAAATGTTCGGTGGCGACTACCTGTTTGCCCCCGGCAAAGATGAGGTGATTCGCGAAGGGACCGCCGGTTATATCGTCAGCTTTGGCGATGCCCTGTACCGTGCCCTGGATGCGGTGGAGCGCCTGAAGCAGGAGGGGATTGATGTCGGGCTGATCAATAAACCGACCCTCAACGTGGTTGATGAGGATATGATGGCCAAGATTGGCAAGGCTCCCTTTGTCCTAGTGGTGGAAGCGTTTAACCGGAAAACGGGCCTGGGGAGTCGCTTCGGCTCTTGGTTGTTGGAGCGGGGGTTTACGCCGAAGTTTGCCTATTTAGGTACCCATGAGGAAGGTTGCGGGGGCCTCTGGGAACAGTATCCCTACCAGGGCCTTGACCCCGTGGGCATCATGGCGAAGGTTAAGTCAATGATCGCGTGATATCTGTGATCTACAGGCTTTACCTCAATCATAAAGTACAGCTTTACCTGGGTAGGATGGGGGTATCCCCCCTGATTAACTGACAAAATTCGGACTGCCCTCACCCCCACTCCTCTCCCAGAGCGGGAGAGGGGCTCACGAGCCAAGGTTCTGGGTTAAAGTCCCTTTGCCCCTTGTAGGAGAAGGGATTTAGGGATGAGGGGAAAAGAGGTGTCGGTTAACCAACGGACTAGGGACGAGAGGGAGCGTTGATGAAAGCTAGCGAACCGCAAACCTATACGATCGCGACTTTGCCCTGTGGGTAGAAATCACGGTTGCCCAACTCCAGGCCCAGGATTTTGCCGCCAGTGATCTAACGACCTTGAAGCATTATTACGCGAGCAGTTTTGCGATGACCGCCTTTGGCATTACTCTCGATCCCCTGGCAACCCTTACCGATGAAACTTTTTACCAGCTTTGTCAGGTAAATCCTGATGTTAAACTTGAACGCTCTGCCCAAGGAAAACTGATCATTCTGTCTCCTACGGGGGGGAAACCGGTCGTCGCAATGCGGATCTAACGATCGACATCGGGATCTGGAATCGCCAAACCCAGTTAGGCTATACGTTTGACTCTTCTACCTGTTTCAAACTGCCGAATGGGGCCGATCGCTCTCCCGATGTGGCGTGGATTGTCAAGCATCGTTGGGAAGCCCTTAGCATCGCCTGGAATCGCCTACAATCCCTAGACTCACTGACTAGCCTTCAAAACTCATCATGGCCATAGTTGGGCATCGAACCCGCTTCGCTATCTCGCTTAGATCCTAATAGCTCCATGCGCTCGACCATAATTACCGGCTTGGAGCGATTTGCACCCGTAGCACGATCCTGCCAGTATTCAAACTTTAGCGATCCGGTTACCCCGATTAGACTTCCCTTTCGGACATAGTTAGCAGCAATTTCAGCCGTTTTACCCCAGATTTTTAAACTGAACCAATCTGGCTCATCACTGTTTCGACTGCGACGATCGACCGCAAGGACTAACTCGCACACGACATTTCCCGACTCAAAGTACTTCATATCTGGGTCTCGACCCGCCCGACCAACCAACGTCACAGAATTTAAACTCATGGTTCTCGATAAGAGGCTACAGTACAAATGTACAATATCAACAGTGGCTTGGCTAGACGCTAAAATCCCGTGTGGGGTTAGCACTCCCCTAAGTCTTACCCATCCAATGCCATTAGCGTTTCATCAACCAACCGTCGCGCATCCCCAAACTTTAAAATTATCCTGACTGGCAAGCTCAGCAGTGGAATCATCCACTGTAAACTGGCAAGATGGGATCGGCCACGGGAATGGGATGAGATTAGCTTAAGCACCACTCATCCCAAAAAGTCAATAAGTCTTTCTGACTAGACTCCCAGTGGAAAACATTATAAAATTCTCCTTGATTGTCTTCGTGTTGGGACTGTCCGAACGTACATCTATAGCTTGGGGGCATAGACACTGGTGGGTTTCTTCAGCCGTTTTTCACTGTCACGGGATATGGGCATTGACCTGGGTACTGCCAATACCCTCGTCTACGTGTCTGGTAAAGGTATTGTCCTGCAAGAGCCATCCGTCGTTGCGATCGATCAGGAGACGAAAGTCCCCCTGGCTGTTGGGGAAGACGCTAAGAAAATGCTCGGTCGGACACCGGGTAATATCACCGCCCTGCGTCCCCTGCGGGATGGCGTTATCGCTGACTTCGACACAGCAGAGCTAATGCTCAAGCACTTTATTCGCCGCGTGCACGAAGGGCGCACCCTGGTTTCCCCCCGCATTGTCATTGGCATTCCCAGTGGCGTTACCGGTGTTGAACGGCGGGCCGTGATGGAAGCGGCGGCTCAAGCGGGGGCACGGGATGTGTATTTGATCGATGAACCCGTAGCGGCAGCGATCGGAGCGGGCCTACCCGTGGCTGAACCCACGGGGAACATGATTATTGATATTGGGGGTGGGACCACGGAAGTGGCGGTCCTCAGCCTCCAAGGGATTGTGCTCAGCGAGTCCGTGCGGGTGGCGGGCGATGAACTGAGCGAAGCCATCACCCAATACATGAAGAAGGTCCACAACCTGGTAGTTGGGGAACGCACCTCAGAAGAAATCAAGATTCAGATTGGCTCGGCTTATCCCACCGCCGACACGGATGGGGCGACGATGGAAGTGCGGGGTCTGCACCTGCTGTCTGGCCTGCCACGCACGGTGACCATCAAGGGACCGGAAATCCGCGAAAGCATGTCGGAACCCCTTTCGGTCATTATCGAAGCTGTCAAACGGACCCTGGAACGGACGCCCCCCGAACTCGCGGCGGATATTATCGATCGCGGCATCATGCTAGCCGGTGGGGGTGCCCTGCTCAAGGGCCTAGACACCCTGATCAGCCACGAGACCGGAATTGTTACCCATGTGGCTGCCGATCCCCTCAGTTGCGTGGTGTTGGGGACCGGGCGGGTCTTGGAAAACTTCAAGCAACTAGAGCGCGTCTTCAGTGGCCGTTCGCGTTAGTCCCTCTGGCTGTTAATGCTGCTGTCCTTAAAGCTAGGTGCTTGGGTAAAACTGAGGGCATGGGCCACTTGGGCGGATGAGCAGTTGGATAACCCCGCATTGCAGAGGACGCACGGACCATGATGATGTATAGCTTTCGCCGCTGGTGGGAACGGTATGGGGTGCAATGTGTCCTCATTATTGTTGTTCTGGGTAGCGGCTGGTATTTGCGGCAAACCCAGGGAGCAGTGCTATTAGAACTGTATAGCTGGATTAGTCGGCCTTTTCACACGTCCCCGGTTTCGCCAGAAACGTTGGTAAATGCCCGCATCCTGGAGTTGCAAGGCTGGTGGAACTGGAGCAGCAAAACCAAAAACTGCGCACGCTGATCGACTACGGTGCGAAGCAACCCCAACCGGGCATTACCGCCCCCGTCATTGGTCGCAGTGCTGATGATTGGTGGCACCACATCACCCTGGGGCGGGGGAGTAACCAGCAGGTTCGCGAAGGTGACGTTGTCCTGGGAATTGGGGGGTTAGTCGGTCGGGTTGTTGGTATTACCCCCAATACGAGTCGTGTGCTCCTGATCAGTGATCCCACCAGTCGTGTCGGTGTCACCATTAGCCGCAGTCGGGCGATGGGGTTTATGCGCGGGCAAGATAGCGATCGCGCCGTGATTGAATTTTTTGATAAAGTGCCCGATGTGAAACCGGGGGACATGGTGGCGACCTCGGCCTTTAGCCAGTTGTATCCGGCTGGGTTGCCGATCGGGCAAATTGAGTCGGTTGATCTCAGCCGGAGTCCTGTCCCCGTCGCGATCGTCAAACTTTCGGCTCCGATCCAAAATCTGGAATGGGCGATCCTGTACCCGAACGACAAACCAGACACAGCCTTAGAACTCCCCGCATCTAGCGAACCGGCCCATCGTTCCGATGATCCCAACACGACGGGCAATCCCCCGCCCCTCCCTGACCCGATTACCCCTTAGGCGAGTCTCCTGGCTAGCCTTGCCCGCCAGGGGGAACACCTGCCCCCGTCTCCCGGCTCCAATCTTGACCGCCAAACCGGCAATTCCCCCTCCCTTCTGCCTTCACCCCTTGTCCTGAATGCTAAAGTCCAGCGCTGTGCAGATCCCTTCCTGGTATTGGCATCCCCGCACCCAGTTAATCCTGAGTAGGTTACTGACTGGGGGATCAGCCATTTTGTGCTGTATTCTCCTGTTTGTTCGCCTTCCTGGCATGAGCTTGGCGGGGGTGGGGCCTAACTGGCCCCTGATTTGGGTGGTGGCCTGGAGTGTAAAGCGATCGATCTGGCAGGGTGCCCTCGCGGGCCTTGTCCTGGGCCTGATTCAGGATGGCTTAAGCAGTCCCAACCCCACCCATGTGCTGAGTTTAGTCATGGTGGGTGTCCTCACGGCCCGATTGCAGAAGCAAAAATACATCCAGGAGGACTTTATTTCCGTCGCCCTGATTGTCTTTGGTATGGCGGTGATTGCTGAAACCGTTGTCGCCTTGCAATTCTGCCTACACCACCTTTTGCCCACCCAGCCCGATTGGATCAGCGAAGGACTCTTACCCCCCCTCTCGATCCCCCAGGCAGCCACGAACCAGGAACTCGAACACAGCTACTATACCCTGGGTGAAATTTGGACCCATCACCAACGGGTAGCCTTGAGTTCAGCCATCCTGAGTAGTCTGTGGGCACCCGTCGTTTACTATCCTCTGAATCGACTGTGGGAGCGGGACCTGGAAGCCACCAAACCCGATGCCTAGGTGGCAGGCTAGGCAGGGTATTGGGGCAGCATACCAACTATCCAGCGTCAATATCTTTACATTTCTTTGTGTTCATCAATCTGAGGCTGGGGCAATCATCGGCGGGTCTCTACGCGCTATGACATCCGTTTTTCAGCTATTCTGGCCGTTATCGTAGTTCTCCAGGCACTCCCGCTCCTGACGACACCCTATAGAGAAATCTACATAGTTCTTAATATTTAGAAGGAACTACCCAAAACCTTTTAATCTATTGAATTGAGTTGTCTCATTTTCAGGCGTCATCCTAGTAAACTTTCTTAAATTTCCTACCTGTTTAGGAAAACTGACAAAGAGCGTCTTGATCAGGCACTTTGGTTCAGATTCTGATGCAGCTGTAATCGATAAGGGAGCTTTTGAAATCACATGAGTGTCACGGCAAGTGGTGGTAGCTCGATCGCCCGTCCACAGCTTTACCAAACCGTCCCCGTCTCAACCATCAGTCAGGCTGAGCAACAGGACCGTTTCCTAGAGATCGGTGAACTCAACGAACTGGTCACCTTCTTTAACTCTGGTACCCAGCGGCTCGCGATCGCTGAGGTGCTTACCCGCAATGCGGAAACGATCGTATCGCGGGCGGCAAACCGCATTTTCACGGGTGGCTCCCCCCTCGCCTTCCTGGAGAAGCCCCAACCCCTAGAACCCGCGACTGTCAGCGTCCCGCAAGCCACAGTGGGGATGCAGGAAGCGATGAAATTAGGGACGGCCACCTATGTGGAAAGCCAGGGTGGCTTTTTGGAAGGGGTTCGTTCCCTGTTTAGCGCCACAGGGGGTTCGGTTGGTGGGGGTCCCAGTGTGGGGTTCCGACTGATCAATATCTCCCGCTATGGGGCCAGCAATATGCAGAAGTCTCTGCGGGACCTGAGCTGGTTTTTGCGCTATATCACCTATGCGATCGTGGCGGGTGATCCCAACATCATCACGGTGAACGTGCGGGGGTTGCGTGAGATTATCGAAAATGCCTGCTCCGGTGAAGCGACGACAGCAGCCCTGCGGGAAATGCGGGTGGCTGCCCTCAGCTATTTCCGTAAGGACCCCGACGGGGGTGCGATCGTGGCCCAATACTTCGATGTGCTGCTGAGCGAATTTATCGCCCAAACGCCTTCCAATAAGCTGCGCCAGCGGCCCTCCCCCGATCTGCAAGGGTTGGAACTGCCCCAGATCTACTACTTGGCCTCAGAACGACGGCCCAAGTTTGTGATGAAACCGGGCCTGTCGGCGTCGGAAAAGAATGCTGTCGTCAAAGCGGCTTATCGCCAAGTGTTCGAGCGCGATATCACGCGTGCCTATTCCCTGGGACTGTCTGACCTGGAATCCAAGGTCAAGAATGGCGATATTTCGATGAAGGAATTCATCCGTCGCCTCGGCAAGTCGCCGTTGTACCGCAAGAACTTCTATGAGCCGTACATCAACTCGCGGGCGCTGGAATTGGCCTTCCGGCACTTCCTAGGACGGGGACCGAGTTCGCGGGAGGAAGTGCAGAAATACTTCGCGATTGTCTCCAGTGGCGGTCATGCGGCCCTGGTAGATGCCCTGATCGACTCCCAGGAATATGCCGACTACTTTGGGGAAGAGACCGTCCCCTACCTGCGCGGCCTGGGTCAGGAAGCTCAGGAATGTCGTAACTGGGGGCCGCAACAGGATCTATTCCGCTACAGTGCGCCCTTCCGCAAGATTCCCCAATTCCTGACCACCTTTGCCCGTTACCAGCGTCCCTTTGCGGATCAGCATCCCTATGGTTCGGGCAATGATCCCCTGGAAATCCAGTTTGGGGCGATTTTCCCGAAAGAAACCCGTGATCTCAGCGCCAGCCCTGCCCCCTTTGGCAAGGATGCCCGTCGGATTCTGATTCACCGGGGACCGGGGATCAATAACCAACTGAGCAATCCCGGTGCCCGTGGCGTCGCGCCCGGTTCCCTGGGGGCCAAGGTGTTCAAACTGGATCAACTGCCCGCCTTTAAGGGTAAGAAGTACGACAAAAACGCCAACGTCAAGTTTGGGGAAAGCTCCACCCAGGCGGTGATCCGGGCCATCTACCTGCAAGTTATCGGTCGCGATGTTTACGAAGGCCAGCGGCTCAAGGTAGCGGAGATCAAGCTGGAGAACGGCGAGATTACGGTGCGCGAGTTTGTGCGCCAGTTGGCTAAGTCGGACCTGTTCCGTAGCCTCTACTGGGCACCGCTGTACGTGGTCAAGGCGATC
>CAZHXN010000119.1:8398-8624 GCA_964536415.1 uncultured bacterium
CGGCTAAGAAGGGGTTCTATGCCCTCGTGGATGCGATCATCGATACGATGGAGTACAGCGAAGCCTTTGGGGAAGACACCGTTCCCTACGAGCGCTACTTAACGCCCGGTGGTTTGGCCCTGCGTAGTCTGCGGCCAGCAGCGATCACGCCCGATCGTGGCACCAAGGTCGAACCGGAAACCACACCGCGCTTTGTGGAGTTGGGTGCGGTGACGACTGAACGCAC
>CAZHXN010000119.1:8634-10037 GCA_964536415.1 uncultured bacterium
GCTGCCGGATATTGAATTCCGATCGCTGCAAGGGGTCACGAAGAAACGGGAGCAAACCAAGATCTTCAAGTTGATCGATCGCTCCGACAAGCCTGCGGTTAACGCCGTCATTGGTGCCGCCTATCGGCAGATCTTCGAGCGGGATATCGCCCCGTACATCATCAAGAACGAGTTCTCGGTGCTGGAAACCAAACTCAGCAACGGCGAGATCACGGTTAAGGAGTTTATCGAAGGTTTGGGTAAATCCAGCCTGTACATCAAGGAGTTCTACACGCCCTACCCGAACACCAAGGTGATCGAACTGGGGACCAAGCACTTCCTGGGCCGAGCACCGCTGGATCAAGCCGAAATCCGCAAGTACAACCAGATCCTGGCGTCCCAAGGGATTCGTGCTTTCATCAGCGCCATGATCAACAGCGTCGAATATGTGGATGCCTTTGGGGAAGATACGGTGCCCTATAACCGTTTCCTCACCTTCCCGGCAGCCAACTATCCCAACACCCAGCGCTTGTACAACACCCTGACCAAGCAAAACAAGGATTTGGTGGTGCCCAGTTTCTCGCCAGCGAAGTCTTCTCTGAATGGGACGATCACCTTCGATGCCCCAGCGGTGGATGCTGGCCGTGAGTTGGTTACCCAGTTAGGCCGAACGAGCACTGCTGGCCAAGAGTTCAACGGTTTTGGAGAGTTGGGAGTGATCGTTAGTCGGCCTGGAGCGATCGGGTAACACCGGCGATGGCAGCCCAGAGATGAGACAGATCTCCTTTGCCTAAACTCAGTGAATCAAATTTTAACAGCCTCCTATTCCAGGGGCTGTTTTTTGTCTTGGTTCTTCAGAGAAATCTTGCGAGAAATTTGGATTAATGGGGCTTTGGGGGGGATGGCAATCCCTGGACACTGTGAGTTTGCATTTGTACCGGTCAACAGTACCCGATGCCAGTGTCTTGGCAAAATTTAATATAATAAATTTATTCAAAATTCATAAAAAGATATATTCTAATTTATAAAAACTTATAAAAATATAGTTTAGGTAAAAATATGCAGTAAAATTGCTTCTAGCTGGGGTAAAGTTAACAACCCACGTTCCCACAGAACCAGGGGTAGAAACTTCCCATAGCAGTAGGCATAGTCAGCTGCGGCATTAATCGCCAGTTCGGGTAACGCTAACTCCTCTTGGAGGATCGGTAAGAGTTCTGGGTAGAGGCCATTCATGGTTTCTACGGAGAAGAGTAGGTTTCAGTGTTCATAATATTCGTTGTTTTAGGCTTTTATTTTGTAATTTTAATGAAGATCTCATAAGTGATCTATACCCAAGAGCCGTGTGACTTTAGTCACAGTGCCTGGTCCAGGCAATCCGAATCAGAGCCGAATCACAGCATTTCCCAAGTCTCTTAAGGACAGAA
>CAZHXN010000120.1:0-10030 GCA_964536415.1 uncultured bacterium
ATCTTCCAATACGCCAGCTTCAACAACAGCCGTTCCTTGCACTTCTTCCTGGCTCTCTGGCCGGTAGTGGGTATCTGGTTCACCGCTCTGGGTATCAGCACGATGGCGTTCAACCTGAACGGGTTCAACTTCAACCAAAGCGTGCTGGATTCTGAAGGCCGCGTGATCAACACCTGGGCTGATGTGCTCAACCGCGCTAACCTGGGCTTCGAGGTGATGCACGAGCGCAATGCTCACAACTTCCCCCTCGATTTGGCCAGTGCTGAGTCGGCGCCGGTTGCCCTGACTGCTCCTAGCATCAACGGCTAATCAAGTCTAATCAAGCTCTAACTCGCTACGAGTTGCTCATAGTTTGAACAGCGCCCCCTTGGGGGCGCTTTTTTGTGAGCATGAGGTAGGTTTGTGGTTATGCCCTAACACTGACTTAGTGGCATACAGCCCCTCCCTCAATCATCAAGTACAGTTTTATGTGGGTAGGCTGGGGGCATCCCGCTGGTGCAACCCTCACCCTAAATCCCTCTCCCAGAACGGGAGAGGGACTTGTCAATCCGGCTCTCCAGCCCCCCATCCCCCCGCAAACGGGGGGGTAGGGGGGTTGGGGGATGAGGGCTGCCGGTTGTCCAACTGGGATGGCCGGTCGGATCAAGGTCTAAACCTTAACTGTGTACTGAGTCAATTAGGTAAAGGCTATAACACCGGTTTATCCACGTTAACCGCCGCAGTAATCTTTCAATACATAGACAATCTGGGTTTGTTGGGCTTCCGTTAGTTCGGGGAAGAGGGGGAGGGAGAGAACTTCAGTGGCCAATTGTTCGGATACCGGCAGTTGACCCCGTTGGTAACCGAGGTGGGCATAGACGGGTTGCAGGTGCAGGGGAATCGGATAGTAGACCATTGAACCGATACCGTACGTTTGTAAGTAGTGTCGGAGCGCGTCTCGACGGTTAGTCTGTCCTGCGTCTCCCTGGCTATCCGTGACCCGCAGGGTGTATTGGTTCCAAACACTTTTGCCGCCCGTTAGGGTTTGGGGGGGAAGGAGGCCGGGTAGGGATTGAAGCAGACGGGTGTAGCGATCGGCGGCAGCTTGGCGTTGAGTATTCCACTGGTCGAGATACCGGAGCTTAATCGTGAGAATCGCTGCCTGGATCGCATCCAGCCGACTATTCACGCCCCCCATTTCATAGAGGTAGCGTTGGCTTTGACCGTGATTCCGCAGCATACGCAGTTTAGCCGCGATCGCTGGATCATGGGTTGTGATGGCTCCCCCGTCGCCGCAAGCCCCCAGATTCTTGGTGGGATAGAAACTAAAACAACCCATGATCCCCCAACTACCGACCGGACGATCGGCCCAGGTCGCGCCGGTTGCCTGGGCGCAGTCTTCCACGATCGCAAGCTGGTGTTGAGCCGCGATCGCGCTTAGACGGGTCATATCCACAGGCTGGCCAAATAGATGGACGGGAATGATAGCCCTGGTCCGTGGCCCGATCGCCGACTCGACCTGATCTAAATCCAGGTTATAGGTATGGGCCTCTGCATCCACAAAAACGGGAGTGGCTCCCACCCCTTGAATCACCTCAGCCGTCGCAATGAACGTAAAAGGGGTGGTAATCACCTCATCCCCTGGACCAATTCCCAGGGCACGCAGGGCCAGGAAGAGCGCATCTGTGCCGGAATTACAGGCTACACACTCGCTCACCCCCACATAGTTGGCAAATTGCTGCTCAAAGGTTTCGACTACGGGACCACCAATATAGGCTCCCGAAGCGAGGACCGCCGCCACAGCCTCGGTGATCTCATCACCAATTTGTTGATACTGTCCAACCAGATCGAGGGGGGGGATAGTGTTCACAAACAGAAAGTCCCAACATAACAGCACAGGAGACGCTTAGGGGGTAGGGAATAGGGGAGAGGGAATCAGAAGATGGGGAAGCTCCCCTATCTGCCACGTACCACGCACCACGCACCCAAATAGCTTGGTAAGCCTGACCATCATAGAACCAAATTTTGCCCGAAAAAGAAAGTCATGATGTCTGCTGGTCTCCCATGCTAGGGTGGGCGATGTCTGTCTCTACTGCCCGAAAACCCGTGGAAACTATCATTGATCTCAGTCTGGGCGATTTACTCTGGGCCGCTGGCCTCATGGCGATCACGATCGGTCTATCGGCATGGCAACAGTTGGACCTGGCAGGCAGTCTTGCGATGGCAACGGCCCGCACGACGCTGCAACTCCTGGTGGTCGGTTATGTGTTGGCGATCGTGTTCAGTCTGGAATCTCCCTGGGCGGTATTAGGTGTGACGCTCGTGATGTTGACGATCGCCGCGATCGTCGCCCGTAACCGCATCAGTAAACGCTTGCCCGGTCTATTACCGTTAGTCTGGGGATCCATCCTGGTGAGTACGGTGCTGACCCTGGGCTATACAACCCTGCTGGTGATTCGTCCCCCTAGTTGGTATGAACCGCAATACTGGGTGCCGCTGGCTGGGATTGTCTTGGGCAATGCAATGAACAGCAGCGCGATCGCAGGCGAACGCTTACTGAGTACGGTCAAAAACAGCCGCCTGGAAATTGAAACCCACCTGAGTTTAGGCGCAACGCCCGAACAGGCGATCGCAGCCTATCGCCGCGACGCCATCAAAGCCGGTCTGATCCCGATTATCAATGCCATGATGGTGGTGGGTATGGTCACCTTACCGGGGATTATCACGGGACAACTCCTGAGTGGCATTAATCCCTTTACGGCCTCCCTTTACCAAATGTTGATCATGTTCATGCTGGCCTTTGCCAATTTACTGACTGTTGGTAACCTGGGGCATTTATCACCAATGCTTTAATCGCGCTGCCCAGCTTATTGTGGAATAGACATCTCGGTGTAAAGCAAACTTCAGGAGTTCGTCGCGATGAAAACCGTGTTGAACGTTGTAACAGCGCTTGCGACCGCGATAATTCCCCTAGTGGCTGACGTTGCACGAGCGGGTCAACCCGACCCCTATCTGGCTTTGGAGGCTCCGCAGCGGGGTATTTATCTCCAGATTGGTAACCCTTACCCGCGATCGTGGGTTCGGCAATATCCTACCCCTGTCTACCCGCAACCGTTGGGGCAGACTGACGCAGGGGGCCGATTCTCCTATGGAGACGCGACGCGATCAAGCCTGGGGTGGTCTGAGACCGTGATCGTAGCCCCAGAGGCGGAAACCATTATTATCTATCAGGAAGGGCCTGCCAGTAGACAGGGGATTCGGATCATTACCCGTGATGGGGTTTATCGTGATGACGCAGGGTTCGATCACGATCTCACTTTCCCCAGTCGCCGCGATCGTGGCTTCTACCAACCGGATCTCAATACCTATCCCTATCGCCCCCCCGCTTCCTATGGCAACAGTGGGAGTCGCACCTTCAGATCCTGTTATCCCTCTAGTTGGCGCAATTCTCCCTTCAATCGCGTTGCCGCAAGACCATTGTGTGACTGACAACGATGCCCTCGTGGGTAATAACATCCGTTTGCCTCAGCCGTCTGACGCTAATTCCCATCCTGTCTTGCCCGCTGCTCCTCCTCCTTCAGGGCCTCTTCCGTGCGTTGGTAGGGTTTCGTTTTCGGTTCCCAATTGGGAATAAGATTCACCATCCACGCATTCAAGGTTGCCCGCGTGTTCAGACTCGCCTGACGCAGCGGGGGCGGCAAGACATCCCCAATAGCAACAAAAATTAGAAATAGGAGGATACCCAGGGTGACTAGCTTACCAGACATCGTTTTCATAACACACCTCCAAGCGCATATCTGCATATCTGCCAGTGAATATTGGGTAAATCGTTGGGTAAATCGACGTAATTCAGTGATTGCCATTGACCGCGATTGCCTGACTCCAGGATGCCCCATTGGTGCTCAAATGATAACGGTGGCCGCGATCGGGTGATTAAGGGGCCGCTCGCGCCAGTGTGCAAGTCTCCTGTTCAGCAGACTCAGCGGACGCTGAGATGTGAGTTAGGGTTGCGGGTTAAGATGGGAACTGTGATTTTTCTCGAAAGGTACCTGTGACCCAAGCTCCCCTCATCAATTCTCCTACAGAGACGCTCCGCGAACCCAGCCCAACCCCCACGGCTGTCCCAGACGCCCTAGGCCGCTTTGGCCGTTTTGGTGGCAAATATGTGCCCGAAACCCTAATGCCAGCCCTGACCGAGTTGGAAGCGGCTTATCAACAGTACCGACAGGACCCTGACTTTCAACAGGAACTCCGTGCCCTCTTACGGGATTACGTCGGTCGGCCTACCCCCCTCTACTTTGCCGAGCGCCTGAGCGCCCACTACGCCCGTCCCGATGGCAGCGGTCCCCAGATTTTCCTGAAACGGGAGGATCTCAACCATACGGGTGCCCACAAGATTAATAACGCCCTCGGTCAGGTACTACTGGCACAACGCATGGGCAAGCAGCGAATTATTGCAGAAACGGGCGCGGGCCAACATGGGGTAGCCACGGCGACGGTATGTGCCCGCTTTGGTTTAACCTGCGTCATCTACATGGGGATTCAGGACATGGAACGGCAGGCCCTCAATGTCTTCCGGATGCGCCTCTTGGGGGCCGAGGTTCGCCCGGTCGCAGCGGGAACGGGGACGCTGAAGGATGCGACCTCGGAAGCCATTCGGGATTGGGTAACCAACGTGGAAACCACCCACTACATCCTGGGTTCCGTTGCGGGTCCCCATCCCTATCCCATGCTCGTGCGGGACTTTCAAGCCATTATTGGTCAGGAAACCCGTGCCCAGGGTCAGGAACAATGGGGCGGGCTACCGGATATTTTGCTGGCCTGTGTGGGGGGAGGGTCCAATGCAATGGGCCTGTTCCATGAGTTTGTGGCCGAACCGAGTGTACGCCTGATTGGCGTGGAAGCAGCGGGTGAGGGGGTGAATACGACCAAACATGCTGCGACGCTGACCCAGGGGCAGGTGGGGGTGTTACATGGGGCGATGAGTTATCTGCTCCAGGATGAGGAAGGACAGGTTCTGGAGGCCCACTCGATTAGCGCGGGTTTGGATTATCCCGGCGTTGGCCCAGAGCATAGCTATCTTAAGGAAACGGCGCGGGCGGAGTATTACAGCATTACGGATCAGGAAGCCCTGGCGGGATTTCAACGCCTCTCGCGGCTGGAGGGGATTATTCCTGCCTTGGAAACGTCCCACGCGATCGCTTACTTAGAATATCTCTGCCCCCAGCTAACCGGTAGCCCTCGCATTGTGATCAACTGTTCTGGGCGGGGCGATAAGGATGTGCAAACGGTCGCTAAGGTCCTGAATTTGGGAGAAGGCTAGGGAGGTTTGAAGTTGATGTCATCTACGGGGTTACTTTGGCCGGCCCTCGTGACGGGACTAGCGCTGCTCATGTATTTTGCCGTCACGATTAATGTGGGCCGTGCCCGCTTTAAGTACAAGGTACCCCCACCCCAAATGACGGGTGATCCGGATTTTGAACGGGTGGTGCGGGTACACCAGAATACGCTGGAGCAAATCGTTTTTTTCCTGCCAGCCCTGTGGTTGTTTTGCCTCTATGTGGACCCGCGTTGGGGAGCGGGCTTGGGGGCCGTATGGGTAGTGGGTCGCATTATTTACGCGATCGGCTATTACCAGGCGACTGAAAAGCGGGCACCGGGTTTTGCGATCGCGTCCTTGAGTTCAATGGTTTTGTTGCTAGGATCGCTCATTGGTATCCTCCGGCAACTCATCCTCCCGCTCCTGCCCTCGTAGTTGGGGCTACTGGTGCCGCCCATCATGATCGATCATGATCGGTAAGGTTTGTAGGACAGGCTTTAGTCTGCAACGACTAAAGTCGTTACTACCAACCTTGCGCAACTTTATGTTCACTGTGTCTCAGCATGTCAATCTGAGTCTGCATCCCGTAGACATTCAGACGGTAGCTTAGGGGATGGGCAATCAGACGGGCGGTGCTGGTGAACAGGACTTCAATTTCCGTGAGGCCATTTTCCTGAAGCGTGCGACCCGTGGATACTAAATCGACGATCGCCTCGGACATACCCGTAATCGGTCCCAATTCCACTGAGCCATAGAGGGGAATAATCTCCACCGCCAGATCGAGGGACTGGAAATACTCCCTGGCGCATCGGGCATATTTGGACGCGACTCGGCAATTATCGGGTAACGCGAGTGCCGATCGATAGGGGCTGGTCGCCTTCACCGCCACCGACATACGGCAGGTACCAAACCCTAAATCGACCAGATGGGCTACCTTGGGGCTTTTTTCCCGCAGCACATCGTAGCCAACGATCCCCAACTGGGCTTGGCCATACTCCACATAGACCGGCACATCCTGGGCACGTACCAATAACCCCTTCGCGGTTTGGGTGGGATCAACCAGTTGCAGTTGGCGGTTCGTATCATCCAGAAAGGCGCTGAAATCAAGGCCAATACTTTTCAAGAGGCGAATGCTATCCTTCAGGAGTGCGCCTTTAGGGAGGGCGATCGTAATCATGGGGTGCCACAGGCAAGGTCGCGACCTATTGTATCGCAATTGGGATCGCTACCTGGATTCCTCTGGTAGCCCCCCGAATAGACCCGCGATCGTGCCCACGAAGCACTCAAGACGCAACCGTCAAAACCGAGACAGTGAATAACACGAATGTTGACTCTGCCCAAGTTGCCCAACCTGTTTGATTTGCCCGATCGTCTGCCCCCCCAAGAGCAGTTTGAAACCCTGATTGCGGCTGGGAGCATCAAAATCGAGCGCATTGTCTCCAGTGGCCAAACGACGCCTACGGGGGAATGGGACGACCAGGAACAGGACGAGTGGGTGATCTTGCTGCAAGGGCAGGCAAAGCTGAGCTATGCCGATAGTTCTGCGGTAGACTTGCATCCGGGTGACTACCTCCATCTCCCGGCCCACTGTCGCCATCGGGTGGAGTTTACCAGTACTGATCCACCCTGTATCTGGCTTGCTGTGCATTATCCTGCCCAGACTCCCTGCCCATGACTGCCACCAACCTTGGCCACCCCTATCAGGCCCACTACAAGCCCAACCAACTGATCCGGGGGACGGGCCAAACAGCCGTCATTACCGGATGGACGGTTAAGCAGACGGTGGCCAAGCGGCTCGATCCCCAGGAGTACGCCGTGGTGGGCCAACTCTATAGCCCAACCCGTGGGATCAGTGTGCTGATCCGTAACCTGCTGGCGAATCCCCATGTGCATTATTTGGTAATTTTGAATGCCACAAAGGAGGATGAAAATGCGGGCGGGTCAACCTGTCTGATCGACTTTTTCCGGCAGGGGTTTCGATCGGGCCAAAGTGATACAGGACGATCCTGTTGGGTGATCAATTCGCCGATCGTGGGGTATATTGACAGCGAAATTCCTGCCGATTATCTCAACCGTTTGCGACAGGTCATCACCTGGTTTGAAGCCCGGACGATCGCCGAAGCGGTTACCCAGGTCAAAATGCTGGCGGCAAAACCCCAGCAGCCACCGTGGGGAACGCCGATGTTATTCCCCCAGTTAGAAACGACGCCGAGTGTGTTGCCAGGACCCCGCTATGGTCATCGCATTGAGGGGAAGACAATTGCCGAAACTTGGGTACAAATTATCCACCGGATTAAAACCACGGGTACCATCCGCCCTACGACCTATGATGGTCACTGGCAGGAGTTGATTGATTTGATGGCGATCGTCACCGATGAACCGCCTGATTTTTATATTCCCGATCCCAATTATCTACCCTGCGATCGTGCCTTTATTCGGGAGTACATTGGACAAATATTGGATGATTCCCCCCAGCGGGAAGGCGTAAAATACACCTACGGTCAACGATTGCGCTCCTGGTTTGGTGTGGATCAAATTGAGCAGGTGATTAGTAAACTGGTAGCCGATCGCGATTCAGCCCGTGCGGTGATGTCCCTCTGGGATGTGCAGGATCATGATGCCGATAGCAGCCCTCCCTGTTTGAATCATATCTGGGTGCGGATTGTCGAAAATGAGTTATCTCTAACTGCTACCTTTCGCAGTAATGATATGTTTAGTGCTTGGCCTGTGAATGCGATCGGCCTGCGGGCATTACAACAACATATTCATCAACAAATAGAAATGCGATCGGGCCAGCCCCTTACCCTGGGTCCCCTCATCACAATTAGCCAAAGTGCCCATATTTATGACGACTGCTGGGAGAATGCTGATCGCCTGATTGCCCAGTACTATCATTCTTTCATGCGAGAGCGACACTACGATGACGCGATCGGCAGTTTTATTATTAACATCCAGGATCAACAGATCATTGTGGTAGAACACACGACCCCTGGTTCTGGCGAAGTGGTGAAATGCTATTCCGGCCAATCAGCTAAACACCTCTATCGCCAAATGATTACTGATTGCCCTGCGATCGCGGCAAGCCATGCTGCCTACCTTGGCAGCGAATTACAAAAGGCCGAGACAGCCCTCCGTTACCCCCATCTATTTAGCTATGAACAGGATCGCTCACTGGTTCCGTTAATCGAGCGAGTCAGTTTGACTTCCTCCTAACGACTGCAATGAACGGTTGCAGATCACTTTAGCTGCCCATAGATCACTTTTCGGCAAACTCGTAGACAGTGTGCAAATCTGGATATTCAGGGCATTAATATATTTAATAATGGAAGTTCTTGGTCCGGAGCATATGGTCGATTAGAGACTATACATAAGAGCTGATTTGTAAACAAAAGCTTAAGTACTTAAGCAGCCAGTCGCCCCGTCATTAGCCGAATGAGCGCGCCATAAAGCATCGCTTCACTCATGCTGGTGTACCTGAGAGGGAGACAAAGAGAATGAAAAGCTTATACAGCAAGGGTTTTCAGTATTCCTGGCAGCGAAAGATATGTTGGCTTTCATCCTTTTATTGAATTCATTCTCAATAAGCGAAGGCTGAACAGCCCGTCATTCAGTCAGCAGTGGCAGTTTTTAGATCATATCTTTCTATGAAGCAACTCCCTAAAACCCTTGTTCTGGAAGCGTTCTAGCCCCTTTGTCCCCCTGTCAGGTCAAAACCAGGATCAATCTGTACAGTTTTGTTTCAGTCCCGCGATCGGGATTCTAACAATTTGAACCTCTTCGGATGCCTCCCATCACGCCGGGGATGGCGGAATATTGGTTTCAGTCCCGCGATCGGGATTCTAACAATTTGAACGGCGGATCGAGATCTGGACGAAATCAAGATTTTCGAGTTTCAGTCCCGCGATCGGGATTCTAACAATTTGAACGCTGGTTGCTGGGGAGTAGCCGGGTGTTCCCATCTGGGGTTTCAGTCCCGCGATCGGGATTCTAACAATTTGAACAAAAGCAAATCCCTCCCCTGGCTGTGGGAGGGATTGTTTCAGTCCCGCGATCGGGATTCTAACAATTTGAACCCTGCCGGCAATATCCGATTTGATAGCGATTCCGAGTTTCAGTCCCGCGATCGGGATTCTAACAATTTGAACTCGACGTCCTTCTCGAGTTGAATGAACACGACGGACTGTTTCAGTCCCGCGATCGGGATTCTAACAATTTGAACACGAATGGGGTGAACTTAGTTCGCGTTTCTATTGGGTTTCAGTCCCGCGATCGGGATTCTAACAATTTGAACTCAGGCCAATCATCGATCTATTGCAATTGCAGAAAGGTTTCAGTCCCGCGATCGGGATTCTAACAATTTGAACGGATGTACCGTACGGATGTAAACACCCCGATCCGGTTGTTTCAGTCCCGCGATCGGGATTCTAACAATTTGAACATCGCGCTCGATCGATGGACGAGCGAGCAGTTCGCCAAGTTTCAGTCCCGCGATCGGGATTCTAACAATTTGAACAAGAAATGGATGTCAAATGGGGAGAAGGGCGTTTTGTTTCAGTCCCGCGATCGGGATTCTAACAATTTGAACGCACCACTTCCGGCGAATGTCTTCCCTATAGGGGAAGTTTCAGTCCCGCGATCGGGATTCTAACAATTTGAACCATAAGAAAAACTTATGGCCAGCCATGGGGCACGGGTGTTTCAGTGGCGCGCTCGGGATTCTGTCGGTCTGAA
>CAZHXN010000121.1:0-9778 GCA_964536415.1 uncultured bacterium
CGAGAACGTCAAACCATCCCCGACTGGCACTCGCACGACCCACTGCGATGGTCATGTCAAATCCTCTTGCAATACCAGAATTGTGAGGTTTCTAAGTAAGTTAACATATCTATAGAATAACCCGTGCCTAACCCGTAACAAAGTTCACGAAATCTAAGGGCGAACGCCCTGCCGCTGGACTGGGGGCATATCGTTCGGTAACCTCGTTTGCAGATTTGTCAAGTTTATGAAGGCACAGACTGTTTCCACAGATTCTAAAGATACTGACTTGCTCCACCAGCCCGTGCTGGGGTCCCGTCGTTTCAGCAACTTATTCTGGGCAACGGTGATCTCGGCAGGTGCAACAGGTTTCCTGTTGTCCGGGATCTCCAGTTACCTCCACGTTAATCTTCTCCCATTTTCTGACCCAACGGCACTAGTATTTGTACCGCAAGGCTTGGTCATGGGTCTTTACGGGGCAGCGGGGACGCTCTTGGCCCTCTATCTCTGGCTGGCGATCGCCTGGGATGTGGGGGGCGGCTATAATCGCTTCGATCGCAAGGCCAATCAAATCCAAATCGTGCGCTGGGGGTATCCCGGCAAAAACCGTCGGGTCGAGTTTGACTGCACCCTAGAGGATGTGCAATCGATCCGGGTAGAAATTCGCGAGGGCCTCAATCCGAAACGAACCCTGTACCTCAAGCTCAAGAACCGGCGCGAAATCCCCCTCACCCGCGTCGGCCAACCCCTCCCCCTAGCCCAAATTGAGCAGCAAGGCGCAGAACTTGCTCGCTTCCTGGGTGTTCCCCTCGAAGGTATCTAATCCCCACTCCAGCACATCCAATCGACCGTCTCACCTTCTCTGTGTCCTCCGTGCCTCTGTGGTTTCCTCCCTCACCAGCCCACACTCTCTAGCGTAGACAAGGAGCACTCCCACGGTTTACACTCGTCCCCTCGCTCGGTTGATCGAGCAATTGCAACGCCTCCCAGGGATCGGTCCTAAAACCGCCCAACGGCTAGCCCTCTACCTGATCAAACGGCCTCTCACCGAGATCCAAGCACTGGCCCAAGCCTTGGTGGACGCCAAACAACAGGTAGGGGTTTGTTCCGTTTGTTTTCACCTGTCGGCGGAACCCGTATGCGAAATCTGTCGCAACCCCAATCGGGATAGTGAAACCCTCTGCGTGGTGGCCGATTCCCGTGATGTAATTGCTCTGGAACGAACCCGCGAATATCGGGGTAAATACCATGTCCTGGGCGGGGTCATTTCACCGATGGATGGCACTGGCCCGGAGCAGCTTAACCTGCAACCGTTGATCCGTCGGGTTAGCGAGGGCAAAATTAAAGAGGTAATTCTGGCGATTAGTCCCAGCGTTGAGGGGGAAACAACGACCCTCTATGTCGGCCACCTGCTCAAACCCTTCACCCGCGTTACCCGGATTGCCTTTGGTCTGCCGATGGGAGGGGATCTGGAATACGCCGATGAGGTGACCTTGGCCCGTGCGTTAGAGGGACGGCGAGACCTGGACTAAGCCGATCGCTTATTTGCTGCCCAGACGTTGTTTAATAAACATTAACAACTGCCCCATCTGCTTCTTCAACGTTGCGACTTCTTGTTCTAGGTGCTCAATCCGATTGGTTAACGCTTTTACATCTGCCGATGCTCCGGTCCCAGCCGCAACTGGAGCTGCCGCCGCTTCCCGCTCGCGCTGGCGACGTAACTCTGACGCCTTGCGCATGGCCTCCCGGATGGCTTCGATCAGGGCCTTGCGTTCAAACGGCTTTTCGATGAACTCAAAATGCTCAAAGGGTTCCTGAATTTTTTCAGTCACCTCTTCCTTGCGCCCGGACATGAGCACTAAGGGAATGAGTTGTAGGTCTGCATGGCTTTGGATCTGTTGGTAGACCTCCCAACCACTCATGCGGGGAAGCAGGAAGTCCAACATGATCAGATTTGGATGCACCTGATTAATCAGGTTGAGGCCCTCCACCCCATCCTTGGCTTCCAGGATTTCAAAGTCGCCCTCCGGCAACATTTCCCGTACCCGCATACGAATGACGCGACTGTCATCGATAACCAGGATTTTATGTGTCGCCACGCCGAAACCCTCTGCTGATGGTCAAAACTGTGCACTGCACTGATGTTCTACTCAGGTCCACGCTGAGGTTACCTTGACCCCAATCCCTTGAACCGGACCCCCTTGCCAGCATTTTAGCTTTTGGAGGACGCATCAGTATTGCACCGACGATCCTAACAGGCATTACTGAATGCCCCACCAAATTCTAACCATCCCGTTTAGGAAATGGGGGTACGTTTAAGAAATGGGGGGAATTAGCCTCTACTCAAGGGCCTGACTCTTTAATATTTGTTTAGAAGCCTAACCTGGATCGGGTTTGCCCAGCTTCTATGACGATGCTACGAGGATTCCCCCTGTCATGACCGCCTCTCGATCGCCCGCTGAAGAGGCCCGATCGCCAACGGCCCTCCCAACAGCCCCTTTGCCCCCCTGGTTAAAACGCCCGATCGGGCGGGCCAGTGATCTCTCAACGGTGCAGCGGATTATCAAGCAACGCCAGATCCACACGATCTGCGAGGAGGGGCGCTGTCCCAATCGGGCAGAATGCTATGCCCAGGGGACCGCGACTTTTTTATTAATGGGGCCGACCTGTACCCGCGCCTGTGCTTTCTGCCAGGTGGATAAGGGGCACGCGCCGATGCCACTGGATGCTGATGAACCCAACAAAGTTGCGGAGGCAGTGCAACTCTTGGGCCTTCGGTATGTGGTGTTGACGGCGGTGGCACGGGATGATCTGCCGGATCAGGGGGCGAGTCATTTTGTGGCGACGATCGCGGCGATTCGGGAGCGCAATCCCCAGACCCAGGTTGAGGTGCTGACGCCGGATTTCTGGGGGGGGTATGGCGATCGCATCCGGGCGGAGCAGGCCCAGGCCGATCGGGTGCAAACGGTGGTGGCGGCGGCACCGGCTTGCTATAACCACAATATCGAAACGGTGCGGCGGCTTCAGGGGCCGGTGCGTCGGGGGGCTAGTTACGATCGCTCGCTTCGGGTCTTATCTTTGGTTAAACAGATCAATCCTGGGATACCCACGAAATCGGGTCTGATGTTGGGGCATGGGGAAACGGAGGCGGAAGTGATTGCGGCGATGCAGGATTTACGGGCGGTGGGGTGCGATCGCCTGACGTTGGGGCAATACTTACAACCTTCCCTGGCCCATTTGCCGGTTCGTCGCTATTGGACGTCGGCGGAGTTTGAGTCTTTAGGGGAGGTGGCGCGGGCAATGGGGTTTAGGCAGGTGCGATCGGGGCCGTTGGTGCGGAGTTCGTACCATGCGGGGGAAGGTGAGTGAGGGTGAGGGGGGCGGAAAACCCCAAAGACACAAAGGACACGAAGTTAACACCAAGGGCTGGGGGATTTAAACGTCTGATTAGGGCGGGCTGAGTTGATTAAAGGTTATGTGGGGTTTGGCCCGATCGCTGGTCATACTCACCCAGGCGAGTCCCTGGCGGGTGCCGATCCAGAGTTTTTTACCGCCAACGTCAGGGGTGATGCTCAAAATATGGCTGGAGGGCAGATCCCGGATTTGGCTGACGATCGCGCCGTTGTAGGGATTCACTTCAAACAGACCATTGGTCGTCCCCACCCACAAATTCTGGTTACTGCCATTAAAGCCGATCGCTGTCACATTCCGATTCCGAAAGGCGGTTACTGAGCGCACCACTTCGCCTGTCTTGTAGTCCATCTCCAACAAGGCACTTGGTGTCCCCACCCACAACACCCCCCGTGGACTCAAGGCGATCGCCTGAACTGTACTGCCCGGTAAATTCCCCACCCGTTGCAGGATATAGGCGTTGGCCGTGTTCACCTTAACCAAACCTTCCAGCGTGCCGACCCAAAGATGACGATCAGGATCAAGACTCAGCGCATTGGCACTCACCCCCGGTAAGACTTGAAGCGTCGTCATTAACAACCCCCGATCGGGGCTGATCATGCTCAGCCCGCGATCGCTGCCCGCCCAGAGAAAGCCGCGATGATCAATAAGAAGCGAGAGAACCCGGTTCGAGGGCATAAAAAAGTTTTGCGCCGTAATCTCCTGGGTGCGCGGGTCAATCCGCTTCAACCCGTCGTAGGTCCCCACCCAGAGGCGACCCACTTTGTCCTGTACCAACGCCCCGATCGTGACATTTGGTAAATGAATACGGGCATAGATCTGCCCCGTTTGCGGACTAATCTTGGCTAACCCCTGCCAGGAAGCCACCCAGAGGCCCCCCCGGTGTGGGTCGGGATAGAGGGCGCTAATCCGATGATCGGTCCCCAAAGATTCCGGTTCCAAGCGCAAACGTTCCGGCGGGAGCGGATCAATCCCCGGCGGCGGCGGGGCAGGCGTAAAAATTGTGGTCGATTCCACCTGCTCATTGAAGGGATTGGGGGTCACAGGTGGAGCCGTGCTGGGTCGCCGTTCGCGAACCTGGGCTAGACCGGCGGGCGGGGAGATCACGCTGAGCAGGGCCAGCAGGGGAACTAGACGAAACCAGGGGGCAGGACGCATGATCGTTTCTCGGCGGCTACTCTTCTCTACTGCCCAAAGTATTGCCATAAAGGCATAATTCGTCAAATTTTTCAAGTTCACCCGCCCGTCTGGAACCGCTAGGGCGATCGCCCGCCTAATACCCTAACTGACACTTCCCGCCCCCGCTAGCGCCCTTGCTTTAGCAGATTTCGTGACATATTTCGCACAAAAATTGACAAAAATTAAAACTTTATTGAACAGATACATATAAAGTTGAGCGGGTAATCAGGCTGCTTAAAAATAAATCAAACTTATTCGCTAGCTTGAAAAAACTAAACTTTTCAGAATGCCATTGCTGATATTCTTAATACTGGACAGCTTAACAACAGCGAAATTTTGTTGACCTGGTAGAAGCTGGCATTCCGTTTTGCATCGATACTAAGCCATTCAAGGCGATTGCCCTGGAATGCTTGGCAGAGGGGATGGGATCAAGGGAACGCTTATCTGATAAGCGCTGCTTTTGGCTGCCATCACGCCATCGGATATCGATCACAAGAGGGGGCAGGTCCATTTTGTCACCTGACACCTTGAACCTGAAGTCGCACTATTCGCAGGAAAGGAACTTATGTCTTACGCGCAAACTAAAACTTCGTCCAAATCCGGCTACCAAGCGGGGGTAAAGGACTACAAACTGACCTATTACACACCGGACTACACCCCGAAGGACACGGATATCCTGGCAGCTTTCCGCGTATCGCCCCAACCGGGTGTACCACCGGAAGAGGCAGGCGCAGCCGTGGCGGCGGAATCCTCCACCGGGACTTGGACCACCGTCTGGACGGACCTGCTGACCGACCTCGATCGCTACAAAGGCCGTTGCTACGACATTGAGCCTGTGCCTGGTGAAGACAATCAATACTTCTGCTATGTGGCCTATCCCCTCGACCTGTTTGAAGAAGGGTCGATCACCAATATGCTGACTTCGATCGTGGGGAATGTATTTGGTTTTAAGGCCCTGCGTGCCCTGCGGTTGGAAGACCTGCGCATTCCCATCGCCTACCTGAAGACCTTCCAAGGCCCGCCGCACGGGATTCAAGTGGAACGGGACAAGCTGAACAAGTATGGCCGCCCGCTGCTGGGGTGTACGATTAAGCCCAAGCTGGGGCTGTCGGCCAAGAACTATGGGCGTGCCGTGTACGAATGTTTGCGCGGCGGTCTGGACTTCACCAAGGACGACGAAAACATTAACTCCCAGCCCTTCATGCGCTGGCGCGATCGCTTCCTGTTTGTGCAAGAAGCCATCGAAAAGGCCCAAGCCGAAACCGGCGAAGTCAAGGGGCACTACCTGAACGTGACCGCTGCCACCTGCGAAGAAATGTTGAAACGGGCGGAATTTGCCAAGGAAATTGGCACCCCGATCATCATGCACGACTTCCTGACCGGCGGTTTTACGGCCAACACCACCCTGGCCCGCTACTGCCGCGACAACGGCCTACTGCTCCACATCCACCGCGCCATGCACGCGGTCATCGACCGTCAGCGCAACCACGGGATTCACTTCCGGGTATTGGCCAAGTGTCTGCGGATGTCTGGCGGTGACCACCTCCACTCCGGGACCGTCGTCGGGAAGCTGGAAGGCGAAAAGGGCATCACGATGGGCTTTGTTGACCTGATGCGGGAAGACCACATTGAAGCCGATCGTGCCCGTGGCATCTTCTTCACCCAGGATTGGGCTTCCATGCCCGGTGTGATGCCAGTGGCCTCCGGTGGGATTCACGTGTGGCACATGCCCGCCCTGGTGGAAATCTTCGGCGATGACTCCTGCCTGCAATTCGGGGGCGGCACCCTGGGTCACCCCTGGGGGAACGCGCCCGGTGCGACCGCAAACCGCGTGGCCCTGGAAGCCTGTATCCAAGCCCGCAACGAAGGTCGTAACCTCTTCCGCGAAGGGGGCGACGTGATCCGCGAAGCCGCTAAGTGGTCGCCGGAACTGGCCGTTGCTTGCGAACTGTGGAAGGAAATCAAGTTCGAGTTCGAGGCGATGGACACGCTGTAAGCCTGAATGCAGAACGGTGGGGGATGAGGCATTTATACTCACCCTTCGCCAGACGTTCTTCATGCTTATGGGGTGGGGACCATGAACCTAAAGCAAATTGCCAAAGATACGGCGAAGGTCCTGATGAGCTATCTGACCTACCAAGCCGTGCGCACGGTGATTGCCCAGTTGAGTGAAACGAATCCACCCCAGGCCATCTGGCTCAGCCACTTTTCCGCTACGGACAAGATTCAGGATGGCGAGGCTTACCTACGGGAACTGGGGCAGGCTAACCAGGAACTCGCACTGCGGATTATGACCCTGCGTGCCCACTTGGCGGAGGAAGTTAGCAGTTTTCTGCCGGAAATGGTGCAAATGGGAATTCAGCAGTCGAATATGGAACATCGACGCCAGTTCTTGGAGCGGATCACCCAACTAACCCCCCAGACCACCAGTTCCCATCCTGAAGCTGCCGATGACTCGGATACCCCGGACTTTAGCCCTGAGGGTTAAACCCGTGGGTTGAGATCCCACTTTTGCCTTTGTTTTCGTTTGTTTTTTAGTTTTCAGATTTCGGGAGTTATTGAACGTTATGCAAACGCTACCTAAAGAGCGCCGCTACGAAACCCTGTCCTATCTGCCCCCCCTCTCTGATGCCCAAATGACGCGGCAGATCCAGTACATCCTGGAGCAGGGCTACATCCCCGCTGTGGAATTCAGCGAAACTTCGGAGCCAACAGAGCACTACTGGACAATGTGGAAGCTGCCCCTGTTTGGTGCCCGCTCTACCGATGAGGTGCTGTCGGAAATCCGTGCTTGCCGGACGGAATATTCCCACTGCTTTGTGCGGGTGGTAGGTTTCGACAATATCAAGCAGTGCCAAGTGTTGAGCTTTATTGTCCACAAGCCGAATCAAAGCCGTTACTAAGCGCTGTTGCGATCGCGATTCAGCCTTAATAATGATGCGTGATCGTGTGGGTTTGCCTGTTTGAGAGAGTGGCCTTAGTCTAGCTAGGCGTGTTGGGTCTGCACTGCGTTTGACTTAACCTACCAAAGATAGGCCACAAGCTGCGATGGGCAGGTAAATTCGCCCGATCACTTGACCAAGTTTCGGCTGACGTTTTGCGTATCGCCACAAGGACAGGATACAGACAGGATTAGCGCTCCGATCATCGCTGCGCGATCGTGTTCTCCTGGCTTTGTGGCTTTTTAGTTAGCGCTTGCAAGCTTGTGTTGTTGAGGGTTTATGCGATCGTGGATAGCCGTTATCAAATTCCGCCCCGGTTTCTCGAAAAACTGGCCATTCATATCACTAAAAATTTCCTGAACTTGCCGGGGGTGCGGGTGCCCCTGATCTTGGGGATTCATGGTCCGAAGGGGGAGGGCAAGTCCTTCCAGTGTTCGCTGGTGTTTGAACGAATGCAAGTGGAGGTGGTTCATATCTCGGCGGGTGAGTTGGAAAGTCCCGATGCGGGTGATCCGTCCCGGCTGATTCGCCTGCGGTATCGGGAGGCGGCGGAATTGGCCCGGGTGCGGGGGCGCATGTGTGTGTTGATGATCAATGACCTGGATGCGGGGGCCGGACGCTTCGATCAGGCCACCCAATATACAGTCAATACCCAACTGGTCAATGCCACATTGATGAACATTGCCGACAATCCCACCAATGTGCAACTGCCCGGTAGCTATGACAGTAAGCCGATCCAGCGGATTCCGATTATTGTCACGGGCAACGACTTCTCGACACTTTATGCTCCCCTCGTGCGGGATGGCCGCATGGAGAAGTTTTATTGGCATCCCCTGTTGGAAGAACGGTTGACGATCGTCCAGGGCATTTTCCGCGAGGATGGCCTGAGCACCTCGGAAATTGCCCGCCTGGTGGAATGCTTCCCGGATCAAGCGATCGACTTTTTCAGCACCCTCCGGGCCAGAGCCTATGACGAGCAGGTGCGCCAGTTTATTCACCAGGTAGGGATTGAACACGTTTCCCTAGCGGTGATGAACAGTGCCAGTGGTCCCCCCGTGTTTGCCCAGCCCCAGTTCAGTTTTTTTCAACTTAAGGAGTGGGGCTGTATTTTACTGGAGGAACAGAAGCGGGTCCGGCAACGGGGCCTCCTAGAGGAATACCTTTAAGGCATCGCTTGCCAGCTATAGCCATAGTCATCCAGATTAGGACAAGGGGCTTAAGCCCCTTGTTGATTCCAGCCTTTGAAATGTCCTAATGATCAGGACTACCCTTATATCTGCTTAGGGCGAATCTGTCTGGGCTGGTTTGTGTGGCCCGTGGGTGGGACAGGGAGGAGCCGCGAGGGAGCGATCGAGCCAGCCGACGGCTTGCTGTAGCCGGGGCAGGGCTTCCTGGGGTTGCTGCTTGAGTAAATAAACCAGAGCACTGGCAGCTTGTTCGAGCGATCGGGCATTGCGGTTGGCCTTAAGCTGGTGCCAATCCTGGGGGCCGATCGCCAGCCGCTCTGCTAGAATTTGAGCCAACTCTAGGGTACTGAGATCGGCGATCTCTGGGGGGTGTGGGGTTAAACGTAGCTCGGACGTAGGTATGGAGGTTGGGGCTGGATGGGACATAGGGCGTAAACTGATTAACCATACTGATCGGTTTCTCCTATTATCCAACGTCATCCTGGTTCAAACCGCCTAGCGCTGGATACACTCGTTAACCCTGATATCCTCATCTCTGGTCCTGTGCCGACTGTCCCTGCTGCTTGCTGTTGGTTGCCCATATGCCACCCCTCCCCGACAATCCCACCCCGAATCATCAGCACCCAGAGCATTGGCCTACCGATTCTCAGCCCCAGCAGGCACCGCAATCCCCACCCCACAATGCAGAGATGACCGATACAGATGCCTTTGAGCGGATTCTTGGTGATTTGGAAGTTAGCTTTCAAAGCCTAAAGGAACGCTATCAGCAAATTAAGCAGGATCAGGCCCAGCAATTAGTGCTCCAGCAGCGCCTAGAAGCGATTGAATCTGAGTTGCAAACCGCCCAGTCCCAACTCCAAATTACGGATCTGAAAAAGGAAGCCCAACAAATTCTGCGCCAACTGGAAGCCCTATCGGTCAATTTAGAAAGTCGCCTGATTAATTGGGAGAGCCTGCGGGAAGTCTTTTGGCAAGCGGTCCGGTTCGCAGGGCTAGGGATTGTCGTAGGCTGGGTGCTGCGATCGTGTGTCGGTTAATCGATTCAATTCGATGAGAGACAGAAGTAGTCACATTACCTTG
>CAZHXN010000122.1:0-9724 GCA_964536415.1 uncultured bacterium
GGCCATTGGGAGCGGATGGCAACCCGCCCCTACCGATTGTGGGGGTTGTTGGGGGGGTATCCAGGTCTAGATGGCTCAGGTCTGGATGGCCGATGGCGAGACGTTGCCAGCGCAATTTGACCTGTTGCCCGGATTCTTCGGCGCACACGTAGAGAATCGGAAACTGTTGGGCGAGGATGCCCGCGACCTGTAATAACAGGGTGGATTTACCAATACCGGGGTCGCCGCCCAGGAGGATGAGGGAACCGGGGACAATACCCCCACCCAGGACGCGATCGAGTTCGGCGTAACCCGATGACAGACGGCTCTGGGGATATTCACGGATTTGGTCGAGAGGTACAGCGGCGATCGCTTGGGCCGTAGTAGTGCGGCCCTTGGGTTGACTGCGGACGCGATCGCGGGCCGAGGCTCCGGGGGGAGAACTGTCGATCACCTGCTCCTGAAGAGACCCCCACGCCTTACAATCAGGACAGCGGCCAAAGTATTGTAGGGATTCGGCTCCACATTCAATGCAAACATACTGGGTCCGAGGTTTTGGCATAACTCCAAGCCAGATTAAGTCAAGGTGATTCTACTGATATTTGGTCAAAAGCAATAAATCTTTAGAAAAGCTTGAAATGTCCAAATAATGGGATTTTCAGCCATAATCTGCCTTTACAATAGGATACTGGGTTTAGTCCAAACTGGTTAAGTAGAGACGATCCTAACGGGGATCAGCGTCAACTGCGAGGGGGAATACCAGTAGCCATCCAGTGATAACTCTGGAAAGCAGCCTTCCGGTGATGCGGCAAAATTGCTGACTGATCGCGTCTAAAATCAAACCAATCTGGAATCCCAACCAATCTGGACGATTTTGCGTAGGAAGAAAGGAGTGTAGGGAAATTGGAAAGCCATAAGGAGAAAATTCTCGTTGTTGATGATGAGGCTAGCATTCGCCGCATCTTGGAAACCCGCCTCTCCATGATTGGCTACGATGTCATTACGGCTGCCGATGGCGAAGAGGCTCTGGAGACCTTTCGCAATGCGGGTCCGGATCTGGTCGTGCTGGATGTGATGATGCCGAAGTTGGATGGTTATGGGGTTTGTCAGGAGCTTCGCAAGGAGTCGGATGTGCCGATCATTATGCTGACGGCGCTAGGGGATGTGGCCGATCGCATTACAGGGTTAGAACTGGGGGCGGATGACTATGTGGTTAAGCCCTTTTCGCCGAAGGAGCTAGAGGCGCGGATTCGCTCGGTGTTGCGGCGGGTGGAAAAAACAGGTACGTCGGGGATTCCCAGTTCCGGGGTCATCCATGTCGGCAATTTGCGCATCGATACTAACAAGCGACAGGTTTACAAGGGGGATGAGCGCATTCGGCTGACGGGGATGGAGTTCAGCCTGCTAGAGTTGCTGGTGAGTCGATCGGGGGAGGCGTTTTCGCGATCGGAAATTCTCCAGGAAGTTTGGGGCTATACACCAGAGCGCCACGTGGATACACGGGTGGTGGATGTTCACATTTCACGGTTGCGGGCGAAGTTGGAGGAGGACCCCAGCAACCCGGAATTGATCCTGACGGCACGGGGGACGGGCTATCTGTTCCAGCGCATTGTTGAACCGGGAGAAAATGTCTGACGCGCTGCCGCTGGATGCCCATCCTCTGGACGATCGCATAGCCCAGGTGAACCAACGCCTCAAGGCGGCCTGCCTGGGGTTTCAGATCGAGCGCCGGGGCCAGAAGTTGAACCTGCGGGGGACGCTTCCCCCCCGTCCGGGTAGTTCGCGCCAACGTCCGCATCAACAGCGCCTGAGCTTGGGGCTACCCGCTACAGTCAGCGGCCTCAAGCAGATTGAACAAACGGCGAAGGTGGTAGCCGCCCAATTAATCCAAAATACGTTTGACTGGCAGCCCTATTTAGGTTCAGGTATGGGGGTTTGTCTTTATCAAGTGACGTTGCCGGAACAGGTCGATGCGTTTGAGGTGGCCTTTCGGAGTCAGGGCGATCGCCATCCGGCAGCGGCCCAAACGACGTGGGAGGCGGCCTATGCCCCCTGTTTGCGCAAGTTAGTCGCGATCGCGGCCAGCAAGCCAAATTTGACGTTACCGGAGTGGATTCATCTAACCGTAATGTCTACCCGTGCCCATTCCCGCAGTCGCCAGATATGTTGTACGGCGATGGCAGCCTTTGCCGATTTTTTGCAGGTGGAATTACCCTTTGACCTGAAGGACTTTTGGGGCAACTATGGTCCGCAGAAGGCTCAATTTCGCGATCTACCGACAGATGAGCAAATTGTGGCAACTTTTGCCCAGATCCCCAATCCAGCCTGGCGGTTTGTCTATGGCCTAATGGCGACCTATGGTTTGCGCAACCATGAGGTTTTTTTCTGTGACTACAGCGCCCTTACCCAAGGGGAGGCATCAGCGGTCATTCAAGTTTTGGCAACGACAAAGACGGGACATCATGAAGTTTGGCCGTTTTATCCCGAATGGGTGGAGCAGTTTCAACTGCGCGAAGGACGATTACCCGCTATTAATACGGACCTAAACCAAACGACGCTGCGCCGGATTGGTCAGCGGGTGAGCGCCCAATTTCGCCGCTATGGGATTCCGTTTTCTCCCTACAGTCTGCGCCATGCCTGGGCGATTCGCACAATTCATTTTGGCATTCCGGATACGGTTGCAGCACGGATGATGGGTCACTCGGTTCGCATTCACACCCAAACCTACCACCGCTGGATTACCCGTCGCGATCAACAACGAGCAGTCGAAACGGCGTTGAAGGGCGATCGGCCCGTGGCCCCTGATGTTTTGTTTGGCAGCTTAGAATACTGAACACAGCTTGAATAAGTTACACAAGCAGCTTAGAATACTGAACACAGCTTGAATAAGTTACACAAAGGGTCACATCCTCATAACGTATGTACAAAACCACCTTCCTTGTTGCCAAAATGGATTGTCCTTCTGAAGAACGCATGATCCGTCTTCAGCTTCAAAATCTAAGTAATATTGTGACACTAGCATTCGACATTCCTAATCGCAAAGTTGAGGTTTATCATACCGATGGTTATGATTTAATTTTTCAAGCGCTTAATTGCTTACAATTAGAGGCTTCATTATTAGAAACCAAAACAATACATGATTTCTCTGATTTCTCATTGACCGATAAAACCGCGATTGAGTTCCGATTATTATGGCAAGTTTTGGCAATCAATTTCTTCTTCTTTTTATTAGAGATTTTGATGGGTTTTATTGCCGGTTCAATGGGATTGGTTGCCGATAGTCTGGATATGCTGGCTGACAGTTTTGTGTATGGCCTGTCCCTGTTGGCTGTTGGGGGTAGTATGGTGCAGAAAAAACAGGCGGCTAAGGCAAGTGGTTATTTACAATTGCTGCTTGCTATATTGGGGCTGATCGAGGTTATTCGTCGTTTTTTGGGGTATGGCGAAGTACCCGTATTTCAGTTAATGATTATCATTTCAATCCTGGCCCTGATTGGAAACAGCCTTTGTTTATATCTACTCCAAAAGAGTAAAAATCGAGAAGCACACATACAGGCTAGTATGATCTTTACCTCTAATGATGTGATTATTAATATCAGTGTAATTATTGGTGGAATCTTAACTTTTTTGACCCGTTCAAAACTGCCTGATCTCATTATTGGCATGATTGTCTTTATCATTGTCGGACGCGGTGCGTATAGAATTTTACAACTTGCGAAATAGGGACGATCGCTCACCTGTCATGCGAAAAAAGGAGATAGAAGCTTCGCCCCCTGGGGGCTGCCACTCTTATCTCCGTCTATACATCACTGGCTGTGGTTTATAAAAATGCAGAGGATGCGGAATAACTAAACTCGTGCTTCTTCCTTCACCAACTTATCCCACCCCAAATCCTTCAGCGCCGAATTCCGTCGCAGGGGCCGAGTCACCAATTCCAAAATATCGCGAGCGTTGGTAAACCCATGAATCTGGGCAAAGGTGAACTCTACCGACCACTTGGTATTAATCCCCCGCGCCTCCAGCGGATTGGCATGGGCCATCCCGGTAATCACCAAATCCGGTTGCAGTTCATAAATGCGCTGGATCTGATTGTAGTTATCCGGCTTCTCCACAATGCGCGGTAAGGGCACCCCCATTTCCTGGCAGGTTTGTTCCAGCAATGCCAATTCGGCCCCCTGATACCGTCTATCCATATAGGGAATTCCGATTTCCGGGCAGGTCATCCCACAGCGAATCAGGAAACGGGCCAGGGACACCTCTAGGAGGTTATCTCCCATGAAAAAGATGGATTTGCCCCGAATCAGTTCAATGTAGTCTTCCAGACTGGCCCAAATCTGCTGTTCACGATCGGCCAACCCCTGCGGTTCAATCCCAAACACGGAGCAAATTTTTTCAACCCAGGCACGGGTACCATCCGGACCGATCGGGAAAGGGGCACCAATGAGCTTACACTTACGCCGCCGCATCAAGGCCGTCGCCGTGCGCGAGAGAAAAGGATTCACCCCACAAACGTAGTAACCTTCCTCCAGAATTGGCAGTTCCGTATAGCGCTTCGCCGGGAGCCAACCAGAGACTTTAATCCCTTGCTTCTTCAACTCCAGCGTTAGCTGGGTAACCACCGGATCGGGCAGAGACCCAAATAGAACCAGGGGCGGATGATCAACATATTCGCTCGATTCCTGCGCGACCTCTTCCTGCTTACGGCCAAAACTCAACAACCGTTGAATCGCGTTCCGTTCCTCCTTCTCCGCCTCATTGTCCACCTTGCTGGGACAACGGGCCGCCATTGCCGCCAGCACCGTATCCTCGCCCTGGGTGAAGGCATAGTCCAACCCATTGGCACGGGCAACCACGATCGGAATCCCAATTTCAGCCTCCAGCTTCGGGGCCAGCCCTTCCAGATCCATTTTGATGATTTCGGTGGTACAGGTGCCAATCCAAACAATCACACTCGGGTTGCGATCGCGCTTAATCTGGAGACACAGCCGCTTTAGCTCTTCATAATCATTGAGTTTGGCGGAAATATCACCTTCCTCCAGTTCCGCCATTGCATAGCGCGGCTCAGCAAAAATCATCACCCCCATTGCATTTTGCAGGAAATAGCCGCAGGTTTTGGTACCAATTACCAGGAAAAAACTGTCCTCAATTTTCTGGTAAAGCCAAGCCACACAGCTAATCGGACAAAAGGTGTGATAATTTCCCGTTTCACAATCAAAATTCAGCGCATCCGGTTGGGCAACAGTCATCTTTCTAAACCTTTTGTGAATAATCAACCATCGTCAGGCGAATTGAGCAACAGATGGGCCGGATCGGTACCTTTGGTTGACATGGGAGTCATCTTCACGCTCCCTTCCCCCAGTTCAATATCCGGGTCGAAATTCAAACCCAGCACCTCCACCAGCGCATCTTCATCCGAATTCAGCCGGAAAAACGGCACCATCAGATTGCCTAATTTCGGCTCCAGGGCATTGATCACCCCCAGCAACAGGGAGGACACTGGCCGCCGCCCGCCATCGGGAGTCCCGATCGAGCGACCCTCCATTTGCAACACCAGCCAAGGCCGATTTGCGCGGTAGTAGTCCAGCCACTTTTGCTTAATCGCAGCGGTAAAGTCCTCGAAGAATGCCATGACTCCAGACCCCCAAGGCAAAAATGAACACCTGCATCATAATGCGACTCTGAAATCTGGCAATCCCTGTTTGACTAGACCATCATCAGATCCAGTTCTTCCTCGGCGGTCTGCACGGGCTTCTGGGGATTGAGGTAGAAGTCAGACAGGAGCGAGAACAGATCGCGATCGGGAGCATCGTTGGGGACCACACCTTCCGGCATCGCCAGCAGTTGGTCGGCAATGTTGAGGTAGTAGTCGCACACGTAGGTCAAGGACGGATCACTTTCCGCCATCTCGAACAGGGTTTTACCCTTGACGCGGGAGACGCGAATATCTTCGATTAGCGGTAACACTTCCAGCACTGGCATCGGCACCGCTTCCACATATTTTTCGATCAGGTCGCGCTTCGAGGTCCGGTTCCCAATCAACCCCGCCAGCCGCAGGGGATGGGTCCGGGCCTTTTCCCGCACCGAGGCCGCAATCCGGTTCGCCGCAAACAGCGCATCAAAGCCATTATCCGTAACGATGATGCAGTAGTCGGCATAGTTGAGCGGAGCCGCAAAGCCGCCACACACCACGTCACCCAATACGTCAAACAGGATGACATCGTACTCATCAAAAGCATTCAGTTCCTTGAGTAGCTTCACCGTCTCACCAACGACATAGCCACCACACCCAGCACCCGCCGGGGGACCGCCCGCTTCCACACAGTCCACCCCGCCATAGCCCTTATAGATCACATCCTCTGGCCAGACATCTTCGTAGTGGTAGTCCTTCTCCTGGAGGGTGTCGATGATCGTGGGGATCAGGAAGCCAGTGAGGGTAAAGGTGCTGTCGTGTTTGGGGTCGCAGCCGATCTGGAGCACTTTCTTGCCCCGTTTGGCCAGGGCTGCCGAGATATTGCAACTGGTCGTGGACTTGCCAATGCCACCTTTGCCATAAACTGCGAGTTTCACGCGGGTCTTCTCCTATCTCAGTATCAACGGGTTAAGCGTCTTGGTTAAAAATCCAGGGCCGTCCCTGTTTGCCATTATTAGGCAATCCGATGGTGCGATCGCACCTGTGTTGCCCTTTAATTGACACTGAAAAGACTTATTAAAGATTAAAAGCTATATGAAAGCCTTGTAAAGACTTTCATGTCTACAAAATCAGTCTAAAAAAAATTTTTTGTTGTTTTTTATATTAAATAAATACAAAATAAAAAAATGGCTTACTCGTCTATGGGGGCAACGGATTGAGCAAACCAGGTGTAACCCTAGGGGCAACGCTCTCCAGATCTCTACTCTCGTGTTGTCATCCCTAGCCCGCTTGCACCCAAGCTGGCCGCTGCCCTAGGGGGAAACGGTGAATGAGGGTGAGCCGTGACTTGCGCGATCGCTCGGCGATCGCGCCCCAGGGGGATACGAAGCCGCTCTCCCACCCCAGGGGTCACAATGCCAAAGGCATACCGCGCCGCATCTCCATTGGAGAATCAGCGCTTACCCGGTCATCGAAATTGTTAAAAATGATAAATTTTGGCCAAGTGCTGATGATTGAGGATACTAACCCTAACAACCGCGTTATCTTTAGAGGACCAAATCCTACGCGGAACTTCGTCCCATGATTGCCATCCCGCTTCTACTCCAACAAAGGGCACCCGAATGGATCATGCCCACCCTGCAAGTCATGACCGTCGCGATCATCATCGTTTTGACCGTTGCCCTCACCCTCTACTTCTGGGGCGATTAAGTCTCACCAAAGGATAATATTCTTGTGAGTAGCCAGTGCTTTTGATAGAGCTGTATAGAACGGCTGAGAGGGGGACAAAGGGTCCAGAAAGTAGACAAAGCAAGCGCTATTGCCCGTTCGCCTTTCAGATAAAACTTCAAACAACAGCGGTTAATTTGGCGTGGACAGATCTATCGTGATGCTTCTCTGATGTAAACGTCTGAATAGATCGTGCATTCTGTTGAGGATCTTATCTAGCACAAACTCCAAGCAACAACTGACAAACAACTGACAAACAAACGGCTATTCAGAACCCGGTAGTCTCGCTTAGGCAACCCTGCTAGCAGTTCCTTGAGAATCTTGAAAAAAGTAAATTTATGACTATAAACATCTAATACTTAACCTTAAGTCTAGAAGATTTTTAGCTTTTAGACTTTTTCTTTACCTTTCTTTCCAGATTTCAACACTTCTGGCTGTTATCAATAGAGAATGTGTCAGGCCACTACAGGGCTATTAGTATTAATGTGTTAGAATAGATTGCATGAAGTGATCGTTGCTTGCGATTGGAGTCTAGCAACAATGCAAATCCCAGAAAATCCTAATAACAATGATATCCGTGATGCGTTGATTCAGTTACGGCAGGAGATAGAGGTACGGTTCGAGGAGGTTGACAAGCGCTTCGAGGAGGTTGGCAGACGCTTCGAGGAGGTTGGCAGACGCTTCGAGGAGGTTGGCAGATGCTTCGAGGAGGTTGATAAGAAATTTGAGGAAGTGGAAGGACGGTTTGGGCAACTCGATCAAAAATTAGAAAAACTTGATTATAAATTTGATACCTATCAAAAGGGAACGGATGGCATGGTTCGAATGGCAACAACAATTATTATTGCAACGGCTTCGGTTGTGGTGCTTTCAAGCCTGACGCCAGCGGTAACGGCGATTGTGACGGCGCTAACGGCGAATAATCAATAATAAATGAGTTAGCCTTTTAGAAGGCTCTCATCATAAAGTGAGTTCTTGTCAATGTCGGTATGGATCATATCAACTTCAACGACTAGATCAGGAGGTAGGTCTTGCTGAAGGTTGACGGTGCGGCCAGCCACTTGGGGTTGGTTTTGAATGTAGTAGGCGTTGTCGGGTTCTGCACCCCGATCTAAATCTTCCCGATTCAGTGTGGTCGATCGCATTGATTTGAGCTTAAGGCCCAGTTCACCAACTAAAATCCGAATAAAGAGACCGATTAATTCGCTGGCAGATTCATGATCTTCTAGGGGCATAGTGATTTCTAGGATGCCGCGATCGTAGGTGAGTTTGGCATTGCGGGTTTGGGGGAGTGCCTGGAGGATTTGCTGATAGGCTGGCCAGGTTAATCCTTGTAGGGTGACGCGCTTTTCACCAAGGACAGTATTGCTTGGGGAAGCGGTTGCGATCATTGGGGAAGATTTTTAGAGAAGGATAGCTATTTTTCTGTCTGCCATTCTAACGGATCAGTTGTTTTGCCGTTAGCGATCGCAATGGCTACAGGACAGTTTTACGATCGCGTGTTATCGTAGCACACGTGTGAGAAGAGTGATTTGCTATGAATAGCCGTAACCGCAGTGTCCGATCGCTGTCTGTTTTACAGTTTTACGATCGCGTGTTATCGTAGCACACGTGTGAGAAGAGTGATTTGCTATGAATAGCCGTAACCGCAGTGTCCGATCGCTGTCTGTTTTGGTGTTATTGCTGTGGGGGTTGGCCTCTGGGCGGGGGTTAGCGCAGCCGATTGTACCAGCGGCGGATGGAACAGGGACGATTGTTTTGCCCAATGGGGAGCGCTTCGATATCCAGGGAGGACAGTTATCTCCCGATCGTTTGAATCTGTTCCATAGTTTTTTGAAGTTTGGGCTGGATACGCATCAGATTGCGAATTTTCTGTCGCAGCCGGGGATTCAGAATATTTTGGCGCGGGTGGTGGGCGGTGACCCGTCGGTGATCAATGGCCTGCTGAAGGTGACGGGGGGGAATTCTAATCTTTATTTAATGAATCCGGCGGGGATTGTGTTTGGGCCGAGGGCGCAGTTGGATGTCCCAGCTTCGTTTTTGGCGACAACGGCAACAGCCATTCAGTTTAAGTCGGGCTTGTTTGCGGCGGTGGGGCAACCGGACTATGGGGCGATCGCGGGGGCACCGTTGGGGTTGGTGTTTCCGGCGGGGGAGCCAGGTGCGATCGTGAATGCGGGATCGTTGGCGGTGCAACCGGGGCAGGGGTTGGAGTTGGTGGGGGGGACGGTGGTGAGTACGGGGTCGTTGGCGGCTCCGGGGGGGAAGCGGTTGTAGGTGTCGTGGTGGTTGTGCAGGCCCAAGCCAAGCTGTTTGAGGTTGTTCGTACACTGGCTGCGGCGTGCGGCCTCCCGCGCGGCCTGGACGGCCGGCAGCAGCAGGGCAATC
>CAZHXN010000123.1:0-9654 GCA_964536415.1 uncultured bacterium
CTTGCGCACCGTGCAAGATGTGACGCGCCTTATATCTTCGCCCTGAAGGGCGGGGCTTTACGGCGCAAGAGGGTAAAATCAGGCAAAATAGGGATATTACGTGCCGTGATGGTGACGGTGTGCTAGCGTTCGTCAACGTCGCCATCGGGAAATCGCCCCCAGAGTCGCCCTGTGTTAACCCAAATTAAAACCCTGGCTGCGGAATTTGCACCGCGTCTGATCGAAATTCGTCGTCATCTCCATAGTCACCCGGAACTCAGCGGGCAGGAATATCAGACTGCCGCCTATGTGGCAGGGGTCTTGTCTTCCTGTGGCCTCCACGTGCGGGAAGCCGTGGGGAAAACGGGGGTGGTCGGAGAGTTGAAGCGGGGGGAATGCCCGCCCCAGTGGCTAGCGATCCGGGCGGATATGGATGCGCTCCCGATTACGGAACAGACGGGCCTCGACTTCAGTTCACGGCAAACAGGGGTGATGCACGCCTGTGGTCACGATGTGCATACAACAGTCGGGCTGGGCACGGCAATGGTGCTGGCGAGCTTGGGGGAGCAGTTTGCCGGTGCCGTACGCTTTTTGTTCCAACCGGCGGAGGAAATCGCCCAGGGAGCGGGCTGGATGGTGGCGGATGGGGTGATGCAGTCGGTGGCAGCGATCCTGTCTTTACATGTGTTCCCCAGTATCCCTGCCGGGACGATCGGCATTCGCTATGGGGCACTGACGGCAGCAGCCGATGATCTGGAATTGACCATTATTGGCGAATCGGGGCATGGTGCCCGTCCCCATGAGGCGATCGATGCCATCTGGATTGCATCCCAGGTGATTACCAGTTTGCAGCAGGCTATCAGTCGGACCCAAAATCCCCTGCGCCCGGTGGTCTTAACCATTGGTAAAATCAGCGGTGGACGGGCACCCAATGTCATTGCCGATAAGGTCGAAATGGTGGGGACGGTGCGATCGCTCCATCCCGAAACCCACGCCCAACTGCCCGCCTGGATTGAACAGATTGTCGCGAGCGTGTGCCAGTCCTATGGTGCCCGCTATGAGTTGCACTATCGGCGGGGAGTGCCCTCAGTACAGAATGATCCCCTGTTGACCCAACTGTTGGAGTCAGCCGCCAAGGATGCCTGGGGACCCGATCAGGTGCAGGTGTTGCTCGAACCTTCCCTCGGTGCCGAGGACTTCGCCCTGTTTCTGGAACATGCGCCGGGGACGATGTTCCGCTTAGGGGTGGGTTATCCCGATCGCCCTAACCATCCCCTGCACCATCCCCAATTTGAAGTCGATGAACGGGCGATTGTGACGGGAGTCGTGACTTTAGCCTATACCGCATGCCAGTATTGGCAACAGCTATTAGCCCATGAGGGGAAGATTCAAACGCGAGATTAACTGGACAGCAAGAGTTAACGGATTCGCTCCTTTACCCTCCTATGGCTAAGCTTCCCCTTGCCCCCAGCCCGATCGTCCCCCTCACCCATGAACAGGTTTACATCAGCGCGATCGGTCTCCCTTCTCCCGGCTTCTCCCGGCTTGGGAAAAGGGACTAGGGGATGAGGGTCTTCGGTTTCATTACACCCACCGACTGACTTCCCCCAGAAAAACTGGCGAAAAATCTGGTGAGTAATCGCGAGAGCGCTAGGAGGCTTCAGGCGTAGGTGGGGTATTCAACTTGGTTGCTGTGCGCAAAATTTGACCGGCTAAAATCGCAGCCCCAAAGCCGTTATCAATGTTCACCACCCCCACCCCAGCAGCACAGGAATTCAGCATCGTCAGAAGGGGGGCTAGCCCATTGAAACTTGCCCCATACCCCACACTCGTCGGCACTGCAATGACCGGCGAATCCACCAAACCGGCCACCACACTGGGGAGTGCCCCCTCCATCCCAGCGACCACAATCACCACCTGCATCTGGGCCAAGAGATCCAGGTGGCTCAACAACCGTTGCAATCCGGCCACCCCCACATCCCATAGGCGCTGCACCCGGAAACCCGATAATTCAGCCGTGATCGCCGCTTCCTCCGCCACCGCCAAATCCGCAGTCCCCGCCGAGAGCACCCCGATCGTCCCCGGCGGGCGCACCTCTACTTCCGCCGTCACCAGGGCACAGATCCGTGCCATCGCAAAATATTGAGCCTCCGGGATATCCGCCTGAACTTGGGCATAGACCTCTGGTCCAATGCGCGTAGCCATTACCACCGGATGCTGACGGCGCATGGCCTGCATAATCTGGACAATCTGCTCCACCGTTTTCCCCGGCCCCCAGATCACCTCCGGGAACCCATTGCGCAGCGATCGCTGATGATCCAGACGGGCAAAACCGCCCACCGGCTCAAACGCCAAATACTTCAGCTTCCCGATCGCCGCCTCAGGACTCAAATCCCCCTGGGCCACCGCAGCGAGCAGTTGGCGCAGCGAATCAGCATAATTCATATCTCACTTTTTCCTTCTCACTTTTTTTTTTTCTTTTGCCCCCTATAGCGCCCCCGCCGCCGTGCGATCGAGCACCCCACCACCCAAATGGGACGTAATATTCATCGCCTGCAACACCGGCATCTCACCCGCCCCGTGGGGATAGTCAATCACACTCACACACCCATTCCCCTGCTTAAAAGTCCAGAAGGCTTCCGGTCCCAGACCAAACAGGTGACACAGGATCGCCTTGTTCACCGCATCATGGGCCACCACTACCGTTGTCCAGGGCGTGGGTCCTGCTTTTTCCTGGTTCAGGGCAGCCGCTTGGGCCACGATTTGGTCCCAGGTCGCCGCCGATCGTTCCCAGACCTGCTGTAGATTTTCCCCCTCCGGCATTTGAACCGTTTCTGGGGTCGTTTGCCATTGGCGCAGCAGTTCACCGTAGGACTCACTAATCTCGGTTTCCAGTTTGCCCTCCCACAGGCCATGACTAATTTCCAGTAACCCGTCTTCTAACAGAAAAGGCACATCGGCGTGGTACTGGTGAATTGCTGCTGCCGTTTGTTTCGGGCGCAGGAGGGGACTGGTGATGATCTGATCGATCGGCGTGGACTTTAGGAACTCTGCCACCTGTTGTGCTTGCTGAAGCCCTGTCGCATTCAACTCCACATCAATTTGGCCCTGGAAGCGTTTCTGGCGATTCCACTCGGTTTCGCCATGGCGGACCAGGAGCAGCCGGGGACCATGACCTTCCGGACGGGGCTTAGGTAGACTGGTCCCCAAGTGAGCCAGCAAATTCATTGACTCCAGTTGCACCCGCTCACCCCAACCGCCCGCAAAATTCAGAACATTGACGCAACAATTGGACTGCTGTACAGCATGGTAATAGCGCGGCGAAAATCCCAGTGCCGTACTGATCAGGGCACGGTTAATGCCATTGTGGGCCACGATCAAAATCGTTTCACCCTCATGCTTCGGGAGGATTTCCTGCCAAAACTGGGTCGCTTGCTCGTAGAGGGACAGGACGGGGAAAAAGGTTTGGCCATCCTTACGCTGCATCTGGAACTCATGGGGGGTGTGCTTCCAGGTGTGGTAGGCATCGCGAAACTGGGCTTGCACCTCCTGGCGTAAACTTCCCTCCCAGGCGGGCAAATCAATTTCCAACAGGCCCGCCGCTGCCGTAATGGGGGGTTGGGGGGCTGGCAACCCAGACACAATGACCTCAGCAGTGGCATAGGCCCGTTGTAGGGGACTGCTGTACACGTGGGCGATCGCCAAATCCCCTAGGGCAGCACTCACCTGTTGAGCCGTGGCCCGCCCCACCTCGGTGACCACGGAATCATTACAACGCCCCTGGATACGGCCTTGGGCATTGTAGCTACTCTGTCCATGCCGGACTAAAATCACACGTGTGGTCAGGGTTCTATCCTCCGCAAGCGAGCGATCGACAACAATCAGTGCAGTAACCTTCCGTCAAGTAACCTGTAAATAACCTGATTACCCGGTTACCCACATTACCCACTCAGGGGCATATCCAGACACCCCCGTAGGCAACACCCAAGCTACCAGATTTCAGCTTATCGGAAAGCGCCCATACCCGACAGGCAAATTTGGAGCATATACCCGAACACTCGATTGCAGATGTACTAGGCAGGAGGAGTGAGGAGTGAGGCTAGTCTCTCCGATCGTTTCTCTTTCCTCATTTCTCTTTCCTCCGATTTCAGAGATGCGCCAAATTTGAGATGCGATAATGCCACTAAGGGAACGGGCAAGCACTGTCCAGGCGCTTGGCCCCTTGCACCTGGCCTGCCTCGGCTATGACCTGTGTCAGTTGCCAGGGGGTAACACCACGAGAGAAACCCATGACCACGAAACGGCTTGTCTTGACTTTCCTCACCCTGCTGACCTCCTTGATTGTGGGGTTAGCATTGATCAATAGTTGGCACCAACCCCAGATCCAAAGCCAATTAGAACTGTACCAAACCAATCTGGTCCTACAAGCGAGTGACTGGTCACCGTTGGCTGATGCCCAGGCCCCGGAACTGAACAGGCGGCAAGAGGCTAATCAGGCGGAATCGGATCTACATTCGCGTAGCATCTCCCTGGGAGAATCGCTGCTGGGAGCTGATCCCGTTGAGGCAGCGATTACCCAATATCAAAAAGTCCGCGAGTCCGCACTGGTGACCCTGACACGGGCAGAACCGCAAGCCAGTGGGTCCCCTCTGGCGGCTAAGCTGGTCACGCAAACCCAGCAATTGATGGCAGAACTTGACATCCACCTCGGTATCCTGCAAGCAGTAAAGGGGGACACCGCCGCCGCGATCGCCACCTGGGAGCAGGTCACCCAACAGGCGGAACACCTCAAACCGGAAACGGTGCAAATGGCCCAGGTTCTCTGGGGCCTCTGGCAAGTGCCCCCCCAATTATTACCGGATGCTGATGTGCGCCTGCAATCCCTGGATGGCTGGTTTCGCTATCGGGCGCTCCACCGACTGTATGAACTCCAGCAGCGCCCCGACTCTCTAGAAAAACTGGAACAAGCGCAACAACAAGTCGCCCAACGATCGCTCCTGCGTTTAGCGATCGTCAATAGCATTCCAATTCTGGGGTTATTAGTCGGTAGCGGTCTGTTGATTTTCCTGCTGGTGCAACGATGGCTGCGCGGCAAGGAGGCCCTCTTGGCCCGTAACCGCGATCGGGTCTGGTCAACGCCGTGGGATGGGGAAACCATCTGGCAGGTGTTGGTCCTGTTTTTCCTCGGTCAGTTTGTGGCTGGGCAGATCATTTTGCCGATTCTCTTGCAAACCCTGGGGATTAAACCTGCCAATTTCTCCAGCCTGGGACAAGCCCTGTACTACCTCGTGGTTTATGCGCTGCTAATCGCCGTTGGGTTAGGAGCCGTGTATTTTTCGATTCGTCCTTTTCTTCCCTTACCTCCCCAATGGTTTCCCCTGCAATGGCGGAGTAACTGGATCTGCTGGGGAGTGGGTGGCTATCTGGTGGCTCTGCCTCTAGTCATTTTGGTCTCCTTAGTCAATCAGCGCCTCTGGCAGGGCCAAGGGGGGAGTAATCCCCTGCTATCAACGATTTTAGCCAGTCAGGATTGGTGGGCACTCCTGTGTTTCTTCATTACCGCCTCGATCGCTGCCCCCCTCTTTGAAGAATTTCTCTTTCGGGGCTTTTTGTTGGCCTCCTTGACGCCCATTGTGTCAGTCAATGGCGCGATCGCCGCCAGTGCCCTCGTGTTTGCCGTTGCCCACCTGAGTTTGTCTGAGGTGTTGCCCCTGTTTGTGTTGGGGTTAGTCCTGGGGGTGGTCTATACGCGATCGCGCAACTTACTGGCCCCGATGCTATTACATGGCCTCTGGAACAGTGGCACCTTAGTTAGCCTGATCATTTTGGGTAGCAGTCATTCCTAGCTTTCTGCGATCGGGAATGTGAGTTTTTACCCAGGTGCTTCTAGAATAGGATACAACTAAGGCAGGTAGTCCCCCTGTCTGGGGCTAGGTGAGGAGAGATTGCAAACTATAGGCAACGGTGGCAAACCAGTAAAGGGTCGCTTGGCCCTAGCCGTTGACTCCCCATCTCCCCAGGCAGTGTCTTCTATCAAGACTCTGGGGGTAAACCATTCTTTGGGCAGGAACCGCGAGGCTTCAGATTTCTATGAGCAGCAATGAATCGCAAAACAGCAACGGGCTATCCGATCGGGAGTTGCAAATTGTTGAATTAGTCGCCTCTGGCCTCACAAATCAGGAGATTGCCGCCCGTCTGGATATCAGTAAGCGCACGGTGGACAACCACATCAGCAATATTCTTACCAAAACGGAGACAGAAAATCGCACGGCTTTGGTCCTCTGGGCACTTCAGTGGGGTAAGGTCTGCCTCGATCAGTGGAATTGTTGTGTGTTGCCAACAGCGAACGCGACGATCGAGGATCTGCGCTCAGAAGCCCCCTCCGAGTAGCCGATCGCCGCATTTTCACCTTTGACTCATAATGGACCTATCCCCCCCCTCCCCCTATCAAGTTGAATTTGGAGCGATGCCCCTGGCCGTTTACCGCGAGGTCGCTGCCCATTTGGCGCAGGTGACGGGCGTAACGACGGCTTTGATCCCCCCCGCTCGCGATTGCCCCTTTGCCTACGAGCACAGCCAGGTGGGGGGCCTAGGGATACACTACGACCCGACAGCAACCTCGGCCAGCCATGCACGGGTGACCCAGATTTTGGCGTACTATGGTCAACGCTACGGCTCCTTCCAGGTCCACCCCTGGGATGGGGTGTTGAGTCCGGCAAGTTAGTTGCCCCTGGCTGTTCATTTTGCCCGTTGAGTTATTTTGCCCGTTGAATTAAGGTAAGCCATGCGTGGGACCCGTGATATCCTCCCGGAGGAAATAGCCTACTGGCAACAGGTTGAGGCGATCGCCCGTGAGCAAATGGCCCAGGCGGCCTATCGGGAAATTCGCACTCCCATTTTTGAACAAACGACGCTGTTTGAGCGGGGGATTGGCGAAGCAACCGATGTGGTGGGCAAGGAGATGTATACCTTCCGCGATCGCGGTGGGCGATCGGTTACCCTACGCCCGGAAGGCACGGCGGGGGTTGTACGGGCCTTCATCGAGCACGGCCTCCACACCCAGGGGGTACAGCGCCTGTGGTACATCGGTCCCATGTTTCGATACGAGCGGCCTGGTGCCGGACGCCAGCGCCAGTTTCACCAGTTGGGTGTCGAGGTCCTGGGGAGTGCCAGTCCCCGTGCCGATGCCGAGGTGATTGCCCTGGCGACGGGGTTACTGAACCGGCTGGGGTTGACCGAACTCCAGCTAGATATCAATTCCCTGGGGACTGCCGACGATCGCGCCCGCTACCGCCAAGCCCTGGTGGACTACCTCACTCCCTACCACGCCGAGCTTGACCCCGACTCCCAGGATCGTCTAACCCGTAACCCCCTGCGTATCCTGGACAGTAAGGCTAAACGGACCCAGGAAATTGTCCAATCTGCCCCCAACCTGCTGGAATACCTGTGCGCCGACTCGCAACAGCAATTTGCCCAGGTGCAGCAACTCCTTACCAACCTAGGCATTCCCTACCAGGTCAATCCTCGGCTGGTGCGGGGGCTGGACTACTACACCCACACGGCCTTTGAGATCCAATCGGCTGAACTCGCAGGTCAGGAAACCGTGTGTGGGGGCGGGCGGTATGATGGCCTCGTGGCGGAACTGGGGGGACCGGCAACGCCAGCCGTTGGGTGGGCGATCGGGTTAGAACGTTTAATTATCCTGCTGCAACAACGCCAGACGGTGGCCCCCCCAGAACTGGATTTTTACGTGGTCGCCCGTGGCCAGCAGGCCGAGGCTCAGGCGATCGTCCTAGCCCAAACCCTCCGGCAGTTCGGTTTTCGGATTGAAATGGATCTGAGCGGCAGTGCCTTTGGCAAGCAGTTGAAACGGGCCGATCGCAGTGGTGCCGTGGCCTGCTTGATCCTGGGGGATGCCGAAGCTGAGACCCAAACGGTTCAACTTAAATGGTTGGTTTCGGGGGAACAGCAAACCCTCCGGCAGGACGATTTACCCAGCAAGGTCCACGAATTACGGCAACACATTACCACGGCTCGTCAATCCCGACCCTAACCGGTCAGATGTGCTGTAAGCAGATGTGCCGCAAGCAGATGTGCCGTAAGAAAAGGGGGAACAATCGATACAATGGGGGTAGGCTGCTGGTCCGGTGACGCGAATCGTTGCACTAACGCTTTTACATGCTGTTTTGGGTTTGGCTAATCCTGTTAGGGCTGATCACCTATGTGGTGATTCGGCGGAGTGTGTCCCATCTGACCCGCACCCCCGTCTGGCTCCTGTGGTTGGTGATGATGATTCCTGCCCTCACCTGGGTCGGTTGGGCACTCCTGAACGGCCAACAGCGACCGATTCCTACCGTGTTGGTGATTATCCCCCTGGTTGTTTCACCGATTCTCTATTGGGTGTTAGTCCAACAGGGTCGTCTAACGCCGCCCGACGCGACGCCCAAGCCAGAAGACTTGACTTTCCCAGAAGCCGTTGCTGAATCGCCGCCGGAAGTGGCTCCCCAGGCCACGCCGTTGCGACCGATCACCAAAGCGGAAGAGTCCCAATTACACGGTTGCTTCCCCTGGTCGGTCTATTATCTTCAGGATATTGAATATCGCCCGCAGGCTGTGGTCTGTCGCGGCCAGTTACGCACCCATCCAGAGGTGGCCTATGAGCGGGTGCGCCACAATATTCAGCAATTGTTTGGCGATCGCTTCCTCGTCGTCTTCCAAGACGGCAGCAATGGCAAACCGTTTTTCGCCCTGGTTCCCAATCCCCAGGCGGGGAACCACCCTGCAACGGATGCCCTCAATCGGACCTGGACAGCCCTCGGTTTACTCCTCATTACCCTCTTTACAACCACCCTGGCGGGGGTGGCGCTGGCGGGGGTAGCGGCGGAAACGGCCCAACGGGACCCCCGCCTGTTGCTCCACGGCTTACCCTATGCGATCGCTCTGCTGACTATTTTGGGTACCCATGAGCTGGGCCATTATCTAACGGCTCGTTACTACCGGTTACGCGCAACCCTGCCCTACTTTATTCCCGTTCTCCCCTTCAGCTTTTTTCCCCTGGGCACTCTGGGTGCGTTTATTCAAATTCGATCGCCGATTCCGAATCGCAAGGTTCTTTTTGACGTGGGGATTATGGGACCGATCGCGGGCTGGGTGGTTTCCCTGCCGTTTCTTCTGTGGGGAATTTCCCACTCCCAAGTGGTGCCCCTCCCCACGGAATTAACCAGAACGGGCGGCTTTAGTTTTCAAGAACTTGATCCAAAAATTTCCCTCTTACTGATGCTCATTACTAAAGGGGTTTGGGGTAGTGAATTGGGTTTAAATAGTGCGATCTCCCTACACCCGGTCGCGATCGCCGGGTGTATTGGCCTGGTGGTGACGGCGTTAAATTTGATGCCGGTGGGCCAATTGGATGGGGGGCATATTGTTCATGCCATGTATGGGCGACGGGTCGGGGCTGCGATCGGACAAATTGCCCGCTTGTTAATTTTGTTATTGTCCCTACTTCAACCCTATTTACTCATCTGGGCCATTATTCTTTTCTTCATGCCAACGGTCGATGAACCCGCCCTCAACGATGTCAGTGAACTGGATAGTTGGCGTGATGGCTTCGGGTTACTGGCGCTGGGGTTGTTGGTATTGATTGTGCTACCCACCCCCATGATCGTGAGTCGATGG
>CAZHXN010000124.1:0-9511 GCA_964536415.1 uncultured bacterium
AACCCGCTGCTGCGCCCCAGATGATTGAGTAGCTTCTCTGTAATCCACAACCTTCTGGCTTCCGCATGATTCCCCGCCACGGTGCCTGCTCCCAAATCTAAAATCTAAGCAATTTCCCCAGGCTCAACCATGCCCGCGTTAATTTCCCCCTTACCCCAATTTCCCCTGACCGCGATCGTGGGTCAGGAAGCGATTAAGCTAGCCCTCCTGTTAGCGGCGATCGATCCGGGCTTGGGCGGGGTAGTGATTGCGGGGCGTCGTGGCACGGCGAAATCGGTGATGGCACGGGCACTCCATGCATTGTTGCCCCCGATCGAGGTAGTTAAGGATTCCTACTGGAACGCCTCGGTGAGTGAATGGCAGGCCGAAACCGGAGCCAATCCAGAAACAACCCCGACGGAGATTATCCCCGCGCCGTTTGTGCAGGTGCCATTAGGAGTGACAGAGGATCGGCTGTTGGGGTCTGTCGATGTGGCCCAGTCGATTAAGCAGGGCGAGGCTGTGTTTCAGGCGGGTCTGTTAGCCGAGGCCCATCGCGGGGTTTTGTACCTGGATGAAATCAACCTGCTAGATGACCAGATCGCCAACCTGTTGCTGAATGCCCTCACGGAGGGGCGCAATGTGATTGAACGGGAGGGGATCAGTGTGGACCATCCCTGCCGATCGCTCCTGATTGCCACCTATAACCCGGAGGAAGGCCTCCTGCGGGAACACTTGCGCGATCGCATCGCGATCGCCCTATCGGCGGATGGGGTCCTGGGTCTGGATCAACGGGTACAGGCGGTGGAACAAGCGTTGGATTATGCCACGTCGCCCCAAGCCTTTCTCCAGCAATACACGGACGATCTGGAGGACCTGAAAACCCAGATTATTCTGGCGCGGGAGTGGCTCAAGGACGTGACCATCAGCCGGGAGCAGATTAGCTATCTGGTTACCGAAGCCGTGCGGGGTCGGGTGCAGGGGCATCGGGCGGAACTGTTTGCGGTGCGGGTGGCCAAGGCCCATGCGGCGCTGGAGGGACGTAATCGGGTGGAAGCGGAAGACCTGCGCTGTGCGGTGGAATTGGTGATTATTCCCAGGGCGACGGTGATCGAAACCCCACCGGAACCGCCGCCGCCGCCGCCGCCAGAGGATCTGGACGACAGCGATCGCGATCAGGAGGAGCAGCAAGACGAGAATCCCGACGAACCGGAGGAACAGGAGTCGCTGGATATTCCCGAAGAGTTTGTCTTTGATCCGGAAGGGGTGGTTCTTGATCCCAGTGTGTTGTACTTTGCCCAGCAAGCCTATCGCCGGGGCAAATCCGGTAGTCGCAGCCTGATCTTTTCCCAGGATCGGGGCCGGTATGTCAAACCAGTGTTACCCAAAGGCAATACGATTCGCATTGCCGTCGATGCCACCCTGCGGGCGGCAGCCCCCTACCAAAAGGCGCGACGTGCCCGTCAGAGCCAACGCCAAGGCAATGGCACGACTCAACGACGGGTGTTTATCGAGTCGGGGGATGTGCGTGCCAAGCGACTGGCCCGCAAGGCGGGGGCATTGGTGGTTTTTGTGGTAGATGCGTCGGGCTCGATGGCGTTGAATCGGATGCAATCGGCGAAGGGCGCGGTGTTGCAACTGCTGACGGAAGCCTACCAAAACCGGGATCAGGTGTCCCTCATCCCCTTCCGGGGCGAACAGGCAGAGGTGTTGTTGCCCCCGACGCGATCGATTACTACGGCCCGTCGTCGCCTGGAGCGGCTGCCCTGTGGCGGGGGGTCGCCCTTGGCGCATGGCCTGACCCAGGCGGTGCGAGTGGGCCTCAATGCCCAGAAGGCTGGGGATATTGGTCAGGTGGTGATCGTGGCGATTACGGATGGTCGCGGGAATATTCCCTTAGCCCGATCGCTGGGGGAACCCATCCTGGATGATGAAAAGCCCAATGTCAAGGAAGAGTTGCTGGAAATCGCGGCCAAAATCCGGGCACTGGGTCTGCAACTGCTGGTGATTGATACGGAAAATAAGTTTGTCTCAACGGGGTTTGCCAAGGAACTGGCCCAGACAGCGGGGGGCAAATACTATCACCTGCCCAAGGCAACGGATCAGGCGATCGCGGCGATGGCACGGGGGGCGATCGCCGATCTACGCGGTTAGTACGGTTAAGGTCTAACTTGGCCAGAAGAAAGAGATGAGGGGTATCGATTCATCCAGGGGGATAGTCGTCCCGGCTGTCTTTAAGTAGGTGAGATACCTACTTCACCCGTTGAGCCAGCCATCGCCTTCATGGGAAACAGTTCCACTGTCGCGGCTCTCCGCAGGCGACACTGTGTGAACGGGGTAACTCCTCACTGTCAACGTTCTTTACGACAAGTTGGAAACGCGTCGTCATGGCCAATGCAGAGCATGTTACCCGCTTAAAGCGGGATGTGGCGGAATGGAACCACTGGCGACAGAGCCACCTCGACCTGATCCCAGATTTGAGTGGGGCGGACCTGCGCCATGCCCAATTACAAGGGGCCAATCTCTTTGGTGCCCTCCTGGCCACAGCGGATCTCTTTGCCGCTGATCTGAGTCATGCCGACCTCTGCGCCGCGAATCTGAACCTGGCTAACCTCGATCGAGCTGTCCTGAGTGCGACGAACCTCACCCAAGCCCTCCTCACCAGTGCCCGTCTGCGGGAGACCACCCTCAGTGCCGCCAGCCTCAATCGTGCCCACCTCTTCCGAGCCGATCTGACCCGTGCTTTTTTATTTCAAGCCAACCTCTTTGCCGCCGATCTCCGCCAAGCCTCCCTGGTTGAAGCCACCCTCAAGGAAGCCAGCCTCAGCCGCGCTGACCTCCAGGCGGCCAACCTGAGTGGGGCCGATCTGCGGGGAGCCGACCTACGGGAAAGTAACCTCGTGGCCGCAACGCTGACGGGAGCCTTTCTCACGGGCGCTGATCTGTGTGGCCTGATCTTGCCCGATGGTAGCGTTTATCACCCAGAATTCTGGGCCAGCAATTCCTCGGTAATACCGGGATCGACCCCAATTTGTTCTAAATTGATATAAGACAGCCTGTCAAACATTGATCAAATTGCTGGAGGTAACTATGCACCTCATAACTTCGCTGAGACGGAGTTTGAGTCTTCTGTTCGCCACGGGCCTCGTGGTGTTGGGGACGTTATGGATGGGGGTTAACCCCGTACTGGCGGAAACCTACACGGTCAAAATGGGGGCCGATAACGGGATGCTGGTCTTTGATCCTGCCAAACTCACCATTAAGAAGGGCGATACCGTCCAATGGGTCAACAACAAGCTTCCCCCCCACAACGTCGTCTTTGACCCCGCCAAGGTCCCTGGGGGCGATGCGGCATTAGCGAAGAGCCTTTCCCATAAGCTGGTGTATCAACCTGGGGAAACCTTTGAAAACACCTTTGATGTCGCGGGTGAATACAGCTACTACTGCGAACCCCATCGCGGAGCCGGTATGGTTGGTTCGATCACGGTCAACTAGCCGATCGCACCCCCAACATTACCTGTGATCGTGGCTGCGATCGTTCCGCTGGACACCTCCCATCATGGGAGGTGTTGCTTTTAGAAAGGATGGCCTCGTGTCCCTATGCCGGGTGATCGCTAGATTAAAGATTTCATTAAGTGTATGCCTTGATGCAGAACAGGGGGGCAGACTGCGAGATTTTATCTTCAAATAAAAATAGCGGAATGCAGTAATAGTAAATTTCTCTGCCTTAGCCCCTGTCCCAGTCTCTGCCCCAGTGGGGTAGATATTGAAATCGATGTAAGGTTACTTTATTAGTTGGTTTTGGAGATTTCGTTTCAAGATACTCGCGATCGCTTATAACGAGGTGCATCCAACTTTCAAGCGATTTTCTGCTGAGATGGGTGTTTCCACTGCTGTTTGCGTTGACGGCAGTCGCTTTAATCAAGGGTGTATTTCCCACCCCTTCACGTTACCTTGCACCCCTACCAGAAGCATCATGGCTCATTTACAACCGACCGTCCTGATCATTCAAGCAACGGATTTCCAGGGAACGGCCTGGGAGGCAGCCTTGGCCTCGTAGCAGGTTGCTGTGATTCGAGAATCTCCTGATGTGGATATCCTGCTCATCCTCCGGCAACTCCAATCCGCCGGGATCGGACTGCCAGACCTGTTGTTGCTGGATATGGGCATTCCAGGGCTGAATCCCTATGCCTTTTGTCGCCTGTGTCGGGATACCTACCCTGACTTGGCCATTATTCTTACAAACAATAGTCAACGGCAAATCTCGGATGCTGAGCGCCGTTGGGCGGTTTTTCAAGGAGCGCAGGGAGTAGTTCCCGGCTTCCAACAGGAAACCCTCTTGACGGATCTGATGTCGGGGGTTGAGCAGGTGTTGCAATTCTTGGAAAATAAAGCCCTCGATCAGCAAGCGCTTATCCCTGTCCTCCTGGATCTCAGCAAGCTGCGGGAAGGGGGAGAATCCGTCGCACCGCAGCGGCGATCCAGACAACGGGTCGAGACGCGAATACAAGCTCCCCCCGCCGTCAACCCCAAGGTTCAGGTTGCAGACAACACGATCGCCCGGACACCGAAGCCCACTGATTCCGCAGCGGAAGCCGCGCCACCTACTCCTGTGCGTCGCTACCGAGGCACGGTCTATTAATCGGGTCAGGGCTCTGAGCCAAACTTGCTGAAAATGAGCTAAGCCTGCGGAAAATCTGAAATCAAGTTTGAACGGGCCACCGCTTTGTGAACAGTTGCTTTATAATGGGGCGACTGTGAGAGGCGGTCCTCCTCCTCGTTGCATCTGGGGAATACGCCCAGGGAGGTTGCCACCGCAAGTTAGAAGGATCGGGCTATTCAGGGACAGTTTGAAGTCAGCGGGGATCATGACACTTTCCAGACTGCCATTACTGAGAGGGAAACGATTCTCCCGTGGCGAGGAGGCGCGAACGGCCCGACGGGGACGTCCCAACGCCAAAATCAGCTCCCCCCGATCGCACGCAGCAGGGCCGATTTCTGCTTTTACCCCTTTGGTGCGTTGGCGATTCTCTTGGGGAGATAGCGCACAAACGCGGTTAACCCCCTCCAGTCCCCCCCCTGGCCAGCAACGTTCCCGCCAGGGAAGACGGCCCGATCCCCAGCTGCCTTTCTCACGATCGCGGACCGCCCGCTCACCCCTCCCCAAGCCCCCGCAACCACGGGAAATTCTCATTCAGCCCTCCCGTCTGCGGTTTTTGCTGGTTTGGGGGGTCCTACTAGCCGGTGGTCTGGGCTTGTTAGTCAATTTGGGGCGTTTACAGCTTGTTCAAGCGAAGAATTTACAAGAGCGGGCGCAGGAACAGCAGACTGCCCTAGTGCGGCCCTTTATCCCGCGCCGTCCGGTTACCGATCGCAATGGGGTGGTCTTGGCAGTTGATCAACCGGTGTACTTGATGTATGCCCACCCCAAAATGTTTTCGATCCCGTCCGCGCAAGTGGCTGCCCAGTTGGCTCCATTGCTCGCTCGCCCTGTTGACGAATTAGTGAAAACCTTTGCCCAAGGCGATACTGGCATTAAGGTGGCGCTGGATCTGCCAGAGGCGATCGCCCAACAAATCCAGCGACTGGGACTCGATGGCATTGACTTGGAACAACAGCAGCAGCGCCTCTATCCGCAGCAGGACTTATTTGCCGGGATCGTGGGCTATGTTAATGCCGATCGCCAGGGGCAAGCCGGGGTTGAGTTTAGCCAGCAAAAAGTCCTGGAGCGATCGGCCCCCGACCTGCGACTGCGGCGAACCGGGGATGGGACCATTCTGCCGATCGACCTGCCGGAAAGTTTCCTCCATGCGGATACCCTCCGTCTACAACTCACCCTCGACAGTGGCCTGCAACGGGTAGCCCGCACTGCTCTCCAGCAACAAATCCAGAAATTTAATGCTAAGCGCGGCACGGTTTTGGTGATGGATGCCAGGGATGGGTCCCTGTTGGCCCTGGTGTCTGAACCGTCCTTTGATCCCAACCGCTACTACGACGCGAAGATGGAATTGCTCAAAAATTGGGCACTGACCGATGTCTATGAACCCGGTTCCACCTTTAAGCCGATTAATGTGGCGATCGCCTTGGAAGCGGGGGCGGTGGAACCCCAAACTGTTTTACCGGATGAAGGAGAAATCCACATCGATGGTTGGCCGATTCGCAATAATGATGGCGTGTCCTATGGCTCTGTTTCCGTGATCGAAGCCGTGAAATACTCCAGCAACATCGGCATGGTTCACATCGTCGAGCGGATGGAACCCAATGTTTACTACGATTGGCTGGAACGGATTGGTCTGGGAAAACCCGTAGGGATTGATCTGCCCTTTGAAGGGGAAGGCCAAGTACGATCGCGCCAGGAGTTTGTAGAAGCAAAGATTAATCGGGCTACAACCTCCTTTGGACAAGGCTTTTCTCTAACCCCACTCCAACTCTTGCGTTTGCACGGGACATTGGCCAGCGGCGGTCTCATGATTACCCCCCATGTCGTGCAAGGATTAATTGATGAAAATGGCAAATACCAGTGGCAACCAACCTTACCGGATGCAAAGCGGATCTTCTCGCCGGAAACTGCCCAAGCGGTTGTGGAAATGATGGAGCAGGTGGTTAAGGACGGGACTGGGAAACCCGCCCAAATTCCGGGCTATCGCATTGCCGGGAAAACGGGGACTGCCCAAAAGGCCAGTCCCTATGGAGGGTATAGCAATGCGGTCATCACCAGCTTTGTGGGGATTTTACCCGTAGAGGCTCCCCGGTATGTTGTCTTAGCGGTGGTGGATGAACCGACGGGTGGTGTCGTGTTTGGTTCAACGGTTGCCGCTCCGATCGTCAAGACGGTGATGGAGGCTCTTATTGTTACTGAAGGCATTCCCCCCACCAGCAGCCGTTGATTTGGGGGGCAAAGGGGGAAGGAAAAAGGAAAAAGGAAGAAGGAAGAAGGAAGAAGGATGACGGGGTGAACGGTAAATACACTGTATGCTGCATACGGCACAGGTTGCGAAGGGTTGTGAGTGGTGAGTGATCAGGCGATCGGGACCTTGTATGGCCTGAGTGTAGGACCGGGTGATCCGGAGTTACTCACCCTGAAGGCATTGCGGCTTCTCCAGCAGGCCCCCGTTATTACCTTTCCTGCGGGGGTGGGGGGAAAGCCGGGTATTGCTGAACAAATCATCGCGCCCTGGGTGCAACCCCACCAGCAACAGGTGGCTCTTTCGTTCCCCTATGTGCACGATCACGACCAGTTACAAGCTGCTTGGCAAGCCGCAGCCAGAACGGTTTGGGGGTTTCTTCGCCAGGGGCAGGATGTGGTCTTTGCCTGCGAGGGGGATGTCAGTTTCTATAGCACCTTTACCTATCTGGCCCAGGCCCTTCAGCAGCTACCCGCCGCCCTCACGGCTGACACACAGTTGCCAATACCGATCGTCGCTGTTCCTGGGGTCTGTTCCCCAATGGCGGCGGCGGCAGCGTTGACCCTCCCGCTCACGATGGTGGCCCAGCGGTTGTTGGTCCTCCCCGCCCTGTATGCGATCGCAGAACTGGAGACAGCCCTCACCCAGGCAGATGTGATTGTGTTGCTGAAGGTGAGTTCGGTCTATACCCAGGTTTGGCCCATTTTGCAGCGCCACAACCTGTTAACCAACAGTGCTGTAATCATCCGCGCCACCTGCCCCGATCAGCAGATTTATGCGGATCTCAGCCACTATCCGGATTTGCAATTGCCCTATTTTTCGTTGTTGATCATTCGGCGATCACCCTAGCGTAAGGAAGAAGAAGGAAGAAGGAGAAAAGAAAAAGACTATTTTCTTTATCCGCTATCCGTCTTCACGAGATCGATGTGGGTCGAAGGTCTTCGTTCAGAGACCAACGGTAATCGATCGCCTGGTTAGACCGGCGACAGGCTTCCTCCAACTGTTTTTGCTGGGCCATCGCCTTGCGGAGGGTAATAATCAATTCTTGCAATTGTGCCCGTTGCGGTGAACCTGGTTCGATCGCGATCGCGGTTTGTCGTTCTAGCAATTGCAGCAGCAGTTCGTAATGGACATAGGACGGGAGGGGAATCGGTTGCATAGGGCATCCAGAAAAGAAGGAAGAGACAGTAAGTGTTGGCATAGGGGTTTCGCACGAGAATCGCACCCGGGATCAAAACAGCATCCATATACACGTGCGATCCGTTTAGCCCAGAAGAATCAAAGTTTCCTAATATGCAGGTTCCCCCTCTATCGATCCGGATGCTGTAGATACTGTACGACAGGGCAGGGGCGCGATCAACGTCTGAAGAGCTTCCTGAAGATTAGGCTGACGCATCAACGACTCGCCCATGAGGACAGCCCCAGCCCCAACCCCGGCGACATAATTTAAATCAGTTGGCGTATACAATCCTGACTCGCTTACACAAAGAATTTCACGGGCTTGCAGCGACGGACCATACTGGTTAAGCAGGCGCTCTGTCGTTTGAAGATCTACGGAGAAATCCTGAAGATTGCGGTTATTGATGCCCACCAAAGTGACCCCCGTTAGGGACAAGACCCGCTCTAATTCTGTGGAGGTGTGCACCTCAATCAGGGCAGCCATGCCTAAGCCTTGGGCAATTTTTAAAAAATATTGTAAATCCTGGTCTGTCAAGATCGCGGCGATGAGGAGAACGGCATCTGCACCATAACGTCGAGCTAGGTAAATCTGGTAAGGATAGATAAGAAAGTCTTTACATAATAGGGGCAGGTCTACGGTGGCCCGAATTTGGGCGAGGTAGTCAAAACTACCCTGGAAAAATTCTTGATCGGTGAGCACCGAAAGGCAACTGGCTCCCCCCTGGGCAAGTTGCTGGGCGATCGCGATCGGCTCGAAATCCGCCCGAATAATCCCTTTACTGGGAGATGCCTTCTTGACTTCCGCAATAATGGCAGGGGTTTGAGGGGCAGCCCGGAGAGCAGCCACAAAATCCCGTGGGGGAGGGCTAGTGGTGACTTGACGGCGCAACTCCGCTAGGGAAAGTTGTTCCCGCCATTGATCGATTTCGCGTTCTTTGTGCCAAACAATTTTCTCCAGGATATGCTGTGGCTCAGCATCGGGCACATGGACATGATAAGACAGATGCTGGACAGTCACGGGTGGATTGGGCGGACGACGACGCACTTGCATAGGCAACCAGTTCACTGGCAAATGGGGTGGAATCCCTCATACCCCACCCACAGACCTGTCGGTCTAGTAGCGGGTAACGTAGGTTACGTACTAGGCTAACTTAGCTTGCTTGGCTAGCCCTTGGCAAGCAGGGGTGTCGGGGGGAGTATCTGATGTCATTTGGCTACCAATCACACCTCCTCCCAGCGGTGGATGCTAGTCGGCTCCCTCGGCGCGATCGCAGCGTATCTCTCCTGGAGAATCACAGATGGCCAGGGACAGATTGGCGGTATGCTAATTGCGGAATTGGGATTGATTCAGATGGGTGGGGAAAAAATGCCAGTCCCTTAGGGAAGGAGCATCGGCTCTCCTGGGTTTATGGTGGGGGCGCTACGCGCCCCCACCATAAACCCAGCGT
>CAZHXN010000125.1:0-9503 GCA_964536415.1 uncultured bacterium
ATTGGCTTGAGCCAATTGTTCATCAGTTGCTTCTGTCCTTCAGAGACTTGGGAAATGCTGTCGTTCTTCTTCAATGTGATGTAATTTCCCTGTAAATGCCACGTCCACCAATAGTCAGCCCCAATACGCCCCTGGCAGGACGACTACTGCTTTAGACGGGGATTAATTGGCTTGATCAACTAATCCTTAGAGGCTAGATGTTCGTCCGTTGTATGCCGACCACATCTTCATAGGCTGCCACCCACATGCAATAGGTCAGTGGTATGGTGAAAAAGATTCCAACAATACAAGCAATCACGCCACCAATATTGATGACTCCCATTAGCAGACCAAAGACGAACCATGAAAACCATTGCTTAGTCACGATTTTACGACTAGTTTCCATTGCATCCCAGAAGCTCATCCTGCGATCTAAGATAAGCAGCATTGTCAGCAAGTAAGCAATGGCGAAATAAATGCCTGGAATTAGGCAAAAGATACTGCCAATCAAGATAAAAATATTAATGATAAGCTGCGCCAATACTAACGGTGCAAAGAACTGAAATCCTTTTAAGAAGTCACCCAACTCTAGGCTTTGATTATTCAAGCCCTTAAATGCACCCACATAAAGTCCAGCCCACAATGGAGGAGCAACTAATATGTTGAATAAAAAACTAACTCCTGCCGGACGGACACTCTCACCTCCCCCACCCAAATTAACATCAATAGTGCCCACAAGACTACTGATCACAGAAAGGATAATGGTATAAACCACCATCAAGGCCAGATTGCTCTTGAAAATCCGCCAGCCACGACTAATATAATCACCCATATTGAATGCATAGCCTTCATTCAGAAGCACCTGGATGCTCCTACGCCCAGGAAGGCCAGGGGTTTCATCTTGCATGGGATTTTCCTTTTAACTAGAAATACATTAGCGGTGAATTCGGACTAAACAGAGACGAGAAAAGGGTTATTGAAAAACTTGCAACAAGATCCGATATGGCAAGCTAACGGGTGGCAGCAAAAAATAAAGCAGCAATCAATGCCAAAACGACAAAAATAATGCTGATAATAATTGCCCAATATTGAAGCGTGTAAAGCTTACGCAACTGCCCTAAGGCTGTCATCAGGTTTGTGATATCATTACCCTGCGTATTGACAATGCGCCGAAAGGCATCAGACGCATTTTTGGTCCAAAGCCCAATCAGAATATAGAGAACACCCACAAGAATGTTACTAAGTCCGCCTACCCCATTGAAGACACCCCCTAGAATAGTCAGGGCACCTAAGGCAATAAATAGTAGTCCAACAAATCCCATTTTTTGGGCTAGATCACTAAATAATGCATTTTGAGAAGCGTCAAACTCAAACTCACGCGATTCCATCTGGTATTTCCTCGAATCTAAAAACTAATAGAACCCATGATCTGCCCTAAACAAAGTGCAGAATACTAGCGAGCAAGATACTAGCTGCTTGATTAAATGAAATGTGAAAAAATCCTGAACTGTGCCTATCCTACCGGTTACTGGCAAATCAGGCGGAATTCTTCGTATTTTTTAAAAAATTCCGGCAAAAATCCCAAGTGTAATCCTCCTGACAACTGAATCCATGCCATAGAACCGCCTGACTTGCCCCATTTATGCCAAGATTCTGAAGGACGATCGCCCGCCAAGTACAACCCACATGACCATGACACCCGAACAACTGCAAGCTTGGGCACAGGCCCAAATTGATGGGGGCAATGGCACTCCACCCCCTGCCCCTAGCCCAGAAGTCGGCCACGCTATCCTGCAACTTCTGGCCCAAGTTGAGGCAACACAGCCCCCCAAGCCCGCCACCAGCCGTCGGGTAACCCCCCATTCGCGCCGCGTCTCCCCCGGAGAATCGCAGCTTCACCCCCCCGCCAGCATTCCCGCTCAACCCGGCCCGCCCCAAATCGCCTGTCTCTACACCGATGGGGCCTGCGTGGGTAACCCTGGTCCCGGTGGCTGGGGCGTGGTGGTCTACTTCACGGACGGGCGTGTTCACGAAATGGGGGGCTTTGAACCCGCTACCACCAATAACCGCATGGAACTGCAAGCCGCGATCGCGGCCCTGGAATACTTGGCCCAATCTGGTCAACGCGATCGCGCAGCGTCTCCATCGGAGAATCGCGTGGTGTTATATACGGATAGCGAATATGTGAAGAACGGCATCACCAAATGGATCAAGAGTTGGAAACGTCGGGGCTGGAAAACCAGCCAGGATACCCCCGTCCTCAACCAGGACCTCTGGGAGCGGCTGGATGCCCTCAACTCCCCCCAAGTGACCTGGGAGTACGTCCGGGGCCATGCCGGGGATGCGGGGAACGAGCGCTGCGACGCGATCGCCCGTGGCTTTGCCACCCGCAAACCGCCTATCCTAAAACAGCAAGCCCCCCTCGACACGCTACAATCCCAGCAATAACGTCGATAAATTGCCTGTAGATTGCCTGCGGGTTGCCCTTGCTATAATGCGCCATCCTGTTCTCGAACTCAGTCAATTAACGGTGAAATTTGCCACGGGTAGCGCGTCTCGGCCCGCCGTCGATCGCCTGTCTCTAACGGTCCACCCGGGGCAAACCCTGGGGATTGTCGGGGAATCCGGCTCTGGTAAATCCGTCACTGCCCTAGCGATTATGGGTTTACTACCCGCCACGGGCCAGATTACTCAGGGGGAAATCTGGTTTCGCCCGCCCCAGCAACAAACCGGCGCTATCGACCTGCGCCAACTGTCGCCGACCCAGATGCAGTCCTACCGAGGGTCCCAACTGGCGATGATTTTCCAGGAACCCCTGAGTTCCCTCAATCCGGTCTATACCATCGGTCAACAGTTAATCGAAGCGATCCGGCTTGATCCTGGGATTAGCGCTGCGGCGGCCCGTGCCCAGGCGATCGCCCGCCTACAGGAAGTCAAATTACTGCCTGACGAAACCACCCTCAGCCACCAGTTCCAGGCAGAAGCTCAGAAAGCGGGCCAGCCACTCTGCGATCAACCCCAACTTCAGCGAGAAATTCAGCGCTACTACCAGGTTTTCCTCGATCGCTACCCCCACCAACTCTCCGGTGGTCAGATTCAGCGAGTGATGCTGGCAATGGCGATCGCGCGACAGCCCGCGTTGCTGATCGCCGATGAACCCACGACGGCTCTGGATGTGACTGTCCAGGCGACGATTTTGGATCTGTTGCGGGAATTGCGCGATCGGCACCACATGAGCCTGATCTTCATTAGCCATGATTTGGGGGTAATAGCTGAAATTGCGGATACCGTTGCGGTCCTTTATCAGGGGCGCTTAGTCGAGTGTGGCCCCGTCCTGGAGATGTTCAGCAATCCCCAACACCCCTATACCCAAGGGTTACTAGCCTGCCGTCCCCCCCTCGATCGTCGTCCCCGCCGCCTGCTCACGGTGGCTGACTTCATGGCCGATGTTCCTCCCGACAATGGCCCTGTCCAGGACACGGTTCACACCGCATCTCCCCAAGCCCTGCCGCTGGTGGCCCCCCATCCCCAACCGCTCCTGCCCTTAGAAACGGAGGCTGAACTCAACCAGCGTCTGGCTACCCTACACCAACAGGAGCCACTGCTCTCCGTGCGGGATCTGCATGTGACCTTTCCGGTACAGGGTATTTGGGGGCGAACCCGTCGCTATATCGTGGCGGTAAATGGCGTCTCGTTTGAGATTTACCCTGGCGAAACCGTGGGGTTGGTGGGGGAATCCGGTTGTGGCAAAACCACCCTCGCCCGGACCTTACTGCGCCTCAACCGCCCCAGCCATGGCGAAATCTGGTTTGCGGGAGAGAATGTGGTCTACCTGACTGGCCCAAGGTTACAGCGCCTGCGCCGGGACCTGCGGATTGTCTTCCAAAATCCCTTTAGCTCCCTCAATCCCCGGATGACGATCGGCGACACCCTCATGGAACCCCTACGATTGCATTCAACTCTGAGCCGCCGTCAACGTCAGGAAGAGGCGATCCGGCTGCTGGAAGATGTCGGCCTCCTGCCCCAAGCTGGCCAAACGGCTCTCAGCTTTCTCAAGCGCTATCCCCACGAATTTTCCGGTGGCCAACGTCAGCGCATCTGTATCGCCCGTGCCCTCGCCATCCAGCCCCGTTTGATCATTTGCGATGAATCTGTCTCGGCGCTGGATGTGTCGGTTCAGGCCCAGGTCCTCAACCTGCTTAAGGCACTGCAACAAAAACATAATCTGACCTATTTGTTCATTTCCCATGACCTAAGTGTGGTCAAGTTTATGAGCGATCGCATTCTGGTGATGAACCGAGGTCGGATTGAAGAAAGTGGTCCGGCGGAACAAATTTACCGCCAGCCCCAGCAGCCCTATACCCGCGCCCTCATTGCCGCAATCCCCACGGGCAGTCTCGATCGCATTCGTGCTCGTCTTTCCCAGTCCACCTGATCCGTCTACCGGATTCGACAGCCGCAACCGCTATCCCCCATAATTTAAGCCACGGCCCCAGAGGCCGCGCTATTGCGTCTTGAGGGCGCATCCACAGGGGAGGTTGCAGTGATGAAAAAACGGTGGTTGCGTTGGTTAGGTTGGATCGGGGTGAGTGCACTGGTGCTGATCGCGATCGCACGTCTGCCCAGCCTCTCTCCCATGACCGCCCTGCCAGTCAGCATCTCCCCCGGTGTGGCCCAGGAGACCCCGGCGTTGCCGCCGCCGCCCCCCCCGGAGGTGGCCCCTGCTCCCGATACGCCGGTTACGTCGCCGCCCCTGGCTGAGCCAACCGAACCCATTAATCCGGAGGCGATCGTCCCCCCTGTCCCTGAACCCACCGCCAGCCCCACTGGCAGCAGTGAGGCTCGACCAGAAACCAACTTGTCCCCCTTGCCCTTACCCGCACCGGCCAACGAGGTGCCCAACGTGACGCTACTTCCGGTCGCGAATACCTACATTGATGCCAATGCCCGGTTTCGGGTCGGCATTGTGCAGGGGTATCGGGTGAGTCCGTTGGCTGGCTCGGTTTTGATTGAGGCCCCCGATGGGACATTGGCCTATACCGTTGTGGTGCAACCCCTCCAGCGGGCCGCCTTTGATCACCAACCGCTGGATAACTTTGCCCTGGCCCAAGTGGCTCAAGCCGCCTTTGCGCGGGGGGAGGGATTTACCAGTACAGCCATTCCAGTCGATCTGCCCACTGGTGGGGTGCAGGTGAATTGGTCCGGTATGTTGACGATCGCGGGCCAAACCCAACCCGTCCAGGGCGTAATCCTGGCCCGCCAGACGGGTAACGAGGTCCTGCTTCTCCTGATTGCCGGTGCCCAAGCCGGGATCGCCCAAGTTCCCAACGCCGTTGCGGCGCTGGTGGATACCTTCCAGCCCTTGCTGTGACCTGACCTCTCTGGGTTCGACTGGCAGCAACAACCCAACTCAATGCCCTATTGCGGTGTGTAGCGGTTCAGATGGGTCAGAATGCTGACCCTTGGGGCCGGGTACGGGGGGGCTACTAGATGTGCTCAGCAAGTGCTTGGTCACCCATCACTCAGCAGATCTAGGTGCTTAGACGGTTAGCTCTGCCCGCATCACTGTTACCGCTTGACCGCTAAGGTAGACCCGATCGCCCCCGTCATACTGCACCTTGACGATCCCACCCCGCGATGATGCCTGATAGGCCAAAAATTGATCTTTGTGGAGCCGATCGCGCCAGTAGGGAGCCAAGTAACAATGGGCCGCCCCCGTGACCGGATCTTCGTTGATGCCTAGACCGGGGGCAAAGAAACGCGAGATAAAATTAAATTCAGACCCCGCTTCCGCACGACTGGTGACGATCGCATTCGCGATCGGTAGAGTCACCATTAAACCAAAATTGGGTTGTAACTGGCGCACGCTCGCCGCATCACCCACCTCGACGAGATAGCCCAGAGAATTTTGATAAGTCGCGATCGGGGTACAGCCTAGTGCTTTAACCAATTCAGGCGGCGTATCAACTGGCGTGGAGACGGCAGCCGGAAAGTTCAACTCAATCCAGTCACCTTGGCGAGTAGCAGTTAGCAAACCACTCTGGGTATGAAACTGGGCTGGGGTGTCGGGATCAAGGTGACCTTCACTCCAGAGGACGTGGGCGGTAGCCAGGGTGGCATGGCCGCAGAGGGGCACTTCCGTCGTCGGGGTAAACCAGCGCAGGCTAAAGCCATTCCCCTGGGGCAATACAAAGGCCGTTTCCGACAGGTTCATTTCCTGGGCTACCTGCTGCATCCAGCGATCGGACTTGGGATCTGTGAGCACACAGACCGCCGCCGGATTACCCGCAAAGGGGGTATCGGTAAAGGCATCGACTTGAATCAGGGACTGGGGCATTATGCAGGCTCCTGGCGATCAAGAGATGAGCAGCATGATTAGCTGCATTCTCTATACAGGCTCTATATCAGGATAACCAGTGACTTGTCGAGAGTGCCATAGCAGCTTGGGTGAGTATACTCCACCAGAAGGAGCCCGATCGCTTTAACCAGATTCTTGCTCAAGAATGCGCCAACGGATAGCAATTACGCTGGGTTCCAGACTCAGACAGCTGACCATTTGTTCTAAAAAAGTGTCATTGCGTTCTTGGGTTACCAATTTCGATCCTATCTAGTTGAGTATGCGATCGTGGATGGAGAGCGTTTTCTTACTCACTTTGATTCGTTTTCACAAGGGAAAAATTTCTATCCTTACGAGGCGGAGCAGGTCATCAGCAACTTGTCACAAATTTACTGGCGTGAGGCCATTGCTCAGCTAGATAGTGAACATTTGCATGAACATCGGCAAACCCTTTTAGCTACGGTTCCTGAAACCCTCCAGCAGTGCTTAGCTGAATACGGAATCTCACTCCTACGCCTAACGCTGCGCGACATTACGTTCCCCAAAGTGATTCAGGACTTGTTTGCTAAGCAACTGGAAGCCAAAATTCGGGCCAAGGCAGACCTGGAAAATGCTCGCACAACGGTTGCCGCAGCCCGTGCTTTGAAAAATGCAGCGGACTTGATCAAAGAGAATGAAAATATCCGGTTCTTCCAATTTCTGGAGACAATGACCAAGATTGCGGCTAAAGGCAACCATACGTTTGTCATTGGCGAATGGCCACAGAATGGTAAGCCTTAGCACGAGCAGCGATTGCCAAGCGCCTCCGCAGGAGAATTGCGCCCCCAATCCCCACGGTACTTGCAAGTCTGACCAAACTAGCTCGATTGAATTGAAACGCTATCGCAGGAGTCACCGTATCATTGAGTTGGCTGACTGTAGCGGATCTACCTTCATACAACTGCCTATGAAATCTTTCAGTTTTGGGGAATTCAGCCCACCTTATCATCGCCTTTGGCTGCGATCGCTGCGCCAAATTTGGCAGGATAGCCTGACGATCCTGTGGGGGGACTGGCTTGATCTGCGTACCCGCCTACCCCAGATTGCTGCTTCCGGTTTGGTGTCGCCCCTGATTTATATCCTGGCCTTTGGGTTGGGCTTGGGTCGTACCCTCGATGCGGTGACCACGCCGACGCTGGGGGATACCTACCTGGAATTTATCCTGCCGGGGATGGTGGCCCTCTCGTCGATGACGATCAGCTTTGGGGGGACAACCTTTTCGATCTGTGGGGAGCGCCTGTTTGCCAAAACGTTTGAGGAAATGCTGTTAGTGCCGATCCATCCCCTATCCCTATATCTGGGCAAGATGATGGCGGGAGTGCTGCGCGGACTGATGACGGCTGGCTCAGTGATTTTAGTAGCAGTATTATTCACGGGACGGGTGGGCAGTTTTCTTAATCCTTTGTTCCTGTTGCTGCTGGTGCTCAACTGTGCCGTGTTTGCCGGGATCGGGGTGCTGGTGGGGCTGACGGTGCGATCGCTCGAAAGCGTTGGTCTCTATAACAATTTCCTGATCGTGCCGATGTCATTTCTGGGGGGGACCTTCTTTGATCCCGGCACGCTCCCGCCGGTTTTGAAGGGGATTGTCTTCTTGTTGCCGCTGACCTATACAACCCTGGGGTTGCGATCGGCGGCATTTGCGCCCCTGGCTGAGTTTCCGTGGTTCACGATTCCGGTGCTGCTAATTGTGACGGTGGGGCTGGCGATCGCGGGGGCCTATCTGTTCTCCCACCAGCAGGATTAAACGTCAGGGGATATCAAGGGATGAACGGGGACGGTTAGCAACTGCAAAGCCGCTGGCAAAAATACTTTATAACCGTGTCAGGATAACCGTGTCAGGCTGGCCGTTTCCGGATCGTAGCGAAACTGCTCGATTGTGCCTTCCTTGATTTTTTCAATTGCGGCCTCGACGGCCTCTAGAGGCACCAGAAACCATTCTCTGGGATTGACGGGGATGCCGAAACGATCGTATAGGTTCACCTCTAGTCGAGCGCAGTTGAAAAACTTGTGTAGCAGGGCCTCAAGTTTTGTCCGGTTAATGTTTGCTAGTTTGAACGTGGCGACGATTTCCACATCGGCTAGCAGGTAGGTTGGGTCCTTTTTCGCATTGGCAATTCGCTTTTTCACATCGTCGCCAGTCACACCAATTTTGTGAATGACGGAACGATTCGCGGCAATGAAGGGATCATCAGATTGGCTGCGGAGCACGTAGATATAGCCAGTGGGTAAGTCGTCTTCTGATTCAATGTGCGAAAAAAGGGGACCGAAATCGGTTTTTGGTTTGGTAATGCGGCGGCTGGCTTTGTCTTTATTCAAGGCGCGTTGGAGCGATCGCAGGAGTAAATCACTCTCAGTGCCGTTGTCATAGATTACTCGCAGGCGACAGTTAGGAACCCCATAATCACTGATAAATTCTTCACCCTTGGCCGCGACGAATACCTTCTGACCATTGAGGATGAACAGATCGCCTTGGTTGATAGATGCATTGTCCTGGTATTTGATGGTTTGCCGTACCCCCGTCTGTAAATCTTGCTGCACTTGGTCGAAAATGGGCTGGAATTGCTCAAAGTCTTTGCAGGGGGTACGTTGGGCGATTTCTTCAGCCGTGTTGATTTCCCGACGTGAGCGTACATGGGTGAGTTGAGTGATGTCATTGTCTGAACTGGCATCAATGCCCAGGGAATCTAGTAAGGCTTGATCGCTCAACTCTGGCTCGTCCCCCAGGCTCTCTGCTGCGGCATCGAGCAGTCCACGGGAGTCGAAAGGCTTCAGAATAGTACGGCAGTCCTCCGATTCCCGCAGGCGATCGAGCCGCACGGCATACAGCCGCTCGAAAATATCCCGGTCTTCCCCATGCTGGGGGAGTCTGCCCTGTTCCTCGACAAACCGCTCGATTTCCTCGAAGCCAGCAATGATGCGTTCTTCTCTAGCCGAGCGCTGGCCAGCAGGTTCGGGAGCCAAGTCCACTCCCAACTCGTCGAGCAATTCCCAATCTTCATCGGTGGTGTATTTAGGCATCGCGCTTCTCCTTGATGGGATTCTCTACCCCTCAACTCCTTTTCCGTAAGCCCCTCACCCCCATCCCCTCTCCCAGGGGGGAGAGGGGAGAAACAGCCTCCGGTTCCCCTTCTCCCGACTTGGGAGAAGG
>CAZHXN010000126.1:0-6935 GCA_964536415.1 uncultured bacterium
GACTTGCCAATCCGGCTCCCCTTCCCCCCATCCCCCCGCAAACGGGGGGTTAGGGGGGCTGGGAGAAGGGGTTGGGGGATGAGGGCCGCAGGTTGCCCAACTGAGATGCTCCCCTCCAAACAACACTGCTCTGACTGTTCTGCAAGATCTTATCTGCAAGATCTTATTAGGTGGGCAGTGACGATGAAGGTCGTCAAAACCAGACCACCCAATATCTGGGCTTTTTAAACAGCCGCTGCGGTAATTGCTGCGGTCATTCACGTGATCCGATCAGCAGACCATCCATCCGACTCTATAACCTAACATGCTCCCCCCTAGTTGTGTTTCCTACGGGTATTCCAGGGCCGCGACTGCGCTAAGATGCCTGGGATTGAGAAAGTGACTTTATGATAGCGACCCCCACGACACCGGTTATTGATAGCCTGACCTTAACTGCCCATCCCACTGCCGATACGCCTGGGAACGTTTGTGCAGTGTCTGCGCCGGAGAATCGCACCCCATCGTCACCAGCCCAGCGTCTCCTTGGCCAGGAGCTTGTCCCGGCAGTAAACCCCGATCAGCCTTACCAGTGTCACCTGCGGGGTTGGGTTCTGAGTCAGGGCCAGCCCGTGACCACGATCGCTGTGCGCTACCAGCAGCAAGTCCTTCGGCAAACTGCCGTGAATTTACCCAGCCCAGATGTTGCCAGTCAGTATGCGCAAATGCCTGAAGTAACTGGTGCCGATCGCTGTCGATTTGAACTGACCTTTAGCCTGCTGGGCCTACCCTCCCCTGTTGACCTGGAAATTCGGGCTGCGTGGGACAATCGGGACGCTCAGACTCTCGATCATCAGAGCGATCAGACCGAACTCACCTTGGCAACCCTGCGCCTGAGCCATCCGCCCCTCCAGACAGCTTACCAACCCCGCGTTCACCCCCTTATCCTCACCTCCTTAGGCCGCACGGGATCAACTTGGTTGATGCATCTGCTCAGCCAGCATCCCCAGATTGTCGCCCATCGGGCACATCCCTACGAAACCCGCATCGCCCAATACTGGCTCCAGATGCTGAGGGTGCTGACCCAACCCGCTGATCTCACAGCCTCCACCCCCCACGAGGGCTTTGAGCAAAATTTGCATTGGATTGGAGCCAATCCCTTTGGCCGCGCAGGGATGTTGCCACCGGATCTAGCCCAGTGGTTAGGCCAGGATTACGTGGTGCAATTGGCCACCTTCTGTCAGCAAAGTATTGATGGGTTTTACGCGCAACTGGCCCAGGCACAGCACCAGGCGATGGGGGACACGGAACGGCGGTGCTATTTTGCGGAAAAATGGGTGATTAGTCCCAATGTTGAACTAGTTTGGCAGCTTTATCCCCAGGCGCGGGAGGTGCTTCTGGTGCGGGATTTCCGCGATATGGTGTGTTCGATGCTGGCCTTTAATGCCAAGCGGGGCTACGCCAGTTTTGGTCGCCAGAAGGTCACTAGTGATGCCGAGTTTATTCGCGATCGCGTCCTGACGTTTGCTATGAAACTGCTCTGCCGCTGGCAACAACGCCCCCAGCAAATCGAGGTCGTGCGCTATGAAGATTTAATCCAGTCCCCGGTCCCCACCTTAACGCAATTACTGACTTATCTCGATCTCCTGCCGGAGGCCGATACGATCGCGCGGATGCAAACTCAGGCGTTGGCGGATTCCCCCGATTTACAGGCGCACCGCACTAGCGAGAGCGTGCAGGCTTCCATTGGACGCTGGCGGACAGATCTGCCTCCCGATCTTCAAGACCTTTGCCATGCGGTGCTGGCCGAGCCTTTACAGGCATTCGGCTATGATTTATGAATGCTCAGAATGAACTGCTTAGATGCATCGTTTTCGCTGAATGGTTATCACCCAATCTGTCTGAGCCTCTGCTGCCAAACATCTGCTACAAAAACTTCAGAGCGATCGTATCCCCCACTTTCAAATTGAGTTCTTTAGCCCTGCCACCTCGCAATTCCAACACTTGATCGACAGGCTGGGGGGGGCCATAGAGGGGACACTCCAGGACCGTACAGGGGGGAACATTAGCCGCGATCGCCACGACTTTGCCATTCTTGATAAACACCATATCTAGGGGGACCTGGACGTTTTTCATCCAGAAGTTGACCCGACGCGGGGGATCAAAGGGAAATAACATACCGCGATCGGCGGGTAGCTCCGCCCGGTACATTAAACCCATTGCTTGCTCATAGGCGGTCTTGGCTACTTCCAGTTGAATCACTTCACCCGCGATCGTGGCTTGGGCCGTAATTGGTAGCTTTGGCCCGGGGAGGGTGGAGAATCCGGGCGTGGGGAAAAGGGTGGGGGTGGGGGGGGAGGGGTGGGTGGCCGAAGCGCGGACGATCGGTGCATCGGAGGCGGTGGTGGCGCAGCCCGCCAGGGTAACGCTGAGCAACAAACTGACCAGGAGTGGGGAGGAAACCATAGGAAAACGTCTTCAACCAGTGAAGGTCTGTAGCCCCTAGGATAGCGAAGAAGCTGACCAACTATACGGCAGGGTATTCAAGCATAATGATGGGCTGGGCTGACAAGATAACTGATGATTTTCCAGGCGGGGATAACCGATGAGACGCTCTGGACGTTTTCCGGTAGATAGCTTGGAGAAACGGCCGCACTTTCTGCGATCTCGCTTGCTGCGATCGCGTTACGTTCAGTTGTGATTGATCGTTCTAATAAATCAACGGCTGCTCCTAAGACAAGCATTAAATCAGAGCTAAGACTCAGCTCGGCGGGTTGACCGTGGCATTCATAACCGCGCAGCACCCATTGTTGCGCTGAGTCCTCGGCTGGTTTTAAGGCCATAAGCACCAGGTTCTCGGCTGGTAGGGTGAGAAGTGTCCCGATCGCGGGCAAGGTCGCCGCGGGCGAACGCTTTGCCTTCGGAGATAGCAAATAAGGGCGAAGTGGCACATTCAACTCGTAACCCCGCCGGACCGTGTGAGCCGTTTGCCAGGTGCCTGGATGGGGATAGAGGGCATAGGTAAAGTGATGGTCGCCGCGATCGGCCTCTGGATCGGGCCAAGTGGCTCCCCGCAGCAGGGTGAGGCGTAGTTGATCGGGTTGAGCATCGTAGCCATATTTGCAATCATTGAGCAAACTGACCCCATAAATTGCCGACGGATCCGCCGGGGCGTCTGGCGAACTTGGCGTGTGAGTTAAATCAGCCCAACGGAGAGCGGGTACTTCCCACTTGGCCTGGTCAGCCGGTTGGGTCGAACCCAGGGGACGTGCGATCGCGCCACAGGCCATTTCATAGGTGGCAAAATCGGCTTCCACACTGAGGGGGAAAGCCGCCTTTACCAGGGTATGGCGTTCCTGCCAGTTCACCCTGGTTTTAATGATTAACACTGGATGATCAGCCTCCAGGATATAATCCTGCCAAAAGCTGGATTGCCCCAAGCGGCGGATAACCCGCAACCGGGCAATCACAGGCCCCGTTTCTAGCCACTGTAAGACCTGAAGTTCCGCAGGTGGCAAAGGATGTTGAGCATAGTTTGGGTCAATGTTCCAGGCATCCCAATACTGGCCAGCATCCCTAAAGGCTTGTAATTGATTCCCGGGTGCTTTCAGGACTTCCCGCTGGGCCAGTTTATCCCACACCCGACTGAGATCGCCTGTTGCTGGATCAATGCTGACCTGTAAATAGGCATTTTCCAGGGTGTAGGCCCCTGTGCGCTGCACCAGTGGGATTTGAGATTTGGGAATTTTAGATTTTAGACTTTTCGATTTAGAGTTAGGCAGTGAGGGGGGTTGGGCTAGCCACAAAAGGTGATAACCAACGCCAGGAATTGGGGGCGTGAGGAAGGCAATTTGTGGCGGATCGGTGTGAGCTTCGGGTGTAATCGGCTGGGTAGGGAGCGGTTGACCGGCCAAATCGTAAATTTGCCATTGGGCATCAGCATTAGGAACGGTCACGCTAACCACCTGCGATCGCGCCCAGTTTAAGCTGTTAAACACCACTAAGGGAATTGCGCCCGTCACCGGCGGTTCAGGCAGAGCGATACGATCGCTGATATCGGTCAACGCCTGATCAAGAATCCTCTGGGCCGTTTGTTCTGCTGCCTGCCAAGCGCGATCGGCGTCGGCATAGACCTCTGGAATCGCCGTACCGGGCAAAATATCATGGAACTGGTTAAATAAAACCTGTTGCCAAGCCGTCGTTAATTGCGCTTTAGTCGTCGCGATGTCATTGGTCCGATCTTCGCCTGCCCCTACAGCAATCATCTGGGCAAGCGATGCAAATAATTCCGCTTCATAGAGTTGTGTTTCGCAGCGACGATTCCATGCCTTCTGATCCGCATGGGTCGTATAACATCCCCGATGGAATTCTAGATACAGTTCCGAATTTTGAAGTTTTAAGTTTGAATCTTGATTTTTGAATTGCTCTAGAAATTCCAGGGCAGTTTGAAATTTTAATTGCGGGAAAAAGGGCGATCGCTGCCAACGACGCGCCACTGCCAACATATCGCGGGTAGGTCCCCCGCCATGATCACCAACACCCGGTAACCAGAGGACATTTAACTCTCCTGTTTTTTGTTCCCACTCACAGGCATAGGTGGCCATTTTGACTGGAGAAATATCCTCACCGATCGGGGCCGACATCAAACTCAACACCTGACTGCCATCGGGGGACTGCCACCAGAACAGATCATCACTGGGTTGGGTCGTATCGTTCCAGCGCAACTTTTGGGTCACAAAATAATCAATCCCCGCTTGCTGAAGAATCTGGGGTAATTGCCAACAGAACCCAAAACTATCCGGTAACCAGGCAATACGGTTCAACAACCCAAATTTTTCCTGCACATAGCGTTGTCCATAGAGGACTTGCCGCACTAACGATTCACCCTGACTTAGGTTCAAATCTGGCTCCACCCACAGTCCGGCGATGATCTCCCAACGGCCTGCCTTAACCTGGGCTTGAATTTGCTCAAATAGTTCAGGTTGATGGGTTTCTATCCAGGCATACAACGCTGGACTGGAGTGACCAAAAATCAATTCAGGAAAGTCAGCTTGTAAAGCAAGCACAGAACTAAACGTCCGTTCCGCCGCTTCCCACGTTTCCGCGATCGGCCATAGCCACGCCAAGTCTAAATGGGCATGACCTAAAAGCCCAATCTGGCGTTGTTTCAACCAATGCGGTAACGTTTGCCCTGGTTGAACCTCCCAGGTTTGCAACTGTTGGCGCAACTTAGCAAGGCACCAATCAAACTCAGCCCGATCGCCGCTCATCTGAGTTGCCATTGCTGATAGTTTTTCTGCGATCGGCATTAAATACGTCGCCAAAGTGGGCAATTGTTCTGGAATAAACGTCTGGAGATATTGGGTAATCACAGCCAGTTCATCCGCCACAAATCCCGGTTCCGGAGCCTCTGAATCAGAATTTTCCACAACTAACTCCGAGGCCACCAATGCCCCCGGATCATGCCCCGGACTTACCAGCCGGATAGCTACCAAAAACGCCATCCCCGGCACGATCGCCTCACTCAATAACACACGGGTTTTGCAGTCAAATAAATCCCCAACCTGCCGCAATTCCCCATTCACCCACACCGTCGCCACCGCCGCCCACCAGTGCAGTGCCAGCCGTAAGCTGAGGCCCGCGATCGGGTATCCCTGTAACTGACTAGGAATCACGATTGCCTGCACAAACCAGGCTTCCTGCTGCCCCTTGGGCCATGCCAGATGCCCCTTCACATTGAGCGTCGCGATCGGCCAGCTTTCCCACCCCTCCGGTCTACCGGGTCCTGCCAGTGGGACAACACTCCCCGGCGGCGTCATCTGAAAATGCCACTGCGTCTGACAAGAACAACGGCTGCATTGGGCTAACTGGGCGATCGTTTGGGGAATTGCGGGAGGAACGATCGCATCAGCAGGAATAGGGGACATTGACAACATATCGCTCCTTGGTCGAGAAGGCATTTAGGAGTGAGGATAGAGAAGTGAGAAGTGAGGGCAACTGAGTGACTATCTCTGTTTTCTATTTTCTGTTCTCTGTTCTCTCTCCTCGTGAAAGGGGAAAAGATTTGTCAGTCATCCCCCTCCCCTACCCACTGCTACAAACGTCTGGTGCTCTGGGGAATTTAACCCTGCCTGAAGCACAGAGAGGACGATCGCCATATCCCCCGCTAATAAGGCCGATACGGCTAACCATAGTCCTGGAAATACCTGGCTCCGCAGGATACCTTGAGCATCTGGCTCTTGGGCTACATATTCATCCGCCATCAAGACAAACCAATCTAATTCACCCTCCAGAGTTCGCCAAACAATATAGTCTTTTACCCCATTACGGCGGTAGGCTCGTTTTTTGTCATGAAGGTCGATCGCAGCACTACTCGCAGCACTACTGGTCGCAATTTCCACAATCAGTTCTGGTGCTCCTTCAATATAATCATCCTGACCAATAGTGGCCTGGTGACCAGGGATAAATAAAACAGCATCAGGCTGGGGTTCGTTATCCAGATCAAGTCGAACGCTAGGTTTAATTCCTGAAACGAGACCGGGGGTAAAAGCTCGGTATACACCTAACCAACCTGCCAGATGAGCGTGGGGTTCACTATGACTCTTGCACTGGGGCGGCAAGGCGATATGAACGACCCCTTCCACCAATTCGGCTTTTTTGATATTCGGTGCGGCTTGGTAGCGGCGCTCAAATTCCGTGCGGGATAAGCGATCGCCATTTTCCAGCGGTGGAATCGACAAGATCTGCGCAGTGACCATCAGCGTTAACTTGACCCCCGATCGACGGTTAGCCTATGCTGGCTCAGAGCCATACTTTACCTGTTCACAACCCTATCCTAATTCCTATGTCTGCTGCCACCGCCGCGCCCGCTGGTCTCACCACCATCCTGATCAATACCGTGTTAGCCATTAAGCCGATCGCCCAACTGGCCAAACACCAAGCCCGCAGCATGATGGTCA
>CAZHXN010000126.1:6952-9501 GCA_964536415.1 uncultured bacterium
GAACAGATTGGGGTTCCCTGGCGGCAACACGTACAGGCATTGCAAGCGCTGGGAGACGAAACCTGGGCCACCGCTTTGGCAGCAATTCAAAACCCGGATCTCACCTATCCCGACTATTACCTAACCTCGTTCCATGCCTACGACGAAGGCAACATGGGCTGGCAACCGGCGATGGAAGTGGAAGTGGCGGCCCGTGCCGTCCATGCCCGGATTTGGCCCGAAGCAGGAGCAGCCGGGGATGCCCGCTTACGCCAGAGTTATCATCAGGTCCTGACCACCCAAATTCCTAGCCCCCGCACGATCGTTGATCTGGGCTGCGGGGTCGGCATGAGTACCGTCACCCTTCAGGACACCTACCCGGCAGCAGAGCTAACTGGCGTCGATCTCTCGCCCTATTTCCTGGCGATCGCCCACCACCAAACCCAGCAGCGCCCTCGCCCGATCACCTGGGTCCACGCCGCCGCTGAGGCCACGGGACTTCCTGCGGCGTCCTATGATTTAGTCTCCGCCTGTCTCGTTTTCCATGAGCTGCCCGCCCAAGCCGCGATCGCCCTTCTTCAAGAAGCCCGTCGGTTAGTCCGTCCGGGTGGCTATGTAGCCATTATGGATATGAATCCGCGATCGGACGTGTTTGCCAGCTTGCCGCCCTATGTATTCACGCTCCTGAAAAGCACCGAACCCTATCTGGATGAATACTTCAACCTCGATCTGGAAGCCGCGATCGTGTCGGCGGGTTTCCAAGCCCCAACGGTTACGTTTAACAGTCCCCGTCACCGTACCCTGATCGCTCAGAAAACGGCTTAGTCAGCCTTCCCTAACGCTGGGTTATTTACTCAGAACTCAACCTTAAAAACTCCTTCAGGGCGGGTTAAAAAGAATAAGCTGACAGCGGCGGATACGTTGCGGCACGCACTCCAGAGCGATCGCTAAGCACTGACCACCCATCTCCGTAGAAATCTACTGAACCTCGATGACCAGCCGTCCCAAATGCTAGGCTGAGACCAGTGTGCCCGATGGTGATCGCCATGCCCCAATCCCCGCTGCCCCCTGCGCTTCAGTCTATGCCTCCCCGTGAAACGCTGCCCACGATGTACGATCTACCCAGCGAAGATCCGGAGGAGCCAGGATTGCCCGACGAGTTCCATGTGATGCAGCCGCGACTCTTACAAGAAACGTGTCAGTCGCCCATTCTGCCCAGGGACACCCTCTTTTTGGGTACGGATCTAAATCTTTACTATGATTGGCAACACCCGCTCTGGCATAAGCGCCCGGATTGGTTCCTTGTCATCGGGGTGAATCTTGCCACCCGTCAGCAGGAATTGCGCTGGAGTTACGTGGTTTGGCAGGAGCAGGTCGCACCCTTCTTCGTGATTGAATTACTTTCACCCGGTACTGAAGAGGAAGATCTGGGCCGCACCACACGCGAGAGCAACCAGCCCCCCACCAAATGGGAAGTCTATGAGCAAATTTTGCAGATTCCCTACTATGGCGTGTTCGATCGCTACGAAAATCACTTCCGCCTCTTCCGGTTACGTGACGGTGGCTATGAACCGATCGATCTGATGGAACCCCGCTTTTGGTTTCCGGAACTCGGACTGGGATTAGGTGTATGGCAGGGGGGGTATAACGGGGTCGAGGGCCTGTGGTTACGGTGGTATGACGGGGATGACAATTGGGTACCGACGCCGATGGAGCGATCGGTTGCCGATCGTCTCCGGGCCGCACTGGCTGATCAACGCGCCGCACTGGCTGATCAACGGGCGGAACAGGAACGGGAACGCGCCGAGCAGGAACGGGAACGCGCCGAGCAGGAACGGGAACGCGCCGAGCAGGAATGGCTACGGGCCGAACAGTTGGCGGCGCGGTTGCGGGCATTGGGGATTGATCCAGAGGATAGTTAATGGTGGGCGTTTGTGTAGCGTCTCCGCAGGAGACTCGCCTTCACGATCGCAGGGAACTTCCGGTCACTCATGGCTTCTAAGAAACTGTACTGATTATCCCTGGAGCCATGCGAAGGGTATGGACACCAGGGATTAGTTACGGATCTCAGCAATCAGTCTTTTCACCAGGAAAGTTTTCTCCTAGTTTTAGGGGCTGGCATTGTCCATTCCTAGTGTTTGTCCAGCGCATGGCTACGGCTATGTGACAGTTTGTGCTGGGACAAGGGTGATCTACCGCGTCAAACCTATCTACCTAGCGATCGGAAAAGGAAGGAAAACGATGCGAGGAATTCGTGGTTGGCTTCAAGGGTGCCTCCAACCCGCCACCCTCATCACCACACTGGCGATCGTCAGCCAAAGTGGCACGGCTCTAGCGCAGCAGCGACCAGCGGTCACCGTTCCCGTCCGCACGACTCAGACTTATCCGGCTCAAAACCAGGCTCGGACTCCCGTTCAGCCGCAAGCCTCTCATCAGGCCCAAGGCTTTGTCGTGGATACGGTCCGGGTTTCGGGTTCTGGCAACTCTCGCCAACCCACTTCCCCCGCCCCCACCATCCCACCGGGATCGCGGCCTATTTCAGAGGCACCCTCCCAGAGCATTCCGATTCC
>CAZHXN010000127.1:0-564 GCA_964536415.1 uncultured bacterium
TAAGCATTCTTTATCCCTGTTCAAATTGTTAGAATCCCGATCGCGGGACTGAAACGCGACGGCGATCTCTTCTTGATCTCGCAATCGCCAGCGTTCAAATTGTTAGAATCCCGATCGCGGGACTGAAACCATCTATCCGATGGGGCGATCATTAGCGATCCGCGAGTTCAAATTGTTAGAATCCCGATCGCGGGACTGAAACATGAATGGGAATCCGCTGGCCCAATTTGGGGAGCCGAATGTTCAAATTGTTAGAATCCCGATCGCGGGACTGAAACATAGCCACATACGACCGCCCGACCACTTTTTTCGTTCAAATTGTTAGAATCCCGATCGCGGGACTGAAACCCCGCGGGTAGTGGCGGTAGCAATGAGTCAAGGCAAAGTTCAAATTGTTAGAATCCCGATCGCGGGACTGAAACAGAACATCAGTCCTATACATCCCAACCCGGAATAGGTTGTTCAAATTGTTAGAATCCCGATCGCGGGACTGAAACGGAGCTATTCGACACTATTCGACAACTAGAATCCTTGGTTCAAATTGTTAGAATCCCGATCGCGGGA
>CAZHXN010000127.1:621-9498 GCA_964536415.1 uncultured bacterium
AGGTTCAAATTGTTAGAATCCCGATCGCGGGACTGAAACTCCCATTAGCAAGCGGGCAACCTGGACTTTGTCGTGTTCAAATTGTTAGAATCCCGATCGCGGGACTGAAACAACTCCTATTTCTGATAAAAAAAAATAATCGACAGAAGTTCAAATTGTTAGAATCCCGATCGCGGGACTGAAACCGATAATACGCGGTGAGTCTATCGGCATACCAGTACCGTTCAAATTGTTAGAATCCCGATCGCGGGACTGAAACATCACTGTAAGGCTTTTAGCCTGCTATACTAACCGTCGTCGTTAGTTTCACCATCGCCATCACCACCCGGAGCCTCAGTGACCTGAATGCTGCTGCGGGGGCGAGAAGCTTCAGTACTTCTGTCTTCGTGATTCCGTGCTTCGGTATAGAGGACATGGCCATTCCCAGCATCGACCTTCACTTTTTGTTGGCCGATGACAACAGCATAGACCAGGCTGCCATCCTCGTTCTCCGGCTTGACGCTGCTAGCTTGACCGCCCTGAGCCGCTTCCGCTGCTTGTTGAGCCTTGTTGAGGCGTAATTTTTGCCAGACTTTGGTAGTGGGCGCGTTCGCGAGCCTCTTGTGCCTTGTCCACACCATCCTCATGTTCAGAACCTGCGTTGGCTTCCCGGTTGACCATTTGGGCAACGCGGGTAACTGGAAGAGCAGTTGCAGCCGACATTTGGCGCTGCGCACTGGCTGCCAAGGCTACGCCTCCTGTGGCGATCGCTGAGAGTAGACCGACAGTGAGAACCGTTTTAACTGAGTTTTTCATGGTATTTCCTCCATTAGATTCGATGTTTCCCTAGGGGAGACTTGTTCCAAGGGAAGTCGTGATTGTCAAGAACTCGTCAAGGCAGAAACGTTGATGGGACGTTTGGGATAGCTAGAAGCGCCGACAGCCTGAGTGGTTGCCCCCCAACGATCGGTAGCACTCAGGCCACAGCACCCGGTAGCAGGAATGGCCCTTTAACCCCCAAGCCGATGCGCCTTGCTGCGGCTCCCGCCGCTACTCCCGATATTGAAATCCTGTGAGGAAAGGGTAGGGGCTTCGATATAATAACTTCAGGATTTTTTAAACAGTATTGTGAAAACCTTAACGCTCCTCGGCTCTACTGGCTCGATCGGGACCCAAACCCTGGATATCGTCACCCACCATCCCGGCCAGTTCCGGGTGATTGGCCTTGCTGCTGGTAGTAACGTGACTTTGTTCGCCCAGCAAGTACGCCAGTTTCGTCCGGAAATCGTGGCCCTCCGGGATGCCAAGCAGATCCCTGACCTAAAGGCCGCGATCGCCGATCTCGATCCCCAGCCGATCGTCCTGGGCGGTGAAGCTGGGATTGTCGAAGTGGCCCGCTATGGAGACGCCGAGAGTGTGGTGACAGGAATTGTTGGCTGTGCGGGGTTACTGCCGACGATCGCCGCCATTGAAGCTGGGAAAGACATCGCCCTGGCCAACAAGGAAACTCTGATTGCCGGGGGACCAGTCGTGTTGCCCCTAGTGCAAAAACATGGCGTGAAGTTATTACCTGCCGACTCGGAGCATTCGGCCATTTTCCAATGTTTGCAAGGAGTGCCGGAACAGGGCCTCCGCCGCATCTGGCTAACCGCTTCCGGGGGAGCCTTCCGGGACTTACCCGTTGAGCAATTGGCTAATGTTACCGTCGCTGATGCTCTGAAACACCCTAACTGGAGTATGGGGCGCAAAATCACAATCGACTCTGCCACGCTAATGAATAAGGGGTTGGAAGTCATCGAAGCCCACTTCCTGTTTGGGCTAGACTACGACCACATCGAAATTGTCATCCATCCCCAGAGCATCATTCACTCCTTGATCGAACTTCAGGATACCTCCGTCCTCGCGCAACTGGGTTGGCCCGATATGCGCCTGCCCCTGCTCTATGCCCTCTCCTATCCCGATCGTATCGCCACCAATTGGGAACCCCTCAACCTAGTGAAGGCTGGGGACCTGACCTTCCGCGAACCCGATCACGATAAATATCCCTGTATGCAACTAGCCTATGCTGCTGGACGGGCAGGGGGGTCAATGCCCGCCGTGCTCAACGCTGCCAATGAACAGGCTGTCGCCCTCTTCCTGGAGGAAAAGATTCGTTTTCTAGATATTCCCCGTTTAATTGAACAAACCTGCGATCGCCACCAGGCTGACAATTACACCAACCCATCCCTCGATGACATCCTTGCCGCTGATCAATGGGCACGCCAAGCCGTCGCCGAAGCCGCCCAAGCCCTCAGCCTCGCCGGAACGCAATAGAATTAACGCAATAGAATTTAGGTATTGCCAATGGACCATAGCAATCCCAAGACATTCGTGAGTGAGTCTTTGCTAAGCTGTATGGAGATAACAGCTTTAGGATTATCTTTCCTTACAATTCCCCAGGTGTAAATAGTTTGCCGATTAAAACGACATTTTCTTACAGCACCGGAGTACGGTAGCGATAATAGGCTGCACAGGCTCCTTCCGAAGACACCATTGTTGCCCCCAGGGGATGTTCGGGGGTGCAGCGCGTCCCAAATGCCGGACATTCACTCGGTTTCTTCACCCCTTGCAAAACTAGGCCACTGATACAGGTCATCGCCTCCGGTGGCAAGGACGGGGCGATCGTGTCTACGGGGAAGGGATCGGTCTCACGTGGCAAACCAAAGCGTTTCTGGGCATCAAAGGCGGCATAGGCCGATCGCAGGGCCAACCCACTCTGGGGAATTTCGCCAATCCCCCGCCATTGCCGAGGGACTACCTCAAATACTGTTTCAATCAACTGCTGGGCTACTAAATTTCCTTCCGGACGCACGACACGACTGTACTGGTTCACTACCTCAGTCCGTCCTGTTTCCAATTGTTCAATACAGAGATAAATGCCCTGAAGAATATCCAGGGGTTCAAAACCCGTAACCACGATCGGCACCTGATATTGCTGCGTCAAAGGCTGATAGGCTTGAATCCCCATCACGGTACACACATGACCAGCCGCTAAAAAACCCTGTACTCGATTCTCTGGCGCACCCAGGATGGCCGCGATCGCCGGGGGAACCAATACCTGGGAAACCAACAGGGAAAAATTCTGAAGCCCCTGCTGTTGTGCCTGGTAAACGGCCATCGCGTTGGCCGGAGCCGTCGTTTCAAAACCAATGGCGAAGAAAATCACCTCGCGATCGGGGGTTTCCTGGGCCAATTTCACCGCATCCAGCGGGGAATAGACAATCCGCACATCGCCGCCAGCGGCCTTGACCGAAAACAGGTCACGCTGGCTACCCGGCACCCGCAACATATCGCCAAAAGAGCAGAAAATCACCTGGGGTAAAGCAGCTAGGGCGATCGCCTGATCAATCAAGGCCATTGGCGTGACACAAACTGGACAACCTGGCCCATGAATCAGCGTGATTTGATCCGGCAACAATTGGTCAATGCCATATTTAACAATGGCATGGGTCTGACCGCCGCAAATTTCCATAATGCACCAGGGCCGGGTGGTGAGGCGGGCGATTGCCTCGGCACAGCGGTGGGCGGCGGCGGCATCGCGGTATTCGTCAACGTACTTCACTCGGTTCCAACTCCGCCAATTCATCCATTGCCTGCAAAGTTTCAAAGACCCGTTGGGCCTCTTCCGGATCAACCGTATTCAGAGCAAAGCCCACATGGACGATCACATAATCTCCCACTTGGGCCTCTGGCACGTAGGCCAAACTAACCTCTTTGAGGACACCACCAAAGCGGACTTTCCCCATGCGGTTAAAGGGGGCATCACCGGTAATACTAACAATTTCTCCGGGTACGGCTAAACACATGGATGCTTGGCTTAACTCCCCATAATAGTTGTTGCTTTAGTTGTTGCTTTGCGTTCGCGCTGCCCTCGCAAATAGGCATACCACCCTTCTAAGCCAGTCCCTGTGCGAGCAGAGACTTCAAAAATCGGGGCTTGGGGCGCAATTTTGTGCAGGTTGGCGATCGCCCGTTCCCGATCAAACCCCACTGCTGCCGCAATATCGATTTTGTTAATCACGATCGCGTCGGCAGTCTTAAACATAGGGGCATACTTCAAGGGTTTATCTTCTCCCTCGGTGACTGAGAGCAGAACAATGCGCAAATCTTCGCCCAGATCATAGGCCGCAGGACAGACTAAATTACCTACATTTTCAATCACGAGTAATTCAAGTTGGTCTAGATTGAGTTTTTGCACCGCTCGCGCAATCATTTCGGCTTCCAAATGGCAGGCGGTACCCGTCGTAATTTGCACAATCGCATCCCCGGCAGTGCGCAACCGTTGGGCATCATTATCCGTTTCCAAATCCCCCACAATCACCCCGACCCCGCGCCGCTGTTCACCTTGTCGCGGCCAATCTTGCAGCAGACGTTCCAGGAGCGCAGTTTTGCCGGAGCCAGGGGAAGAAACGACATTCAAGACCAGTAAGCCCTTGGCTTGAAAGTAGCCCCGGTTACGTTCCGCCAGTCGATCATTTTTGTTGAGAATGCCCTGGGCGATCGTTAAAGTGCGGGGTTGAATCGTTGTCTCCGTATGCGGGCGATCGGAGATTGTAGCACTCACGCCTCTTGCGCCGTTTACGTGGTCAGAATCGGCATGAGTCTGATCAGAATGGACATGAGCCTGATCATAGTGATGTGAATGATTATGATGATGGTGATGATGATGGGAGTGATTATGGCTGTGAGCAGGGGTATGATCCTGATCAGGATTATGGGAATGGGGATGGGCCATTTCAGGCTTCAGGGCAACGCTATCGATCGCGACTTCGCCAGTGACGACACATCCGCAAGTTTGACACATTTCAGGAAACCTCCACGGCGGCTAATTCTAATTCTTTGCCCTGACGAATTTCGGTACTCAGTTGATCACAGTTGGGGCAGGCATAAATAATATCCTGGGGTTCAAATTCCTGTTGACAGGTGGGGCAGTAACACCGGGCAGGAACGGATTCGATCGCTAACGTCGCCCCTTCCGCGATCGTGCCCGCTGTGACCACACTAAAGGCAAACTGCATGGCTTCCGGAATCACCCCCGATAGGTCGCCAATTCGTAATTTAATCGCGTGGATCTTTTCGGCTCCCTGGGCGATCGCGCAGGCCACGGCCATATCTACCGTCTGCTCCATCAGGTTCACTTCATGCATAGCACGTCTCCAGGGGTTGCAGTCGGATAATGCCCCGTTCGGCCAACCAGGCTTGAATCCATTCTAGGGCGTCTGCCATTGCAGCTTCCGTATCCGGAGATAGCGTTTCCCCTAGCTCAAACTGATGGCCGGGGAGCATCAGCCAACTCGCAGACGGACACTGACCGTAGAGCCACTGGGTTAAAGCGAGCAGCGATCGCGGGTCGGATACATGGGCATCCAGTGGCCCGGTTGCGGCGGGGAGGCTCAATGGGCAATGGTGCAGTGTCGTGGTCACGGTGGGCAGACAGGCATCAACAAAAAGCACGTAGTCAACTGCGGCGATCGTGGCTGCCAATTCCGGTAATAACTGGGGACAGGCGATCGCGATCACCTGGGGCAATTGCCAGGTTTGTACAGTGGCGGCGATTAAATAACCAGCTCCGTCATCCTGTCGGAGGGTGTTGCCATAGCCAATCACTGCGATCGTCATAGATTGATCTATTCCTAGCAATACTCAATTTGCACTTCTTTTTGGCGATCGCGCAAAAATTTAACTAAATCTTCAATTAAGCTCCGGCGAATGGAAATATTTTTTGGCAAGAGCGGATTTTGGTAGAATTCATTGATCTTTTGCCCCACTAGAAACAGGATCGAGTCGGCTTCCAGGATTTCCTTGGCAAGAAAATAGGCCCCGTTGCCATCAAAGGGCAGGCGACCGATATCCCCCTGGCTATTTTTAATATATTCGGTAGCTTTGGAAATCGTGAGAATGCCTTCGGTAAGGAGATCAACACCATTCAGGAGACCGATCGGCGGTAAGTCGCGGCGCATAGTGGAAATATCCATCTCGATGGTATCGCCTAAATAACTAGCGACAATATTCCCCGTCGTGCCGCCACAAATAATTTTTCGTCCTTCAAAGTTGAGGAATTTTTCTACATATAGCTCATCCTTGGCTTCGTCTAGAGGAGGACCGGTGAAAATAATCAGGGGATTCCGCTTGCGAACATAGACGCCGACAAAGGTGGCATCATCGCCAATTTCGCCGTGATATAAACTATGGGTCTTGTTGATCACATCCCGGACAATCACTCTGGAATTGTGGGCACGTTGCAGAAAAACCCCTTCCAGATATTGACTGATATTGTCCCAACCCCAGCCAAAGTTAAGCTCTACACCCAGCCCAGCATATAGTACACCATCACTAATCGCAGCCAGAAAATCTCCTCGTTCTAACACGCCTTCTGCGACTTTTATTTTCTTATCCAGAATTTGCTCAATTCTGATAGCTAGTTTGTGGGTGTGCCCTTGTTTGAGGTAAATGACATCCGGGTTATCAAAATTGATGACTGTGAAGTGATTGGTTTCGTGATTAATACGAATAATCGTAAAGGTTGAGTAGGCAATTTTACGAACTTTGCAGATAGGAAGCGTCGCGATCGTCGTCTTCAGTACCTCCTCTAGGGGGACATCTGCACTGAGCATATTGATTAGGATCTCAGTGGTCAAGGTAGCCAGAATGTTAGCCTTAACGCCACTGCCCAGCCCATCGGATAAAACGATAATCGTGCGTTTTTCTCCCTTGAGATACTTAACCTTATCGCCGCACAATTCCTCTCCCTTTTTATTCAGGCTCAGAGCATAAATATCGAGAAAGTTATCGACACTCAACCTTCCGACCTCACGCTTTTTCTAGCATCTGAATAATTTTTAACAGGCTGACCTTGGTCTCTGCGGTGGTTTCCCCCAAGAGACCAGCAATCTCCTGCACAATCTTCATTTGGTTATCTACCACTTCATTGACTTGTTTCACAGTCTCATTTTTCAGTTGCACTAATTGTTGCCGTCGCTCCTGTTCATGGCTCAGATCGACGATAATACAGGCAATTAAATCTTCCTCTGGGATCGGGAAAATAACTTGGCGCACATAGAGATTATGATCAGGGTATTCCTGCTCCTTATTCCGAATGATCTCTTGATGTTGCCAAACGTATTCAAAATCTTTTGTATCTTCGAGAACATCGGCAGCATCCTGACCAATAATTGTTTCGCGATCGACCTTAAACATTTGGCAAAAGGCCGGATTCACCAGCTTAATTCGCATCGCAGCATCAACCACAATCAAGGCATTGGGATCATATTCCCATAGGAGTTCCCATAGGTTTTTCTGATGATTGTTTGAATCCATGATTTAATCTTGATTCAATCCGATGAATATATCCTGCTTAGGGCGTCGCAAGACTATCAGCCTGTTCTTGCTGAATGGCGGGCAAAATTTCCATTAAGAATTTATCTTCGACGTTTTGGGGGCTGATATTAATAAACAGATTGTCTTGAAATTTCATGACAATGCCACAACTACAGCTTTCCAAGCAGAATGATCCCTTGAGTTCAATATGATTATTGAGGTCATATTCACTCATTAAACTTTGTAACCTTGGCAGTACTTCGTAGACACCTAGCTGGTGACACGCCGACCCCATGCAGAGATATAAATTTTCCTTGGCCATCAGATCTCCTCCTATGGGAAACTGTTAGGTGACTGTTGGATTAAAGGCAACACTGCTCTGACTGTGCAACAAAATTCTCGAAGTTTGTAGTCTCGAAGTTTGTAGTAACGACCTTAGTCGTCAATGCACCCGTATCTAAACTTTTCAAACAGCTTCTGAGGGAGTGTTGGGTCGCGCTTAGCTTGACCCAACCTACGCAACTAATCGCGGCAACGACGATCGAGAACTCGACCATCGGCAGCGATTAACTCCACCTGCATCGGCATTTGTCCGATCGCGTGGGTAGAGCAACTGAGGCAAGGATCAAAGGCACGCACTCCCGCTTCCACCCGGTTCAACATCCCTTCTGGAATTTCCGGACCCTGGATATAATGGCGGGCGATTTGGGCAACGGTGCGGTTCATCGGCAAGTTATTCTGTCCCGTGGCGATGATCATATTCACCTTTTGGATGAGACCCTGTTCATTCACTTGGTAGTGGTGAAACAGCGTTCCCCGTGGGGCTTCACTGACTCCTACCCCTTCTAGTTGGTTGATCCCCGCCGAGGCACGGGTACGATGGGAGAGAATGTCCGGATCATCGATCAGTCGTTCAATCAATTCAAGGGCTGCTAAAATTTCCACTAGGCGGGCGTAGTGATACAGGAAAGAAGAGTTGGCAACTCGCCCACCAATACGATCGCGATATTCCCGTAGTTCGCGATCAGCAGCTTCTACCCCCATGCGATCGCAGATATTCAACCGCGCCAAAGGACCCACCCGATAAATGCCAGCCGGATAGCCCAGGGGTTTGTAATAGGGGAATTTCAAATAGGACCAGGGTTCAACCGCTTCCCCAATAAAGTCCTGGTAATTATCTTCGGAAAGCCCATCGGCAACGATATTGCCCTCGCTGTCGCAGAAGCGCAAATGACCGCCGTAGTGTTCCCATTCCCCGGTGGGACTCACCAGGCCCATGAATAAAGAGGGGAAGTTACCAAAGACATCAACTTCGGTAGCGAATTGATCCAACAGTCGTTTGAACAGGTCCAAGGCGGTCGCGATCGTTTGGCGCGACTCTGGCAGCCGACTGCGCAACCATTCGCGACCTTCCTCGGTTAACGGTTCCCGCACACCCCCAGGGACCGCCCACGCCGGGTGAATTTTACTGGCCCCCAAGAGTTCAATGGTTTTCTGGCCAAACTGACGCAAACGAATACCACTGCGGGCAAGATCCGGATC
>CAZHXN010000128.1:0-9409 GCA_964536415.1 uncultured bacterium
TACCTTAATCATAAAGTACAGTGTTACCGGGGTAGGCTGGGGGCAGCCCGCTGGTGCGACCCTCACCGCAAATCCCTCTCCCAGAGCGGGAGAGGGATTTGAAAATCCGGCTCCCCTTCTCCCAAGCTAGGAGAAGGGGGATCAATCGCTATCCCCTCGCTCTACCCCCCCGTTTGCGGGGGGCAGGGGGGCCGCGGAGACGCTGCGCAAACGGTGATACTGCCGTTTAATGAGTGCCGTCTCTTTAATGGGCAATTAGTTTTAATGAACAATTTTACAGCGTTTCCCAAGTCTCTGAAGGACAGAAGCACCTGATGAACAATTGGCTCAAGCCAATTACCTGCCCCTCACTGAGGCGACAAAGGCTGTAATGAGCATTGATAGAGATAAATCGGGTCAGCGTCGGGGGGATGTCATGCTGGGTTGTACCAGACGCCAGAGCTGCGGAGATAGCCTGCATAAGATGACGATATACATTCCCAAAAGAACCAGTAGGCAAAGGTTGCCCAAGTGGGTATAGGTATTAATAATTTGGTCGGGTGTCCAGCCAAAATCATTGACAAGGCGATCCATGTCGCCCCCGGCATCGCCTTCACCGCCTAGGAGGCTTCCCCAGGGAATTTCTTCCTGACCCCGTTGGATTTGATGCCAGAACCAAAAACTTTTCCAAAATAAACTGGCCGCAATGACCAGGGCCACATACCGCCAGAAGTCCCACCGCCAGCGATCGGGCAAACGCATATAAAACGCAATCATCACGAGTGTACTCAAGTAAAACTCACCGCCAATTCCCCCAAATACCAACCAGCATTCGATGGTTGATTGGGCAACTAGCCAGGTCATCACGAACTGGAGGATGGCGATACTCCCGGCCAGAATGATCGGCCAGCGCAGTTTCTCCCGCCACCCGGCATGGGCCATCAGCCCCAGCAGGAAGAGAATTCCTAAATAGACAAACAACGATCGCTCCTCACTCCAACTGGTCCAGCCAAAGGGTAATGGGAAGGCTCGTCGGCCACTCATCCAGGCGATCGTCGCATGGCCAAATTCATGAATCCAGATATGGAGTGGTAGCAGGAAAAAAGACAGAAAACTGGCGTTTAAGATCACCGCCAGCAATGAGGCTACGGGCAGAGCCGCTACATTGACCCAGGGATAATCAAAACTAAAGCGATCCCAGGCAGTACCCGCTCGCGGCTGCACGTTGACGGTTGCGTCCCAGGCCACAGTCATGGTTTTGGCTCCCCGCCGAATGCCCCGAATGTGGACCTGATCTACCCCTGGTAACCGTAGCTCTCGGAGCAGGGCCGTCAGTTTGGGCACCGCGATCGCTGGGGTGGGCACGCGATCGGCATCTAACCAGATTTGCAACTGATCCCGGTGCCAGCGAGCACCCACCTCCAGTTGGGGATCATTGAGCCGCGCATTCAATCCCTGGGCAAGGTATTGGGGATCTCCCTGGCGAGCCTGCTTCAGCGCAAAGAGGAAATATTCTGGACTAGTCTTCTGGCGATGGCCCCATTCTGGATCATCCATACTATCCCTCCTACTGAGGGGTTACCCCCAGGGTGCCCCTAGAACCGTGACACTCGTATATTACCCCTAGAACTTGTTTTCATTGTGCCGTGCTGGCCACAGGACGGCCCTAGAACCGTGACACCCGCCTATTCCCCCTAGAACCCCTTGGGGATAGCGTCTCGCTTCAGCAAGCCGTACCGCAACAATCCTCCTCCTCACTCCTTACTTCTCTCAACAGCCGCAATCCCATAAATCTTTAAGCCCATATCCGCCGATCGCCACCGCCGGATTGCACTATCCTCAGTACAGTGTTTTTAACAGAATTCTCTGCCCCTATCCTTATTGGGGGCGTTCTTTTTCCCAAAACCGCAAATTGATTATGACAGCCCTTTCTAACCCGCCTTGCTCCCCCGCCGCGATCGCTGCCGAAGGCTTAAAACCGGAAGAATACGAAGAGATTGTGCAACGGCTAGGACGGCATCCCAACCGGGCAGAGTTGGGGATGTTCGGGGTGATGTGGTCGGAGCACTGCTGTTATAAGAACTCCCGACCGTTATTAAAACAATTCCCCACGGCGGGCGATCGCATTCTAGTAGGTCCGGGGGAAAATGCCGGGGTGGTAGATCTCGGTGATGGCCTGCGGCTGGCGTTTAAGATTGAGTCGCACAACCATCCCTCAGCGATCGAGCCATTCCAGGGGGCTGCAACGGGGGTGGGCGGCATTCTGCGGGATATTTTCACCATGGGTGCCCGCCCGATCGCGCTGTTGAACTCCCTGCGCTTTGGTCCCCTCGATGACACTCGTAATCGGCGTATTTTTCAGGGGGTCGTCGCGGGCATAGCCCATTACGGCAACTGCGTTGGCGTGCCCACGGTGGGGGGTGAGGTGTATTTCGATCGCGCCTATAGCGGCAATCCCCTGGTGAACGTCATGGCCCTGGGGTTAATGGAAACGCCAGAAATTGTCAAATCCGGAGCTGCTGGCGTGGGCAATCCCGTTCTCTACGTCGGTTCAACCACAGGCCGCGATGGTATGGGGGGAGCCAGCTTTGCCAGTGCGGAATTAACCGATGCCTCAATGGACGATCGCCCTGCCGTCCAGGTGGGGGATCCTTTTTTAGAAAAATCCCTGATCGAAGCCTGTCTCGAAGCCTTTAAAACCGGGGCCGTCGTCGCGGCGCAGGACATGGGCGCGGCGGGGATTACCTGCTCCACATCGGAAATGGCGGCCAAGGGGGGGGTAGGGATTGATCTCGATCTGGATAAAATTCCCGTGCGGGAAACTAGGATGGTGCCCTATGAGTATCTGCTCTCGGAGTCCCAGGAGCGAATGCTGTTTGTCGCCCAGGCCGGACGGGAGGCGGAGTTAATTGACATTTTCCAGCGCTGGGGCCTCCAGGCGGTAGTGGCGGGGACGGTGATTGCCGAACCCGTTGTGCGCATTCGCTTCCAGGGGGGCGTTGCGGCTGAAATCCCGGCCCTCGCCTTAGCGGAAAATACGCCGATCTACCACCGGGAATTGCTGAGTGAACCGCCCGCCTATGCCCAACAGGCGTGGCAATGGGACGAATCCCAACTGCCGCCTTGCGATCGCCAGGGCATCACCCTGCCCAGTCAGCCCGATCGTTCCCTGACTTGGCAGGAGATTCTCTTGCAATTGCTGGCCAGTCCGACGATCGCGTCCAAACGCTGGATCTATCGCCAGTACGATCATCAGGTGCAAAACAATACGGTGATCGTTCCCGGTGGGGCCGATGCAGCGGTTGTGCGCCTGCGGCCTCAAGGTCAAGAATTGCAAGGGGTGACAACCCTGACCACCAGGGGGGTGGCAGCGACGGTAGACGGCAACGCCCGCTATGTCTATCTCAACCCCTATGAGGGGGCCAAGGCGGTGGTGGCGGAAGCGGCGCGGAATTTGAGTTGTGTGGGGGCGGAACCGTTGGCGGTGACGGATAACCTGAATTTTGGCAGTCCCGAAAAGCCGATCGGCTACTGGCAATTGGCGGAAGCCTGTCGGGGGCTAGCGGAAGCCTGTCGAGCATTTCAAACCCCAGTTACCGGGGGGAATGTCTCGCTCTATAACGAAACCCTGGATAGCGATGGGACACCCCAACCGATCTATCCTACCCCAGTGGTGGGCATGGTTGGGTTAATTGAGGATTTACAACACACCTGTGGCCAGGGTTGGCAGGCCGAGGGACAGCCGATCTACCTGCTCGGTCAACGGCTGGATGCGCCGCCTTCTCCCCAAGTCACGCTGGGGGGGTCGGAATATCTGGCGGTGGTACACCATACCGTTGCTGGCCAGCCGCCGATCGTCGATTTTGAGCGGGAGCGGCGGGTGCAGGCGGTGTGTCGGGCTGGGATTCGTCAGGGCTGGGTGCGATCGGCCCATGATTGTGCGGAGGGGGGCGTGGCGATCGCCCTGGCCGAAGCCTGTATCGCGGGCCAATGCGGGGCCACCATAGCGGTAGAGATCCCGACCGAGGAGGCGCGATCGGGCCGCTGGGATACCCGCTTGTTTGGGGAAGGAGGTGCCCGCATTCTGGTCGCTGTTGCCCAGGAAGCCCAGGCGGACTGGGAAGCCTATTTAAACACCCAGCTTCCCCCAGAGGATTGGCAATGGCTGGGAACGACAGGGGTCGGTTTAGAGAGCGCCACGGTTGCCGGTCAGGATGCTAGGGCAACGCACCCCGACGGGGACAGCGATCGCCCGGATGAACCCCAGGCCCAACTGCGGATTACCCTGGCGGGGGGAGAGACACTCATGGCCGTAGCCGTAGCCACCTTAGCCGATTGTTGGGAACAGGCCATTCCCCGTGAGTTGGAACGCTGATGTTTCCGGGAGAGCAGCAAGCAAAGCAATGGAGGCTGTGGACAACGGCGATTTTCATCCCAGATTCAAATTTTGAGCGCATAGTAGAGCGCATAGTAGAAAGTGCAGATATTGAGGGTTTAATCATGGAAAACCAACAGGCTGTCGTGTTAGGCGCGATCGCTGTCCTGGGACTAACAGGGCCACTCGTACTGGCCCGTCCCTTGGGCAATTGGCGCGATCACGTTATGGCCCAATCACCGACGCCATCGTCCCCCACAGCGATGATGCACCATTCCATGCCCGTTAGCAGCGAGTTTGACTACCTGGCCCAGATGATTCCCCACCACCAGGAGGCGATCGCGACCGCCCAGATCATTCTGGAGCGCAGTCGCCGCCCGGAGATGCAAGCCTTTGCCCGCCAGATTATTGCAGTGCAAAGGGCTGAAATTGAGCAAATGCAGGGCTGGCTGAAGACCTGGTATCCCGATCGCCATGCCAGTGTTACCTACGAGCCGATGATGCGGGATCTCAGCCAATTGGAGGGGGACGCCCTGGATCAAACCTTTCTGCAAGATATGATTGGCCACCACAGGGAAGCCGTGATGATGTCGCAAATGCTCCTCAACCATCATCTAGTGCAACACCCGCCGGTCCAATCCTTTGCTCAGAACATTGCCACGGCTCAACGCCAGGAGATCGACCAGATGCAAGCCTGGTTGTTGGCTTGGTTTGGTGATCGCCCGCCGATGGGTCGAAGGCATCATGGCTCTTAAGGACTAAACAGTCACTGGGATTACGGCTTCCGGAGCACCGAATGTAAAGGTTTATACTAAAGATAAGACTGGGATAGAATTCATGGCGATTGAATTTGGACGCGACCTGTGTGGCTACCTGGAAACGGCAGAAAAGCGGGAATGGTTAGTCACCAACGGGATTGGCGGGTATGCCTCTGGCACGGTGGCGGGGTTGCCTACCCGCCGCTACCACGGCCTCCTGATCGCAGCCCTCGATCCGCCTGTCGGGCGCACGCTCTTGGTGAGCACCATTGATGAAACCGCCCACTACAACGGTCGTCTCTATCCCCTTTCCACCTATCGCTGGCGCAATGGCGTGGTTAACCCCACGGGCTACCGCCACATTGAGCGATTTCGCCTGGAAGGCACGACCCCGGTTTGGAGTTATGCGATCGCCGATGCCCTCGTGGAAAAGCGCATCTGGATGCAACCGGGGGCCAACACCACCTATGTCCAGTACCACCTGCACCGCAGTACCCAAACCCTGACCCTCTGGTTGAAGGTACTGGTTAACTACCGGGACCACCACCACCATACCCAGGGCTGGGGCTGGCACATGCAGGTCACGGCGGTTCCCCAGGGGATTAAGGTCCAAGCCTATTCCGACGCACTGCCTTTTTATCTCCTCAGTCAGGATGCCGAAAGTACCACGGCTCATGATTGGTATTACGGCTTTGATCTAGCGCGGGAACGCGATCGCGGGTTGGGCGATCGCGACGACCACCTGCACGCGGCCACGATGATGATGACCCTCACCCCAGGGCAGTCGCTTACCCTGGTGGTCAGCACCCAAAGTAACCCGAACCTGGTGGGGGATGTGGCCCTACAACAGCGGCAGGCATACGAACGCAAGCTCATTAACATTTGGAAAGCCGATCACCGCACGGATGTTGAGGGGACACCGGCTTGGATACAGCACCTGCTCTTAGCGGCTGATCAATTTATTGTCAATCGCCGGACTACCAAACGCCCCGCGGGCAAAACCATTATTGCTGGCTATCCCTGGTTTAGTGACTGGGGCCGCGATACCATGATCAGCTTACCGGGGTTGACCCTGGCCACTGGGCGCCCGGAAATTGCGCGGGCGATTTTGCAAACCTTTGCGGATTATGTGGATCAGGGGATGGTGCCCAATCGCTTCCCTGATGCGGGGGAAGTGCCGAAATACAATACCGTTGATGCCACCCTGTGGTACTTCGAGGCCATCCGTGCCTACTACCGGGCAACCCATGATGACGCCCTCCTGCGCGAACTCTTCCCCGTCCTCACGGATATTATTGACTGGCACTGTCGGGGTACCCGTTATGGCATCCACCTCGACCCCAGTGATGGGCTTCTCTATGCTGGCGAGCCAGGGGTGCAACTCACCTGGATGGATGCCAAGGTGGGGGACTGGGTCGTTACGCCCCGGATTGGGAAGCCGGTGGAAGTCAATGCCCTCTGGTATAACGCGTTGCGGGCATTGGCTCAATTTGCCCGCCTGATTGGCAAGCCCTATCAGGAATACGAGGCGATGGCTGATCGCACCGCTGCCCGCTTTTCCCGCTTCTGGAATGAATCCCTGGGCTACTGCTACGATGTGCTAGATGGCCCTGACGGCCCCGATGCGGCCCTGCGGCCCAATCAGATCCTGGCGGTTGCCCTAACCGACAGTCCCCTAACCCCAGAGCAACAACGTCAGGTGGTGGAAGTCTGTGGCCGGGAGTTGCTGACCTCCTACGGGTTGCGATCGCTCGCCCCCAGCGACCCCCACTACCAGGGCCACTACGGGGGGCCAGTCCAGCAACGGGATGCCGCCTACCACCAGGGTACGGTTTGGGGCTGGTTACTGGGTCCCTTCGTCATTGCCCACCTGCGGGTGTTCCAAAATCCCACCCAAGCCCGTGAATTTCTTGAACCAATGGCCTATCATCTCCAATCCCACGGTCTGGGGAGTTGCAGCGAAATTTTCGACGGCGACGCTCCCATGACTCCCCACGGCTGCATTGCCCAAGCCTGGACCGTTGCTGAAATCCTCCGCGCCTGGACCCTCATCCAGCAGCACACGACGAGTTGAGTTTTACGCTTATGGACTTTGTTTTGACGGCTGAGTTTTGAGTTCCTCTGCCCTCACCCTCAGCCCCCCTAGCCCTTCGCAAGCCTCCCTACCCTCCCACACGAACGGGGGGTGGGGCGAGGGGAACCAGATCGATGCCCCTGCTCCCGACGGGGGGAAGGGCTTAGGGGATGAGGGCAATCCGCTTGAGTACAAGGGGGTAGCCGGTGTCTGCCGCGATCGCGTTCCCGGTATATAATCAACGCTTCTGAGTACTATTGCCCTGGTTTTCATGTCTGTGTCCTGCGAACGCTCTCCTACGCTCTTATCCCCCCAGACATGGCCCTTTAGTCTGTCGGCACTGCCCAACACGGCGGTGTTGGTGGGGGGAGCCGTGCGGGATGCGCTGCTGGGGCGAGCTATGGGGTATCTGGATTTGGATTTTGTCCTGCCCGAACGCGCGGTCGAGGTGGCCCGTCAATTAGCGCACCAGTATCAGGCGGGGTTTGTGGTTCTGGATGCGACCCGTCAGATTGCCCGGGTTGTCTTTGCCCAGGCCACGGTTGACTTTGCCCAGCAAGAAGGGGAGTCGCTGGAAGCCGATCTCCGGCGGCGGGATTTTACGGTCAATGCGATCGCCTATAACCCCCACACCCAAACCTTGATCGATCCCCTGAATGGCTGCGAGGACATTCAACAACATCAGCTGCGCATGGTGGCGATCGCCAACCTTCAGGCGGATCCCCTGCGGGTCCTGCGGGCCTATCGTCAGGCGGCGCAACTGGGATTTACGATCGCCCCCCAAACCCAAACGGCGCTGAGTCAGTCCGCTCCCCTATTGCAACAGGTGGCTGCCGAACGGATACAAACCGAGCTTAACTACTTGCTGAACCATGCCGACGGTGGGGATTGGCTGGTGCGGGCTTGGCAGGCGGGTGTTCTGACCCAGGTGATCCCCCTGCCGATTGCCCAGCCGCAGATCGACTGTTTGCAAGCCATTGCCCCCACCCTTAGCCGTTTAGCCGCAAGCGGTGTCGATCTGCGATCGTGTCTTGCCACCCCCTTGCGAGAGACGGGAAAACCGGGCAGTTGTCGGGGGACTGATCCGCGATCGCAAAGTTGGCTCGGGATCGTGCGCCTGACCAGCTTATTACTGCCTACCCAGCCGTTGGCCGTCACCCCAGATCACTTAAATGCCGTGGCGATCGCCCTGAATCAACTCAAGTACAGTCGCGCGGTGAGTCGGGCGGTGCTTCTGATTCTGCAAACCCTCCCCAGCCTTGTGGTTGCCCCTGAGACGATTCGAGCGCAATATCTATTGTTTCGGGAGGTTGAGGGCGCGTTCCCGGCCCTGGCCGTCGTGGCCTTAGCCGCTGGTTGCTCCCTAGCCGCGATCGTGCCCCTCATTCAGCGATTTCTCGACCCTAGCGATCGCGTGGCCCATCCCCTCCCCCTCCTGAGTGGCCGCGACCTCATACACCATCTGGGCTTGCAACCCAGCCCCCAGGTGGGCTACCTGCTCACCGAACTTCAGATCGCCCAGGCTGAAGCCAAAATCCACACCCCCGCCGAAGCCTTAACCTGGGCGATGCAATACTGGCAGCAGTCCCTGACGCAGGACTAACCCTTGACCTCCTCCCCCGCCTGAAGGCGGGGGATTCCCGCCGGGCCGGGGTGGTTGCGTTTCTTGCTACGCCGCCGCTTGCGCAGCGGTTTGGCTTACACGCTTCAGGGCCGGGTCATACGGCCCGCCCGCCTGGACTTCAAGCCCAAGCAGGCAGCACAGCCCCTGCCAGTCCCGGATATTCATCGCGGCATTGGCATCGGCGTGCCCCTTATATCCGCACTGAGTGCAGACATAGGCATGCTTCTTCCGTTCGTTCAGCGCGCCGCAGCGATGGCAGGTCTTGGATATATAGTGCGGACGCACGGCCTCGACCTTTACGCCAGACGCCATTGCTTTGTACCGAATGGTTTGGTTGATCCAGGCCGAACCGATCTCGACATTAGCAAACGCCTTGGATGTCAAGGCGCGCCGCTGTTCTTTCGGCATGGCAAGGATCGAATTGGCAACATCGGTGTTGAGCTTCTGCAAGCGCTCAAACAGCGCCGCCTGCGACCTGTTCAGCCGAAGGAACGGCAGTTTAAGTGTCTTAGTGAGGGTTGCCATGTGGGATAGCTTACAATATCTTGCGCACCGTGCAAGATGTGACGCGCCTTATATCTTCGCCCTGAAGGGCGGGG
>CAZHXN010000129.1:0-3297 GCA_964536415.1 uncultured bacterium
AAGTCTCTGAAGGACAGAAGCACCTGATGAACAATTGGCTCAAGCCAATTACCTGACCCTCACTGAAGCGACACAAAGTTCACATCAAGTACCTGTTCGTAGCGCTCACCCCCAGCAGCGACCCCGCCAATCCGCAGGCGACCACTCCGGCGATCGTCCTTACGCCCAAAGAGGACCAAGGGCCGATTCGCGAACAAATCGGGTGCAGCCAGGGGATAGATTTTAGGTTTGCTGCCCTCACCCAGCCATTCCACTTGAATATTCGTCAAAATGGGATTATTAATCTGTTTACCGATCCCCTGGAAGAATTTCTCTGCCACGGGACCACTGGCCTCATCTTGGCGAATGACCTGCATCGTGCCGCGCCCCACTTCCGCAAGGCGATCGAGCAAGAAACGGTTCACTGAACTACCCACACCAAAGCTATAAAGCCGTACCCCCACCGGTAAGCGCTGCTGCACAGCGGCAATCACCTCGGTATCGTTGCCAATATACCCATCGGTCAGCAAAACCACACTGCGCAGGCGTCCGGCAGGAGCCGGAGGAAAATTCAACACGGCGTTAATGCCATTCATCAGTTCCGTACCCCCATTGGCATCCAGTTGATCGATATAGGCGATCGCCCTCTCGTTTCTTAATCTCACCCTTGATAATGCGATCGCCGATCTTGATTTCCATGTCATCCACGGCGGCTTCATCCAGTAGTGGAAACACATAGACGGCTTCTAGGGGATCGGTAAACGGATTTTCAAAGCGTTGGGTAACCTCAACCCGCGAGAGGTTACCACTAATGGTAGCGTTAACGAAAGTTATACAAAACTTTGCCTTGGCGCTCGATCTGAACCGTTTGGATGGGTAACTTCAACCGGGTGATGGCTTGCCAGAGATCACAATGGTGTTCGTCAAACTGCCACGTGGTTTCGTAGTCTTTGCAGTTGATGACCAGGGCATTGTCAGTGGCAAAGGCATAAATCACATTGTGGGGGGTTAGGCTGCTCACTGCCAGAATCTTTTGCCCTAACCATTGCACCTGTTTCACCTGATCAAGTAATTGTTCTGTAATAGTTGCCATAAAAAATCGCCTCCAAATTCACAAAAAACGTCCCGTTTGCGAAATATGGACAGAGGCGCGTTCCTTCGGGTATTTCCCCGACTTCCGTCTCTCAGTCGAGAGATAAACGATGATTTTCTGTATCCACAGCTACAAAATACTATGGATTCAAATCGAGAAACATTAAATTTTTATAAAAAATCCTGAATAGCTGACAATTGTCCCCTAGGGTCGGAGGTGCGAAGAAGGGCTGGGGGCCGTGCTCTGACTTATTAGCCAGCCATCTTGATAGATAACTGCAAATTAATATCATCAGGCCAGCGCCGGGTATCATTAATCGGGGTGAGGTCGGGTCCCATTGCCAGAAGCCGCGATCGGGATATTATCTAGATACTGTCCATATACTGTCCATGCTGCTGCCTAGCCATCGTGTCAACTTTGCCTCCCACTGTCCCGCCGCTGCGCCTTCCCCACCAACGTTGGCAGATTGCGCCCGCACAACCGGCGCTACGGGACGCTTTGGCGACAGCGACGGGTCTTCCCCCCCTCTTGGCCCAGGTGTTGTTGAATCGGGGAATGCTAACCCCGGCTGAGGCGATCGGCTTTTTAGAACCGGATTCCGTCAGCCTACCGTCGCCCCTGACTGAGTTCCCGGACTTAGCCTTGAGCCTGGACTTGTTGGCAACTGCGATCGCCCAAAACCAGTTGATTGCGATCTGTGGGGACTATGATGCCGACGGGATGACCAGTACAGCCCTTTTGCTACGTGCGTTTAAGGCATTCAAAGCCAATGTCCATTTTGATATTCCTAGCCGCATGGCCGAGGGCTATGGGTTAAATGAACGGATTGTTGAGGATTTTTATCAACTGGGTGTCCAAATTATTCTCACGGTAGACAATGGGATTGCCGCCCATGCCCCGATCGCGCTCGCCCGTGACTTGGGGTTGACTGTCATTGTTACCGATCACCACGACCTGCCGCCAGAACTACCCCAAGCTCATGCCATTTTGAACCCAAAACTATTGCCCGAAACTTCACCTTATCGGGGATTAGCCGGCGTGGGGGTAGCCTATACCCTAGCACTGGAACTCGCGAAAAGGTTGCGCAAAGAGCGTCAATTAGAAGCGCCACTTTTGGAACTCTTTACCCTAGGCACGATCGCCGATCTCGCTCCGTTGACAGGGGTTAACCGTTGCTGGGTACAAAAAGGTCTGAAGTTACTGCCCAATTCGCAGCTAGTGGGCATTCAAGCCTTGATTAATCAATCCGGTATTAATACAAATGTGCCAGGGAACGATCCTCTGAATGGCAATCATCAGGGGAATGCAGTTAGTAATCGTAGTGCAAATCCCCATCCTCATCAAAACCCGGCATCACTTAAACCAGAGGATATTGGCTTTCGCCTGGGTCCCCGCATCAATGCTGTGGGGCGGATTGGGGAGCCGCCGATCGTGATTGAATTACTCACCACTGATGATCCAGAAATTGCCGCAGCGCGGGCGGCTGAATGTGAAGCCATTAACCGGCGACGGAAGGATCTTTGTGCTCAATATGAGGCTGAGGCGATCGCGTGGGTAGAAACCCAGGATTTGGAACGTCTTTATCAGCAGGAACGGGTACTCGTAGTTGTCCGACCGGGCTGGCATCATGGGGTGATTGGGATTGTGGCTTCCCGCCTGGTAGAGCGCTATGGGGTGCCCGTATTTATTGGCACCTACGAGGGTGAGGATGGCGAAATGGTGCGGGGGTCAGCCCGTAGTATTCCCGAATTTCATGTGTTTGAAGCCTTAGAATTTTGCAAAGATCTCACGGAAAAGCACGGGGGGCATCAAGCAGCAGGTGGATTTAGCCTGAAGGCGAGTTATTTACCCACTTTTCGCCAGCGATTACAAACCTTCGCCTGTCAATGCTTACAACCAGAACACCTGAAGCCCCTGATTGCGATCGATGCCCAGGCAAATTTTGCCGACTTGACGGTTGATCTGGCCACACAAATTGATCGTTTACATCCCTGTGGCATCGACAATCCTGAACCCCTCTTTTGGACGCCGAATGTTCAGATCCTAGAGCAACACTTAGTTGGGCAAGACCAGAATCATCTCCAACTGACCCTCGCTCAAGCGGCAACCGACACAACGGCTCCCGGTATGCGCTTACCGCTCCTGGTACCACTCAAAGCGATCGCATGGCGCTGGGGAGACTTTTTCCCCTTGCCTAAGCAGGTGGATATTGCCTATCGCATTGG
>CAZHXN010000129.1:3323-9406 GCA_964536415.1 uncultured bacterium
AACAACAGTGAAACTAGAATTAATCGGGGTGCGCCTGCCCGACTCTGTGCCCAAAACCACCAGTACCTCAACGCATGTCCCTGCCAATCCCCCGCTCTCGATGCCAACGGATACCCCGACAGATGACCCAGTTGATTTCTACTACCGCGATCGCCACTATCATTGTCGAATTCGAGGGCAGGGTGAGGGCCAAGAATTACGAATTCGCAATCAGCAAGGCCATGTTTTAAGCATTACAAAAGGACAAAAGATTGGGTATTTAGCCACCAGCAGCCACGATCGTCAGGAAGTTGATGTCTCACAACCTTTTTTCTTTCATCTAATTAAGGCCGCTAAACAAGCATTGGCAACAAAAAATCGTCTTTAAATGATGTGTTGCACTCGCTGAGTGACTGAAAAAACTGGAAGCACCCTCACCCCAAACCGCTTCAACCAAGTTGCACTCGTCAAAACTGATCCCACGTTATTGGATCGTATCTTCAAGATCAGGCGCATGACGGAAAGGTAGATCCTGATTAACTGCGTCAATTTCTTGTTGCTCCATCGCATTGATTTCATGGATATAGGCTTTGAGAATTTGCTGCATCCGATTATTGTAAAAACGATGCAAACTATAGTTGGGGGTTGCCGGAAAACCACGGCGTTTTTTATGGCTACCGCCTGCACCAGGATCGAAGAGTTGAATGCCATTGGTAATTGCCCAATCGATCGGGGTATAGTAACACGCATCAAAATGTAAACAATCGATTTCCCGATCGCTCCCCCAATACCGACCATACAGGCGCTCACCCTTGGTAATACAAAAAGACATCCCAATGACATGATGCGGAGCAGTTTCTTCAGAGGCTACAACCAGTAAGACGCGATCGCGGTAATTGGGATAGAGTTGTTCAAAAAAACGACGAGTGAGATATTTACTTCCCCACATAAACTTATCACAGGTACTACTGTAGAAATGATAAATCTTTGGGAAAAGGGCATGAGAAATTTCATCACCTAGTAAGGTTTTGATGTGAAGCCCTGCTCGTTCAACTGCTTTACGTTCGCGTTTAATATTACGACGTTGATTGGCATTAAAACTCTGTAAGTAGTCGTCAAAAGTTTGATAGCCTTGATTCTGCCAGATATAACTATAGTGTAACCAGGGTAAGCAACCGGCCTGTTCAGCGAAGGGTTGCCAATCCGGATCGACAAATAAAAAATTACAACTGCTGACCCGGTTGCGATCGCAAAAATGATCAATCTCATTCAACATCAAGGCTGTTAATGCCGCCTCATCCTCACCAGGAGCTATTAGAAAACGATAGCCGATCGCCGGGGTAAAGGGCGTCATTCCCAACAGCTTCGGATAGTATTGAATGCCCAAGCGATAGGCCAGATCGGCCCACTGATGATCAAAGACAAATTCCCCGTAACTATGGCCCTTAAGGTATAGAGGCGCAGCGGCAACCAGGGTGCGATCGCGCCAAACGGTCAGATGATTGGGTAACCAACCCGTCCGCGCCGTGGCACTACCAGAGGTTTCGAGATTATTCAACCATTCCCACTCCAGAAATGGGGTCGGGAGGGGCATAGCTAGGGCATCCCAAGCGGATTGGGGGATCTCAGCCATCCGGTTAACCCAGGTGAACTGATAGTAAGGATGGGGAGGTTGACGCAGCATAATTTTTGTCAGATTGGATCGCTTAAAGAGTAAACTTAAAGATTGAACAAATTTTTCAGACGCTTACGCACCCAAATAATCGGATTTTTATCATCTTCGTCAGCATTCACTAGACCTAATTCCCTAAGCTGCTTCTGCCGCTCTTCCAGTTCCTTCTGATGCTTACATAGCTCATTGACAATGATTTCATAAAACTCAGGATAGCTGTGGAGCAATTTAGAGAAACTTTTACTGTTGATCACAAACAAAGTCGTCACCTCTAATGCTCGCACAGTTGCGGTACGGGGAATTCCTAAAATCAAGGATAACTCGCCAAAAAATTGTCCTGAACTCAGGATGGCTAGTTGCTTGTTGAGTCGCTCCGCGACCACTTCTACTGAACCACTCAAGACAATATAGAAGGCATCACCCGCATCATTTTCCCGAAAGAGAATATCACTGGGGTGCAAGCGCTTGCGATAGCCAATCTCAATTAATTGCCTTAACTCTAACTCACTGAAGCTCTGGAAGTAGGGAACTTTTCTGAGGAAATCCCGGAGAGCCGGTACTTGCGTCGTTGGGAGCGGGGAGGAAGTGTCGGGGGAGGAGGATAATACCGGGCTTTCCTGCGGTGACCAAACGGCGGATAAGGATTCGGGATTCTTGATCCACAAATCGCGTTGGGGGAAAGGGATTACAATTTGGTGTTGACGGAGATTGTATTCGATCGCGAAATTCAAAGTACTTTTAATAAAGGGTTCATCATCAATTCGGGTAACCCAAACCCATAACTCAAAATTCAAGGAACTATCTCCAAATCCTTGAAAGACCACACGGGGAGCCGGATCATGGATAACGGTGGGTTCTTGGTAGGCCGCGTGTAACAGGGTTTCAGTCACCAAGGCCGGATCACTGCCGTAGGCAACCCCTACCGGAACCTTAATCCGGGCAATATAGCTGTCATAGGTCCAGTTCAACACTTGATTTTCAACCAATTCACTATTCGGAACGACTACATCACCGCCATCACGGGTCCGAATCAGAGTCGATCGCAGGGAAACTTCTTTGACATAGCCCGACATTCCAGAAAATTCAATAAAATCACCGACCTTCAACTTCCGCTCTGTCAATAGAGTTAGCCCACTAATAAAGTTTTTAGTAATACTTTGTAACCCAAAACCAACCCCAATCCCTAGGCCGCCAGCAATCACAGCCAACGAGGCGACATTGATGCCTATTAATTCCAAAATAACCAGAAAACTAAGTACTGCCAGACTATAGCTAATAATGGTAGCAATGGCTTCGCGATTGGTCGCATCAATACCCAACCGAGAGAGCAGATGTTGACGTAGGAGTATTTTTAAACCACGAGCAAGAACAATAATAATTAAGAAGAGAAAAATAGCCTGAAGAATGGCAGCCAGCGTAATCACTGTCCCCCCGATCGTGAAACGAATATCCGTAAAAATTGAGATTGCTTTCTCGAAAACGGGTTGTAGTGTTTGGTACATAAAATAACCACTAAAATTAGACGATCGAATAAGGATCAGGAGATCACCCATTGAACAGGGGATAGCCGTCTCGACTGTCACCGTGGCAGGTAGGACGCCTACCCCCCACCAGTTTGTTACTCCCCTAAGGCTGGGAGTCTATCCCGCTCCGAGATAGCAAACCCTAACGAGTAGGGAACGAGTAGGGGGTCTGGCTCCATTTTTCCCTTGAGCAAGAAGGGATTAGGACCTGAGGGGGACACGTTTTTTTCACTAACCGCCCCTGTGGCACATTACTCAAATTGTAGGGTCAGACTTGAGCACTGAAGTTGACTCAGGCGCTCAATCCGTTGGCTCGCTGTGGGCTGAGGTATTAGGGGGGCAAGCTTGCTGAGGCGCTAGACAGCGCTAGACGAGATGCGCAAAGGCGTATCGAGAAGTATGGTAGGATGGATGTTTGCCAGAAATGCGGGCTGTTGTGGCTAGCACCTCTTGGCAGGCATCGCAGCGGCACAGCGATCGGGCTGACCGTTGGTAAAGATGTGTCCAATTTTTAACTGTAGACCATGAGTTGAGGTTAGGATGGCTAAACGCCGTAACTTGAAAAAAGAGAAAGCCCTACGGAACGAAGCTTACGCCCGTAAGTTCCGCAAACGCACCAACCGGAGTCGCTACAACAGAAGGCGGCCAGAAGGCGGCACCCGCCCTGAAGAGGAAAATCTCTCCGAAGGCACAGAACAGGACGCTGCCACTGAGGACTAAGCGATCGCTGGTAGCATGAACTAATTGGGTTGGTCTAACCCGCTCCTGGTCTCTGGGCGGGTTTGCTGAGTACCTGGCAATGAGTAGCCAGTAAGCAGTTACCTGTGTATACCCTTGACACAACCGGCCCCCTGTAGGCATCAGCCTGTCTTGGCTAAGTCTCTACATAGGAATAGGCTGATTGATCGTAGGTCGGGGATTGCTGCTGTGTGGATCTACAGTCGTTATGAGAAGACCTGATGACCCGATTGGCTTCAGGGGCGATCGCGACCTCACGTACTGGCTACCGTTGTTTCACTAATGTGCGCGTATCTCGGAAAAACTCGCGCTTGCCACCTTGCCACTCGACAACGCAACCGACACCGAAGACCTGAACAACTTTGCCTTCAGGTAAAACAGTAATGGGCGAGCCATCCGGGTGCTTGTGCCAAAACTGTAGGACCGTATCGCCAATATTGGGTTGGTACATCATTAACCTCCATCACCTGTTCGCCAATTGTCCCCGGCTACCGTGACAAGACAATTGGGTTGCCCGCTACTCTAGCAGGGGATGGTTGATCATTCTGTAACGAAATCTGCAACCAATATTTACAGAAAATATGTGAACAGAGTGGCTGCGACGCTGAATCACCGATTGATCTGTGCCAAGAGAGCCTGTACCCGTCGTTGAATTTCATCGCGGACCTGGGGAAACAGTTCGGGGTGCTCAGCGGGATCTTCAAGCTGCCAATCTTCAAACACCTCACGCAGAACCCATTCCGTGGGTAAATTGACGCCACAGCCACAGAGGGAAATGACAATATCAAAATCCTCAGGTTGGAAGTCTGCTAACGCCTTAGAAGTTTGGTGGCGGATGTCGATGCCAATCTCGTCCATCGCGGCGATCGCGCCGGGATTGAGCTGACTGGCTTCCAAACCGGCACTGGTGACGGCAACCTGTCCTTTCCCCCAGTGTTTCGCAAAGGCTTCGGCCATCTGCGATCGCGCTGAATTTTTCTTACAAACAAACATGATCCGTTTCATAGCGCATCCTTGACGTTCGTTTAAAAACCAGTATTCCCTGTATTGGCCAATTCCTTCCCTAATCTGATGCACTAGATGCACTATGAGCTAGGGCCTAAAGGCCGCTTGGAAAGCAGCGGGGATCGGGTAAAGTAGCTTTTTCAGGATTGCGGGGAAACCAGAATGCCGTGCGTCGGCAAACCTCTACCAGCATCAGCATCACGGGCACCTCAATCAGCACCCCGACTACCGTCGCTAGGGCAGCACCGGAATTGAGGCCAAAGAGCATCACTGCCGTCGCAATCGCCACTTCAAAATGATTGCTGGCCCCAATTAAGGCGGCTGGTGCTGCATCTTCATAGACCAGATTTAGTTTCAACCCCGCCACATAGGCAATCAAAAAAATAAAATTAGTTTGGATGAACAGGGGAACCGCAATCAGCAAAATATGCAGAGGATGATTCACAATTAACTCGCCCTTGAAGGCAAACAACAGAATCAGGGTAACCAGGAGTGCCGTAGTTGCGATCGGATTCAGGTATTTCAAGAAATAACGGTTAAACCAATCTCGCCCCTTATGTCGAAAAATCCAATAGCGGGAATACATCCCTGCCGCCAGCGGTAACCCGACATAGATCAGCACCGAAAGGACGATCGTCTGCCAGGGGACAACTAAATCATTGGCTGCCAGTAACCAGCGCCCCAAGGGCGCATATAAAAACAACATGGTGAGGGAATTAATCGCTACCATCACCAGGGTATGTCCCTGGTTACTGTAGGACAGATATCCCCACATCAACACCATCGCCGTGCAAGGGGCAATGCCCAATAAAATAGCCCCAGCAATATAAGAATTGGCTAAGGGAACTTCAACGCCATGCAGCAGTTCTGTGCCGGTAATCAGGGGCCGAAATAACCAGCCGAGGAAAATTTGGGCAAAGGCGACCATCGTAAAGGGTTTAATTAACCAGTTCACCACCAGGGTTAACAAGACGGGTTTGGGCGTCCGAACCGCCTGCGTTGCCTGGGAAAAGTCGATTTTGACCATGATCGGATACATCATGAAAAACAGGCACACCGCGATCGGCAGCGAGACCTGATACACACTCATGGCATCCAGAGTCACGGCCACCTGGGGAAATAATCGCCCTAACCCAATGCCCGCAATGATGCAGAGAAAGACCCAA
>CAZHXN010000130.1:0-8836 GCA_964536415.1 uncultured bacterium
TACGCCCCAAGCCTACCGTTACCTGGCTCAGGTTGGGACGCCAGCCTATCTCCGGACCTCCCGTTTCGCCACCCAAGCCCTGAAGGCAGCCCTCCGCCAGGGGTACGATCGTCAACCGGATCTCCCCCGGATCACCTGCCCCTGTCTAGTCATGGCCGCTAGCCACGATCTTCATATCACCGCTGCCTCCAGTCAGGCCACAGCCCAAGCCCTGCCCCAGGCAACCTGGCATCTTTATGACCACACGGCTCATCTGTTCCCCTGGGAGATCCCCGATCAGGTCCTGGCCGATCTCGATCGCTGGTTAGTTCAGTGGGAATTCGAGCAACCTCAGCCCCCAAGCTAAGCGCTCAAGAGACGAGAGGGATCGCGGCGATTGGTCTCATCATCGTCTTCATAAATCGTGAGAGCATCCGGTTTGCACCGCTTAATCGTTACGACAATACCCTGAGCACCCTCCTGTTCCAAATCCTCTATATAGCCTCGCTTCTCCTCTCGAGCTTCCTGTTCGCTGGTGAAGGGACCAAAGTAGTAGGTACAGTGGGGAAGTTCCGTTGTGATCTCAATCCACCAAGCGAGGCCCACTGACTGAAGGAGGTTAGCCAAAATATTATTCATAAGCGTTGCCAGGGTTGTGGAGGTTGTCAGAGCAGACAAGGGAACCCGTTAAAAATCAGGGGTGGCAGCTCTGAGCGGGTTACGGTCGCCGGTTCGCTAAGTGTCCTGATTCATATCTTCTCATTACGTTTCTTTCCCAGATATTACCGTTTTCCCAAGGCTAGTGGGTTTAAGCTGGCACAAGTGGTGAATGTTGGCCCAGCGCTGGCGATAAGCTTCGTAAAGGGTCATGGCGGCGGCGATCGCGGCGTTAAGACTTGGCGTTTTCCCCTGGAGTGGAATCGCCACCAGTTCATCGCAGTAGCGCTGAGTTTGTAAACTCAGCCCATTGGCCTCAGACCCAATCACTAGGACGATCGGTCCCGTGAGCGATACCGTGGGCAGGGCGCGACTGGCGGTAGCAGCAGTCCCATAAATCCAAAATCCAGCCGCTTTAAGGGTTTCCAGGGCACGGCTTAGGTTCACCACCCGTACCACCGGAAAAGTTTCCAGGGCACCCGCAGCCACCTTCATAACGGCGGCAGTAATCCCCACCGATCGCCGCTGGGGCAACACCAGCCCCTGGGCACCGAGGGCTTCCGCTGTGCGGATAATGGCCCCTAAATTTTGCGGATCGGTCAGACTATCTACCGCAACGAGGACTGGCTGCTCCGAAGTCGCTTTGGCCCGTTCAATCAGCACCTCTAAGTCTAGATAGGCATAGGGGGCAACCTGGGCGGCCACGCCTTGATGATTGGCCCCCTCGGTCAAGTAATGCAACCGCTTTGGTTCAACTTCATCCACGATCGTGCCGTCCGCCTTGGCCTGCTGTAGCAAACTGTGGAAGCGGGGATCGTAGCGTAAACGGGGAGTAATCCAAACACGATTGAGGGTCCGTCCCCCCGCCAACGCGGCCAAGACCGTATGACGTCCGTAAATGAGATCCGTATCCTGTTCCTGTTTCTGCGCACCCGGGTCCGGTGGGGTGGGGGTAACCGCAGGCGCTAGGCTTTCCAGTTGCTCCCGCTCGGCGGGCGGGGAGAGATCTGGGTGGACAGGGGGGGATTTGGCAGCTTTATTCCGGATGACGGGGCGTTCAATCTGCGAGCGATCGCGCTCCGGCTTCCGGGACCGATGCTTCTGTGGCGTGGCTGCGTGCTCCTCCCCTGTCCCGCTCCCCTGCCGCCGCTTGGGATGGACGGGCCGAAAGCCGAAGGCATCACTACGCGCATCCCCCGTCCGACGGTGAGGGCGAGCGGTGCCAGCTTCCGAACGAGGCCGACTGGGCCAGTTGGGACGGCCAGCTTTAGATGAATGACGGGGGGAACGTTTAGGGGTTGCCATACTGATTTACGGGGAGAGAGCGTCGGCAATGGAGTAGAGAGAGCGGGGAATCGGGAGCAGCTGCGGCTCTAGTGGGGTGGAGATAAGTGGTGCACGAGCATGGGAAGCAATCCTAAGGTCTTGACGAGGAAGGAGACGTGAGAAGCGGAGAGGGCTGGACGGAGGATAACTGCTTTTCCCGCTCCTCCAACTTCTCTCCTTCTGAAGGGCTGTTAATTGGGACGGGGGAGTTCTAGCACTAAAAGCGAGAGCAGGTGGCTGAGTCGTTGGGGATTGGTGAGATAAAGGTAACCGATCAACACTTCTAGGCTCGTTGCCTGCTGATAAATTTCAGGATCAACCGGACGCGATCGCTTGCCCGTGGCATTGCGCCCCTGTCTCACGATCGTTTTTTCTACGTCCGTTAGATGGGCCTCTAGGTGCTGGAGATGCTGGGCCTGGGCTTCAGCCCGCACCTGCGCCACCACTGCCTGGTGGTAATCCTGAATCCGTTTGGGTGGGAGTAAGTAGTAGTGACGAATAAACAGTTCATAGACCGCATCGCCCAAATAGGCGAGCGCAGTAGGCGAAAGTTGTTGTACCTGCGATCGGGCTAGCGTTGTGGCGAGATTGTCACCTTGCCCCAAAGTTTTTCCCGGTAAACCCCAGTAGACAACAATGCCAGCTATCGGATTAGCTGGATTGATGCCTTCCCGATCGTTGTCCTCCGTCGGTGTCACAGGCGTCCGCAGGCTCACACCTTCATCATCGCATTATTACTCAAAGCCAACTGGCTACTAAGGTGAAATCTTAAGATTGACTGATGCCCGCAATCGCCGCATCGATCGACGGTTGCAGGGTTAGGTATTTATCCAGGCGGACCAGCTTCATGGTCTGGGTAACACGCGGATTCGCAATAATTTGCAGGCTACCATCGAGGCTCTGGGCTTTCTTAAACAGTTGCACCAGCGCGCCTAAGCCGGAACTGTCCACAAAGTCAATCTGGGAGAGATCGAGGATCAAATGGATTGGCCCCTCTTCCAGACATTTATTAAAGACCTTGCGAAAGGCTGGTTCAGAAAAGGCATCTAATAACCCGGTCAGGCGGAATAGTTGGTAACCTTCCTTTACCTCGCGGGTGCCTCTCAGACTGACGGTTAGGGTGAGTGGCTCAGGAATAGGACGCTCCTCGTAACTACAAACAACAACCGTGGGAAAACAACCTTGAATCGGAGTTCGACGGTACAGTATAGGCTATCACAGCACTCCAGACAACTAGCAAGGCGCAAAATTTGGCCTGGGTGACAGATCACAAAAATTGAGCGATCGAGATCACCAAAATAGCTGTCGCCCTGCTCAAAGTGAACCGATGTCACGATAAACCGATGTATGACAACGTTTGTAAATTTCTTGTTGAAACCTATAGCCAAGACTTTGCCCAATGGTTACTGGGGGAAGCGATCGGACTCACCCAACTTAGCCCCTCGGATCTGTTGGTGGAACCGATGCGGGCCGATGCCTTGATCTTGCTAACTGCCGAGGAACTGGTGTTGCATCTGGAGTTCCAGACCCGCCCCCAGCCCAATCTTCCCTACCGCATGGCCGAGTACCGTCTCCGGGGCTATCGCCGTTTCCCAGACAAACCCATGCGCCAAAATGTCACCGCCGCCACGGCAGTCTTAGCCGGATTAGTATTGGAGAAAGCCATCATTCAGCAAATTTTACGGGAGGAGATCGTGAGGGAATCCGTCATCGATCAAGATATTTTGACCCAGGGACTCCAACGGGAGATCGGTTTGGTGCAGCGCTAATTGGAACGTCGCTTTGGCAAGCTAGCCCTTGGGGTAGAAGCCCGTTTGCGATCGCTCGCGATCGAGCAAGTGGAAGCCCTGGGAGAAGCGTTACTCGACTTTACCCAGCCAGAAGATCTCCTGACCTGGTTAGATCAAAATACTTAACCCGTTTACAGGAGACACCCTGATACCCTGGGGCACTAGCCCCATTAGCTTGGGCGGGCTTAGGCCGGTTGGGCTTGCCGCTAGTTGCGATACTTGCGCATGGACTGGATAAATTGCTCGAACAGGTAATCGGCATCGTGGGGACCGGGGCTGGCTTCCGGGTGGTATTGCACTGAAAAGAAAGGCAAGGTTTTGTGACGCAATCCGGCAATCGTACGATCGTTGAGATTCAGATGGGTGACTTCGATGTCATCAGACAGGCTTTCCGGTGTAATGGCAAAGCCGTGGTTCTGGCTAGTAATCTCGACCTTCCGTTGCAGTCCGGCAGGTTGATTAAGGCCGCGATGGCCAAATTTCAGCTTAAAGGTTTCGGCACCGAGGGAACTACCCAGGATTTGGTGACCCAAGCAAATGCCGAAGATCGGCTTTTGGGCCGCGAGGAGAGCTTGGGTGGTGGCAATGCCATCGGTGACAGCGGCGGGATCGCCAGGGCCATTGGAGAGAAAAATCCCATCCGGGTCATAGCTCAGAATTGTTTCAGCCGGGGTGCTGGCGGGCACCACGATGACGCGACAGCCGTAGCTTGCCAATCGACGCAGGATATTGCGCTTTACCCCAAAGTCGATCGCGACGACGCGCAGAGGGTCATCAGTATTGGCCTGGGCACTCGGACTAAATTCCCAATGGCTATCGGTAGGTTCGGTCCATTCGTAGATTTCGGCGGTGGTCACCTGGGGCACTAGGTTAAGACCCGCCATTGAAGGAGCAGCCTTCACCTGGGCGAGGAGTTTCCTGGGGTCCAGGATCTCGGTGGAGAGGCCGCCATTGAGGGCACCAAAGCTGCGAATTTTGCGGGTGAGGGCGCGGGTATCAATGCCATAGATCCCTGGGATCTGGTGTTGCTTGAGATAGTCGGGCAGGGATTGGGTCGATCGCCAATTACTAGGCCGCGCGGCAATATTGTGGGCGATCGCACCCCGTACCTGGGGACGCGCCGACTCCTCATCTTCGGGATTAACACCAGTATTTCCTAACTCTGGATAGGTAAACGTGACAATCTGACCACAATAACTGGGATCGGTGAGTACCTCCTGGTAGCCTGTCATACCCGTGTTGAACACCACCTCTCCGATCACGGTGCCGGGAGCACCAAAGGAGAAGCCTTCGTAAACGGTCCCATCAGCCAGAACCAGAATTGCCGGAGTAGGGTCAGAAGCCATCATGTTGAGCCGCCCGCAAGATCAGAGGATTTATTATCGCACGGGAATCCGGGTCAGCAAGCATTTGTCAACAGGTGCTCACAAGGTTTGCTAGTGTGGTTCCCCAATACACCGCCACGGTGTGGGGGGACGGGTGCTCTCCATCAGGTGCCCGTCGCGATCGCCGGTCCCGCCCTCGCGATCGGCCTACTGGGGCAAGACTTCTTCGAGGGCTACGACCTCGTGATTCGGGAGTCCGTAGTCGAGTCTCAATCGCGCAGCGGTTAGGACCTGTAGGGGCGGGTTTTACCTCAACCTGCCCCCGTCGCCGTCAATTCGCCGTCAATTTAGGTCAACTCGCCCTCTCGGATTGGGTAGAGCCAATCTTAAATCTTTCCCCGTAACCACCAATTTGGGTGAACGCACCCCTCTAGAATTTGTCAGGGTTGACCACCACCTTGCCCCATAATTATCAATTCTGGTGACCCCACCCATTTTGAACGTTGAATTTTGAACGTTGAATTCTTAACCCTTTTTGGAATTTAGAATATGGAGAAATCTATATGGAGAAATCTATGCTGATGGTGCGTTGGCGGCGGGTCCTGGCCCCCCTCTTTCTCAGCCTCTTGCTACTGGTCACTGCCTGTGGTCCAGCCGAACCCCCCTCACCCTATGCCCAGGTCCAGGAGGAAACCACCCAACGAGGGGCTGTCCCCGCAGTCGCGCCGGAAGCCACCCAAGGGGCGAAATTTAATCGCTTTTTCCCCGCTTCGGGAGAGGGCTACCAGGTTGTCCCCGCCCAGGAAAAGAAGGGCTTTGCGGAGTATAAGTTGAAGCGAGACGGTAAGGATGTCGCCATGCTAGCGATTAACGATACCACCGGCACCGGGGCTGCTGCCAAGTTCGCGCAGAGTACGGAGAAAATTGGGGGCTATCCGGCAGTGGATCAGGGGTCCCAAGCGACAGCCGTCTTGGTGGGCGATCGCTACCAGGTCAAGGTGCTCTCGCGGGATGATGCCTTTACCCGTGCCGATCGCGTCGCTTGGCTTCAAAAATTTGATCTCAACGGTCTGGCAAACTTGAAATAAAGGAGGATCAGCGTGAGCCAACCCATTTATAAATTAGTCGATGACCTGCCCACAGGGGGCCTGACAGTCATGGCCCTAAAGGCGCTGGATTTCGTGATTCCCGGCCAATGGCAGAACCTGGTGGGTTTCGATAACACCATTCGGACGATCACACGGGAAACTGATCCTGCGCTCGTGAAACAGATTGGCGAACGGGCTGTTACCCTATTCAACGACAAATCCCAGGGGTATCAGCGGGCACTGTGGCTCTATGAAACCGTTGATTCAGCCTCTGGGTTACTGGGAACGGCGGCACTGGCAAACCGGATTGGCCAAGATACCTTCCTTGGCTTTTTGCAAAATTTCACCCCCAAGCCAGAGAAGGCCCAGAGTATTGATCTGGGGGTCAAGCTGGTGACGGAAATCGTGGCTTTTTGCCAGATCAATGGGATTCCGGGCGATAGCGTCGGAGATTTTCTGGCCGCGATCGCGGACTATAGCGGCGAATCATTAATGCGCATGGCGGCTCTGGTGTGCTTCGACGGCATCATTCCCCTGGGACCCACCTTTGCCGAACAAGCCCTGAATACGTTGACGGGCACCAATCCGACCGAACTGGACAGTAACCCGACCTTCAAAGGGGTCAAGGATCTCATCCCCGGCAACAACCCGGCGGGGCAATTGAGCTTCATCACCCAAAGTTTTGCCGCGACACGGAGCTGGATGGAAACCTTTGTCTCGTCCCACGGGATTACCCGCGACAAGTTGCTCGGTAACCTGCGCAGCGTGGTTGAGTTCACCGATGATAAGGCGGACTATGTAGGCGCACTGCTGGACATGAATGTCAAGTATTACCGCCATACGGGCATCCAAACCCTTGCCCGTCGTCTGGTGGAACGGGCCGTTGCGGAAATTTAGCCCCTCAGTCGGACAGGTGTCCTGGTTATGGCTGGCGGGATAGCCGTTTCGGTTCCAGCATTTTCTCTGTGCGCTCTGTGTCTCCGGGGTTTGCTGTTCACCACAGCGGCACAGAGGACACAGCGGTGATCCCAAGATACAGGGGGGTGAAGGTAGGCCCAAGCTGAACTAGACTGATACGATTGAGTCAGAATTAGGGACGCTGTTCATGAACGCAGGACGTAACCTGAGCCAGTTAATGCAACCTGCTACCTACCGCATTCTCGATGCTAACCTCGATCGGGCACGGGAAGGCTTGCGCATTATTGAAGAGTGGTGTCGCCTTGGCCTGAACCAATCCCAGTTGACGGAAGAGTGCAAGCGACTGCGACAGGAACTAGGCCAGTGGCATAGTCCCGAAATGCGGGCGGCTCGCAATACTACCGATGATCCCGGCACAGAACTAACCCATCCCGCGGAGCGACAGCGATCGGATCTGACCCAGGTACTATCCGCCAACTTGGCACGGGTCCAGGAAGCCCTGCGGGTTTTGGAGGAATATGGCAAGCTCTATAATGCCGAGATGAGCGAAGCTTGTAAGCAGATGCGTTATCGCATCTATACTTTGGAAAGTCATTTGTTGAGCTACGAGCGTCGCCAAAAACTTGAAAGTGCCTACCTATATCTCATCACATCTGCCTCAGACAATCTATTCGCGGTGGTTGAGGGTGCCCTCCGGGGGGGGCTAACGCTGGTTCAGTACCGGGATAAGGAAGCAGATGATCTGACCCGCTTGGAACGGGCGGAACGGTTACGCCAACTGTGCCACCATTACGGAGCACTGTTTATCATGAACGATCGCATCGATCTCGCCTTAGCGGTCAATGCCGATGGGGTTCACTTGGGTCAACGGGATGTCCCGATTGCTTTTGCACGGCAACTCCTCGGTCCTAATCGTTTAATTGGACGATCGACCACTAATCCCCAGGAAATGGCACAGGCGGCGCAAGAAGGGGCCGATTATATTGGGGTAGGTCCTGTATTTGCAACGCCAACCAAACCAGATAAGGTCCCCGCCGGGTTGGAGTATGTCCGCTATGCGGTGGAAAATGCCCCGATTCCCTGGTTTGCGATCGGGGGTATTGACACCGAAACCCTGGGCGAGGTGCTTCTGGCGCGTGCCGAGCGCGTAGCAGTGGTCCGGGCCATCATGGAAGCAGATCAGCCAACCCTGATTACCCAGTATTTCCTGTCCCAGTTAACTCAAGCCCGCAAGCTACGCTCCCTGGAAGCGGCTAAGGAGGTGAGTCGTTAATGGCCAGTGCGCAAGCCATGATCGCTATCCAGGTCAATGGGGAACCCCAAACCTGCCCACCCCAGACCACGCTACCCGACTTTCTTGCCCAGTTGGGTCTGAATCCGCGTCTGATTGCCGTCGAATACAATGGCGAAATCCTCCACCGCCAGTTTTGGCCCACAACGGTGATGCAGGCAGGCGATCGCTTGGAGATTGTCACGATCGTGGGCGGGGGATAACAGAAAAGAGGAAAGAGGGAAGGCTTAGACAGCACCGGCTTCTTTTTGGAAGATAATCCAGAGGGTTTTTAGGATGAGTTGGCAGTCGTACCAGAGGCTCCAATTTTCTTGATAGCGAAGATCGAAAGCGATAATGTCTTCAAAATTACGTACTTTGGAACGACCATTTACTTGCCATTCCCCCGTCATACCGGGTTTGACATCCAGGCGCTGCCACTGCGGAATTTCGTAGATACCGACTTCCTGGGGGGTGGGTGGG
>CAZHXN010000131.1:0-8497 GCA_964536415.1 uncultured bacterium
ATTGATTTGTCAATCCCCTAAACAGAGTTGTGCAGGCACAATGGGGCTAAAACGGCGGTACTCCGCCAGATACTGCTCTAAGACGACGAACTGGGGCAGGTTGAGGCTGTAGTATATCCAGCGTCCTGCCTGCCGCGATCGCAATAATTCAGCTTCCTTCAAGGTTTTCAGGTGAAAGGAGAGTTTCGACTGGCTGACCCCCAGGCGATCGCCCAGTTCACAAACGCAGAGTTCCTGGTGTTGCAACAGGTCAAGAATCCGTAGGCGCAAGGGATCAGAGAGGGCATGGAAACCCGCACACACCAAGGGGAGGGGATCACATTCAGGATTAGTCATCAATCCAGTTTACTTGAAATCGATATTTTGCAATCATTATTGAGCAGTGCCTCAGACTGACTCCCTAGTCCAGTAAACATCAAGTTTGGCGACGTTGGTAGTCATGCCTTGAGTCATTGCCCTCTGAAGCCAGCCCGACAAATGCTGCCCGATCGCGTTAGGATCATCGCTCAAGTGGAAGGTTAGTGTGGGGGCGCGATCGCCGATGACGATTTGGGTAAACGAACAACTCGATCCCTCTGGCTTAGTTTATGCCTGCATTGCCTGTTGCGATGAGGCCCAGGCTCAGGCTTGTCATGAGTCCTTCCAGACCAATCTCACGCCAGCGCAAAAAGCCGAGGGGTGGATTGCCCGGATGCGCACGGTCCCGTCCTGGGATGAGGTGCCTGTGAATGCGCTGAAACTCAATTAACCCTTGTGTCGATCGAGGCCGATCGACGCCGACAACCGTGGGATGGACCTCTGGCCCGCCAAGAGCGTAGACACTGACCCATCACCGTGGCAGGTGGGACACCTACGCCCCACTTCTAATACATAAGGGGGGCTGCTCCTCACGGCTGAGTCCTGCCCCCCCTGATCAGCGGATTATTCCTTAATTTATGCCCCAGAATCTATGCCCCAGTGGTCCAGAGCACGTTGAGTTGCTCATCCGTGACACTGACAAAATCGACAGCCGTCAGGTCTCCGATCGCGGTGTCGGCAACCACGCCCAAAGCCCGACCATCTGCCAAGCGGATAATCACATCATCGCCAACACCACCCACAATATTGCCAGCATTGATAAAGGTGAGATCAGCGAAGGTCAACCCACCACTCAGGCCAATAAAGTCCACCCCATCGTTAAAAAACAAGACATCAACATTACCAACGGCCACATCGGCGAGATCGCGACGGAGCACCAGTAGATCCGAGCCAGGGCCACCCTCCAGAGTATCTCGACCGATGTCGCCCGCGAGGGTATCGTTGCCGTCCCCTCCTTGGAGACTGTCATCCCCCCTTCCCCCCCGCAGGACATCGTTACCGTTGCCCCCGATCAAGGTGTCATTGTCGAGGTCACCGCGTAGGGTATCGTTGTCATCGCCCCCATTGATCCAATCATTTTGCTTGCCGCCCAGGATGCGATCGACGCCGCCCCCCCCATTCAGGCTGTCATTCCCCTGATTACCCAGGATCAGTTCATTATCTGCCGAGCCAATCAGGGTATCGTTGCCACCAAGGAGCCAAACCCCCCGGCGAAATGGAGCCAATTGTCCAAAGGACAAAATTACATTGTCGGGGTCCGCTGTGCCCAGTAATCGACCATTGTTGAGATCGGGTGTAAGTGCCATGTTGCCTATTCTCCTTGCTATATCAAAACACTGCCTTGAATCTAAACGAGATCAGCCCCCACCTCACGATGAGGCGGCTGTGCCCATGAGACCTTTAAGGGTTCAGAAAGTTCCCATGACATGGATTTAGCCTACTGGTGGGCAGGGTTGGGAAATGATTATTTTTTCTTAATAAAGGGATGGCTTAGTCACGTGCCAGCAGACAGATTGCCTAAGGTTACTCTGTCTACCTTGGAAAATGAGCGATCGGCAAAAGAAACAAAAATTACAACCACTTATTATAAGAGAACTTATTATAAGAGAAAATGACCGCCGCGATCGCCCAGATCCCGCATCTCGGCTTAGGCGTAGGGATTGCTACACTATGATTGTCCCCTAAGATAATTACTCTGATTACTAAGGTTGTTTTTGAGCAGCCCTATGAGGGGGGTTAATACCTCTAATTTAAGACCTACTTAGCTGAATCATCCGATACAGAGTTTCAATCCATCAGCCAGGGAGTAATGGTAAATAAGGCACTATCCCCGGTTGAGACGCTAGCTCAGCCCTCGCCATAGCCCTTTTAAGCATGATCCCCACCCCCAAGTCAAAGCTTAAGATTTTATAAAATTTCGCGATTCTCAAAAATAAGTTTCGCTAATGTTTGGGCAGCGAAATTGTCGTTATCGTCATCTTTGCCCATGCCAGTAGCCTTGAAAAATCGGTATACTGAGATATGTACTGAGCGATTGTGTTTTTAATGATCAGTGCTATATCATCTTTGCCCAATCATCTTATCTAAAAAGGAGGATATAGTTACATTTTGTGTCAACCTTGGACAATCGGTTTCAATATCAATTGTTGCAATTGCTCCATTGGGATTAGGGTGCAGTATGTTATCCAGCCTTGCTAAAAGTCATTGCTTTTTAAGCGGCAACAGGCCCTGATCACTATTACTTTTCCTAGCTAAGCCTACTGAGTGAGGCGAGAACTAAACTTTCTTAGACAATCTTAGACAATGTTTTTAGGCAATAACGCTTTTAACAAGAGGTTGTGAGATGCCAGCTTATCAAATGGTTCACTGTCCCAATTGTGGTAGTCCTGCTGAGCGCCATCGTTGTCCAGAGCAACGGGTAACGCGGACCCAGTGTTCCCACTGCGATTATTTATTAATCACCTGTACTGAGAGTGGCCGTGTGATTGAGGCGTATGCCCCTGGTCTCTATACCCACCAGCTAAAAACCGGTATCCAGGGGCAAGCGAATGCATCGCCCCTAGCGTTGGGAAGCTCGCAGTTGTCCGCAGGCCGCCGCCGCTTCTAGCCCCCGCGAATAGCGCACACTGACGGTGATGTGGTGAGTTTTTAGGGCATCAACAAAGGCTTGAATGCGTTGTCGATCGGGCCGTTGGAAACTCGCCGCATCGATGGGATTATAGGGGATCAAGTTGACATGGGTTTGGAAACCCCGCAGATGCTTGGCGAGGGCGATCGCTTGTTCTGGATGATCGTTGACCCCGGCTAGGAGGATGTATTCAAACGTTACCCGTCGTCCCGTGATTTGCACATAGTCCCGACACTCGGCCAGGAGGTCGGCTAGGGCATAGGGGCGGGCACTGGGGATCAGTTGCTCCCGTAAGGCTTGATCCGGGGCATGGAGGCTGACGGCGAGTGTCACTTGCAAGCGGTGCTCCGCCAGACGGCGAATGCGACCGGGAAGACCAACGGTGGAAAGGGTCATGCTGCGTTGCCCGATGCCCACCTCCTGGTTTAAGCAGGCGATCGCGGCCAAGACCGCCTCCAGGTTGAGGAGGGGTTCTCCCATGCCCATGAAGACAATGTGGCTCACCCGCTGCTGAAAATCTGTCTGTACCGTCAGCATCTGATCCACAATTTCATGGCAGGCTAGGTTACGCTGAAACCCGCCTTTACCCGTGGCACAAAATTCACAAGCCATCGGACAGCCGACTTGGGAAGAAACGCACACCGTGAGCCGTTTCTCGCTAGGAATGCCGACGGTTTCAATGATCTGACCATCGGCCAGTTGGAGAAGGTACTTGACTGCCCTATCTGGGGCGGGTAACCGCTGGTAGAGAGTCGATCGCCCAATGGGAACTGTAGCCAGTTCGGTTCGCCACTGTTTAGGAAAAACAGAAATGTCGGCCAGCGATCGCACGCCCTTTTGGTAAAGCCATTGGTGTAACTGTTGGCCGCGATAGGCGGGTTGGCCCTGTTGCTGGACCCAGGTAATGAGATCTGCCCGCGATCGCCCCAGTAACGGGTGGGTGTCTGACGCTGGGGTTGGGGCTACGGTTGGTGGCACGGTCGGAATAGTAGTCGGGGCAAGCATGGTGAGGATTCAGGCAATAGGGGTCAACGAGCAAGCGGATAGTCAGAACAGATTTATTAGTGACGGGCAATGATTTCGGTATAATTCGTAGAGTTCTCCCAGGGGTCTCTTGTATAAGCGGATCAGGGCTTGCCGTCACTCTAGGTAACCCAGAGTACCCTGAACATTCCGAATGGAGATCTTGGGTGCTTGCACCTGACCCGATCTGCCTAACCCGATCTTTACCCGATCTTTAGTATATGTCCCCTGACCCCAGTGAGTCGTTGTCTCCCTTAGCGCTAGCTATTCACACGACTAGCCCCGAATTGGGATTGGCCCTGGGGCGTGGCTCTACCCTGTTTCAGCAGCAAACCTGGGATTTGGGATTAGCCCTCTCCCAGCACCTTCAGCTTTACCTGGCCGAGTTTATCCAGCCCTATGCCTGGTCTGATCTCGCCTGGATTGCGGTTGCCAAAGGTCCGGGCAGCTTTACGGGGACCCGCATCGGGGTCGTCACAGCCCGCACGCTGGCCCAGCAATTGGAGATTCCACTGTTTGCCATCTCCACGCTGGCCGCGATCGCGGCCACCCAGAGCCACCTGCCGGACGATCACGATCGGGCGATCCAACTCCCCGCCCAACGGGGTGAACTTTTCGCCGGCATTTACCGCCCCCAACCAGAAACAGGTGACCTCACCCCTGTGTTACCTGATACGACCCTGAGTCCCGATCGCTGGCAAGAGATTCTGGCCACTTGGCCCCACCCCTATACCCTGATTACCGCCACGGGCAACTTGGGAGCCAGCGTTACCAGCGTGTTTATCCTGGCCGCCGCCGCATGGCAACAGGGCCAACGTCCCCACTGGTCCCGTGCCGAACCTTTCTATGGACAACACCCCGTGTCCAACCCACTCTGACAAGCGTGGATACAGTCTATCCGTGAACCTGCTTATTGAGAAAATAATAGGGAACACAATAGGATAGAACAGAGGTTAATTATTATTAACATTCTTGCTTGTATTCTTATTTAGATTTGAGGATATGTACCAGGGAAATGGGTGAATTAAAGAAATAGTTCATCACTGTAATTTTTTGAATATTTGTTGCGATAAAAAATTATTTTTAGTTATGCAACTTAGTTATGCAACAATGAGGTATACGAAATAGTAAAGCCCAAAAAATTAAGAATAAAATTGAGATTTTGTTGGGAGCAAAATCAGTTAGTTTTGATCTCCTTAGATTTTTTGCCCGGATTGAAGGCTGGAGTGCTGGGTGAGAGGACTTCGGCAATGAGCTTAGGATAGCGTTTGATTTAGCGGTTTTGGTGACTGCGCCGTGGGTCGCAGGTCACGCACGATAATTATCCTACATACCCGATCGCGGCCAGCAGGCTCAAAGTAAACGAACGTCGTCCCAGTCGCTGGCTACACAATAGCCGGATCAAGCTTGTTGTGTCAGTCAACCAGGTGACCAGCACAGGTGAATGGGACATTGTGCAGTACCCTATCGTCATAACCAATCTAATCACAGTCCCGATGGGTGGATGGCATGTCCGGGTTAAACTTCCTGTCTTTTATTGGTATTTTTGCCCTGTGTGGTATCGCTTGGGTAGGGTCGGAGCGACGCCGACAGATTCCCTGGAAGCTCATTGCCTGGGGCATTGTGCTGCAATTTATCCTGGGTCTTCTGGTCTTTTCGGTCCCCGTTACCCGAACGATCTTGCTGGGGTTAAGTGATGGGTTCAATACCATCCTGGATGCAACTGAAGCCGGGGCACGGTTTGTCTTTGGCCCTGTGCTAGTCCCTGATCCGGCCAATCCCCCCGGACCGATCCTGGCCGGACGCTGGATTGCCCGTGCGGTGACGCCGCCCTACATTCCTGTGGCGGGCGATCGCCTCAGCCCTGACATGATCAGCATTGGCTATGTCTTTGCGTTTCGAGCACTACCGACGCTGATCTTTTTTTCTGCCTTGATGGCGTTGCTCTATAGCCTGAATCTCATCCAACCGATCGTCAATGCCTTTGCCCGTCTCTTCCGCTGGCTGATGAACCTGAGTGGGGCAGAGGCCCTCTGCGGCGCAGCCAATATCTTCGTGGGCATTGAGTCTATGCTGGTGGTCCGCCCCTTCCTCCAGCGCATGACCCGTAGTGAACTGTGCGCTATCCTGGCTGCTTGCTTTGGCAGCATTGCCTCCACTGTCCTTGCCCTCTATGCGGGGTTGTTACGTCCAGTCTTCCCCAGTATCACAGGGCATCTGGTCTCCGCGTCGATCATGTCCATTCCGGCCTGCTTCATCATGGCCAAGATTCTGGTGCCGGAAACGGAAAAGCCTGAAACCCTGGGAAAGGTCCCCACGCTCAGCACCCCCTATGCCCAGACAGACTCACCTCCTAGTAAGGCTCCTGCGTCTCCATCTGCCCTAACTGAGACCCTTGATCCAGTCAGTAGTTTGATTGTGGGAGCGATGGAGGGGGTAAAGCTGGCGGTGGCGATCGCGGCCCTCTTGATTGCGATTTTAGGATTAGTAGCCCTCCTCGACCTGTTTTTTGCTAACCTGGCAGCCCTAAGTAACAGCCAAAATGGCTTGCTCCAGCAGATTGGTCGGGTCTTTCAGCGCGTAACCCTACAAAACATCCAGGGCTTTTTATTCGTGCCCTTGACCTTTCTCACGGGGGTATCCCTGAATCCGGCAGAACTATGGCAAGCTTCGGTTTTGATTGGGCAACGGTTGCTATCGACGGAAATTCCTGCCTATCAACAGTTGGCCCTGCTATCCAGTCAGGGCTTAATTAACCAGCGCACCTTGTTGATTGTGAGCTATGTTCTCTGTGGCTTTGCCCATATTCCCTCCTACGGGATTTTTGTTGGCGGGTTAGTGACCTTGGTGCCCGATCGGCGGCAGGAGATCACCCACATTGGCTGGAAGGCACTCTGGGCAGCGACATTAGCAACGTTGATGGTTGGGTGTGTGGCAGGTGTCTTTGATATGGGGAATCCGACAGTTCTAGGGCGCTAGTCATTGTCTGCTTCCGTGCCCGACTTCCGTTTCAACAATCTCTTCTCTTCCGTTCTCTAGGCTCCCCCATGCGCCGCGACGCCATCTTCTACCAACTGTTCAAACGTTGCCCCGACCTGTTCTTCACCCTGCTCGACTCACCTCCGGCCTCCATCCAGGGCTATCGCTTCGAGTCCGTCGAGGTCAAAGAACCCACCTTTCGCATTGACGGCGTTTTCCTACCGCCCCCCATGGTACGCCGTCATCATCTTCCCCAGCCGTAGCCTGGAGCCGAGCCACACCGCCCTCTACCAGGCTCTCCTCGACAGTCCTAACGTCAAACGCATCTACCTGGATGAACTGACTCCAGAGCAGGCCGCTGCCTCCGTCGGCATTCGACTGATGCAACTGACGATTTTGCCGGAGCCGCAGATGGCGAGTGAGGCTAGGGAGATCATCGCCCGTGTGCAGCAGACCCCGCCTGACATCCTGAGCGCAAGCGAGATAATAGAGATAGTCACCACCATCGTGGTGTACAAGTTCACGACACTCAGCCGCGAGGAGGTCGAAGCGATGCTCGGACTGACGGGAACCACCTTGGAGGAAACGCGCGTTTACCGTGAGGCGAAGGAAGAAGGACTGCAACAAGGACTACAACAAGGTCAAGAACAGATATTGGCGGTAACCGTGCCGTTACTGCTGCAGGCCGGGTTGACCGTGGAGCAAATTGCCCAACAAACGGGGATCGATCTGGAGCGAGTGCGACGGGTGGCGGGACTCTAGGGCCAGGTTTAATCTATCCAATTTCATCGCATCCTGTGGGGAGAGAGTCATTGTGGCCGACACGGGTGAGGCGGTGGGCAATGCCAACTCTGGTGGTATATGATGAAGGTTGTGTCTTTTTAAGGAAACAACCTTGACTCATGGCTAAGAAATCCATGATCGAGCGTGAGCGCAAGCGTCAACGCTTGGTCGAAAAGTACGCCGCAAAACGGGCGGAACTGAAACAACAATTTATGGAAGCCACCAACCAACAGGAGAAGATGGCGATCCACCGTAAACTGCAACAATTGCCCCGGAACAGTTCACCGACGCGGGTCCGCAATCGTTGCTGGCTGACAGGACGCCCCCGTGGCTACTATCGCGACTTTGGTCTATCGCGCCATGTGATTCGGGAAATGGCCCACCAAGGTTTACTGCCTGGGGTGGTGAAATCTAGCTGGTAGGACGTTTCCGGGTCAGGGTGGGGTCATCGGTTGGCGATCGCACGCAATACCAGAGAGAAATGGTCCCTAGTATAGCCGGGTTTCCGAACACACCTAGCCCGGTTTCCCCCCACTCTCCGGTTGAAAAGGCTATACTATAGCTGTAGAGATACACGGGGCTGTAACGGTTTCGACGTGGTGGCGAACACTGTTCCGTGATTCAGGCCGAGAGTGAGTCTCCTCTCGTAAATCCAAGGCTCAAAAAAAAGTAAATGCGAACAACATCGTTCCTTTTGCTCGTAAGGCAGTTGCTGTTGCCTAATTA
>CAZHXN010000132.1:0-8491 GCA_964536415.1 uncultured bacterium
ATAGGCATGCTTCTTCCGTTCGTTCAGCGCGCCGCAGCGATGGCAGGTCTTGGATGTATAGTGCGGACGCACGGCCTCCACTTTTACGCCAGACGCCATCGCCTTGTACCGAACGAACGTCTCAAGCTGGTAGAACGGCCAATAGTCGCGGTTTTGCCCAGCGTCGGATTTGCTTTCTTTCCGCTGCCGGGAGCGCGTTCTAATCCCAGACAAGTCCTCCAAGATCAAACCGGCGTCATGGCGAATCGCCAGCGCCACCAACGCTTTGCTGATGCAGTGGTTGATGTGCGTAACCATGCGCCGCTCTCTCAACTCCAATTTCCTGACCGCACGCAGCTTGCCTGCCTTTTGGTGTCAAGGTTGGTGTCAAGGCGCGCCGCTGTTCTTTCGGCATGGCAAGGATCGAATTGGCAACATCGGTGTTGAGCTTCTGCAAGCGCTCAAACAGCGCCGCCTGCGACCTGTTCAGCCGAAGGAACGGCAGTTTAAGTGTCTTAGTGAGGGTTGCCATGTGGGATAGCTTACAATATCTTGCGCACCGTGCAAGATGTGACGCGCATATCCCCGCCCTGAAGGGCGGGGATATAAGGCGCCGGGGGTAAAAGCTGTGAGTAAGGTGAGGAAAGAGGCAGTGACCCGCTTAACGGGCTTGACTGCGTTGCAGGACTTGCTGAACTTCGCGGCTAGGGGTGTAGTTGTAACCAAAGTTGGCGCGATCGCTGTCATCCAAAATATTTGGCGTGATCGCAATCACAATCTCACTCCGATCCTTTTGACCTTGACGGTTACGGAATAATGCACCCACGATCGGGAGATCTCCCAACACCGGCACTTTACTCACCGTTTCCGAGTCTTGCTCAGTAATAATCCCGGCAAGAAGCATTGTCTGGCCATCCCGCAAACGAATTAACCCAGACGAAACTTCCCGCGTTGATACTCGAAAGACTTGGAAAGGCCCTAGAGAAGTTTGCACAAATTGGGTCCCGGATGGTGTCGCAACATTAGGTGTAACCCGCAAGGAAATAAAGCCGTTATCATCAACCCGCTCAATCGCCAATTTCAGATCGAGACCAACCGGCGTTAAAACGTTATTGATGGTCCGGACCGGTTGCCCCCCAGATGGGGCTGGTACCACCTCTTCAATCACATTCGTGACGACTTGATCACCTAGCTTGATCGTAGCCGTTTCACCTTCCTGCACCGTGAGCGTTGGGTCGGTGAGGATCTTGGCATTTCCGGTCTCAACGTTGGCATTCAACTGCGCCAAGAATTGCCGTGGATACTGGAACACTTGCGGTAGCCGATAGGCAACTTGGGCCGCCTCACCAATAAACCCAGGCAACGCCTGGATGACGTTCCGTGCTGAAATCGGTTCACCATTGGGGTTTAAGAGAGGGGCAAATGTTCCACCCCCTACGGTCAACTCCGAGAACAAACGCGGAATCCCATTGACATCAAAAAATTGAGGTGCACTGAGGGCTGCTTGAACCAAATTTCCAGCCGGGTTCCGGAAGGGTTCAAACGTCCCCCCCCCGATCGTCAATTCACTAAACCGCCGCGGCGTCCCATTCTTATCCAGGAATACAGCTACGTCGCCAGTCACCGTAACCGGATTGCCTTCCTCATCAATAAAGGGACGCAGATTGCCACCACCCAAGGTCAATTCTTCAAAACGACGGGGAGTGCCACTGGCATCCAGGAAAACTTGATTGTCTTGCGGAACCGCGATCGGACTGCTATCTGCACTCAGGAGTGGTTTGAACTTGCCCCCACCAACGGTCAGTTCATTAAATAAGCGGGCCGTGCCACTTTCGTCATAAAAGCGCACGGGGCCAGTACCCGCAGTGATCAGGTTATTGGTGTTATTCCGCAGGGGTTCATAGCGACCACCACCGACGGTGAGTTCGCTGTAGGAACGGGGGATACCATTGCGATCGAAGAACAGTTGGGGACTCCCCGTAGTAGCACTAGCTGGCAAACGGGCTGGATTAACAATATCTGCACCGGGTGTGAGGGGATTCCCCCCAGGACCAAAGATGGAACCGGGTTGATTTGGCCTTGCCCGCAGAAACTGCCCAGTTACTGGATCACGAATTAATTCAGTACCTTCGGGATTATCAAACGGGGTTACATTAGCCAAAGGATTATTAATAATCGGACGACCAAACCGATTTGCCGTAACATCATTAGCGGTCGCCGGGGCCATCTTGCCAAAGCGAGCAACGGCTTGACCGTTGTCAACAACAAAGAAGGCGTCACCAATCCCAGCCGAAAACTGACTGGAAAAACTCTCCGTACTGCGCAAAGTTACATCAACAACCTTGACATTCACGGAAACTTGCCGCTTGCGCAGATCTTGCTGCTTCAGAATTGCCGAGGCAATCTGCACTTGACGGCTATCGCCAATGACCGTTACTTGATTGAGCCGCTCATCCGCAACCACTGACAACCCGGTTAACAGCAAAGGTCCCCTTGACTGCGCGGGATCAGCCGCGAGTGGCTCAATTGTTTGTTGGGTTTCTTCGCGAACCCGCCGATCAATCCCTGTCCCTTCTTCTGTACGAGTTGTTTTGGTTACGAGTCGCTGAGTTTCAGCACCCTGCGCACTCAGCAACCCTGCTGCGACTGCTGCCGTTGCCTGATTCAGCCGTAACGTCCGGGCCGCAATATCACGGGTTGCCAACGGGAGCCGCTCTCCCACAAAAATTGTGCGCCCCACCCGGTTCGCCTGGAACCCACTGAGTTGAATCACATAGTTAAAGACATCTTGAACCGGTTCATTCTCAATGTCCAGCGTAATCGTGCGTTGGGCAGCAGCGGCGGCGGCTTGCGTATTCTGGCCCTCTGGCCCGCCGCCTGGGGATGCGCCGGTCTGAGGCGAATCCGAAAACGCTAGGTTCAGTCCCGCCGCCCGCGCTAACAGGGCCAACACATCCCGCACTGGGGCCTCCCGCAACACGAGACGAGGCACAATCTCATTCGTCCCCAGGTCAATCGTCGCGGGCGTCGCATCAATATTTGAGACCGACATATCCCCTAACGGCGGCGCAATGGCACGGGGCAAAAACGGCGGCGGCACACTCGAAGAGGGCACTGGCGGTGGCCCCCCTGTAATCTCCACCTGCGGATTCGGGATCATCACATCATACTTCGGCGGCGTTGATGGACTGGAATTGGGCGGCGGCACGACTGGCGCGGGAGCAGCTTCCTGACGAGAAGAGGAGGGCGGCAGCAACTGGGCTAATTCCAATGTGGGGGTTGCTAACTTCAGAGCCGTGGGTAAATCCTTCGCCCCTTGCGCCGGGTTATGCATCCCCTGATCTGCCGTCAGGTTCGTGTCGCTGGGATTCAGACTGAGCACAATGCGATCGCGATCGTGACTCACCACCTCGCCCACGGGCCGTGCCCAGCTGCCTTCCACCGTAATCCGCACCCCAGACCCAAGCTGACTCACCGTCACCGCCGCAATCCCTGGCACCGGATTACTTTGCCGAAATTCATTCCCCTTTGGGAGCCGCAGCTGGGCATCGGGGACATCCGCCACCCACTTCTTGCCCTTTGGCACCGCAAACACTTGCGCTGGTGGGTTTGCCCCCCCTGCCGTATTGAGAACCAGCGACAAACCGGCCTCAGTGGGGGTGAGTTCAACCGCCGTTACCTGAGTTGATGCGGCCCAAGCGGGCTGCACAAGGGTAAATAAAGCCGTCGTCCCGCCCATAAAGGCGAGTGTTAAAGTCGGATGCAGTTTCACGGTCCTCTCCTCACTCAATTCGGACAATACTGGCAATTCATGCCGCTACAGTCTAACGAAAGAAATTGAATTCAACTACTGGTCGATGACATCCTGCTTGACAAATTGACGCATCTACTTCGGCTTAGCTGCCTTCTCCGCCTCATACGCCGCAATTTCGTCTGGCGAAAGGGCACGGATGGCTTGTAGGGTAAACGTGGTTTTGAGCGTGGGTTCCTCCGTCGTTGTCCTCAAGATTGGCTGATTAGAGGGTATCCCAGCGGGGGTTTGTGCCAGTGAGACCTCCAGTTGCGGCGCAGGACGATCGGACTCCGCCGATAGATTCCGAATCAATAGCAGCGGTTCTAGGCGTTCAATACTCCGCAGAGCCGATTGCGTGGCTTGAAACGTCCCCTCCAACTCGATCGAAAAATTCGTTCGTTCCAGCTTCCCGACAACCCCCGGTCCCAGCGATTCATCCTCCACAACCTCTGTTGTCCCAGGGCTAAACTGGTTGATTTTGATATCCCGACCCTCAGCAATTTGATTCAAAGTCAACAGAATCGTGTCCAGGTTGCGGGTTTGGGAAAAGAACTTTGTGACGGTCTCCTGGCGTTGCAGTGCCTTCTCCAGATTGGCCTGGGCTTCAGTCACTGCGGTCTTACTGGCCTGTTTCTGCCCCACCTCTAGCCGCTTCGCCTGTACCTGATTATTGAGATCTTGCACCTGTTGCCATGCCGGGAACACCTGCGTTGCTAACACATAGCCACCACCCAATAGCCCTAAAACTGCAATAATAACCCCACCAATGAGTGGCGTAAACGTAATCCCAAAGGCTGAAGGATATGGGGATTCTGTCTCTGTTTGGACTGCTGTAGTCATGGCTGAAGTACTCCTGAGTCGCGTAATGCCTCAATACGAGCCACCAAACCGACGGCTCCCTTACTGTCTAGTTCTTTCAAGATTTCCGATGCCCCCACAGTGGTAAAGTTAGCCGTAATGCTGTACTCCACCACTTGGGGCAAGTTCACTTCGATCAAGGGTTGTTGAGTTTGAGATGCCCCCGTCGCCGCCCTTTCTGACTCTTGCAGCGTCACTTCTGTTGGGTTATTCACCAGTTTGGATTCTATTAACGTTACCGCCTTCGCATCAAAGAGGGGCGATCGCTGAAGCAACAGAATGAAATCATTCACCTGATCATGGGACTGGGCTAATCCCGTAATCGTCAACCCGGTTTCGGTTTCTTTAATCGTGTTGAACTGGACCCCGCTAGGCACCTGATCGCTGAGGGACTGGAGCACCGCAGACCAAGGCTTGATCAGGTTAAATACATTAATAAAATCCGTCGTGACGCTGTTAACCGCCTCCACCTGTTGGTTGATGGCTGCTGCCTCTTCTTGGCTTTTTTGTAAATCTGCCAGGGTTGCATCTAGGGTTGCGGATTCAGCCGTTAACGTCGCATTTTGGTTCTGGAGGAAAAACAGACCGCCAAAGGCAGCCGTGACGGGGACTACCCCCACCAGTAATCCCAAGATTAATGGTAGTGTCCCGGTAGTGGCAGCTCCCCGTCGGGAGACTGCTTGTACCGCACTATATTCAGGGCGATCCTTGAGAAAGTTAATATCTAATGAATACATCTGCGTTTAAGCCTCCCTCATGGCCAAACCTAAGACGATACCCAGTCCCGATCGCTGGGCTACCCCAATGTCTTCCGATCCTTCGATCGCCAGCGTTTCAATCGGATCAATCTGAGTACTGGGCAGACTCAACCGTTGGGAGAAAAATTCATCAATTTGACCTAGCCCACCACCCGGTCCGGCAATCAACAGTTGGGTAACCTCCACATTTTCACCCTGGCTCACATAAAAATCGACCGATCGCCGCAACTCATCCGCTAGCTCACCCAAGACCCGCAGCATCGCCGCCGCACTGGGGTTTGCGCCGGCTGAAGTTTTCCCTGACCCCAACCCCTCCGCCGATGCCAACGGCACCGTCATCCCCTGCAACAGGTCGGTATTACGGGAGGGGGGCAGGTTCATTGCCCGGTTTAAGGCACTTTGGATTTGGTAAGTGCCAATCTGGACACTGCGCGAGAATTGCGGGATGCCCTCCACCACGATCGAAATTTCCGTTGCGTCAAACTCAATATCAATTACCGCGATCGCCTCCTGGGGCGAAAACTGCCGCAATTGATCCCGAATCGATCGCAACAAGGCAAAACTGGTGACATCGATCGTGTCAATTTCCAGATCAGCTTCGCGGAAGGTGCTGATGTAGGTATCGGTCACTTCTTTGCGCACCGCAACCAGCAAAACTTGGACCTTTTCAATGCCATCTTCATCGACAAAAAAGCCGAGCTTTTGATAGTCCACATCCGCTTCCTCGCGCGGGAAGGGGAGATATAACCCCGCTTCCTGGTTCAGGACCATTTCCCGTAACTCTGGGTCAGACAGTTCCGCCGGCACCGGAATTAGGCGAGTGACCACCTCCCGACCAGGCAGAGCCGTCGCTACCTTCCGTGCCTTAATGCGGTTGTCGGCCAACACCGTTTGCAGCAATTGAGCAATTTCTGGCGGATCAACAATGATGCCATCCTGATAGGCCCCTTCTGGCATCTCAATAGTGGCAAACGACTGCAAGGTGTAATGTTGGCCCTTGCGACGTAGTTGTGCCACATTGATGCGATCGGCGGTTAGTTCAACACCAATGCCCTTTGATTGTTTTGAGAATAGGCCCTTGAGGGAGTTAATCACAGCTTCACCTACAAAACTGCCCAAGTATTATGGAACCCCAACGTCGCGATCCCTTCAGTCTGTACAGCACTAGCCGGGATGCCCCGACAGGGTAGCCGCCCCTAAAATAATCCATCTCCGCAGAATCAGCCACTACTTACCGTGTATTTACCGTAATATTTACCATCTACTTAACGATTTAACGATCGTTCCCCGAGGGATTGGGCGACCCTACCCATTGCGGGCGTCGATAGGAATGATGACGTTGACGCTAAAGTTACCAGCACCCAAGACCTTAGTCAGGGTATCGATAACGGCTTGGAGATTATCGTAGGGGCCGCAGAAGAGAAGGGGTTTGCCTTCTTTGTCTCCACAGGTAATGCGGTTGTTGGGGTCCCACTCACCGAGAAAATCACGAAGCGGTTCAAAATCGGCGTGGGGCGAAAAGCCAAATTTTTCGGCATAGTCCAGGGCACTGAAGACGATCGCCTGGGCCTGTTCTAAGCTGATTTCCTGGGGCGGCTCCTCAAAATTCTGGTAAATTGTGGCGAGCAGTTGCTCACACTCAGTGCCATTGACCGAGTGGGGTCCCTGGGCATCCCTCACCCCCAGACACCCTAAGTCCGCCAGATAGACACCCAGCGTAAAACGGTTGTAGCCCCGCTTGCGCACAACTGTGACCATTGCCAATCTCGTTTCGGCCCATTCGCGATCGGATTGGGCTTGGGCAGATTCCGGATCTGTTGTTGCTGGTGGGGCGAAATAATGGCGATAAATCTTGGCATTGACCAAACAGCGATCAATGGGAGCAAGGGTCCCTTCCTGTTGCCGCTCTCCCCCCGTTTGCTCGGCCTGTTGCCGCAGGAAGTTGGCCACGTCAGCCGTCTTCAAACCTAATTTGCGGGCAATTTGTTTGGGAGTGAGGTTGAGCGATCGCAGATTAAGAATTTCCTGGTGTTGGTTCGGGGTCATGGCGCACTCCGTCAGGCTGTTACAATCTCCGGTCACAATGTCTAGATCGCTCCGGTCACAATGTCTAGATCGGGGATACAGCTTTCCCTTCACTTTAACAGCCCCCTAGACCCGCGATCGAGTGATTCCTCAACACAATAGGGAATTACTCGCGGTCTGAATACTCAGACAGGCTATCCCTTAAAAGCTGCCGATGACTTTGCCGGAGTTGCTGCCACAGGCTTTCAAGTTGGGTATATGCTTCTTCACAGGCCAACTTCCCATTCGTTTGCAGATTGCTCACAATACTGACCTGCTGGGCAAAGGTCTGTAACGCTGCATCGAAGCGGACATTAGCCGGTGAGGGATGGCCTCGATAGGTAGACAGTGGATACAAGAACGGGTTGCTGCGGTGCGCCTGCGATGTTGCAAACTGATCAGCCATAATGCCACCTCCTGTTCACGGTGATCGCTGGTCTCGATCGCGGTTCCCCACCCACCTGGATAGGGGCTAGGCTAAGGGAGTTCAGGCGGGCGATGCTACTCACTGATCATCCGGTGCGATCGTCCTATCCGTTGCCCTTTGAGGGGGTGCAAGTCCAGCGTCGTTTTTAGCTTAACCTGACATTGGCAAATCCTTAAACCAACCTTAATGCAAAGAACCTATCCCTACCAGCGCAGGTTTACAGAGGCGGGAGTCGCATTGCGCTAGCATGATCCGTAGCGGTACGGAATACTCCTAGATCGACTCGTTGGGGTCCTTGCCTACGCAATTTCGCGGATAGGGGCAGCCGAGTTTACCCGATCGGATCAGTTATATTGGTGAGGCCAGAACGGGAGAAAATCCCTATGCTAAGGATTAGGGAAAGACATAGAACACCTCAGAAGTCCCCCCAGCACCTAGGGGGCTTTTTTCTTGGCCATTCTTTTCTGGCCCATATCCTTAATCAATCTGTGGTGGGTACGATCGCGGCTACCACTTCATAAATGGTCAGGGTCGGAGCTTGGGTAAACAGGGGAGCCATTTTTTTGAGAATGGCCTGATGGACTGCCTCGGTTTCGCTGGCATCCATATCTT
>CAZHXN010000133.1:0-8387 GCA_964536415.1 uncultured bacterium
CACCACTGGACCCGTCTGAGGCAGCAGCAACAACCGAGCCACTGGCTACCGATACGGAGGAAGCCGCCGCCCCTCCTGATCGTCCCATTACGCCTGGGGATGTCACACCGAGTAGCGCCCCCGTCAGTTCCCCGCCGATCGGGATTTTGCCCATTCCTGCCGAAGATTTGAAACAAATCCAGACTATTTTTGGGATTGATACCTTTTTCTCAACCGAGACGATTCCCTACCAGGATGGGGCCATCTTTCGGGGCAACCTCCGCACTGATCCGGAGGCAGCCTACAGTCGCCTAGCAGCCAAGTTGAAAACAACGTTGAACGATCGCTACCGGCTATTCTTAGTCGAGAATTCCGATGGTCGGCCCGTGGTAATTGTGTTGCCCCGTGCCAATGATCCGCAACCGTTAACCTGGGTACAGCGGGGCCTTGCGGTTTTATTGATGCTGGCGACGGTATTTACCTGCCTGGAGCGGGGCAGTTTACAGTACGGGATTGATCTGCTGGCCCAACCCAGTGCACTGCTTCCGACTTTACCCATCTCCCTAGGTGTGGTGGCCGTCCTGGTTGCCCATGAATTCGGGCACTGGTTCCTGGCACGCCGCTATCAGGTCCGACTCAGTTGGCCCTTTTTTATCCCAGCATGGCAGTTGGGCACCTTTGGAGCCATTACCCGGATTGAGTCACTGCTGCCGAATCGGAGCGTGTTGTTCGACATCGTATTTGCAGGGCCTGCTGCCGGTGGCCTGGTGGCCCTCGGTCTCCTGTTAGTCGGCCTCCTGCTACCGCCCGCCAGTGCCGGGATTACGGTTCCATCCCAGTTTTTTGAGGGGTCAATGCTGGTGGGTGCCCTAGCCCGGATTGTGCTGGGGGAAAGCTTACGGGAGCAGTTGGTGACGATCCATCCTCTGGCGATCGCCGGTTGGCTGGGCCTAGTGATTACCGCACTGAACCTGATGCCAGCGGGTCAGTTAGATGGTGGACGGCTCATCCAGGCGATTTATGGCCGCAAGACCTTGAACCGGACCACGGTGGCCACGCTGATTTTTCTAGCGATCGCCTGCCTGGTCAACCCCCTCGCCCTCTACTGGGCTATCATTATTCTTTTTCTACAACGGCAACCAGAACGCCCCAGCCTGAACGAGCTAACGGAACCCAATGATACCCGCGCCTCCCTGGCGCTCCTGGCTCTATTCCTCATGGCGGCAACCTTACTCCCCTTGACTCCCAGTCTGGCCGGTCGTCTGGGTATTGGCGGCTAAATTCCTGGCCTAAGGTTGCAGGTGGGCCGTATCTGTGCCCTATTCAAGGCAACGAACGAACCTTAAGAGTGGCTTCTGGTTCGTCGCTAGGAGTGGGAAGCGGGTGAAGAGATTCGAACTCTCGACATCTTCCTTGGCAAGGAAGCGCTCTACCACTGAGCTACACCCGCAGAACTTATATGATGACGATTGAGGGAGTTTGCTTTTGGCAGTGACCTCTCTCAGGCGCTTTACTAGCATAACAGCAAAGGGCCAATTTTTCGCAAGCGATTTTAGAAAAATTTTGCGGCCCTTCTAGCAAGTCCCCAGTTTTCCGGGATGGGGACCCCGCTAGAAGGCTCAGAGTGCTTGGGCGTATCTCACAGGGGCAGAACAATGGGTTGGCAGGGGCAAGGACAACGATCGCTGTGGGGGTATGATCGGGGTTGCCGCGTGCCTAGCCAAAATTGACCAGTACCTGATCGCCCTCAATTTTGGCCGTATAGGTACTCAAGGGCTTTTTCGCTGGTCCCCGGATGGGTGCTCCCGTTTCGCCAAATTTGGCCTCATGGCAGGGACAGACAAAGGCTTTAGCGTCACCTTTCCAATCAACCGTACAGCCCTCATGGGTGCAGGTGGGATTCACCGCCAGCAGGGTATCGACATTGGCCGGGTCACGAATCACGAGTACGGGTTGTGCCAAATCCTTATTCAGGAGACCACCGGGCTGATCAAGGGCCGCAACCGGACCCACCACCTGAAACCCCGCAACCGCAGCAGGGGCCGTCGGCGTATCGGTCGTTGCGGTTTGGTTCGGATTGCAGGCAGACAGCACAGCGGGTAGAGCACTGACCACCCCCCCAACCCCAACCCAGCCCATAAAGTCACGACGTTTCATAGGGATACCTCCATGCTTTCCTCAACTTATAGCATTCCTGGTCTTCCTGGGTTTCGGCTCTTTGACTGGTGGTTACCTACAACCTTTGTCGCCTCAGTGAAGGGCAGGCAATTGGCTTGAGCCAATTGTTCATCAGGTGCTTCTGTCCTTCAGAGACTTGGGGAACGCTGTATACGGTTTACTCCATAGACTCAGGAGAACCGCATTCCTCAAAAGAATCTAAAGTTATGAGTCAGGCAAGGGGGAAAGATGCGACAATAGTTTTAGATTTTTTCAATGTCAGTTACTCAAATTTTCAACCTGTTTTAAATTACAGTAATTGTCGCGATAGATAAACATAATCCCAATGCTGCGACTCCAGATACACAGGACTTACAGCCTACTTGTAATAAATGTTGATGTTGGCAGTAGGGGGTACTAAAACTTTAAGGAATGAGAATTTTGGAGGTCCGGTTTTCAAGTTAAGTTTCCAACTTCTTCATTAATTCTTTAGGTTTAAAGGAAGTCGAATGTCGCCACTATCGTCAACTCCAACGACCGATCGTCAACCTGCCCCTGCGACCCACGAGCATCCCAGTGGGGATAAGCGCTTTAAGGTCTTAGACATTACCATGAAGCGCAGCCAATACCAGTCCGATGCCCTCATTGAAGTTCTCCACAAGGCCCAGGAAGCTTTTGGCTATTTAGAAGAGGATGTGCTGCACTACATTGCGCGGGGGCTGAAACTGCCCCTGAGCCGGGTTTATGGGGTTGCGACTTTTTATCATCTCTTCTCGCTCAAACCCAGTGGTGCCCACAGTTGTGTCGTTTGCTTGGGGACTGCCTGCTATGTCAAGGGAGCCGGAGAACTTCTCGCTGCTCTGGAGCAGGAAATTGGCCTGAAAGAGGGTGAGACCACGCCCGATGGTCAGGTGTCGCTAGTCACGGCTCGCTGTATTGGGGCCTGTGGTATTGCGCCTGCTGCCGTTTTCGATGGCCGGGTGGCCGGGAAGCAAACCCCGGAAGCTGTTCTCACGGCGGTGAAGGAATGGCTTCCTGACGCATCGTCATAGGTTTTTGAGGTGCTCGGTGCGGGTTGAGCCAGAAGTATCTGTATCAGTCGATATCAGTCGATCCATCCGTCACAACCCGTCCTTTCCTGATCGGCCATACCGATCCCTCAAAAACTGCCCTCATCAAGTTTTGACTAGTGCCTTTTGAATTGAATTGTTGCCATCCGCGAAGGACCGTAACCTATGGATTTAGCTGAACTGCTTGCGATCGGGCAAAAAGAACGCGATCGCCAGAAACAAACCCGCATTCACTGCTGTACGGCAGCGGGGTGCCTTTCCTCTGGATCGGCGGCGGTGAAAGCTCAGTTGGAAGCTGCCGTCGATGCTGAGGGACTGGGGGCATCGACAGAAGTGTGTAGTGTGGGCTGTATGCGCTTTTGTGGCCGGGGTCCCCTGGTGGAGGTGGTCAGCCGTGAGGGCGATCGCGAGCCGATTCTCTATGAACAGGTGACGACGGCGGATGCGGCCTCGATCGTCAAGGCGCTCAAGGGCGGCGAAGCCACGGCTCCCCTGGGCGATCGCGATCATCCCTTCTTTGCTCGTCAGTTCCCGATCGTGCTGGAAAACAGCGGCAAGATTGATCCGGAACGGATCGAGGAATATATCGCTGTTGGCGGTTACCAGCAGTTGTATCGCGTCCTTTATGAATACGATCCGTCGGAAGTGGTGGACGAAATCACCCGCAGTGGGCTGCGGGGCCGGGGCGGGGGTGGCTATCCCACGGGGCTGAAGTGGGCCACGGTGGCCAAGATGCCGGAGGGGCAGAAATACGTCATCTGCAATGCAGATGAGGGTGATCCCGGTGCCTTTATGGATCGCAGTGTGTTGGAGAGTGATCCCCATCGGGTACTGGAGGGCATGGCGATCGCGGGGTATGCGATCGGGGCTAATCACGGCTTCATCTACGTTCGGGCCGAATATCCCCTGGCAATCCGGCACCTGCAAAAGGCCATTCAACAGGCCAAGCGCTACAGCCTCTTGGGCAGTCAGATCTTCGGTTCCCCCTTTGACTTCAAGATCGACATTCGCGTGGGAGCCGGGGCCTTTGTCTGTGGGGAAGAAACCGCACTGATTGCTTCGGTGGAAGGGCGGCGCGGTAATCCGCGTCCGCGTCCACCTTATCCCGCCCAGTCGGGGTTGTGGGAATGCCCCACGCTGATTAATAATGTCGAAACCTTGGCCAATATTCCCGCCATTATCCGCGAAGGCGGTGAGTGGTACGCCAATATCGGCACTGAGAAGAGCAAGGGCACCAAGGTATTTGCTCTCACTGGCAAGATCCGCAATACGGGTCTGATTGAAGTGCCGATGGGGACAACCCTGCGCCAGATCGTCGAGGAGATGGGCGGTGGCGTAGCCGCTGCGGGCGGTGTTAAAGCGGTGCAAACGGGGGGACCTTCCGGCGGCTGCATTCCCGCCAGTGCCTTGGACATTTCCGTGGACTATGAATCCCTCACCCAGTTGGGCAGCATCATGGGGTCCGGTGGCATGATCGTCATGGACAATGAAACCAACATGGTGGATGTGGCCCGCTTCTACATGGAATTCTGTCGTGGGGAGTCCTGCGGGAAGTGTATCCCCTGTCGGGCGGGGACGGTGCAGTTGTACCAAATGCTGACCAAGATCCTTAACCGCGAGGCGACGGAGGTTGATCTACAAAGCCTGGAAGCGTTGTGTCACATGGTCCGCGATACGAGTCTTTGCGGGCTGGGGATGACGGCCCCGAATCCGGTGTTGAGTACTCTGCGCTATTTCCGGCAGGAGTATGAGGAATTGCTGCAACCGGCGGGAGGGAAGTAGGAAGTCGGCGATCGGGAATTGGGCATTGGGAATCATCATGTCGGTTGGGTCAAAGTGTCGATTGGCTCCAACGGAGTGTAACCCAACAAGGCCCATCAGCCCATCCGTTCCTGATCTCCGATCGCGAGTTCCCCTGCAAACATTCTTGATCCAGTGAGGTAAGAGGTAACAACACTATGTCGGTGAGAACACTCAGGATTAATGGGATCGATCTAGCGGTGGAGAGTGGCGCCAGTATTTTGGCGGCGGCGAAGCAGGCAGGGATTACGATTCCAACGCTGTGCCACCTGGACGGGGTGTCGGATGTGGGGGCCTGTCGCTTGTGCTTGGTGGAAATTCAGGGCATCAATAAGCTGCTGCCCGCCTGTGTGACAGAGGTAGCGGAGGGGATGGACATCCAAACCGAAACGCCGAAGTTGCAGGAATATCGCCGCATGACCGTGGAATTGTTGTTCTCAGAAGGAAATCACGTTTGTGCCGTGTGTGTGGCCAATGGTAACTGTGAGTTACAGGACATGGCGATCGCGGTGGGGATGGATCATACCCGCTTCCCCTATCGCTTCCCCAATCGGGATCTGGATGTGTCCCATCCGCAATTTGGCATTGACCATAACCGGTGTATTTTCTGTACCCGCTGTATGCGAGTGTGCGATGAGATTGAGGGTGCCCATGTGTGGGATGTGGCCCAACGGGGGGCAGCAGTGCGGATGATTACCGGTCTGAACCAACCCTGGGGGGAGGTGGAAGCCTGTACTTCCTGCGGTAAGTGTGTGGAAGCCTGTCCCACGGGGGCAATTTTCCGGCAGGGGTCAACGGTGGCGGAAATGCAGCGCGATCGCAGCACTCTGGACTTTTTGGTAACGGCACGGGAGAAAAAAGAATGGACAAGATAAAACTGGCGACGATCTGGCTGGGGGGCTGCTCTGGCTGTCATATGTCGTTCCTGGATCTAGACGAATGGTTATTTGATCTGGCGGCCCAGGTGGATCTAGTGTTCAGCCCGATCGCGGATATCAAGACCTACCCAGAGGGGGTAGATATCTGTCTGGTGGAGGGGTCGATCGCCAACGAGGACAACCTGGAACTGGTGAAACAGGTGCGGGCACGGACGAAGATCTTGATCTCCTTCGGCGACTGTGCGGTAACGGCCAACGTCCCGGCGATGCGCAACCCCCTGGGCAGTGCTAAACCAGTGTTGGAGCGCTGCTATCTGGAGATGGGGGACTTACAGGCCCAGATTCCCCATGAGCCGGGGATTGTGCCGACCCTGTGCGATCGCGTGCGTCCAGTGCATGAACTGGTACCCGTGGATGCCTATTTACCGGGCTGTCCGCCGCCGGCCGATCGTATTCGTGCCTTTTTGGAAATGGCCCTGCGGGGGGAACCGTTACACCTGGAAGGGCGGGAAATGTTGAAATTTGGCTAAGAAGTGGGTACTCACTGCACCAAATGCGGCATAACGTAGGTAAGAGTACTTATCGAGATGCTCACATACAATGCATTTAATCAAGGCATTTAATCAAGGGGAACGGGACCATGATGAAGAAAGCATCGGAAATCATGACTCAGGATGTGGTCACCATTCGCGGATCGGCCACAGTTGCCGAGGCAATCGCGCTCATGAGGCAGCGGGGTTGGACGGCTCTGATCGTCGATCGGCGGCACGAGCAGGACGCCTATGGCATTGTGACCGAAAGCGACATTGTGTATAAGGTGATTGCCTATGGTCTAGATCCGAAGAAGATGCGGGTCTATGAAATCATGACCAAGCCCTGTATTGTCGTGAACCCAGACTTGGGTGTGGAATATGTGGCTCGCTTGTTTGCCAATACTGGTATCCATCGCGCCCCAGTGATTAAGGACAAGTTGCTGGGGATCATTTCCCTGACGGATATTCTGGAGAAGGGGGATGCCTTCGAGCGTCCCAAGGCGGTATTGCTGGAGGAAGCGATTCAAGACGCGATCGCGGAGGCGCGTAAAATTTGTGCCGAAAAAGGTCCTGGCTCGAAGGAGTGCGCAGCGGCCTGGGATGCGGTGGAAGAAATGCAGGCAGAAGCCGCCCACCAACAGGCTAAACGGTTGGAGAAAACTGCATTTGAGGAATACTGCGAGGAGTTCCCCGATGCCATTGAAGCCCGCATTTATGAGAGCTAAGGTAGGAGCAATTGTGTGTTGGGTTCCCATCTGCACCATCAATACTCATCACCAAGGCGCTGACGGATGATGAATCAGAACGCGGAAGAAAACTTTTAAACAAGAGGAGGTGTATGCCTATATTAGCGTCGGCCCAGAACATACCCCGATGGGATGGGGTGATCGTGCCCCTCCGCCACAGGAATCATGACTTCTATGTGTAATCCTTGTTAGCCCATGTTGCCGATTAACTCTACCTTAACAATACCTGCCTACGAAGCGGACTATCTCGCTTGGCTAGAAACGACGATCACCAATCTGCGCGATCGTCGTTATGAACAGGTTGATTGGGCCAATCTCATTGAAGAGCTTGAAGATATGGGCCGGAGTGAACGGCGACGGTTGGCAAGCAACACGATTGTAGTGCTCATGCATCTCCTGAAATGGCAGTATCAACCGCAGGTAAGAGCCGGAAGTTGGGAGGCTAGTATTATTGAACATCGCCGCCGGATCAGAGAAGCTTTACAAACTTCTCCTAGTTTACAACCCTATCTATATGAGATTCTGGCTGGATGTTATCTTGAAGCCGTGAAGCAAGCCAAAGCCGAAACTCGACTTCCCTTGGCCACTTTTCCAGAAACCTGTCCCTATACGATCGCTAACCTGCTTGATGATAACTTTTTCCCAGATTAACCTTTTCCCGAATCGACAATTCTCGTCTCCTGCTTAGCACCGTGATGTCGCTGCATTGACCCTCTACTCTCCCACTGACTTATGGCTAAAACAGTTGTTATTGATCCAGTTTCCCGCATTGAAGGACACGCCAAAATCTCCATCTTTCTCGATGATGCGGGCCAGGTCTCTGATGCCCATTTTCATGTGACTGAATTTCGCGGTTTTGAAAAATTCTGCGAAGGGCGACCTATGTGGGAAATGGCCGGGATTACGGCCCGGATTTGTGGCATCTGTCCGGTCAGTCACGTCATGGCCTCGGCAAAAACGGGCGACAAAATTCAAGCCGTCAAAATTCCACCTGCAGGTGAAAAACTGCGGCGGCTGATGAACCTAGGCCAGATCATCCAATCCCATGCCCTGAGTTTTTTCCACCTCAGTAGCCCGGATTTTCTCCTCGGTTGGGATAGTGATCCCGCCACCCGCAATGTGTTTGGCCTGATGAGTGCCGATCCGGATCTTGCCCGCAGTGGTATTCGTTTGCGTCAGTTTGGCCAGAAAACCCTTGCACTCTTGGGGGCCCGTACAATTCAC
>CAZHXN010000134.1:0-8292 GCA_964536415.1 uncultured bacterium
AATCACGGTTGTATTGTGTCTGCGGTTGCCAATGCGGACAATCGCTCCGGCAAAATGTTCAGCCACAGCCCCAACGTGCGGGTCAAAGCCTACCGCCATTGTGATATGGAGGACTTGGCTCGAAAGCTGCGGCGCTATGCTAAGCCGAACGATCGCATCCTGGTGGTGTCGGATGCGGTGTTCTCAATGGACGGGGATCTAGCCCCTTTGCCGCAGATGGTCGATATCCTGGAACACTATCCCGGCAGTGTGTTGGTCATGGATGAGGCCCATGCCAGCGGGGCGATCGGGGCCAATGGGGGAGGTATTTATGAACACTTTGGCATGACCCCTCAACAGGTTCTCGATCGCGGGGTAGTGCCGTTGATTATGACTACCTTTTCTAAGTTTGCGGCCTCAGCAGGGGCCGCGATTAGTAGCCACCTGCCAGAGTTGATCGACCTCCTAGAGGCCTCGCCCACGTCGATCGGGACCATTTCCCTGCCCCCCCCCACGACGGCGGCTGCCCTGGAAAGCATTCGCCAGGTCCGCCGCCACCCGGAACTGGTTCATACCCTCCAGGCCAATACTCGTTATCTACGATCGCGACTGACTGAGGAAGGCTTTGAGGCGATCGGGGAAACCAATGTCATTCCCGTACTATTACCGCCAGAAATAAACCCTAAACCCTTTGCTCGCCATTTGTTGGAACACCACGGGGTTTGGATTTCACCGATCTGGTTTATTGCGAAGCCGCGCCTGCGGATTACGGCAACGGCCCTCCATACGCAGGCGGAGATGGAGCAACTGGTGGAGGGAATGGTGGCTACCCGTGAGGCTTTTTATAAGTCAATGATTAGTGCCTAACAGTTAAGAGAGTGAACCATGCCTGTTACCCCTGACGTTGCTTCACCGTCGATCGCGACTCCTTCCGTTGGGACAGAGGCCACCCCAGATATGCCGGTATCAACCCTGGTTTTAGATGTGGAGGGAATGCGCTGTGCGGGGTGTGTCCAGGCCGTGGAGCGACGCTTGCGGCAACAGCCAGGGGTGATCGCGGCGTCGGTCAATTTGATCACGAAGGTGGCAACGATTCGCGTAGCGACCCCTCTGGGAAGTGCTGATGAGCCGGTAACGACAACCGCAGAAACCCTGGCAGCCCAATTAACCCAAATTGGTTTCCCCAGTCAACCGCGATCGGGGGCGACCCTTTCCCAAGCAACGGCCCTAGCCAAACTGGAAACGGAACAACAACAGGCATTACGGGCACAACTGTTCCAACTGCTGCTGGCGGTGGGCCTACTGGTGTTATCGGCGATCGGGCATTTAGCCCATATTCTCGACATCAACCTCCCTGGGTTCGACAACATCTGGTTCCATGCGGGGTTAGCCACCTTGGCCTTGCTGGGACCGGGACGGGCGATCTTGTGGGATGGTGCTCAGGGGTTGCGGCACGGGATTCCCAACATGAACACGCTGGTGGGGTTGGGGATGCTCAGTGCTTACCTGGCCAGTGGCGTGGCGTTGCTGGTTCCCACTTTAGGCTGGGAGTGCTTTTTCGATGAACCCGTCATGCTGGTGGGTTTTATCCTCCTGGGGCGTACCCTGGAACATCGGGCACGGAATCGAGCCTCGGCTTCGTTGCGCCACTTGATGGCGCTGCAACCCGCGATCGCCCGCCTGGTCACCATTCGCACCGCCTCTCCACAGGAGCATCCGCCCAGTTCCCCGGCTGACGATTTACCCACCCAGCACGTAGAAATTGCCTCCGAAGCCGTGCGCGTTGGGGATTGGCTCTATGTGTTACCTGGGGAAAAGATCCCGGTGGATGGCATCGTGCGGGTCGGGCAAACCCAGGTTGATGAGTCAATGCTCACTGGCGAAGCCATGCCCGCGGTGAAGCAGGTTGGGGATACCATTGCTGCGGGCACCCTGAACCAGTCGGGGGCGATCGTCCTGGAGGCCACCCACACCGGTCAGAACACAACGCTGGCTCAAATTATTGCCCTCGTGGAAGCCGCCCAAACCCGCAAGGCCCCCATCCAACGATTGGCCGATCAGGTAGCGGGCTATTTCACCTACGGCGTGATGACGATCGCCCTGCTCACCTTTCTTTTCTGGTACAGCCTGGGGACCCATCTTTTCCCAGAAGTCCTGTTACCCCCCACTCACTGGATGAGCCACGGCCACTGGACAATGGCAGAAGCCGCCATGCTGCCCACCTCGCCGCTGTTGTTAAGTTTAAAACTGGCGATCGCGGTGCTGGTGGTTGCCTGTCCCTGTGCCCTGGGCCTAGCGACCCCGACGGCAATCCTAGTGGGGACAGGGATGGGGGCCGAACGGGGCCTGCTCATCCGGGGCGGTGATGTTCTAGAGCGGGTACACCAGATTGACACGATCGTCTTTGATAAAACCGGCACTCTGACCACGGGTACCCCGCAAGTGACCGACTGTGTGCCGTTGAGCCAAATAGCAGAAGGGCCTTTCACCCAACACTACCAACACAATCTGTCCATCCCTCCCACTAGCCCTGATATTTTGCTGCAACTCGCAGCAACCGTGGAACAGGGGACCGATCATCCCCTGGCCGCCGCCATCCTGCAAGCAGCGACTGACCGGAACCTGCCCCTCCTGGCAGCCCAAGCGATCCAAACGGAAGCGGGTTTTGGTGTCGCGGCGATCGTAGCGGATCACCCGATCAGTGTCGGTCGGGCCACGTGGTTACAGCAGCAAGGGGTGGCAATCGACCCTAGCCAGCCCCCCGTTAGCGCTTTAGAAGCCCAGGGGAAAACCGTTGTTTATGTGGCCGTTAATGGCCAACTGGTTGGTCTATTAGCCATTGCCGATACCCTCCGTGAGGATGCCTTGGGGACGATCGCCGCCCTGAAAAATCTAGGACTGCGGGTGATGCTAATGACGGGCGATCGCCCTGCCGTTGCTGCCGCGATCGCCCAACGCCTACAACTCGATCCCAGCGATGTCCTGGCCGAGGTCGATCCGGCGGCGAAAGCGGCGGTGATTCAAACCCTCCAAACCCAAGGGCAGCGGGTGGCAATGGTGGGAGATGGCATTAACGATGCCCCGGCCTTGGCCCAAGCGGACGTGGGAATTGCCCTGCGATCGGGCACCCAAATTGCCGCAGAGGCCGCCCAGATCCTGCTGATGGGGGATCGTCTCAGCGACGTGCTGGCTGCGATCGCCCTCAGTCGCGCCACGTTTAATAAAATCCAGCAAAACCTCTTCTGGGCCTTTGCCTATAACTTAGTGGCGATCCCAGCCGCCGCTGGGGCTTTTTTACCCGCCTGGGGGGTGCTCTTGAGTCCGGCAATGGCTGGGGCGCTGATGGCCTGTAGCTCGGTTACCGTTGTGGTGAATGCCTTGCTGTTGCGATCGTACCCAGGGCCAGTATCTTCTCGCCTAAACCGTTCTCTCCCCGCGCCCCTTCCCCAGTAGCGAGATACAAACATTCTGGCGGGATTTATGCTAGAACAGATTTGATATCATGAATCTCTACCCCTTCCCACAACTGCCCGGTTGCGATCACAGCCCATCCTAGGATGAGACCCAAGCCCAGAGGCTAGCCATCGCAGGCAATCCAGACGGTTTTTTGTTCCAGGTAATCCATGCCCCGCAGGCGGTGTGAAACCGCAGGGAAAGGGTGGCACGCGTAACAGACATGAGGGGAGTGGTCACCCGCTTCCGCTTTGGGCGCAAGTCCTGCTGGAGTAACCGCTCTCGCTGCGATCGTCATGACCTGTGCAGCTTTCCAAACTGACCAGCTAGGACGGCTCCAGCATCTGACCAAGGACGAATGTAGCTGTATACTGGTGAAGTGATTTCTCAAGTAATTTCTGGTCCCCGCAGCGCCGGCGTACTTAACGTACCTAAATGACATTAGACGCAAAACAACACCTATTGATTGTTGAAGATGATAAGGGGCGGCGTGAGTTTGTCTTAAACGCTTCCTTATATTCGATCGGGCGCGATCCTCGCTGCGATATCCGTCTAGCTTCCCAGTTTGTGTCACGACGCCACGCCACCCTCGTCCAATTGCCCCAGGAGGATGGGACCTTCTACTATCGGGTTGTCGATGGGAACCTCAAGGGTAAACCCAGTGCTAACGGTCTGTTAATTAATGGGCGCAAGCTCCAAGCCCATGATCTGCAAAATGCTGATGAAATTGTCTTTGGGCCACAAGTACGGGCCATTTACTATTTACTCAACCGCGATGAGGGGACACCCGTGCCCCCCGATGAGTTCGATATTACCTTGATTAGCCCCAACATGGTCGGGCGACCGGAGGAGTCAACCTCATAGGTCCTGAGATGTCAAGCTGTCCTGGAAGGCCGGGGTCTCAGACCTAAATTTGTCTCAGACCTAAATTTTTCGATGATTAAACCGTCGTTAAACAGCGTAGGAGACGGGTAAGTAGCCCATCACAACTGTTTGCAAAACGATCGTCTATGGACACCAACCCTTTGGTATTGGGGTGAGTCAAGCAAATAAGGCGGATTCTGGTCCCCCGGTGAGAGACGACCCACCCCTTTTAGCCCATCGGGTGCAATTGCCTTAGGCCGGACCCTGGGCAGCATTAGGCAGGGGTGTGGGAAACCTGAAGGGAGCGATCGAGTTCTGCCACGAGTTGAGTCAGCCGTTCCCGGATTTCGTCAATGTCAGGGGCTGGTTGATTTTCAATACCCATCGCCACCAGTTGTAGCCCCAGTTCCAGGGCATCCCCTAAGCTCAAAATGAGAGTCAGCATGTCGGCAGGGTGTTGCCCCCCCACAACCTCCAGGTTGACATGGACAGCCGCAGGATTTTGCTGCTCTTGACCGACGATCGCACCAATTTGTGAAATGGTTTTACCCCGAACGGTCGCCACGTCGGTGACATGGCCCATGATCGTGATGTCACCAGTTGGCAAAGGATGGGTCACGTATTTAACAGTCATAGTCTTACTCCATTGGTTAAATAGGTTTTTTAGTGAGGCATGGGGTTTGCCCACTACACCTCTGATGGGGGAGGATTAAGCACTGCTTGCCATTCCTGTATAAGGGCTGGGGGAATGTTAAGCACTACAGTGTTGCCATCAGTCATGGCTAGACTGAGGCTCAGGGGTAAACCAGCCGGTAATTTGGCTACGATCGGCTCCAGGTCATACTGACCCACGTTCGGTTCCGGGCGATTGGCGTCGGTAAAAATCGGGCGCGAGGCATCCGCAGCAGTGAAGGTTTCGCCCAGAGAGGTGGTGAGGGTTAGGGGCTGTGATCGATCAATATCGGCAGTCCCCGGAAAACCCACCAGCCGCAGGTAGACAGATCGCTCGCCGTTGGGTTTCAACCGTTGGAAGGCGATCACCTGCCAGGTATGGCCGTCACGCGCACGGATACTTTGGCGGGACTGGTAGACGATCTGCCCTGGCGCTTCCTCCACCTGGCGGAGAACTGCAAGGGCAGTCGGCGGGGCGATCGCCCCCGTTAGCAGAATCACGAGGGCCAACCCAAGGCTGAGGCAGCCGTGGCGGCAGATAAACACCTGTTGAGCTATCCAGCTAAAGACCCCTGTAAAGATGCTTGATCGCAGGGTTGTCAGCGGCGACATAAGATGGCGATATTAAGATGCAGGAGGGACAAGAGAACCAGAAGGGAAAACGTGATCAGCTTAGACACTGGCAACTTCCTTCGGGACGACCAGCGGTTGGGGGCGCACTAAATCTACTCCGAAGAGGAGGCGCAGTCCCAGGCGTTCAAACCAGGGCATGGCTGATCCGGCCCGCATTTTGACCATGAAGTAACGTTCAAAGGCTGTCTTCGACCAGACTACCCAGGGACCTTGCACCGCGTAGGAGTAGCGACGCTGGCCGGTGATGGGGTCGGGGATAACGGGCGCAGCAACATAGAGAATGCCAGTATCTCCAAATTCAGCGAAGCAAATGGCTTCCAGGGTGGGGACCTGAGGAACGCCTGCAACTGCCCCCAGGGCAACGGCAATATTATGGGCGACGGCCATGCCCATTGCTTCGGTCATCTGGCCACTCTTGGGCATCCCGATCGGCACCTGGGTCTTATCCGGTTGGGCCAGGTGGACACTCACGCCAAGGGCATAAACCGATGGGAATTGGGGATGCTGGTGTGTGGGTAGGACGGGAATAAAGCCTTTGTCATTTCCCAAGCCGGGGACTTGCTGGATAAATGGTACCCCTCGGAAAGCGGGCAGAATCATCGCATAGCGTTGAGGAATCTGGCGACCATCCTCAAGGATCACGTGATCGGCAGTAATTTCCGTGACCGCAGCGTTATCGATCGCCTCAATGCCCTGCTTCTGCAATAAACCCTGGGTTAGCTCTTTGGCGTTTTTAACCCCACTTACCCCCAAGTGGCCAGTATAGGGTTCGGGGGTTACGAGCGTAATGGGTACACGATCGCGAATCCCCTTGCGCCGTAGAATCCAGTCAGCCATTAGCGCAAATTCATAGGCAGGCCCAAAACAGCCGGCTCCCGGCGCGGCCCCCACGACCAACGGGCCGGGATTGTCTAAAAACTCCAGCCAAGCTTCCCGCGCTTCGAGGGCATGGGGAGCACTACAGACAGAATGAGTATAGCCCCCGTGGGGGCCAAAACCAGGAATCTGATCAAACGCCAGCCCTGGCCCCGTCGCGATCGCCACATAGTCGTAGGCGATCGTGCGCCCATCGGCAACGGTAATCTGTTGGGCTTGCAGGTCCATGTGGGTGACTCGACTCGTCACTAACTCGAGACCATGCCGCTCAGCTAGGGGAGCCAACGGCAACTGCATATGCGCCATTGGCTCCAGATCGAGTGCAACCCGGATCAAGCCTGGGATAAAGGTAAATTCAGGATGTTCAGCAATCAAGGTAACCGTATGCTCCGACGGCAGGAGGTGCCGCAGTTCGTAGGCCGTCGGTAGTCCCCCTAAGCCAGCCCCAATGACCACTACGTTTGCCATAAGTTAATGTTGACTCCTAATAAATACAACGTCTGGATGACAGGCCATGCCGGACTAACCAGACACCGCCTGGATGACTACAGCCAGTTCCCCACGATCGCCAGTTAACGCCCGATCGCGTCTGCGTCCCCCAAAAACCGGGCTGATTGCTGGCGCAAACGAGCATGGGAGGGAAGGATGGAAGTCGTGAAAAGCTTGGATCTCATACTCTATTTATACATCATTTATAACCATATGGTTATAGATGAAGCAAGTAAAGTAAATCTTATCCGGATTGGGGGAATTGCGGTTTATCGTTATTTATGGGCACCTTATTTATGGGCACCTTGAAAGGGGGCTGGGGGGCAGTTTAACTGCCCCAGCCGAGGCGATGCGTTTTGGCGTTATTTACGGCGCGGCGTTGCCGTTTCTAAGGGAGGCACGGGATCGTAGCCACCGGGATGGAGGGGATGGCAGCGCAGCAGGCGGCGCAGGGCTAGCCAACTCCCCCGGATCGGCCCGAAGCGTTCGATCGCTTCGATCGCATACTGGGAGCAGGTCGGTTGAAAGCGACACACAGGTGGGAACAGTGGCGAAATGAAGGTGCGGTAGAAACGAATCGGCAGAATTAATAGGAACTTCATGGCAACGCCCCTTGTCGCCTTATGGATCATTGACCTCCACCCCGCGCTGAAGACGCGGGGATGCCTAACGAGCAAACAGACTTAACTGCACTGCCCTTAGGTGGGTTGACGGCTCTTCTGGAAGCGCGGGCGAACCCGTCTGACCTCCCATCCCCGTCCGTTTTGAGTCGTGGACGTGCCCCGCCCCGACTTGTTGGATATTAAGAGCGGCATTCACCTCCCGATCGTACTCGGTCCCGCAGTTCCGGCAGACCACCGCACGCACCGATAGGTCTAACTTGCCCCAACGATAGCCGCAGATGGAACACACCTGACTGGTCGGTTTCCAACGGCTAACCGTCCGAAAATCCCGCTCGTACCTAACCGTCTTCTCACTGCACAGTGTCCGAAACGCCCGCCACCCTGCCTTGCTGATCGCCCGACTAAGGCGGTGGTTCTTAATCAATCCAGACACATTTAAGTCCTCCCGCACGATCACTGGGTCTCGTGAACGATCCGGGTAGACAACTAAGGTGGCGGATTGCTGGCATAGCCTTAAGGCGTCGTTCCAGATAACGCGCACACCTCCGAACCGTTGCGCCAATCGCTGACGCTGTTGCCCGGTGGGAGTGCATTGGTAGCGGTATCTAATCACGCCTGGTGCGATCATCGGTCTGTCTGATCTCCAAGGATAGCAAAAGCTGTGCTAGCAGGACGGGGCCTTAGACCCATTTTTCTGGTAAAT
>CAZHXN010000135.1:0-8058 GCA_964536415.1 uncultured bacterium
TGGCTCCGGAGTTGGCGTAGCGCGGTGAGAATTTGTTCACGGGTGCGTCCGCGCAGTTGAAACAGGACAAAGGGATCTTCACTAAAGCGATCGCCCAGGAGATAGTAGACGGCACCGATGTGTTTGCACGGATTGGCTTTGTCAGGGCAGGAGCACCGGCTGTGAATTTCGGAGAGGGTGAAGGGGAACAGGGAGAGACCGTTCTGGGTGAAGACTTCTTCAATGTTTGCGGGCATTTCACCAGCGAGCAGCTTGGCGGCAAAGATCGCCCGTTTGGACATAGTTTCAATCACATAGCCCCATTCCTCGTCGCTGAAGGAGTTTAGGGAAAGGGAGACCTTATAGGGATCGGGTTCAGTGCCCTGGACATCGGCGAGTACCTTGGGGCCGACAAACTCAATCCGCAGGACATGACCTTCGCGGGCATAGTTACGGGCACGTTCCAGGCGTTTTTTGAAGCGATAGGAGTTGAGCAGATCCACCCACTGCTGCACCCACCAGGGGTGATCTTGGACGGTGTCTGTGGGGGGGGGAGTGGTGACCATGCCAAATCGTCTTAAGCCGGTGTGATTGTGTGTATGCGTTTATTTTACGAGGATTGGGGGGTAGTAGGGTGTCTTGGGACAACTTGGTGAGTTTGAGGTCTGGGCATGCTTTTGGCGTAGTGTGATTACTCTGACTATGTTGTTTTTGGGACTGCAAGGGGTCGGGGTGGTTGCCAGTGGCCAGCGACGCCAAGTGGATGCCCACTAGTATCGGGAAATGAGTTACCTCAAGCTAGGTTGGCACTGGATTCATCTGGCGTTAACTCGGTAATTGGCGATTCCGGTGCATTGCTACCCGGAGAGTGGACCCGACCCGCAAGCAGCCCTCGTTGCCAAGCGACAACTGGATGCAGCACTAACGCGTGAATTCACCGTCCTTAAACGCATTCCGGCTTTTTAGGTTTGTCAGTGAATCAGGTGTCCGGACAGAAGTGTTGAATGATAGCAAATATGTTTAAAAAATAGCCCCTAATCGTGTAAACTAGAGGCTATAAACAACAAATTAGTGTAATAATATCAAACTTTCCTGAGATCGTCAAAAAGCATCTGGGCCACCTCGCCACGGATGACTATCCGGTTCTCAACAGCTTTCTATTTGTTTCTATTTGGCTCTCCTTTGTTCTCGATCAGAGTCAAACCAGTATGAGGAGCGTCTTCAAGCGCTGAAATATTCGTGGCATCAAGTTCAAGGTTTCTACTTTTTCTAAAGCCAGTAAAAACCGTGATCCCCAGATACTTTATGATCGCTTTTTGGTACTGAAGCAGGAACTCCACAAAAGGCATAAGATTGAGGCTGCAAAGGGATATTGTCATCCACTTTGGTCAAGGTCATGACAGTAAATATGGGAATGAAACGATCGATGCTATGCCTGATAATGGGGTCAGGGTCATGGATCGGGGCTTTTTTAGCCTAGCTCGAATTCGCGGTTTACTGAATCAAGAAAATCACTACTTTATTGTCAGAGTCAGAGAACTCCAGCCTGTAAGTAAGCTCGCGTATCTAGGGCAGGCGAGACGCCTACCCCACAAGCGAAGGATGGCTACTAACTGATTAGGCGTTGCCAAAGTTTGGCATCGATACCTGGGGCAGGGGGTTGCCAAAACTGGGCAGATCCAACTTCGAGGAACCACGCGAAGTCATGGCCAATCGGTAGCTGACACTTTGCAACTCCGCGTGCAATTGCCGGTTTTCCCGTTGCACCTGGGCAATCTTTTCGCGAATTGGGGCCATGCGCTCGGTGAACTTCTGGCGATAAACCTTGGGTAACTCCTGTACGACCTGCTCCAACATCCGCGAGCGATCGGTCAATTCCTGCACCGACTGGCGTAACTGCTGCACCTCCGTATCCCGCGCCGCCAACTGCTCTTGGTAAAATGCGACCTGTTCCTCTACGTGTTGCAACTGCTCCCGGATCACCTGCATCTCTGCCTGGTGCCGCTCTGACAATTCGGGGTTGGGCATAAACTGCTGATTGCCCTTCACCAGACGAAACAATTCCTGGGACAATTGCTGCACCAGTTGGTCACGTACTTGCAATTCCTCCCGCATAGTAGCCATTTCGGCCTGGAGGGCTTGAATATCTTGGGTTTCAGTTTGGGGCATGGTCGCGTCGCTCCCGTATGTGATGGCTGTCAGTAATAGACCGAGCTTATGACTGAGCCGCAGCGGGGTCTGCCTCCCAACGACGGGGTGGAGCAGCCCGACGAATCTCCCGCCAAATAGCTGTGGCTGCTAATGTACCATCTGCCACCGCGATCGACACCTGGTTTAACCCCTGTTTTAGATCCCCTAGGGCAAAAATTCGGGGATGGGACGTGCGGCACATCTCATCGGTGACTAAATTCTCCCCGTCTTGTTTGAGATTTAGCCCCGCCAGGTAGTCCTTATGGAAGTGGGACCCCATCGCCACCAGCCCCGTCTCCAGCGGGATCACTGTACCATCGACCAATTCCACGCCGTTCATCTCATGGTTTTCGCCTAGGAATTGCTTAATCGGCGTCTCAATCAAGCGATAACCGTGATCCGCTAGCTTGTGGCGCATGGCATCACTCACCGGGAAGAGGCCCATTGTGAACACAAATAGATAGGGCGTAAACCAATTCAGGACAAAGGCACTATTAATATTGGCCTCCGAGTTGACAAATAACCCACAACGGCGATCTGCCATCTCATACCCATCACAAATCATGCAGACATGGAGGTTATAGCCCGCATAGTCATAGACATTTTGCATATTCTCCAGTTGGGGCAAGTTATCAATGATGCCACTGGCCGCGATCAGATACTTCGATCGAAACACGGGATAAATACTGTCCTTCATCCCGACTTTGACCCGAACGCTGAAATATTCCCCTTCGTCCTTTACCTCCTCGACATAGGCCCGCAGATAGTCGCCACCGAGAGAAAGATAGTGCTCCTGTCCCTGCATGAGGAGTTCCCGCCCAGGGGTCGTGGGGGGCAGACCCAGATAATTGCGCAAATCCTGCATCCAGAAGGAACGACCCCGTCCCTTTTCGATCATCAGCGAGGAAAGCAAATAGCGTTGGGTGTAGATGCCCGCTGAGAGGCCACCGGCTCCCCCACCGACAATAATCACATCGTAAAGATGATCCAGGCGTTCATCCAGGGTCTTTTTGGCAAGTTTCATAAAAAGTCCTTACGCAGGGAAGGGCTATTAAGCAGGGGTGGTTACCAGGGTGGGTAGTTTCTTACCCTTGTGCAGGTCAGTTTCCGGTACGTCCATATATTCGGCTACCAGCTTCCGGAAGTCATCCCCTTCGATCGTTTCCTGATCCAGCAACAGATCCACCAGCCGATCGACTAGTGGCCGATTTTCGCGAATGATCCGACGGGCTTCACTATAGCAACGGGTGGCAATCTCCCGCACCTGACGATCGATCTGGGCGGCAATTTCTTCCGAATACTCCGATCGCGGCATCCAATCCCGCCCCAGGAACACCTCATTTCCGGGTGTCTCCAGGGCCAGGGGACCCAAATCCGACATCCCAAATAAGGTCACCATGCGCCGCGCTAGATCCGCCACCCGGCGAATATCACTGCTGGCCCCCGTCGTCACCTCATCGGGACCAAAGACCTCGGCTTCGGCAGCTAATCCCCCCAATGCCACGGTGATGCGATCGAGCAACCAGCCCCGCGTATACAGGCCACTGTCGATCGTGTCCTCATCGGGAATCGATTGGGAGAAACCCTCAATGCCGCCCGATCGCGGAATAATGGTCACCTTATCCAGCAAATCCGAGTGCTTCAGCAGCGTCATCAGCAGGGCATGACCGACTTCGTGGTAGGCCGTCATCCGCTTGCGGCTACTGTCCAGGAGGGGATTGAGCATCAGGCCGATCGTGACGCGATCGATGGCATCGTCAATCTCCAGGGGACCGATCGCCTCCTTGCGGCGACGGGCGGTGAGGATGGCTGCTTCATTGAGTAGGTTGGCCAGATCGGCTCCGGAAAAGCCGGGGGTGCGACGGGCGACCATTTCCAACGAGACCGTATCTTCTAGCTTTTTATTGCGGGCGTGGACCTCTAGAATCGTCAGCCGCCCCTTGTAGGTGGGCAGATCAACGGTAATCTGGCGATCGAAGCGTCCCGGTCGCAACAGGGCCGAATCCAACACATCCGGACGGTTAGTGGCCGCAATCACGATAATCCCCGTATTGCCCTCAAAACCGTCCATTTCCGTGAGCAGCTGGTTCAGGGTTTGCTCCCGTTCATCGTTCCCGCCGCCAATCCCCGCGCCCCGTTGACGACCCACTGCATCAATTTCATCAATAAAGATCAAACAGGGGGCACTCTCCTTCGCCTTGCGGAACAGGTCGCGCACCCGTGATGCCCCGACCCCGACGAACATTTCCACAAATTCCGAGCCAGAGATACTGAAGAAGGGTACCCCCGCTTCGCCCGCGATCGCCTTTGCTAACAGCGTCTTCCCCGTCCCCGGTGGGCCAATGAGGAGCACGCCCTTGGGAATCCGGGCACCGATCGCCGTAAACCGTTCCGGCTCCTTGAGAAACGTGACCACCTCTTGCAGTTCTTCCTTCGCCTCCTCCACCCCAGCCACATCGTCAAACATGACACCCGTTTGGGCCTCCATCTGGAACCGGGCGCGGGACTTACCAAAATTCATGGCCTGATTCGAGGCCCCACTGGAGCGGCGCAAAATCATCATTAAACCCATGATTACGAGCAGCACCAGCAATAGATTGAGGAAGAGACCCACCACAGCCCGGTTATTCGCCGAAGGTTGGACAGAAAAGTCCACATTGTTAGCGCGGGCGCGTTCGATTAACTCCGGGTTGTTATTAAACAGGGCCACTGTCTGGGTTGCATCGGGACCGCTTTGCCCCTTGAGTTGGACTTTGGCGATTTGCCGCTCTGGATCGTACTCAATTTTGGCAACTTCACCCTGATCCATTTTGGTTAACAGTTGGCTATAGCTAATGCCTGCTTCCGCAAGGACAGGACCACCCAGCAACCCAACAAGGGCACTTTGCACCAGTAACCAACCCACGGCAACCCGCCTCATGCCACCCGATTGACGGACCGGGGGGGTGGGGGGATGCGCAGACAGGTTAGCGGCCATACCCAAAGGTCGGACAGCGCTGGGGCAAGAAAGTTGAGTGTTTGCCACGGCACCAGGATGTTTCATAGGAAAGGCCAAGGAGAATCTCAATCACACGAAAGGCTGATCCAAGTTTAGCGCCCCACCATCTAAATGGAGTCGCGATGGAGCCGCAATGGAAGCCCGATGGACGCCTGATACAAGACACGCCTCACCCAGCCAGGGGCGGTACGGGGCGAAGGCTGTCGTCAACAAGGGAAGTTAGCACAATTGCAGGACTCTACCAATAACTGGGATAATTATCTGGTGTGAGCAGGGTCCCTTGTTGACCTTAAAGATCCGGCAACCTTGCCATAAACTTCCGCCTTCAAACGGCCAACACGCAGATACAGCCCCTCAAGTTTATTGACAATAACTACTATTAAGCTTTAAGCTAAGAGCTATGGACATCCCCCAGACAGGGACTGGGCGGTCCAGGGTCGATCATCTGTCGATCATCTCGATCATCTACTGAGAGGGGGGATGTTGTCGCGGCTGTCTCCGTGGCAGGCAGGATGTCTACCCCATCTCTGTCTGAGGAGCAGACAAGCTGCCCATCCCCTGGTTGTTGAACGACCGGGGATGGTGAGTGGGGAACCGGTATCGAGACGGCATGGAGGAGACAGATTTATGAGAAATACTTAATTATCAATTAATGTTTTTAAAGCCGTGATATCCGATAATCTTAGGAGTTATTGACGCCAATGTACGTTTGTATTTGTAACCCAGTGACTGATGCTCAAGTCATTCAAGCTATCCATAGTGGTTGCCGATCGCTCGATGATTTGCAAGCCAAACTTGGGGTGGCGAGTATGTGTGGACGTTGTTCTGAATATGCGCTCGGTATACTAGAGCGTGTTGCTCCAGGTGAAGCGACTGAACACGCGCCAAGGGCATAAACTGATTTGGATGATGTAGGGAGATTGACATTGAAAGGTGATCCGCAAGTTATTCAGCATCTCAATAAAGTTCTGACGAACGAATTAACCGCCGTTAACCAGTATTTTCTTCACGCTCGGATGTATAAGAACTGGGGATTCAATAAACTGGGTGCCCATGAATACAAAGAGTCGATCGAGGAAATGAAGCATGTCGACTCTGTGATCGAGCGCATTTTATTGCTAGAAGGCTTGCCCAATCTGCAAGATCTCCACAAGCTACGCATTGGGCAGGACGTACCAGAGTGTTTAGCCTGTGATCTTGAACTTGAGCGGGCCGCCCAAATAACCCTCAAAGAGGGAATCACCTATTTTGAATCGGTCAAGGACTATGTTTCCCGTGAAATCCTGGAGCATATCCTAGAGGAGACCGAGGAACACATTGATTTCCTTGAAACTAACTTGGAGTTGATTGATAAGGTTGGTCTACAAAATTACCTTCAGTCGCAAATGGAAAGCGCCTAAGCGTGTCTAAACCTAGATGGGATAGGCTAGATTGGGATAAGGCTGATAGTTGGTAAACCTTCAGTCGCGTTTCACGACTACTTTGCCACGCTTAGTTTGGGTAGGTTGGGGCAAACACCGTGCGACCCAACAAAGCCAGTGAACCTGTTGGGCCTCGCAGGCTCGACGCCAACCTACATCTCGTCGTTTTAAGCATGGCAGTCCTACTAGACTTGCTAGAGGCTAGACTTGCTAGAGGTGACTCACGCATCGCACCGATCGCATTTCCATCGCGTCCGACACGTAGCAAACGCCACCGAACTTATTCAGAATCGGACGAATGGCTTCTACGATCGGCTTAATTTTATCCTCCGAGCAATAACAGAGCACATAAACATTACTCAAGGTTGTGACATCATCATCGGAAACGTTGCCCATGATGCCCTTGCCCGTGACATTGCGGATCACCGTATAGCCCGGTGCCCCGGTTTCATCCAAACCCTCCAGGATTTTGGCTAGCTCGGATGAGTTGGCAATAATTTCAACTCGTTTTACTGCATGCATGATCTTATCTCCAGAAGAATTGAATCCCGTATAGGTACAAGGGAATCCCCACAATGATATTGAAGGGGAAAGTCAAGGCGAGGGCCGTCGTCACATAGAGGCTAGGGTTAGCCTCTGGGACCGTCAGGCGCATCGCAGCGGGAACAGCAATATAGGAAGCACTGGCACACAAAACGGCAAACAGGAGCGCATCCCCCTCCGACATCCCGATCACCTTGGCAATCAGGATACCAAGCGTCGCATTCACTAGGGGAATGACAACAGAGAAGGCAATCAGGAACGGTCCCGTTTTACCCAAATCCCGCAGCCGACGGGCAGCCACTAAACCCATATCCAGCAGAAAAAAGGTGAGAACCCCATAAAAGATTCCCTGGGAAAAGGGTTTGAGAACTTCTTCCCCGTGGGTACCCGTGAGAACCCCAATAATGAGACTACCGACTAATAAAAAGACAGAACTATTCAGAAATGCTTCCTGAAGCACTTCTGGCCAATTAGTATTATTGCCAGACTCCCGATCGGCGGTGAACAAATTGACCAGAACTAGGCCCACAATAATGGCGGGGGATTCCATCAAGGCGAGGGCCGCGACCATAAAGCCATCAAAGTCAATCCCAAGTTCCTGGAGGAACGAGCTTGCGGTAATGAAGGTGACGGCACTAATTGACCCGTAGGTAGCGGCGATCGCCGCCGCATTATAGGTATCGAGTTTGATCTTGAGGATAAAAAACGTATAAACCGGGACAACACAGGCCATGACGATCGCAGCCAAGAGGGTCAAAGCTACCTCCTGGTTGACCCTACTTTTGATCAGTTCAATGCCCCCCTTAAAGCCGATCGCGAACAAGAGGTAAAGGGAGAATAACTTCGGTAAAGGTTGGGGGATTTCCAGATCGGACTTGAGGAGTACCGCCAACATCCCCAAAAAGAAGAATAAAACCGGGGGGCTGA
>CAZHXN010000136.1:0-7445 GCA_964536415.1 uncultured bacterium
AGGCCCGAATGCGATTGCCCGGGCACTCGGTCGTTTGGCGAGGACCCTTTCACGGTAATTAGGAATTGACCAACCTAAAATCTCGGCATTAATCAATGGAAAATTAGCAGGTTTTTCGACCGCACGATTGTTTCGCTTTCTCAATGCTTTGGGGCGAGATGTGGAAATTGTAGTGAAACCCAAATCTCATGCAAAAGCTCAAACACGCGTTGTTGCTTCGTGATTTTGAACACTAACATTTGAACACTAACAATTTATCTTCCTGTACCAGTCTTAGGCTAGAAACGGGGCCAGCTAACGGTTCGGGTCAGCGGTTACCGAGATCTTTGCACCCACCCAAGCGGCTTTGGTCAATCCGCCGCACCCGAATTGTTATATGTCTGATAAACTAAACAAACAATTTCTTTGCTGTCTTTCCACAGCTATTTACAAATAAACTGTCAAAAGTGCCTCCAACAACACCTCCTAGCAAAGGTACCATCTTCGTGAGGTTAACAACACTCTTCCCACCAGCTTTTGTAATTAGCCGAAAACCGATTTTTTTATTGATTTTAATCAAAACTTTATCAGGTATCTTATTGATTAGGTTTCGACATAGCTTAGTACCGATTTTGATGCCTGTGGTTGTGATGCCTACGGTTTTAAGGATACTCTCTCCTGCTTCACCGATTAGGCATAACAGAACTACTGTTCTTACCTGTTCAGAATAAATATCATATCCACGAAGATGAGCTATGGCAGCAGCAGTATTGGCTCCAAGCGCGTAGGGTGCGAGTAAACCCGCTAGAATGGCAATGGGCATTGTTGCAATGCCGCCAAATCCAGTAGTAAAACCTGTAGCAGCCGCCGCCGCAGTTCTCCATGCAATAAGTGAATTAATGGCATCTTCAACACTTGCAGCTTTACTCCGATAATGTGCTGCAACCTGCTCCGCAGATGGCAGGACTCCTAACCCGTTAATCCCAGCATCGGCAATCCATTCAAGAATTGATCGTATGAAATTGCTGTCATCACTACTTGAGCTGGCTGAAACCATTTTTTTACTTCTAAATCTCTTAATATAAATCTCTTAATAAGACCACCGTAATATCACTGAAAACTTACAAATGAGCTTCCTAATCTTTGCATCAAAAAAATAAAGCTCAAACTACCGTCACCGCCGACAAACAAAGACAAAAAATTTTAATTATACCGAATTTTCCTGGATAGTCAACCCCTAAAGGGCAAAAAACTGAAAATTTCCGTATAATCACCCTATTCAGGGTGTTATCAAGAAATTTTCGGTATATTTTCCGATAATTGTTAAATTAATTTATGGAACTGGCTTACGATAAACAGAATGTCTGCGATTACGTGTGAAAGATGTAGATTTTCCTCAAAAAACAAGTAATTGTTAGAAATGCGAAAGGTATGGAAAGTCGAGTGACTATGCTGCCAATAAGCCTGATTGAAGAGTTAAAATTTCATTTGGAGATTGTCAAACGGTTACATCAACAAGATTTGGCACAGGGCTATGGATCGGTCTACTTACCCTTTGCCCTAGAGAGAAAAGATAAGAGCGCCGATCGCGACTGGGTTTGGCAATTTGTCTTTCCTTCCGAATTCCCTATTCCCTACTTACCAATACAAAACCGACTAAAGATCTGATCAAGCACTGACTCAGTAACCTCCTCCCCGGTAATTTCGCCGAGGGCATGGATAGCAGTCCGGAGATCGATGCTCCAAAAGTCGAGGGGGAGGGCAGCCGCGATCGTGGCTTCAACTTGCTGTAATGCCTCCTGGGCACGGATAAGGGCAGCAGCCTGTCGTTGGTTAATCGCCACTTCCAGGTTGGCCGCTTGCAGATGATCCGCCTGAACGGCGTGCAGAATCGCCGCTTCTAGATCGGCAATCCCCTCTCCCTTGAGGGCGGCAGTGGCCACACGGTAGGGGATTCCCGCTGCATCAGGTAGGGGCTGTTCCGGGGGCAGTTGATCGATTTTGTTGACCACTAGGATTAGGGGTCGGTGACAGACCTGTTCGTAAATGCGCCGATCGTCCTCGGTCCAGCCCCCCGTGGCATCGATCGTCAGTAACACCAGATCGGCTGCTTGGGCTGCCCGTTGCGATCGCTCAACCCCCAACTGCTCCACACGATCGTCCGTCGCCCGAATCCCTGCCGTATCCAACACCTGCACCGGAATGCCCCCCACGACTAGCTGGGACTCCACCACATCGCGGGTGGTCCCCGGCAGATCCGTGACAATGGCGCGATCGCTGCGACTCCAGGCATTCAGCAGGCTGGACTTGCCCACATTGGGCCGACCCACGATCGCCACCTTCAACCCCGTGCGCAGCAATTGCCCCCGTGCCGCCGTCGCCAGGAGCGCTTGGATCGTCTCCCCCACCTGGTGAATCTGAACCTGGACCCCTGCCTCATCTAGGGGCGGCAGATCCTCCTCAAAATCAATACGGGCCTCAATTTCCGCCAAAATGTCTAAACACTGGGCACGTAACTGGCGGATCGGTTCCTGTAATTTGCCCTGAAGCCCTGCCAACGCCGCCTGGGCTGCCTGCTGGGATTGGGCACCGACGAGATCCGCCACACTTTCTGCTTGCGTCAAATCCAAACGACCGTTGAGAAAAGCCCGCAGGGTAAACTCCCCCGCCTGGGCCAGCCGCGCCCCCTGTCCTAGGCACAACTGCAATACTGACTGCACCGCCATAATGCCACCGTGACAGTGGAATTCCACCACATCCTCACGGGTGTAGGAGCGCGGTGCCCGCATCAGCAGAAGCAGGGCCTCATCCACGAGTTGCTGGGTGTGAGGATGGCGAATCTGGCCGTAGAGAATCCGATGACTTTCCCAGACTTGGCGTCCGGGGGCATAGAACAGGGTTTGCGCGATCGCCCATGCCTGGGGACCCGACAGTCGCACGATGCCAATACTGCCCTGTTGGGGCACAATAGCGGTGGCAATGGCAGCGATCGTGTCAGTCATGGCAGCACGAAGATGCAAATTTTTCGCGAGCGTTTTCGAGACGGCACTCCGTTCACGGTGACTTTTGGGAAATTAGCTAAAATAATGTGGAGGATTAGGGCCACGGTCTGAATCAATCCGGGGTGAATCACGACAAAATTCTGAATGCCAAAATGGGCAGAGGCTAGGTTGTTACAACATCAGTGCCAGCAGATCTGGCAAGGGTTACGGAATTGGCTCGCGACTCTCCCACAGCGACTGGCTACGTTGTGGCCTCGTTGGGTTGCTCAAGCGCCTCGTCGGGTTGTCAAAAATCGATCCATGCGTCCAAGGCGTCGCGCTGCGGCTCCCCTAGACTGGGTTATTCCCGGCAAACTCGCGGTCGGCGGCTTGCCCCAACCGGGCGATCGCGAGCGCTTTGAGCAAGCCAATATCCAGGTTATCCTATCACTGACTGCTCCGATGGAAGCGGATCTGCCCCCAGATGTAGCCGCAAGTTTCCGTTGTGCCCGTGTTCCCCTGCCCGATAGTCGCTACGAAGCTCAACTTCGCGTCGAGCGGCTGGCCAAAGCCGTCGATCTCGTCCATTGCAGCCTCAGTCGACAGTTGCCCACCTATGTGCATTGCCTAGCGGGTATTGAACGATCGCCGCTGGTGTGTGTTGCCTACCTCTGTCGTTACCATCAGCTTGACCTGTGGGAAGCTGTGAACTGGCTGAAGCAGGTGCGCCCCTGCGCGGCACCCAGCATGGCCCAACTACAAGTGCTTCAGGCATGGCTGCAAGATCCTGAGGTGGCCCTGTCTGGCAATGGGTTACAATCACCCGCTGCCGCCCCCAAACCGGTTAAGAAATACTAAGGGGGCTTTGGTAAACTATGATCTACTCATTTAGAAAGTGTCCTGAGCGCCTTATGGATACCCGAATGGCTCACCCCAGCACCTAGATTCAGCGCTCATTCAGCGTTCGATGGAGTGGTCATAGCCAATTGGGGTCCGGTTATCGGTCTCTGTCTGTGGGGTAAAACAGCGTTACATGTCTCTATTTGATTGGTTTGATAATCGACGCAAGTCAGCACCGATCAGCAAAGAACGCCAGGAGCGAGAGATTGCTGACGGCCTTTGGCATAAGTGTGCGGCCTGTGGGGTCATGACCTATACCAAGGACCTGCGGGCCAACCAACTGGTCTGTCCGGAGTGTGGGCACCATCACCCCGTCTTCAGCGATGAGCGCATTCACCAACTCATCGATGCGGAAACGTGGGTCGCGATCGACGAAACCCTGGCCCCGGTTGATCCCTTGAAGTTCCGCGATCGTAAGTCCTACAGCGATCGCATCATCGAAACCCAGGCCAAAACCAGCCTCAAGGATGCGGTCCAGACCGGGTTAGGCCAACTCGACAGTCTGCCCGTTGCCCTAGGGGTCATGGACTTTCGCTTTATGGGCGGCAGTATGGGGTCCGTTGTGGGGGAAAAGCTGACCCGGTTGATTGAGCGGGCCACCGCCGAGCAGATTCCAGTGGTGATTGTCTGTGCATCGGGTGGGGCGCGGATGCAGGAAGGGATGCTGAGCCTCATGCAAATGGCTAAGATCTCCGCTGCCCTTGAGCGCCATCGGGCCGCCCACCAGCTTTACCTCCCCGTCCTCACCCACCCCACCACGGGCGGTGTCACTGCTAGCTTTGCCATGCTGGGTGACATTATTCTGGCCGAACCCCAGGCCACGATCGGGTTTGCCGGACGGCGGGTGATTGAGCAAACCCTGCGGGAAAAACTCCCAGACAATTTCCAAACTTCTGAATATCTTCAGCAGCATGGTTTCATTGACGTGATTGTGCCCCGCACCCAACTCAAGCCCACCCTGGCCCAGTTGATCCGGCTACACCAGCCCCCCCAAAGCATGATTCCACCCGCTCCCATGTCCCTGACCCACGCGCAACCCCTTAGTCCCGCCAGTTCCGAGGCCAGTCGGTCGCGCGGATGACGTTGCCCCAGTTGAAGGGAGTATTTGCACTCAGCAGACAGGTCGATTCCAGAAGCAAACGCTGAAAGTGGCAGCATCAATGGCATGATAGTTTTCATTAACAAACACTGATTCATCGAGGCGATCGCCCCAGGGATTTGGGGTCTGGCCCCGTTCTGGACCAAGCAGTTCCGGTTGCGAACGTCTCATTCCGAAGGCTAACGGTAAGGATGACAGTGGGATTCGAGTCAATTTAGCGTTTATCTGTGCTGCAATTTTGAGGAAATCATGCTGAGGAGATTCATTTGGCTGGCTGTGGTCACAGTATGCCTGACCTTACAACTGTTTGTGGGTACGGCGGCTGCGGCTGAACTCGACGAAGCAACCCGGACAGTTCCCCTCAATGACAAGGGGGATACGATCACGCTGAGTCTCAAGCAAGTAAAAGAGGGCAAATTACTGTTCAATAATGCCTGTGGTCAATGTCATCTAACGGGTGGCACCAAAACTGACCCCAACATTAACCTGGATGAAAAATCCCTATCGCTGGCAACCCCGCCCCGTAACAATATTGAGGGACTGGTAGACTTCTTGAAAAATCCGACTACCTTCGATGGTGAAACGGAAATTTGGGAGATTCATCCCAGTATTCGCAGCCGTGATATTTTCCCGGAAATGCGGAACCTGAGTGAGGACGATTTGGTCAAGATCGCGGGCCACATTCTGATTCAACCTAAGATTCTTGGCGATGCCTGGGGTGGCGGCAAAGCCTATCGCTAAGGCTTGCAAACTCAATTCAGGCTTGAACCCGTGGGGTAGGCATCTTGCCTGCCTTTTGGGCTTTGTTGTAACGACTACTCTGTCACCCTTAATTTGGGTAGGTTCGGTCAAACGGAGTGCGACCCAACAAAGTGATCGTGTGGGGTCGCGCAGGCTCGACACAACCTACGGTCCATCATTTTAAGCATGACAGTCTACTACCGGCCTTGTGGCATTGTTTTAATTGTGGGTTTGACGGCACTCAACACAGCGTTGAGGGTCCTAGGGTGAGGGCATGTCTGTTCTCACCAAATTTTTTATCTCAGCTTGAATTTGCGCTCATAAGGAAAGGGAATATCCATGCAACATCAGTGCGTTTTGGCGGGTATCATACGGCGACTTTGCCTCATGATTGGGTTGGTTTGTATCGGCTGGGCGATCGCCAGCCCGTCAGCCCTCGCGGTGGATGATATCTACGTCAGAAAATATTTGAAAGTCACGGATACGATTGACCTTCCCTATAACCAGGCTGGTGAAACTAAATCCTTTACTGCCGCTGATCTCTCCCAGGGAAAGGCCCTGTTTAAGGAACACTGCATTCTCTGTCATCCCGGCGGGACAACCCGACCCAATCCGCCCATTTCCCTATCCCTTGAGGCCCTGCGCGGCGCAACGCCCCCCCGCGATAACATCAGTAACCTGGTCGCCTTCTCGCGGGAACCGATGAGCTATGATGGCACGGACGTTGAGTTGGTTTGTCGGCAGGTATCCGAGCAGTGGCTCTCGCCTACACAGATGGAACAGCTTGCCGCCTTTATTTTACGGGCTGCCCAGGTGGCTCCCCTCTGGGGTGAAGAGGCGCGCTCTGTCGATCGCTAACGCCCGCTAACGTCCCAATCGGCAACGTTGCTGTTGTTCTATCAGCTTGGTCTGGAGGCTGGCAGGGGCACCCAGGGCGGCATTTTTGTAGAGGCGATCGAATTCCCGTTGGTAGTGGGCTGCGACAATCGGACTTTTGACCACCAGCAGGGTTTCATCATTCTGCTGATTGGCTGCGTCGCTCCAGTTATGGGAACCCGTAATCACGGTTTGGCCATCCAATACGGCGAACTTGTGATGCAGGAGATCTCCTGGGGCCAACTGGGGGACGCCGACCGTTGTGATCGCGGGGGACCAGGGCCGATTGCCGGACTCATATTTACACTTTTCCGCTAAAGCCAAGCCCAACATATCCAAACCTTCACTGTAGGAACGGAAGGCAAAACCTGGATCGATCAAAGCTCGAATGGTCACGCCACGCCCCCGTTGGCGATCGAGGGTATTGACGAGAGCTTGCTCCGAAAAAACAAAAAGGGCGAGGTCAATCTGCTGGCGAGCAGTGGTCAGGGTGTTGGCAATAAACCCATTGGTGCTGGCTGCCCAGGGGGTTTTGCGACCCGTGGGGGAGAATTTGACGCTGAGGCGGGCGTTTCCCACCGCCACCGTTTGTACCGGGCGAGGCGGTTTCTGCACGCCAAATTTGCTGTCGGGTTTGCCACCGGGACCATCCCCCCACATCAGGTTAAATTCTTGGGTCAGTACGGCGGCGAGTTGGGGACTGCTGATCAGCAATAGGTTGTTGGCGTTGCCTCGGCTCTCTGGCGGGCGAAAGTCGCCGTGTACGTCACTCATGGTGAAGTTGGCAGAGGTGATGACGACTTTTTGGCCATCCACGACAATAAACTTATGGTGCATGAGGCCACTGCCTTTAGAGCCATCTGCCGTAT
>CAZHXN010000137.1:0-7381 GCA_964536415.1 uncultured bacterium
TAGTTCTTTAATTTGTAGCTTTTTGCACTGTTACACCAAAATCTCAGGAGAGCCTACGAATTAATTTTTGGTTAATTTAATTTGTGGCAATTCAGTGGCAATTCAGAGGAGGGGTGGCAGAATATCCGTCAGATTGAGCGCGATTTGCGGAAAGGTTAGGGGTGCAATCTGATTAGGGGCAGCCAAGATCAGATGGCGGGAATATCCCGTCGGTGTCGGGTTGCGGAAGGCATGAAGCTGGCGGTTTTTCACGTCTAGCACCCAGTAGTCAGCAATGTTCGCCTGCGCATAATGTTCGCCTGCGCATAGAGCTTATCCTTAATTTCACAATCCTGCTTCAGGGTCGAGTCTGCTACCTCTACAACTAGATAAATATCCGCAGGTTGGGGATGCTGGGCTGCATCGTCCAAAACCGTGCCACGAACGATCGCCAAATCTGGTTCTGGTTCCGAAAACGCATCCAGTTGGATGGGATCTTGCGTCCGAATCAGAGGATCACTACCCAGGCGATCACGTAGGGTATTCGCTAGTAGATATAACGCCGTGACGTGGGGAGTTCCTTTTGCAGCCATCAGGGTAATGTGTCCTGCCAGCAATTCCGTCCGTTCGTCAGGATCGAGGATACCCAACTCACTCAGGCGGTGGTAGTCCTGAACGGTCCAACGCTTGAGCACATGGGGTTCTAAGGGTAAGGATAAGGTTGGCAAAGGATTAACGATCGTCATCAACCACTCCAGGTATTTATTGCTTCACCCGGAACCGCCTTCCATCTGGCTGGTTTGCTCTGACGAGCAATATAAGGTGATTTGAAAGTTTGACAGGGATCAACCAGTTGACGACATCACCCACAACAACATCCTCATGTTTGGCTGTCGGTTCGCTGAGGGGCATAGTGACTCCCTGTTCTAGTGCGCACGGTGGTCTATTCGGTCTATTCTTAGTGTACGAATCTTTAGGGCTAGCCGAAGCGGGTCGGCTGGCATGATCCAATGAGCAGGCTGCGAATCGGACGCTAGTAACCCCTAACCCCCAACCCGCAACCCATCGCGTTTTAGCTTGCCGATCGTGCGTGACGATCGCGGTTTACGATCGCCGCATCTGCTTCGCCGTTTCAAAGAAGAACCGCACATTCTCCTCCGGCGTACTGGCAAGGACCCCATGTCCCAGATTCATAATGTGACCCTGATTCCCCGCCTTTTTCACGATGTCCTCCATGCGGGCGCGGATAAAATCATGGGAGCCAAAGAGGGCACAGGGGTCGAGATTGCCCTGGACACCCACATTAGGACCCAACCGTTGCCGTGCCTCCGCCATATCCACCGTCCAATCCAGGCTGACAATATCAACGCCGGACTGGGCCATCCGTTCCAGAATCCCCGCACTCCCATTGATGTAAAGGATAAACGGCGTATCGGGGTGGGTGGCCTTGACCTGGGAAACCACCCGCTGTTGATAGGGCAGCGCAAAGGTTTCATAGTCGATCGGACTCAGTTGACCGGCCCAAGAGTCGAACATTTGCACCACTTGGGCACCACAGTCAATTTGGTAGCGTACATAGGTGGCGATCGAATCCGCTAACTTACCCAGGAAGGTGTGCAACATCGCTGGTTCGGAAAACGCCATGCCCTTAATAATCGTGTAGTCTTTCGAGCTTTTGCCCTCGATCGCGTAGGCCGCCAACGTCCAGGGTGCGCCCACAAACCCCAAGACCGTCGCTTCATTCCCCACTTCCCTACGCAGCGTTTGCAGAATCGTCTTGATGAAGGGCAGCGACGCTTCCGGATCAAGGGGATAGAGCTTGTCGATTTGCTCCTGGCTGCGAATCGGCGGATCGATAATGGGGCCACGACTCTCGATAATATCGAAGGGAATCCCCAAACCGGGCAGCGGTGTCAAAATATCAGAAAACAGGATTACCCCATCCGGATGAAACGCATGGAAGGGTTGCAGCGAGATTTCGATCGCGATATCCGGATTCTCTGATCGCTCCCGGAAGCTGGGATACTTAGCCCGCAGGTCACGATAGGCTTTCATATACCGTCCAGCCTGCCGCATCATCCAGACGGGTGGACGATCTAAAATTTCTCCCCGCGCTGCTCGCAGCAGAAAAGGGGCTTCCGTTGCTACCACCATGACAATTAACTCTCCCAGCTTAGCGGGATCGATTATACGGGATAATGGGGTCCCCTTTTTCGTCAGTTACGATCGTGATCGGTTACTTGTTACTTGTAGAGCTTACCTAAAGCGAGAAGGGACCCGGAGATGTTCCAGAGTCCCTTCAACCATCAATCAAACTCAGACTACAAACTAACGCGTAATTAGAGGAATACAATCGAACGTTTAACTCACACTAGGGTTTACTACAAACAACTCTTATTCCTGTTAATCTACCCACTGCTTGGTCTTCTAGACCCTTAGTTTGGCCTCTTACTCAAGACGTTCTAGAAAGCAAGGGAGACACGTCACAACGCCTAAGCAATAAGCCACATGACAGCATATTTGGGGATTTGCAAGAGGAGTTGTTCTTGATTTAGAGCCGGTGGCACAAACTCTAAATCGGTTGATTGAAAGCTTTTTGATTGCCTTCCTTGTGCCTATATTTAAACTAGCACTAAGAACCAGGTTGCAGCGCACTAATTTAACAAAGTTCACAATTGCGGGGTACCCAATGACGGGATGCCCAATGATGGGGAGACGCTATCTTACTGGCGGGCACCAGCAGGGGGATGGTTTGGCCCCGATCGCAGCGTTTCATAGAGGTCAGCACTGACCTGCTCTGCCGCTAGCCAAATCACAAACAACAGGCTAGCACCAGACAGATGGCTGGCGGGGAGCGTAACGGGTCGCTCCTCAGGCCAAGGGGAAGGGGCGGGAAGTGGGTACGCCAGTGGGGTCACTGCGGCGGGGCGATCGCGAACCTCTGGCCCAGACTCCCCGGCTGGGAATGCGACCCTCGGCACCTCAGCCGCGATCGTGGATGGGGCCACTAGCCGCAGGAGGACGGGGGTTGCCAAGAGGACGGCTACACCGATGCGACTCAAACGACAGCGGGATGGGCAGGCACAACGCATTCCAGAAACCAGGGGAAAACAGGATAGGTGAGCGGACGAAAAGGATAAAATGAAGGTTTGTTTTATTTTGCACCATTACCCATGTTGGCATGAATCAAACCCAAGAAGACCGTCGCGCACTGGACGATCGCCTATCAAAACGCTTTATCAAACTGGATCCCCAAGGCTATTTCCTGATTTACCTCGATCGCGACCAGGATTTGATCTGCGCGAAGCACTTTACTAATGTGATTGACGATCGCGGTCTGGCCTGTGACCCGGAGACCGGGCAACCCCTGCCGACGAAAGGTAAGGTTGAACGCCCTGCCAGCCACGTCTATACGGGCCGTACTGCCAAGGAAGTCTGTATCAAACTCTTTGAAGAGGCCGACCCCTGTCCCGTGTCCTACCTGGATCACGCCGCCTACCTGGGTCGGGAACTGGTGCGGGCTGAAATTGCCCTGATCACGGGGCAAGAGTACATTCAGGATTAGGACAGGCTGGTTATGCCCGATCGCCAGTATGTCTACCTGCATGGCTTTGCCTCCAGCCCCAACTCCGCCAAGGCAAAATATTTCCGCAGTCGTTTCCAAGGCGTGGGGGTCAGTCTCCAGATTCCCGATCTCAATCAGCCCAACTTTACCGATCTCACCCTCACCCGCCAAATCCACCAGGTCGAAGCGTGCCTTCAGGATGCGGCTGCCGTGACGCTGATCGGCTCCAGTTTGGGGGGGCTGACGGCAGCCTGGGTGGGTGAGCGCAATCCCCAGGTCGATCGCCTGGTCCTGCTGGCACCGGCCTTCGGCTTTTTAGCCCACTGGTTGCCGAAACTGGGGCCTGCCAAACTGCAACAGTGGCAGGCGCAACATACGCTGCCCGTCTATCACTATGGCGCAAAAACCGAGTTACCCCTGAATTACCGCTTTATTGCCGATTTTTACGCTTACGACGATACCACCCTCTGCCGCCCGCTCCCCACCCTAATTCTGCACGGGATTCACGATGACACCATCCCCATAACCGCCAGCCGCACCTACGCTCAGACCCGATCGTGGGTCACCCTCCAGGAACTCGACAGCGACCACACCCTTGCCAGTGTGATCTCGCAACTGTGGCAGGCTACCCGCGCCTTTTGCGGCGATTTGCCAACCCCTGGCTCAAAATCGTAGTCATAACGGTTATGAGTATGATAGAGTCAGTAACAGTTCCTTAACAATCAGCGCTCGCTGGGTTAGGGAACGGTGGGCACCGTGCCCATCTCATTAAGACGCAGTGATGTTAACGCCGTAATTTGCAAGGAGAGTAGACCGATGACCCTGAACAATGGTTGTTTGCGGGTGGGGCAGCCAGCTCCCGACTTCACCGCCACCGCTGTGGTTGATCAGGAATTCAAGACGATCAAGTTATCCGACTATCGCGGCAAGTATGTCGTGCTCTTCTTCTATCCCCTCGACTTTACCTTCGTCTGCCCGACGGAAATTACTGCTTTCAGCGATCGCTACGATGCCTTTAAGCAACTGGGGACGGAAGTGCTGGGCGTGTCTGTGGATAGCGAATTTTCCCACTTGGCCTGGATTCAAACCGATCGCAAGTCAGGCGGTGTCGGTGATCTGAACTATCCCCTGGTCGCTGATATCAAGAAAGAAATTAGCGCCGCCTACAACGTGCTTGACCCAGAAGCGGGGATTGCCCTACGCGGCTTGTTCATCATTGACAAGGATGGCATTATCCAACACGCCACGATCAACAATCTGGCCTTTGGTCGGAGTGTCGATGAAACCCTGCGGACCCTGCAGGCCATTCAGCACGTTCAATCTCACCCAGATGAAGTGTGCCCTGCTGGCTGGCAGCCCGGTGACAGGACTATGACGCCTGACCCGGTCAAGTCAAAGGAATTCTTCGCTGCCGTTTAATTCAGGACTGAAACACTGCCGGGGGGCTGGTTGGCTCCCTGGTTGTTTTTAGAGAGGACCGCTTGCTCCCTAGGTAACCAACCTCAGCTTAGTGTTAGGATGAGCCAAAATAGCAATTTGAGGTGATCGGCTGAGCATCCCCCAAGGGGCCGGGAAACCATGATAACAGATCAGCTACTGCTGGATTATCAACGCTGCGATCGCCGCGCCTACCTCGATCTGTGGGGTGACCGGGCACACCGCGATCCTCCCACTGATTACCTGCGTAAGCTGCACCAGGATGGACAACGCCATCGGGAACAGGTGCTTGCCAACCATCTCTATACGATTCCCAGCTATCCTGATCAGGCATGGCAGGCGGGGGCCGAGGCCACAGAAGCCCTGATGGCCGAAGGGGTAGACGCCATCCACCAACCAATATTGCTCTATACGGATACAGAGATAACCTATCTCAGCCAGCCGGATTTGTTGGTGAAATATCCAGGTTCCTCCCGGTGGGGGGATTGGTCCTATCGCCCAGTTAGTATTCGCCTCGGTAAGCGTCCCAAGCTCGACTACCAAATTGTGGCTGCGTTTCAAGCCTATCTTCTGGGGCAGGTCCAGGCGGCTCTGCCTGACACTGCCCTGATCATCCTCCGGGAGAAGGGGGGCTATCGGGTGGATCTGGAGACTCGCTTGCCCCAGTTACAGGACATTTTGCAAGCTTGTCTGGCGATGCTGCGATCGCAGCAACAGCCGGAGGTCTTTATTTCGCGCAACCGCTGTGAACTGTGCCACTGGTTCAGCCATTGCTACGACACCGCCCAACGCCAACAACACCTCTCCTTGCTTCCTGGTGTCACACCGAATCGTTACAGCCAACTGCAAGCCGTGGGGATTATCACCCTAGAAGCGTTGGCTCAGATCAGTCCATTGCAATTGGCCAAATGTACAGGATTTGATCGGACGATCGCGGTCAAACTGGTGCGGCAGGCCCAGGCCACCCTGTACCAGCAACCGATCCTGATTACGGATGAACTTCAGGCCAACCGTCCGCCGCATCGAAGCGAAGTCTACGCCGCTGCGGATTGGCCGACCTCCCCGTTTTCCGGGAGTGAGGTTGCGGAGCGCTTGCCCCGCGCCTTGACGTTACCCGCCGCCCCGGTGGAATTTTATTTTGACGTGGAAGCTGAACCCGATTTAAATCTGACCTATTTGCATGGGGTACTGGTGGTCGATCGCATTCAGCACACGGAGACTTTTTACTCTCTCTTGGCGGATCAGGTGGGGGCGGAGGAGCAAGTCTGGCGGCGGTTCTTGGCCTTGACCGATCGCTATCCCGACGCACCCATCTTCCACTTTTGTCCCTACGAGGTGCAGGTGGTGCAACAACTGGCCCAAGCCTATGCCACGCCGCCGACCCTTGTCCAGTGCCTCCTGCCGCGCTTTGTCGATATCCATGCCTGGGTGACCCGGACGGTGACGTTGCCGATCGAAAACTATGCCCTCAAGTCGATCGCCCGTTGGCTGGGGTTTAACTGGCGAGATGCAGAGGCCAACGGGGCACAGGCCGTCTGCTGGTATAACCAGTGGTTACAGACGGGCGATCGTCGCTATCTGGAAGCGATCCAACGCTACAACGAGGATGATTGCCGCGCCACCTATCACGTCAAGCAATGGCTCGCGGAGTTTATAGCCCATAGATCTGACCGTCAATTAACAACCGGTTAATCCCCTTGGCCGTCAGGTACGTCCTAGTTTTATGCAGCATGTGGGCATCCGGCACCTTAATAATCCGCTGGTTTTTGCGGGAAAAGCGACGGGCAATGCGGTGATTCTCAAAAATCGGCAAAATGCGACTGTTGGCTTCGGCTTCCGGGATTTTCCCCAGTTCGCCAAACTCCCGGAGGGGGCGAGTGATCAGTTCCGATAGGCGATCGACGACTAGATAAAACGGATCGGGAATCGTCGCATCCGTAAACGGTAGCACCTGCACGGCCATTTCGGGTTTAAGGGTAACAGCTACATCTAGGCCCCCCTCGTTCTCGTCGTCCTCGTCGTCCTCGTCGTCCTCGTCGTCCTCGTCGCCAAACTCATCCTCATCCTCTTCGATCTCTAGATCCCGGAGATCTACAAGGGCCGCTTCGTCCGCTAGATCGGTCTCGTCCGCCTCCAGATCAGCATCCAAATCTGCGAGCGCATCACGACGGCGTGCGGTGTTCCCCACTTCCTGCAAGACCTCTAGGGCTTCGGCCATGAGGTCCGCTTCAGACTTGGAGGTTACCTTGGGGGCGATCACAGGGCCTGACTCGTCTGCCAACAGGGCTAATTGCACACCGCTCGGCGGGCTAACCGGTCTAGGGGCATCGGTGGTCGCAGACCGTCGTTTTGGAATGGGGCGGTTGGGGTGGGGGCGATTCTCCTGCGGGGATGCGGGAT
>CAZHXN010000138.1:0-6670 GCA_964536415.1 uncultured bacterium
GAAGCACCTGATGAACAATTGGCTCAAGCCAATTGCCTGCCCCTCCCTGAGGCGACAAAGGCTGTATATTTTTTGCGGCACCCTGATGGCAGACTCGTTTCGTCTTGCAAAAGTTAGCCCTGAGGCCGACTGCCTGCGGGTAGCATACTGTATCTATCTCTATACCTGAACCCATCTATCCAAATCTATCTGAACTGTGGCGCTCCCCCCATTCCGTGCCATTCCAGCCCAGTGGACGATCCTACTCCGCTCGGCGCGATCGCCAAACATCTCCGACCCCAGCCCTGGGGAATCAAGACAGCCCAGCAGACTATCCCACGCAAGCTTGGCATGATCGCCCAAAAAAATTTCTGACTTCTCCGGTTGCACACGCCATTTTTCCCGATCGAAAGCGATATAATAAAAAGTTCGTGCTCATAGCTGCGCAGCGATACGCCGTCGGCGTCGCATCGCAACGCTATTATCGTCGAGGGAACCCCCTGGGCAAACTGAGCGATAATGGGCAACGGCTCACCATCCGGTTAGCGGGAGAATCTATCCTGCTGCCCCTTTTGCTGTGATCGTGCCGTGGCTGTGATCGTGCTGTGATAGTAACCCGCAAGCGTTTATGAATAAGACCTACGTTCCCCCCCAAACGACCTCGCAGACGTGGTACGTCGTGGATGCCGAGAACCAACGGCTCGGACGACTGGCCTCGGAAGTGGCCAAGGTTCTGCGCGGCAAAAACAAACCCGAATACACCCCCCACATGGATACAGGCGACTTTGTGATCATCGTCAATGCCGAAAAAATTGCCGTTACTGGTCGCAAGCGCACCCAAAAGCTCTATCGTCGCCACTCCGGACGTCCCGGCGGGATGAAGGTGGAACCCTTTGCCAATCTGCAAGCCCGGTTGCCAGAGCGCATTGTCGAGCAGGCTGTGCGCGGGATGCTGCCCAAAAATAGCCTGGGTCGCAAGCTCTTCACCAAGCTGAAAGTCTACGCCGGTCCCGATCATCCTCACCAAGCTCAACAACCCCAACCGCTTCAACTTCAAACGATTCCAGGAGGTAACTAATGCAGGCCATCGATCGCAATACGGCCCAAGGGGGTCGTGTCATGTACTGGGGCACGGGTCGCCGTAAGTCTTCCGTGGCGCGGGTGCGCCTAGTGCCAGGGAACGGCCAATTGATTATTAACGGTAAGCCGGGGGACCTCTATCTTCAGTTCAACCCCGCTTACCTCAGCAGCGTCAAGGCTCCCTTAGAAACCTTGGGCCTAGAAGCCGAGTACGACATTTTGGTAAATGCCTCCGGTGGGGGCTTAACCGGGCAGGCGGATTCTATTCGTCTGGGGGTGGCCCGTGCCCTGTGCCAACTCGATCCGGAAAACCGCAAACCCCTCAAGATCGAAGGCTACCTGACCCGCGATCCCCGCGCCAAGGAACGCCGCAAGTACGGTCTGCGCAAGGCCCGCAAGGCTCCGCAATACTCGAAGCGCTAAACGGCCTATCCGGATGCTGGTGGCATACACTGGCAAAATGGCCCCATTCTTGGCCAGAGCGGGAACGCTAAAATGAAGGTAGGTCAAGCGATCGCCATGCAGTTTAGATAATTGGCACCTTGCACTGGCGAGTGACGGCATCCGTTACTCAATGGGGCCGAGGTTATTGACCGAATTGACTGACAGATTAATTTGGGAATCCCCCATCGCACTCATCCTCTGACGGTAAGGAACGCTGAGATCATGCCTAAAGCTGACATTCATCCCACCTGGTACCCCGACGCCAAAGTCTACTGCAATGGCGAAGTGGTTATGACAGTCGGTTCAACCAAACCCGAAATTCATGTTGATGTCTGGTCGGGTAATCACCCCTTCTTTACAGGAACACAGAAGATTATTGACACGGAAGGTCGTGTAGAACGCTTCCTGCGCAAGTATGGCATGGGTGCCGATCAAGGGGCCGCCCAGTAAGGGGTGTCTGAAGGTCGATCGGGAACCGGGCACAAACCGCTTTTGAGTAGGTCGGTTGTCAGCCCGTGAGCGGTTGATAGAGCAGGGAGGCGGTTGGTGTCGTAGCCCTGCGAGACCCAACCCGCGCAGGACCTCCAACATACAGATTGACTTTGTTGGGTCGCACTGTGTTTGACCCAACCGACTTAAATTTTTGTTTAAACCCCTTTCGGAATGCTGAGTCAGACGCGCAATGGCTGAGTCTTATCTACTGGAAAAACTGCAATCGGTTGAGCAAACCTTTGCGGAGTTAACCCGACGCTTGGCCGATCCAGACGTGGCCACTGATCCGGATGAACTTCAGCGGCTGGCAAAGGCCCGATCGTCCCTGGAAACCGTGGTCACCACCTATGACACCTGGAAGGCTACCCAGGCAGAATTACAGGGGGCCAAGCAAGTGCTCAAGGAGGCGATCGGTGACCCGGAAATGTATGCGATGGCCAACCAGGAAGTGGCCGATCTGGAGCAGCAGTTGGCAGACCTGGAGCGCCGCCTGAAGGTGCTTCTGCTCCCCCGTGATCCCAATGATGATAAGAACATCATGCTGGAAATCCGGGCCGGAACGGGGGGCGATGAGGCCAGTATTTGGGCGGGGGATTTGCTGCGGATGTATACCCGCTATGCCGAACAACAGAACTGGCGGGTCAAGCTGGTGAGCGAATCCCTGGGCGATATGGGGGGCTTCAAGGAAGCCATCCTGGAGATCCAGGGCGATCAGGTCTACAGCAAGCTCAAGTATGAGGCAGGGGTTCATCGGGTGCAACGGGTTCCCGTGACGGAAGCCGGTGGGCGGGTGCATACTTCGACGGCGACGGTGGCGGTCATGCCCGAAGTGGACGATGTGGAAGTGGAGATTGATCCCAAGGACATTGAAATCAGCACGGCCCGATCGGGCGGCGCGGGCGGTCAAAATGTCAACAAGGTGGAAACAGCGGTAGACCTGTTCCACAAACCGACGGGGATTCGGATCTTCTGTACCCAGGAGCGATCGCAGTTGCAGAACCGGGAGCGGGCGATGCAAATCCTGCGGGCGAAGCTCTATGAACTCAAGCTTCAGGAGCAGCAGGCGGCGGTTACCTCGATGCGCCGATCGCAGGTGGGAACCGGATCGCGATCGGAAAAAATCCGGACCTATAACTACAAGGACAACCGGGCGACCGATCACCGTCTGGGCCAGAATTTCTCCCTGAACTCGGTCTTGGAAGGGGATCTCGAAACCATTATCCAATCCTGCATCAGTCAGGATCAGCAGGAGCAACTGGAAGCCCTCGCCGAGTCCAGCGCTACCCCAACGGAACAATTGGTTTAACCCCCCACCAGGTTTAACCCCACACAAACGTGCCCCTTTATACGCCAGTCCTCAACTGTCTACTGCAACTCGAATACTGACCCCAAACCGACCCCACACGGCTAGGCAGGTGATGTTTGGCGCAGTTTGTCCTCGCCACTGGTTGACTGGGCTAGATGACTGGGCTAGTAGAAGACATTACAGATCAGACACCACCCTGACCCGGTGTCCGTTATCCTAAGAGAGGTCACAAAAGTTTATATCTCGCGCCCCATCCCTCCGGTCATCCATCATGTTGCGACTGATTACCGACTTTGATGGTCCGATCATGGACGTTTCTGATCGGTATTACCACGTTTACACCCTCTGTCTTGCAACCTATCAACAGCCTGACCAGTTTATCAAGCAACTCCCCAAGGCCGAATTCTGGCGGCTGAAGCGGGCGCAGGTGCCTGAATGGCAGATTGGTCGCCTGTCGGGCCTCGATCCAGAACAAGCGCGGGCCTTTGCTGGTATGCGGGCACGGGTTGTGCATGAGGTACCCTATCTCGTTTACGATCGCCTGATCCCAGGGGCGATCGCCACCCTTGAAGCTTGCCAACGGATGGGCATGGACTTGGTTGTCATGACTATGCGCCGCCAGCGGGAACTTGCCGAACCCTTGAAACGCCACTGTCTTGAGCGTTTCTTCGCCCCTACCCACCGCTACTGCATCGGCGACGACTACGTGAAGACGGATGATGTCCACGACAAACCCCAACTGATGGCACGGGCCTTAGCTGAACTGCCCCCGGCCACCGAAACCTGGATGGTGGGGGATACCGAAGCGGATATCGCAGCGGCCCAGGCCCACGGCATTCGGATGATTGCTGTCCTCTCAGGGATTCGCGATCGGACCCAACTGGCGCAACACCACCCTGACTACATTGTGAACGACTTGCAAGAAGCCGTTGAGCTGATCCAGCAGGCTCGCTCGCATCGCTATCCACCCGCAGCAACAGTGCGGACAACCCGCCCTTACCCAAGCCGATCGTCCTGGTTAACGCAGCAACGCGCTTACTAACCACAGCACCACAAACGACGTGCAAGCAGCCACCGTGCCAGGATTGCCCACCAGTTGAAGGCTGGGTACCAAAGCCGTCAGCCCCCCACCCAACAGGAGGCCAACCCCTAGCCCCACCAGCGTCAGCAGCAGCGATCGGCCAAATTTATGCTCCTTCCGGTTGAGGAAGTACAAACTCACCCCTGCGCCCAGGGCCAGCGTCAGCGACGGCTCCAGCACCCACGTCAACCCTCCCAACACGCTAAACATAGCAGCGGGCAGCAGAATATCCCGTTGGCTGGGCGTATCGAGAAAACGTTGCAACCAATTGGGCGTTGGCGGCGTCGGCGTTAGGGGAGGCGTCGGAGCAACTGCGGCTAGCCGTTCGGGGAAGCGAATCCGATCGGGAACCTTAATTTTGCCTTCCTGCCGCAACCGCAGCCGATCCATCAGAACGGCATCGTAGGCTGCTTCGATGGCCGAAAGCACCTTCTGGTCACTCGCATATTGCTCTTGTAGGCGAATCCGAGCATCCTGGATTTCATCAAACGAGGCATTCTCTGCCACCCCAAGCAACTCATAGGGATTTTGACTGCTCATTTACAACCTCCGCGAACCCCATCTGTTAGTCATTATGGTGCTTGACTGGTATTAACGACAAACGGGCATAAACACCCCTAACACGGATCTACTAAGCGCTATTCTGGCTGGTGCAAGCCGTTACCAGTCTCTGGGGAGTGTAGGCCCTGACCTCGCTCCATCTTCCCTTGCCATCCTAAACTAGGTTGGGTAATGGTATACCAGAAACCTCTGCACCGGTACACTGCTGCCTTGTCCTGCTATCCCAGCGCCATCTATAGACCAGTGTAACCAGCGTCAGCAAGCTTCTGGGCGGACGAGCGCTAGGAATTCAGCCAACAGACACGCTATTCTAACCTAGCAGGGACCATGCACTCTCAGACCCTAGCGATCGCCATGAACCCGGTAAAAATTCTTGTAGTAGACGATGATCCGGCCATCTGTAATCTTGTTCAGCGATACCTCCGTGCTAAGAATTATCAAGTGGAAGTCGCTGGTGATGGCAAGGCAGCCCTGGCTTCCTTCGAGCAGTTCAACCCCGACTTGGTCATTTTAGACTTAAATTTACCGGATACCAATGGTTATACGCTGTGTCGTGAAATGCAGCAGCGAACCCGCGTCTTTGTGTTGATGCTGACCGGGCGGACGGATACCGCCGATAAAATTAAGGGGTTTTCGCAAGGGGCTGATGACTACCTCACGAAGCCCTTTGACCTAGAGGAGCTACTGTATCGGGTGGAGGCCATCCTCAAACGCCAGCGCAGCTTGGAGAATGCCAAAAATCAAAGCCTGGTCTTTGCCAGCCTCAGGATTGACCCAGAACGCCGTGAGGTAACCCTCAATGACCAGATGATAACCCTCACAGCCCTGGAATTTGACCTGCTCTATTTTCTCGCCAGTCATCCGGGTCGGGTGTGGCGACGAGCGGAGTTAATTCAGGAAGTCTGGGACTATGATGATTATGTGGGTGATCCCCGTGTTGTAGATGTCCATATTGGTCAAATTCGCAAGAAAATCGAAGCCGATACCAGTCAACCTACCCTGATCCATACCGTGCGAGGGGTCGGTTATAAATTTGAAGTCCCGTGTGAAGTTCCGAAGACCTAAGTCAAGTTGGGTAGGCGATGGCAGTGCAATTCAGTCAATTAGTGGCCCAACTTGGTGCGGGAGCCACTCAGCATAGTTTAGAGCAGGAACCGACGCTCGATCCCCTGTTGTCGGGTGTCGCCGCGATCGATCAGGCGGAAACTGGAACCTTAAGTTTTATTGAAAATTTGTCCTTTGCCAGCCAGATCGCCACTACGGGGGCCAGTGCGTTAATTTTGCCGCTGGAACCGGAATCGCTCCGTGAGCAGGCCAAGGCTCGCCAACTGGCCTGGATTGCCACAACGCAACCGCGCCTCCTCTTTGCCCAGGCGATCGCCCAGTTCTACCAACCGTTTCGACCTAATCCAGGGATTCATCCCACCGCCGTCATTGATGCTTCGGTTCAGGTGGGTAAGGACGTATCCATCGGTCCCCATGTGGTCATCCAGGCGGGGGTGATCCTGGGCGATCGGGTCTGTATTCACCCCAATGTGGTGATCTATCCCCAGGTGACGATCGGCGATCGCACCGTCCTTCATGCCAATTGCGTCATCCATGAACGCACCCAGATTGGAGACGATTGCGTGATCCACAGTGGTGCCGCGATCGGTTCCGAAGGGTTTGGCTTTGTGCCCACGGTCCAGGGGTGGTACAAGATGGAGCAATCGGGGTATACGGTCCTT
>CAZHXN010000139.1:0-6586 GCA_964536415.1 uncultured bacterium
CCGCAAACGGGGGGTTAGGGGGGCTGGGAGAAGGGGTTGGGGGATGAGGGCTGCCGGTAGAATCAAGATCCAAACCTTAACTGTGTACTGAACCTTAACTGTGTACTGAGTCAATTAGGTAAAGGCTGTAATTTGATTGAGGCGTAATGTGATGGCTCTATTTGTTACTTCATCGATCGGCGTTTCTGGAGCTAGCCTGGGGAAATGCCCTTTGGGTAAATTCTTGGCGGGTAATCCTTTTAATCATCCGCTAACTTTGGGGTTTTTCTATCGAGAAAAGATGCGAGCCATTCATATGATCGCGCCGGATCAACCCTTTCAATCTATTCTGGAGATTGGCGGGGGCCAAGGAGGATTGACGGCATTACTGTATCCCCAGGCCCACATTACCAATCTCGATCTTGATCCCCAGTATGCCCAGGCCAATTGTAATCAACAACCGCAGGTAAATTTTGTATGTGGAGATGCCACACAATTACCCTTTTCAGATGATTGCTTTGATGCCGTCACCATGTTCGATGTCCTAGAGCATATTCCCGATGATCACCGTGCGATCGCCGAAGCCTTGCGAGTCCTCAAACCAGGGGGATTTTTATTAGTGAGTACCCCCGATCGCACCACCTGGCGATTTCCTTACTATGCCGGGTTTAAACCCATTTGCCCGCTCGAAGCTGATATGATGGCTGAGTGGGGACATGTGCGGCGCGGCTATACCCTGGCGGATCTCGAAACCCTCATCGGCTTACCTTGTCAGCAGTATGCAACTTTTATCAATGCTGTCACGGTGATTGGACATGATATTGCTTTCTCAAGCTTGCCCCATTGGCTTCGCTATGGGTTAACCGGTCTACTCAGCCCCGTCACCTGGTTAGCCTATTGGTTCCATCAACCGATGGCTCCGGGCACAGAAATTGCCTCCCGATGGCAGAAAAGCAATACCCCATAATCTATGAAACTTCCTAAATTCCAAGGGCCTACCTATCTTTTACTAGCCATCCTCGCGATCGCAACAGTTCTGCGCCTCCATCTGATTGATCAACCCCCCACCGTGGGATGGGATTGATTGGTCAGCATCCAGTCTTCACGATGATGATGAAGCGATTCGACTGCTTAACGTCTTTCGTCAGGCAGGTGCTCTTTGGCTAGGAATTGTGGGCGATCGCAAACGCGAGCTACGGGAGGCCAATGGTCGGTTTATAGATTATGTGGAACAGCACGGCGATCGGGTCCAGGAAAATGATGACGTTTTGATCTATCGTCTTCACCCCCTACCCTCTGAGTCATCCCATGCCCTCTGATTTACTCGCTGTATCATCCCGGCCCAGACTGGCGCTCTTCCCCTGGGGGGATTTGATTGAGGACTTTTTAGAAACCATTAACACCTCACTCGATGCCTTCTGTCGGGAAATGAGCGGTGGCTGGTTATTTGGCTATGTGGATGCCCTCAAACAGGTTGGCGTTGACACTGTCATCTTCTGCTTTTCCGATCGCATTGATCAGACAACCCGCTATCACCACCTGCCTACCGGAGCGGCGGTTTGTGTACTACCTGCACCTGAGCGTTATCGCTGGTTGCGTCGATCGCTGATCAATCCCTATGCCTGGACCCTGGAGGATGCCTTCGGCCCTACTGCTCCCTGGCAACGCCCCTATCGTGCCGGTCTCAAGGATTTGGCCTCCTATCTGGCCCATCCGATCGCGCTCCTAGCCCAAGAACTTCGCCGGGAACGCTGTCACGCCATCCTCTGCCAAGAGTATGAATATGCCCGCTTTGATCTGTGTGTCTTGTTGGGAAAACGCTTGGGATTACCGGTCTTTGCCACCTTCCAGGGAGGTAACTTTCAACTGAGCCGGATTGAACGGTGGTTACGACCCCACACCCTCCGTGCCTGTGCCGGGTTAATTGTCCCCTCCCAGGTAGAAATCCAACGGTTGCAAACCCGCTATCGCCTACCCGCCGCCAAAATTCACCCGATCTTCAATCCCCTCGACCTGAGCCTGTGGCAAAGTGAGTCAGGCCCAGAGCGGGAGGCCCAGCGTCGCCACACCCGCCAACAACTAGGGTTACCGGAGGCGGCGCAGGTGGTGGTCTACCACGGACGTATGGAACTCTACCGCAAAGGCATTGATGTTCTGCTGGATGCCTGGACACACCTGCGAACCCAAGCACCCGATCGCCCCTGCTGGTTACTTCTCATCGGCACTGGCAGCGATGCCCCCCAAATCCATGCTCGCATTGACAACCTGCCCCAAGCCAACATTTGCTGGCTAGATCAGTACCTCCTCGATCGTCCCCAACTCTGTCGCTACCTCAACGCTGCCGATCTCTATGTTCTCCCCTCCCGCCACGAAGGCTTCCCCGTAGCCCCCCTAGAGGCGATGGCCTGTGGATTACCCGTAATCGCCACCGAAGTACCTGGGATTGCCGATATTCTGGTTGATCATGAGGCATCTGGCGGTATCCGTATCCCCTCTGAACAGCCCAAGCAACTGGCCGCAGCGATCGTCCGGGTCCTCAACGACGAGGATTTACGCCAACAGTTAGGACAACGGGCACGGCAGCGAGTGGACAGTCACTTTTCCCTAGCAGCGGTGGGCAAGCAGTTGAAGATGCTGATTTTCCCGACTGAACAGACGACAAGCCGGGTAACACATCTACCCTCAAAGCATGATTGTAAGTAGTAGGATGGGTGATCGTGAAATACTCAGGATGATTAACTAGCTCCGTCCCCAGTCTCCCAAAAAACTTGATATATAAAAAAATCCTTCAACTAGCTGAATTTTGCCAGGATTGATACTATGATTGGAAATCAGCCACCTTAGCGAATGCTTAAACAGTCTAGCTATAGCAATCCTTAACGACTACAGTCTCTACTACAAACCTAAAAATTCTATCAAACTAAAAAGTCGTGATTAAAATCAGGTTCTCTTTCAGCAAGTTTTCATCAGACAGTTTTCAAAGATATCTCTAAGGCTTTGGCTATGCATTTTTTAATTACTGGGGGCGCAGGATTTATTGGCTCTCACCTGACTGAGGAACTGTTATCCCAAGGGCATGAGGTTACTGTGATTGATAACCTGACCACTGGCAAACAGAAAAACCTTGCAAGTAGTCCACATCTTCATTTTGTTGAAAAAAGTGTGCTCACCTGCCAAGCACAAGATCTCACGAGTCAATACGACGGTCTGGCTCATTTGGCTGCGACTCCATCGGTTACCCAATCCTGGTCAGAACCCATAGCTATGCATGAAAATAATATTTCAGCCACGGTTGCGGTGCTCCAACTTTGTCAACAACTATCAATTCCCCGTCTTGTTTTTGCCAGTTCTGCCGCTGTTTATGGTAATCCACAGACAGTTCCGATCGCTGAAACCGCTCCCAAAAAGCCGATTTCTCCCTATGGCTTACATAAGCTAGTGAGTGAGCAATATATTGATCTGTTTAGTCAACAGTGGAAACTCTCATCTGTTTGCTTACGCCTATTCAATGTTTTTGGTCCCCGCCAAGATCCCAGTTCACCGTACTCTGGGGTTATTTCGATCTTTAGTAAAGCGATGCAAACAGGTGGATCAATTTCCATCAATGGGGATGGCTACCAAACCAGGGATTTTATCTATGTGAAAGATGTGGCTACCGCCTTTGCTAAGGCCCTCGTGCTTCCCCTAGAAGCAGGAACTTCCCTCGTTTGCAATATTGGCACTGGCAAAGCCATCTCGCTCCTGGAACTGGTGGAGGCTTTGCGAGGCTGTTTCCCAGCGTGGCAGGCCGAGACCCTGTTCACCGCCCCTCGTCCTGGCGATATCCAGGCATCCCAGGCCGATATTACGATCGCCCAACAACGCCTAGCCTTTGCACCCCAGTTCTCGCTGCAAGCAGGTTTACAGAACTTAACCGCAAGCCTGGAGTAGGCTCTTAGCGGTAGCCACGATCGCCCCGTACCCATCGACCGTTGATAGGCTTAGTATCTTAGTATAGTGCTGGGTATAGCCATTGGGTTAATCAATCTGTGAGTTCGTTCATTCGCTGGTTGACTTGAACCAGCGATCGCCGAGACCAGCCGTTTTGGAGGGAGGTTTCCCATGTCGTCGTCAATGACTAACCCTGCACTTGGTTTCCAATCTCAAGTCCCACCGGGCTACCTCAACATCATGGGCTATGTGGATGAGTCGGAGGTAAACGGGCCGGGGTGTCGGGCGGTTGTCTGGGTGCAGGGGTGTCTGCGGGAGTGTCCGGGATGCTTTAATCCGGCATCCTGGGAGTTTAAGGTCAACCAGTTAATCCCGGTTGAAGAACTGGCGGCCAAAATTCTCAGCAATCCCCGTAATCAAGGGGTGACTTTTTCAGGCGGAGAACCCTTTTGGCAAGCACCAGCTTTAGCCGCCCTCGCCCGTTTGGTGAAGGCACAGGGTTTGAACGTGATGTCCTTTACGGGGTTTACGCTGGCACAATTACGATCGCGCCAAGCGCCACCCGGTGCGCAGGAATTACTCGATGAACTCGATATTTTGGTGGATGGCCCCTATCTTCAGGAGAAAGCGATTCACTCGCCTGATTCGTTAGTTTCGTCGAGCAATCAACAGGTCCATATTTTCAATCCGGCTTTAGAAAATTGTCAGAGTTGGGCCAGCAATCAGGTCGAAATTCATATTTTGAAGGATGGCACCCGCATTGTTACTGGCTATCAAGGCCAAGTTTTGCTCACGGATTGATTATGTATTGATATTCACTGATTGATAGTCAGTGCCTCCGGGCTACTCGAAGAGTTCAGGCACCCGCTGTTTGAGATCCGCTGTTAGCCGATCGCGATCGGCAAGCATTTGTAAATACCAGTTGCGCCGTTCCCGATAATGCTGACTGAGGAGCCGGTGATCCCGCACCCATTGGTATGCATTGTCTGCGATCGTTTGTCGCTGCTCAGGATGTTCAATCAGGTGGGCTAATCTTTCTTCAAATTCAGCCGGTGAATGGTAGAGGTAACCGGTTTGCCCGTCAATCAGGGAATGGGCATAAACCGTTGGGCTGGCCAGGGCAACGGCCTGATGTCCTGCGTGTTCCAGGAACTTGAGATCCGATTTCATGCGGTTAAATTCCGTATCAGCGAGGGGTAAGATGCCGATGTGGCAGGTGTGGAGGATATCGTGGTATTGCGCGGGTGGACAGAGGGGATAAAAGGTCTTATTTGGGGTTTCCAGGGCGTTAAAAAAATCCCGGGCGTGGATAACCTTAATAGCAACGTGAGGGAATCTAGCCAGAACACGGTTGAGGGCAGGCACGATCGGCTGCCAATCCTCCGGATAGCGAACCCCACCTAAAAATATAACCGGTTGTTCAGTGTTAAGATCGTTGCGACGGGCCGGTAGGCGGGTGAGTTGATTGGCAAAGACTTTAACATGGGGATTGAATTGGGTAACGAGGGTGGCAAGCGATTCTGTAGCTACCTGCACACAATGGGAACTGCGAATTCGGAAAAAGTCATGGTCTTGTTCCTGTTGCCAGAAACGTGGATCATCATCCCACTCAGATACAATTAAATTGCCGCGATCGAGTAAGGCTTTCTGACTCGCTAGATCATCCGGATAGCGGGATAGAGTTCGTTGCCAAATGAAGACCTTAGCCTCATCCGGGCGGGCAACATTAAGTCGAATGGTATCCCCGCGCTCTTTTTCGACCTGGTGGATGCGGGTATGGGGAATCGTCGCACTAAATTGATCAGGATCATAGACGCGGACGGGACCACAAGCGCCTGACACGGCAACATAGGTTTGGATGAATAATTTAGGGGTAGTCAGCGGTTGCTTGGTTGCCCGCAGGAGAAAATGGCTAATCTGCGATCGCTGCTGAAAGTCTTGGGGGTTGATCGAGAGGGCCTGTAATAAGGGTGATAAGTCCTGAATAAATCGATCTAAGTCTTTTGCGGGTCGCTCAATTGTCTGAATATCGAGTAGATGCAAGCCAGCTGCTTGGATCAGCGATCGTAAACCCTCCAATGAGAAAAACTGCGAAGGATAGGACTGACTCGGATGGGTGAGATTCAGGGGCCAATTCCCCTGAAAAAGATGGACCAATACACGCCAGTGCTGGACATTGGAGACACAGGCAATAATGAGGCCATCATCCCGCAAAAATCGAGTTAAAGCGGGCAGTATGGCAAACACTTCTCCCAAGCTCTGGTTAAGCACGAGACAATCCACACTCTGCAAAGATATCTCTGCCATATTGTCTAAGGCTGAATGACTGGCAAAGGTTAAGTACTGGCTGTGGGGATTCAGCGACTGATACTCAGATCTTAGACTGGTAGGATAATCATTATCGCCAGCGGGAGCATGATGCGAATCATTAATTTCGATCACAATTCCTGCATCCGGTGGAATTAACTTATAAAGGGTTGTCTCAGTTATGCTCACGGAGGGTATTGGTAAAAGAGGTATTAGCGAAATAGCAGGAGGATTGGGGTTAAAACTGCCACTCCAAACGGGTGCATCTCACTTGTGTCACCCTCACCCTAAATCCCTCTCCCAGAACGGGAGAGGGACTTGCCAATCCGGCTCCCCTTCCCCCCATCCCCCCGCAAACGGGGGGTTAGGG
>CAZHXN010000140.1:0-6539 GCA_964536415.1 uncultured bacterium
CTTCATTCAGCAAAAACTCCTTGACCGGAGCCTTGAGCCGGACTTCCCCCCCCCGTGCCGTGATGTAGTCCACGATCGGCTGGCAGAGGCGCTCCGTCGGCGACCCATCCAAAAACGCCATCTTAGAGCCATAGCGTTCCTGCAAAAAGCGATTCAACGCCGTCAGAATCACCGTCGCCGAAATCTCATCCGGGTTAATAAAGTTCAACGCCTTCGACATGGCAATGAACACCTCCGTTTCCACCCGCGCTGGCACATGCTGCTGCTTTAGCCATTGGGAAAACGAATACTGATCCATCGCCTCCACATAGGCCTGGCCCTGGATCATTGCCGGGATCAGACCCATCCCAAACCGGATCTTCTCATTCCAGGTGAGCATATCGTTATTGCGCAGGATCGCCACAATCCCATTCCAGGGAGCGGGAATATCCGGAAAATCAAACCGCGAATAGGTGCCCGGCTGCTCCGGCTGGTTGAAGATCATCGTGTGTTCCTTCCACTGCAACCGATCTTCAATCCCCAGTTCTTTGAACAGTTGCAGCATATTGGGGTAGGCCCCAAAGAAGATGTGCAACCCGGTCTCGTACCAGTCACCCTCCTCATCCTGCCAAGCGGCGACTTTTCCCCCCAGGACATCCCGCCGCTCCAGCACGATCGGCGTATGGCCCCGATCGACCAGATACTTGGCGCAACTCAACCCGGCTAATCCGGCCCCAGCGATCGCAACACGCATTAAACGGTTCGCCCTTCCACTTTTCTTAAGCTTTCGCTCCCCATTATACGTTACATTCCTTGACACTCTGGACGACCCCCTCAGAACGGTCTACCCATGCCGTCCCGTAGCTCTTCCCCGCCAACCCTTCCCCTCGCCCTCGGCCAGTTTCGGCCATGTCAATGGACCCAATACCCCCAAGGGTTACCAATAAGCAGTTCTGAATTTGCCCATCAGCAAATCTAACAAAATTCTAAAGTCAGGGTGATCCCTAGAGGAAAACTAATGATACTATTATTGAAATAAGTCAATGATTTTTAGAATTTCCATAGTCTTGTAACTATTAAGGTGCTTACTTAGGTTGCTCCACAATGCAAGTCTTTAACCTCATCCATACGAAAAACCTGCGGGGGGACATCTTTGGCGGGGTAACCGCCGCGATCGTCTCTCTCCCCCTGGCCCTGGCCTTCGGGGTGGCCTCCGGGGCCGGTCCGATCGCGGGTCTTTATGGGGCTGTCTGTGTAGGGTTCTTTGCGGCCCTGTTTGGTGGGACCCCCACCCTGATTTCCGAACCCACCGGGCCGATGACCGTGGTCATGACGGCAATCATTGCCAGTCTGACGGCAGCCGATCCCCAAAATGGGTTAGCGATGGCCTTTACCGTCGTGATGCTGGCGGGGATTTTCCAGATTATTTTTGGTATTTTCAAGCTGGGGAAATACATCACCCTGATGCCCTATAGCGTCATTTCTGGCTTTATGTCAGGGATTGGGGTGATCCTGATTATTCTGCAAATTGGGCCGTTTCTGGGGCATCCCGTGCCCAAAGGGGGTGTCCTCGGCACCCTACGGGCCTTACCCGAACTCCTCGGCCAGATCAGCCCGCCCGAAGCAATTTTGGGCTTTATGACCCTGGCCATTATTTACCTGATGCCCAAGCAGGCCAAACGGATTGTGCCGCCCCAACTGGTAGCCCTGATCCTCGGTACGGTCCTGTCCTTGGTGCTATTCCACGACGTGGATATTCGCCGGATTAGCAGCATTGGTGAAATCCCCACGGGGTTACCCACGCTCCAAATGCCCACCTTCTCCGCTGGTCAAATCACCCGGATGTTTGTGGATGGAGTGATGTTGGGGATGCTGGGTTGTATTGATACCTTGCTCACCGCTGTCATTGCCGATAGCCTGACTCGCACTGAACATAAGTCGGACAAGGAATTGATCGGCCAGGGGATTGGTAATTTGGTATCGGGTATCTGTGGTGGCTTGCCCGGTGCCGGGGCCACGATGGGAACGGTGGTGAATATTCAAACCGGGGCACGATCGGCAGTGTCGGGTTTGACCCGTGCCCTGATCCTGCTGGTGGTGGTTCTGGGGGCTGCTAACCTAACGAAACCGATCCCGATGGCGGTTCTGGCTGGGATTGCCCTCAAGGTGGGGATCGATATCCTCGACTGGAGCTTCCTCAAGCGGTCCCACAAGGTCTCCTTCAAGGGATCGATGATTATGTACGGGGTGTTGTTCCTGACCGTTTTTGTGGACTTGATCGTGGCGGTCGGTGTGGGGGTCTTTATCGCCAATATCCTGACGATCGAGCGCCTCAGCAGCCTGCAATCCCAAGAAGTGAAGCTGATCACGGACACCGATGACGATGCCCGCCTCACCAGCGAAGAAAAGCAAATCTTGGATCAAGCCAAGGGACGTATCCTGTTGTTCTACCTGAGTGGGCCGATGATCTTTGGTGTCTCCAAGGCGATCGCCCGTGAACATAACGCCATGCAGGATGCCGATGTGTTGGTGATGGATTTAAGCGATGTGCCCCTGTTGGGGGTGACGGCCTCCCTGGCGATCGAAAACGCGATCCAGGATGCCTTTGACAAAGGTCGCCAGGTCTTTATCGTGGGTGCAGCCGGTAAGATCAAGCGGCGGCTAGAGAAGTTTGGCATCCTCGACCAACTACCGCCGGAGAACCTGCTCATGGATCGGACCGCAGCCCTACGGCAGGCGATCGCCCATATCGGGAATGACGTAGCGGCCCCAATCGAAACACCCGCCAGCGACCTTAATCGTGCCGAACCAAAGACGAGCGAAGCTGGGTATTCCCCCACCTGATGTGGCTGGCAGATGGCTGGATCACTCTGGTCGGAGTCTGCCGCCCCCACTGTTTGACTTGAAGGCGTTGAAGGCAGGCCTGATCGCTGCGGGATTCGGGGGACGATCGCACCGCTCCCCCCGCCCAACCACGGGTTTCCGTTAACCCGGTACCGGATTGCCCAGCTATCCCTGTTAAGGTGGAACCAGCTTTGGCTGCTTGATCCGGTTGATTAATGGATTACTTTGTCATTGAGTTAACTATCCAAACACAAACCTAGACACCCTTTGCCCATGAACTCAGTCATCACTACCTTGGGAAGCGTCCTACCGTTGGTATTCCCCCTTCCTGACCTGAGCCTACCGCTGTTAGCAACCGAACTCCCGGCGGACGGTGGCCCGCTTGTCCTTGCGGGCGTCCTGCTCAGCTTGGTTGTCATTTACCTCGCCAGTAAAGTGGGGGGGGAAATTGCCAAATCCCTGGACCTACCCCCCGTCTTGGGCGAACTGATCGGCGGTGTGGTCATTGGGGTCTCCGCCCTGCGTTTAGTCGTCTTCCCCGAAACGGGGGCAACGGCAGCCGACTCCCAGATTATGACCGTTTTGCAATGGGTTGGGGGCCTAGCTCCGGCGGACATCCCGGCCATTTTCGCCAGTCAGAGCGAGGTGCTGTCGGTATTAGCCGAACTAGGGGTGATTATTCTCCTGTTTGAAATTGGCCTGGAGTCGGACCTGCGCGAGTTGCAAAAGGTGGGTTACCAAGCCACGATCGTCGCCGTTGTGGGGGTTGCCGCTCCCTTTGGTGTCGGGACAGCCGGGGCCATGCTCCTGTTCCACGTCCCCGCCATTCCGGCCATCTTCGCTGGCGCGGCCCTAACGGCCACCAGTATTGGGATTACCTCGAAGGTGTTATCGGAACTGGGCCAATTGAAATCCCGCGAAGGGCAGATTATCGTTGGCGCGGCAGTCATTGACGATGTGTTGGGGATTATCGTACTGGCGGTGGTGGCCAGTTTGGCGAAAACGGGTGAAATTGACGTGCTCAATGTCATTTACCTGATCGTCAGTGCCACTGCCTTTCTATTGGGGGCAATTTTCCTGGGCAAGTTTTTCAACACGAGCTTCGTCGCGATCGCCAATCGCTTGCAAACCCGTGGAAATTTGGTCATTCCAGCCTTGATCTTTGCCTTTGTGATGTCCTTCCTGGGCAATGTGATTCATCTGGAAGCGATTCTCGGAGCTTTTGCGGCTGGCTTAGTCTTGGACGAAACCGATACGCGCAAGGAACTGGATGAGCAAATCAAACCGATCGCCGATATCCTGGTGCCCATCTTCTTCGTTACTGTTGGGGCCAAGGCTGATTTGAGTGTTCTCAACCCCGCCATTCCGACGAACCGTGAAGGGTTGGTCATTGCCAGTTTCCTGATCCTGATTGCGATTGTGGGCAAAATTGTCACTGGTTGGGTCGTCTGGGGCGACTGGCCTGTTAACCGGCTGGCGATCGGCATTGGCATGATCCCACGGGGCGAAGTGGGACTGGTCTTTGCGGGCATTGGGTCCGCCAGTGGCGTGCTGAGTAAACCCCTGGAAGCCGCCATTATTATGATGGTGATTCTGACCACCTTCTTGGCTCCTCCCGGTCTCCGGCTTGCCTTCAAGGGACAGGCACAGGCGGGGCCAGTTGCAGAAACTGTTCCCCAGGGGAGTGACCCCAGTTAACGATCGCCCGTACCGGCATCAGGTGTCCCGGCAAGGGGATGCCTCAACTCAAGGTGGGGTCAGGGTTGTGGTCCTTGCGGATATTCAACCCCTGGCCCCATCACTTTGTTTGGCAGCCATCCAAAACGGATTTAGCATCGGTATGCTAAGAAGGGGGCGGGTCTCTAGTCGCCGTCGTACAGGTAATCCGGATTGTGTCATGAAGATTCTCCTCGTTTGTTCAGAAGGTGAAGCGTTTGAGGCACTGTGCGAACTTAAGGCGTTCTGGGGCAGGTACGATCGTAGTTGGGTCACCGTTGAGTCCGACGCGAGTGAATTCCATCTGGCGACGGAGACCGTGTATTGGGTCAACCATCTCCCTGGCCTCTCCCAGATGTATTGTTACTATCAGCAGAACCTTTACTGGCGTATCCGTTTTTGGCTATGGGCGCTCCAAATCCTGATCCAGGAGCGTCCCCACCTGATTTTATCCACCGGCTCCTATATTGCTGTTCCCTTCCTCGTTCTGGGGAAACTACTAGGAAGCCGGACCGTTTTTGTGGAATCCGTTACCCAGGTGACCTATCTCAGCCCTGCGGCTCGGTTTGCTGTCCCATTTCTCGATATGCTGTATGTTCACTGGGCACAGCTTAAGCAACGCTATCCCCAAGCGGTGTTAATTAGTGGGCATACCTTGTTATGATTCTGGTCACCGTTGGCACAGAGCAGTATCCCTTCAACCGCTTGATGAATTGGCTCACGGTGTTATTGGAAGCCAAGTTGATTCCAGATGCGCTCCTCATCCAGTCAGGGACCTGCTCCCAACTTCCCCCGAATGTGTCGGCTGTGTCCTTTTTGCCACCCACGGAACTTCAGCGGCGGGCTGCCGAGGCCGAGTTAATCATTAGCCACTGTGGGGAAGGGAGTACGAGCCTGTTGCAATCGTCCCGCAGTCCCTACATTCTGGTGCCCCGCTGTCAGCGATTTGGCGAATGCACCGACAACCAGCAAATTATGTTAGCCGCCGCCCTCTATCAACGGGGGGTGCCGATCGCCTGGTCTCCTGGTGATCTTGTTCGGTATCTACAAACCCCCTGCTATGTGAACCTACCCCTATTGACCGGGATTGCCGCTGCGTTGCTATGTGATCATCTAGAAGAACACTTCGGTGATGGGCAACAATGGATGAAACCCCGGTTGTCTATTACCTCTCAGTCATAGTTGCCGCCATAATGGAGGCGAGAAGTCCCTCCTGACACCTTTGCTGGCTCTTTCCCACCTCCTATGACACCTTCTAGTTCGGATAACCCGTTTCCCGTAACCGTTGTGGATGGGGTGTACCTGATCCAAATGCCTCCCCGCCTCACCGCCCAGGCCGGTATGCCCCTTAAATATTATTGGGAAAAACTGTGTCATCAGGACCCCTTGCCGAAACGCATTATTGTGGATATGGGACGCACGGTTTTTATGGATAGTAGTGGTGTGGGGGTATTAGTCCGCATCATTAGCCTGTCTCAAATCCAGAACAATATTGAAACGGTCCTATGGAGCTTAAACGATCAACCCAAAACGGTATTGCAGGTTAGCGGGTTGTCCCAGTTTTTTAAAATTGACGAGCGGACAGACGCGATCGTGACCGCAGATTTGATAAAAACAGAAGAGCCGTTGCCGGTGACCCACCCATCCGTGCGATCGCGCTGGAAACGGCTAATGGATATTGTGGGCGCGAGTGTGGGGTTGCTGATCACAGCCTTGCTATTTCCCTTTATTGCGCTGGCTATCTATTGGGAGAGTCCGGGACCTATCTTTTTTGGTCAAATTCGCTTGGGCCTCACGGGGCACCCCTTTCGGATGTGGAAGTTTCGCTCAATGGTGGTTAATGCCGAGGCCCTGAAGGCAACGATCCCGAACCAGGCCTCTGGGGCAATTTTCAAAAATGACAATGATCCCCGTATAACCCGTGTGGGTCGTTTTCTGCGACGGACCAGTTTAGATGAACTGCCCCAGTTCTGGAACGTGCTGCGGGGAGAAATGAGTCT
>CAZHXN010000141.1:0-6401 GCA_964536415.1 uncultured bacterium
GCCTACCCCTGTAAAACTGTACTTTATGATTGAGGTAAAGGCTGTAATTCAATAGAAATGATGTGGTCGCAACTAAAAAGTTTAGTTTCTAAGTTAAAGTTTAGTTTCTAAGTTCAAGACCGAGAGCATAGAATTATTAGAAGGATTGCTGGCAGTAGTAGATCTTGTGGATGCACAGTGCTTAAATACCTGATTTGTTAAGTGTTGTTATTGTGCTTAGTAATTAAGGTGAAGACTTTAATTGTGTGTTTTCGCGTAATTTTATCCGTTATGGCTGATAGCTGAGTGAAGGGTACTGTTATTGCGTACTGTTAGCCATGTTTTTCACGCCGACCAACCTATCCCTAAGCGATTGTTGCTTCCTCGAGCGCTTACAACAACTAGACCTGCAACCGATCGCTGACAGTCTGAAAAAAAACATCACGCCGGTAACGGGTACAGTGGCTCTACCGATCCCATCGATGTTGGTAGCCTATTTACAATTTTTATTCCTCATGTATCGCTACCCTCACCTAAACCTGGTTCCCCCAAGCGTCATCGTCCCTATTTGGCAAGCGCATATTCTGGATACCCAAAAATATCAGCAAGACTGCCAGCAACTATTCGGCAGTTTGGACCTAGCCCACTATTACGCCTGTCCGTTGCCCCTATCTACTACCGAGCAGCAGCAATTAATCAACTACTTTGCTACCACCTGCGCCTTATTTGAAACGCATTTTGGCACCAATATCCAGCCATTCGATCAGCCAGGGACCTGCCTGCGTCCGGGTTATGGCGGCCCCTGCGCGTGACTTTCTTGGCGGTTTTACCTAGGGCTACAGCCAGCGTCCTTGGCCCCGCAGATTGTGTCTAAGTTTTCCGATCGTGCTCCGCCCAACTCGCCCCTGGCTCGGCCGCACGCGGTTGACGCAGGGGTGTGGGTGAGGGATATGACGTAGGGGGTAAAAATTCCAATTGCGTGGGTGGGTTGCCCGATCGCTGACCGTGCTTTGGCTGGGAACCCGATCGCTGACGGCGACGATCGGACGTGCGTTCTTCCACCGTATCCGCCGCGATCACCTCATACAGAATTGCCTGTTTATTCGCCTGTTTCCCCTTGCGCAATACCCGCCCCAAGCGTTGGACAAATTGCCGCGTCGAGCCACTTCCCGCCAGAAAAATCGCAATCCGCACATCGGGCACATCCACCCCTTCATCCAACACATTGGCGACTACAAGGGTTTTGTAAATCCCCTGTTTAAAGCGATCGAGAATGTCGTGGCGTTCTTTCACGGGGGTTTGGTGTGTGATCGCCGGGATCAGAAAATCCTGGGAAATGCGATAGACCGTGGCGTTATCGTTGGTGAAAATCAACACCGGTTCCGGATAGTGTTGGTTCAGCAAATCCGTGAGGACCCGGATTTTCCCGTCCGTCCCCAGGGCGATCGCCCGTGCCTCGTGGTGGGCCAACATCGCTTGCCGCCCCGCCGCCGAAGTTGCACTCACCTGCACAAACCGTTGCCACCCCTCCAAACTACCCAGGTGAATTTTGCTCTGGCGCAAAAAGGCATTGCGTTGCTGAATCAACGCCTCATAGCGCTGACGTTCCCACTGGGACAGGTTGACCTTAATTTGCACCACCTCATGGTGGGCCAGGGCTTGTCCCGCCAGATCTGCCGGGGCCTTGCGGTAAACCGTTGGCCCAATCAGGGTGTCGAGATCCGTGTGGCGACCATCAGCCCGTTCCGGTGTTGCCGTTAACCCCAGGCGATCGGGGGCGATCGCATACTCGGCAATCACCCGGTTAAAGTCACTGGGCAGGTGGTGACATTCATCAAAAATCAACAGGCCATACCGATTGCCCAAGGTTTCGGCATGGATAGCGGCACTATCGTAGGTGGCGACGAGGAGGGGACTGCGATCGCGCGATCCCCCCCCCAACACCCCAACCTCCACATCCGGAAACGCCGCCAGCAGATGGGCATACCACTGGTGCAGCAAATCCAGCGTAGGCACCACAATCAGGGTATGGCGCGGCGTTGCCTGCATCGCCAACTGGGCCAGATAGGTTTTCCCCGCCGCTGTGGGCAGGACCACCACCCCCCGCCGGCCCGCCTGCTGCCAAGCCGCTAGGGCCGCTAACTGATGGGGATAGGGCGGCATTTCCAGGCAAGACCTGAGGGTCAGGGCTTCAAACGCCTTGGCCTGATCCGTAAACGTTGTCCCCTCGGCTTGCAGTGCTTCCACCAGTGGCCGGTACTGGTTCGCTGGCACCCGAAACCGTTCGACCCGATCGTCCCACACCGCATACTCAATCCAGGCTTTACCCCGTGGCGGTGGGTGCAGGATGAGGGTGCCGCGATCGAAGGAAAGCGTCGGCGTTCGGGGCATCGGTTAGGCTCTCTCTACCACTGCTCCACTGTTGCCTGGAAGCCCTGCCGTTTGAGAACCTTTTGTAATTGGGCTGCCGGATGGGGATCGCTAAAGACAGCCACCTGCATCAGGGGACGGCCAGGGACCTGTAAGGCATGCGGTAACAATGACTGGAGCCGCCTTTGCTCGTGGGGACTCGTGATCTGCACCACAACCCGATAGGATACCCCGCTGGGACTGGGTGCGGCTGGGGCCAAGGGTGTGGGCACTACTTGGCTTTGGGGAATTTGGGGCCTGAGGGCCGGTGTTGGGTGCGAGGAGGCGGGTTGGGGCACGATCGGCGTTTGGCCCGGTTGCCAAACCGATTCCTTACCGTCCGCCGCCCCGATCGGGATCTCGGCATTCGGCACGGCTAGTACAGGATTGGGACCGATCGCCGGTGGTGCAGGCTCCGCCTGGGCAAGGGATAGGGTAGCCCCAGGGACCGGCGTCCTCATCTGCGGAGAAGCTAAGGCCACCCCCGTTGAGACACCCTTGGGAACCGCTGCCACGGTTACTGCCGCAGTCGCTGGCACAGTGGATCGCGGCACCGTGGGCGCAGGCGATATTTGCGGACGGCTAGAGGCCGCGATCACAGGAGCCGCATAGCGAGTTGCTAGGTGCGCAGGCATGCGAGGGGTATCCAAAGTGGGGCTAGGGAACTGGGCCGCCGTCGTTAGGGGAGCCATCCGAGGCATTGCCGTCGCTGCGAGCAGCAAGGGTTGGGGGAACGCGATTCCCCCTTGGGGGCGCTGCACGAAGGTGGCGTCACTGGGCAATGAGGAAACGACAGGAGCAGGCTGGCTAACCCTATCCAGGGGGGTATCCCCAGTAGGAGGTGGAGGTAAACTGGCGACGGAGATAGCAGCCCCCCCTGCTGATAACACCGCTTCCTGGCCCGCTAAAATCGGGATACGTCGGGTAATTCGTCCCCCGTAATCAATACGGCCTAAGCTGCGATCGCGCTCCAGATCATTCCCGACCGCTGGAATAAAGGTTGCGATCGCCTGGGCATTGATATCAAACCGGCCATTATCTTGAAAGCGATTATTCCCGGCAGCTTTTTCAGTCCCTAGATCGGGCAGGGCTTGTTCAAGCACAACCACCCCATCCCGGCTTTGTTCGGCAAAAAGACTCTGGCGCACGAGCGGCTGGGCAGATTCGATCGCCACAAGGCCATCGCGGTTCTGGCGAAATTGATTATGAAAGAGTTGAGGTTGGGCTGTGTTCGTAACCAAAATTCCCACGTTATTTTCCTGGAGGACATTCCCTCGGACCAATGGCTGGGCCGCATCGGCAATGTGGATACCCATCCCATTGTGCTGTAATTGATTACGTTGGATCAGCGGGCGAGCTTGACCGGCGATCGTGATCCCCGTTCCGGCGTTGCCGGTAATCGTATTTTCCACGATCGTGGGGCTGCTATCGCCAATCCACAGGGCATGACCCTGGGGGTTTGGGTTCGTTACGGTAACCCCCACCAGCGCCGCGCGATCGGCTCCCACGATGGTGACATTCAGGAGGGAGCCGCCAATGGATAGGGGGCCGCCCCCCTGGATGATGACGGCCTGATCCGGGTGGGCAGACGGCCCTTGCACCGTCACATCCGGTTGAAGCTGCAGGGGAAAGACCTCCCCGTGGGCGGTGTCGTATACACCGGGTGCAAGGAGAATTACCGTCCCCGCCGTTGCCCTCTGGAGGGCCTGAGTGAGGGTGCGGTAGGGGGCCAGTTGACTGCCATTGCCCTGTTGATCGTGGCCCCTTTCAGCATCCACAAAAATGGCCTGGGGTAAGGACTGGGGCGATTCTGAAGAAGGGGGCGCTGTGATAATCGGCAGGGTAGATGGGGTTGGGGGGATAGGGATTGCTGCTGGCGGGAGGCGGGAGGCACTAGAGACAGAGGTTGCGGGGCCATTACCTTGTGCCAGGGCAACGCTCCTCCCCATTATGCCCAGGGTACTCATCAGGCCCAGCCACCAAGGCAGTAATCTGCCCGATCGCAGGAGCCAACGCAACCGTCCAACGCTGAGATCTCCCAACCGTGACTGATAGCGCCTATTCATAAAATGCTCTCTCTTCTCACAATCAACGATCTCAACCTGCCTGCCCAGCATCATCGGGAGGATGGGGTGACCGTGGCCAACAGCCAGGCTAATTGACTACTGTTTTAGTGCATCTTGGCAATTTTATCTACTCAGGAATCGGCGTGGGGGGTAGGGGCAACGGCAACGTGAATATCAAAACGTGAATATCAAAAAATTAGGTCCACTGGGTCAGGTTCCCCACCTAAGCGACGAGAACGTGGCCGCACGATCGCGGCACTGCCATCCCACCCCCCTTAGTGGGACATCACCAGGGGAGGCTGTAGTCGCTGCAAAATCTGCTTAAGAACAAAAGCAGTCCAATCAATATCGGCAGCAGTGGTCTCACGACCAAGGGTGAGGCGAATCGCACCGAGGGCAACCGCTTCCGGGTAGCCCATTGCCAATAGGGTGGGGCTAGGGATGGTTTTGCCACTGTTGCAGGCCGCCCCGGAACTAATGCCAATCCCGGCCAAATTCATGTGATGGACGATCGTTTTCCCCGTCACCCGATTTTCCAGCGCAGAGACAACAGGGGTGTTGTTCGTATAGGTCGATGGAGCTGCTCTCCCGTCTAAATCGACGCAAAAACTCACATGGTGGGGTAAACGTCGCCATTCGCCCTCGTGGAGAGCCTTGCCGTGCACGCCCGTGGGAATCAGGTGGGGGGTATCAGCCAACTGGGCAAAGAGGCGATCGCGCAGGGCAATCAAACGCGGGGTTTCAATCGCCATTTCCTGGGCGGCTAACTGGGCGGCGACCCCAAAGCCCGCGATCGCCGCCACAGCCTGGGTTCCTGATCGCCGCTGACTTTCCTGCCCGCCACCCGCTAACAGGGGCACAAGCGCCAGATCTGGCCGGACATAGAGGGCACCCACCCCCTGGGGACCGTAGAGTTTATGGCTGGAAAGGGACAGCAGATCGACCGGTAAGGTTTGGACATCGATCGCCAACCGTCCGGCCACCTGGACGGCATCTGTGTGAAAGAGGACCCCGCGATCGCGACAGATTTTTCCCAGTTCCGCGATCGACTGGAGGGTGCCCACCTCGCTTTGGCCATAAATCACCGACACGAGTACGGTATCCCGCCGCAGAGCCAACTGAAGATTGAGCGGATTCACCCACCCCTCGGAATTGACCGGCAACCGGGTCACTGCCCAGCCCCGTTCTTCCAAAAGCCGCACGGGTTCACGGATGGCAGAATGTTCTACCTGGGAAATGATTAAATGGCGGGGGGTGGGGTAGTGCTGGGCAATGCCCCAAATGGCGAGATTATCAGCTTCGGTGCCTCCCGATGTAAACACGATCGCCTCTGGGGGCGCGTTGAGCAACCCCGCCACCTGGATACGCGCTCGCTCCACTACCGTTGCTGCCCGCTGGCCCCATACATGCAAACTGGAGGGATTGCCCCACTGTTCACTTAGGACCGCTTGCATGGCTGCAATCACCTCTGGGCGGGGCGGGGTGGTCGCACTATAGTCCAGGTAAATTTGCAGGGGAGCAGTTGATTCTCCAGGAGAGACGCTACGCGATCGCATGGTGCACCTCGTTTGGGCGGCATTGTGGACGGCATTGTGGGCGGTGGAATCGCCAGCCTGCCCTCACCTCCCACCTTACCGCAATTGGGGATCGGTCAGGTTGCCCGCCGGTTATAGGGGTCGAAAAGTATATTTTCAACCCCTACGCTTACCACAATTGAGGATCGGTTCAGTAGTTCGTTGGGATGGGCAATAGATGAACGGCTCCAGAGAGTGGCGTTTCTGGCAGGATAAGGAGGAATTCTTCCCCGCCCAATCGGCCAATTAGATCAAGATCACGGGCCGATCGCTGGCAGATATCGGCTAACATCCGTAACGTGACATCCCCAGTAGCATGACCATAGGTATCATTCACCTACTTACAGCCTTTACCTCAATCATAAAGTACAGT
>CAZHXN010000142.1:0-6227 GCA_964536415.1 uncultured bacterium
GTGTATTCCCCAGCGCTGCCTCTGCCGCCTTCTGTAGCTCCAGATCTAGTGTCAGTTGCACCGTCTGGCCAGCTTTAGTGGGCTTTTCACCGAGGATACGGACGATCTGGCCGGTACCATCCACCTCCACCTGCTGGCCACCCCACTCTCCCCGGAGTTGCGGATCAAACGCCGCCTCCACGACCATCTGCCCAATCACATCCCCCAGCCGATACCCCAGGTGGCGACGGGCTTCTAGTTCTTCGGCGTTGAGTTCCCCAGTGTAACCCAGGACGTGGGCACCCAAACTCCCGTTGGGGTAGTAGCGCACCGTCTCTGCATCCACTTCCACCCCAGGCAGTTCATACCGCAATTCTTCGATCGCCGTCACTTGTGCCGGTGTAATCCCCCTCGCAATCCGCACTAAGTAGGGCGAACTGTGTCCCGCTTGCTCCATGCGCTGTTGAATATCAGCCGCCGGGATATTGAGAATCCTGGACAAGCGAGCTACCGTATTTGGCCATTCCGCTTGTTTTTGGGCGATCGGCCAGACGAAGACCGAGTGGGAAACCCGGTTCCCCGCCAGGAGCTGACCAGTGCGATCGAGGATTTGCCCGCGTTCGGGTTGTTTAGGGATTAGGCGAATCCGATTTTCATCCGCCAGTTGGTGATTCCGCTTACCCTGCACCAGTTGCAAATAGACCAGCCGACTGCCAATTGCCCCCACTAACAGCAACGATACCAGCACCATCAACCACAGAGCGCGAAAGGTTTGACCCACCGTGCGCGTTGTCGGAGAAGAGGCCGTAGAAGGCGACGGGAGAATCAAAACCATAGGAATCACTGGCAAAAGATAAATAAACTTGTTCCCCAGTTTACAAAAAGTCATAACCAGAAGGCTAGCCATCAACCCCAGGCTGCGATCGATTTGCCGAAATTTGGGTAGGAATTAGATGACTCCCAGAGAATTCCCCAGATACAATGAGTTCCAGCCAGGGTTAGGGACGGGAGAACGCATGGGTAACCAGGGTTGGCTGCTGGCCTCTGAACCCGGTACTTTGTTGCTTATGCCCTATCATGTCACCAACGGGACCAGGGGTTGCTCATCATGTCTCAATCTGCTGCCAAACATCAGCGCCAACGAACCGAGACGATCGCACCTGCGGTAGAACTGCGGGATGTGTTTAAGCTGTTCGAGGGAGAGCCAGCGGTTCGCAACCTGAACCTGACCGTTCAGCCGGGGGAGTTCTTCAGTATTTTGGGACCTTCCGGGTGTGGTAAAACCACGACCCTGCGGTTGATCGCTGGATTTGAGGAGCCATCAGCGGGTGAAGTGCGGATTCAGGGGAGTTCCATGTTGCGCGTACCGCCCTACCGCCGTCCCGTCAATACCGTTTTCCAAAGTTACGCCCTGTTTAACCACATGACGGTTTGGGGGAACGTCGCCTTTGGGTTGCAAATTAAGGGAATTCAGCGATCGCAACTCCAGCAACGGGTCCAGGAAAGTCTGAAACTGGTCAAGATGGAAGCGTTTAGCCAGCGTTACCCAGCCCAACTGTCTGGGGGGCAACAACAGCGTGTTGCCCTAGCCCGTGCCTTGGTGAACCAGCCAACCGTGGTATTACTCGATGAACCCCTGGGAGCGCTGGATCTGAAGCTGCGTAAAGAGATGCAGGTGGAACTGGCAAATTTGCATCAACAGTTGGGCGTTACCTTTATCATGGTTACCCACGATCAGGAGGAGGCCCTGTCCCTGTCCGATCGCATTGCCGTCATGAATGGGGGTCAGATCGAACAAATTGGGACCCCCCATGAAATTTATCAGCAACCTGCTACCCCCTTTGTGGCCGATTTTATTGGTGACACCAATCTCTTGCAAGGGCGGGTGGACTTTGTGGACAAACGCAGACTACGGGTAGTCACCGAGAGCGGCCTCAAAGTCCTGGTCCGGCATTCTGAGACCAGTCAGATGGTCCGACCCAATCGCGTCGTAGTCAGTATCCGTCCAGAGAATATTCGCCTGAGCCTGACACTGCCAGAGGGACAGGCCAACTGCTTCCAGGGCCAGTTAAGTCATACCATGTACCTGGGGACCCACATTCACTACGTGGTGGAACTGACCTCCGGCGATCGGCTCACGGTTCTGCAACCGAATACTCTAAACACAGTACCGCAGCGGGGTACGGCCCTCTATGTCCACTGGTCAGAACAGGATTGCTTAGCCCTACCGGCCTGATTCCTAATCATTTGAGACGTTTCCCATGCCTCACCCCCTCCGTGTCCGTCCCCTCTCTCGTCGCCGGTTTCTGCGACGGGCTGCTCTCCTTTCGGGTTTAACCCTGGCCAGTTGCGGCTGGACGCTGGGCAATGTCGGCAATCCATCTCCCCAGACAACTTCAACAGATAATCTCTTAATCTATACCTGGAGTGACTACATTGATGAGGAATCCGTAGAAGCGTTTACGGCTCAAACCGGGATTACAGTACAGGTCTCGATTTATGAGTCGAATGAAACCATGCTGGCCCGCATGTTGGCAGGTGGAGGGAATAACTACAGCATTATTTATCCCTCAGACTATATGGTCCAGCAGATGGTAGAACTCAATCTGTTGCGTGAACTGGAGCACGATCGTCTGGAAGGATTAGACAATCTGATGGAGGAGTTCCAAGATCCCAGCTATGATCCAGGTAATCGCCACAGTGTACCCATTAGCTGGGGGACAACGGGGCTGATCTATAATGTCAAGCAACTGGCTGACCCCGTTGAGGATTGGCAGTATTTATGGGACCACCAAAACCATTTACGGCAGCGCATAACGCTGCTTTCTGATGTGCGGGAAGTCATGGGCGCAGCCCTGAAGTCCCTCGGTTATTCCTACAACGCCACCGATCCCCGACAGATTAATGCGGCCTTCGACGCCCTACAAACCCTCAAACCCGCGATCGCCAGTTTCACTACCGATGCTTGGCGCGAACAAATCTTAGCAGGAGACTTACTGGTATCGATGGCCTACTCTGTGGACGGCATCACGACCATGCGGGAAAATAACACCCTGCAATATATCATTCCCAAAAGTGGGGCCTCTCTTTGGACCGATGCGATCGTCATCCCCCAGACAGCCCCCAACGTCGAAGGAGCCTACGCCTGGATCAACTATACGCTGCAACCCTCAGCCGCAGCGCGGATTAGTGAACGCTTAAATTTTGCGACTCCCAATCGCGTCGCCTATGAAAACCTGCCCGACGAACTACGGAACAATGCAGCACTGTTTCCCCCATCGGAAGTCTTAGAACGCTGCGAGCGCATTGCCCCCCTCGATCCTGCTACCAGTGAATTATTTGACAATTACTGGACCCGATTAACCAGTAGCTAGGGCAAGTTTCTCTGTCTTGAAAATCTAAAATCTAAACAACTAACTAACCAGCTAAACTCCTGACTATGGCTGCTTCTCCTTCTCCTAATCAGCATCAAGATCAGTATCAAGCGTCAGCCTACCCAAAATGGTTAGGCCCCCTGTTGATGCTAGCGCCAGCGGGGATATGGCTGGCTTTATTGTTAGTATTACCCACACTGGTAATTTTCCAATTAAGCTTAGTACCGGGAATTCGACCGGGGGACGTGGTCAATCCCGTTCTCTGGCCTCTGACCAATTATGTACGAATTTTTCAACCTGTTTATCTACACGTCATTGCCCGATCGCTGCTTTTAGCACTAGGCACCACGGTATTTTGCTTACTGCTGGGCTTTCCGGTGGCCTACTGGCTCGCCCAAACTGCCCCAAACCGCTGGCGAAACCTGTTGCTATTGGGGTTTATTTTGCCCCTTTGGACATCATCCCTGTTACGGTCCTATGCCTGGATTACGATTTTGCGACGGACGGGCGTGCTGAATTCTTTCCTGGAAACGTTAGGATTACCCACGATCTATTTGCTGAATCGAAGTGCAGCCGTCCTGATTGGCATGACCTATAGCTTCTTGCCCTACATGGTCTTGATCCTCTATGCTTCCTTGGAGAAACTCGATCGCCGTTTGCTCGAAGCTGCCTATGATTTGGGAGCCAATCGTCGGCAAACCTTCTGGCGTATTACCATTCCCCAAACCATGCCAGGCATTTTAGCCGGATCATTGTTGGTATTTATTGCCAGTCTGGGGGATTTTGTTAACCCAGAATTATTGGGCGGTGCATCCAGTATGACGGTTGCCCGCCTCATCTATAACCAGTTTTTAGGACCAACCCGGAATTGGGGCTTTGGTTCGGCCCTAAGTATGGTAGTAATTATGGCTATCATGTTGGCAATGGTACTTCTGATCAAGTACGGTGACTCATCCGCTAGTGGTCTAAAAGCAGGCAACCAGGATATAGCCTAATCGCTAACCTGCGAACTGAATTCTGGCTCTCCTAGGTTTATGGTGGGAGCGCTACGCGCTCCCACCATAAACCTAACATTTCAAACCTTGTGTTTTTAGTTGCCTATACGGTTTATACTCATTGGAATTTAGGCTGAAACAGCACCCTCACCTCCAGCCCCTCTCCCAGAGCGGGAGAGGGGAGTGAAAAACTGTATCGTTCTTATTCGGATTGACCATACACCCAAATATCGGCAGACCCTGAATTCTTAAAACTCAATATTCTGGGGCACCCTGGGGAAGGGAATGACATCCCGAATATTGGTCATCCCGGTCATAAACTGCACCAGCCGCTCAAAACCCAAGCCAAAACCGGCATGGGGGACGGTGCCATAACGACGTAAATCTAAATACCACCAGTAATCTGCGATCGGTAATCCCTGCGCTTTAATCCGTTGTTCCAGAACATCTAAGCGCTCCTCCCGCTGGGACCCGCCAATAATTTCCCCCACCTTGGGCGCTAAGACATCCATTGCCCGAACGGTTCTACCATCCTCATTGAGGCGCATATAAAAGGCTTTAATTTCCGTCGGATAGTCGGTCACGATCAAGGGTTGTTTGAACAGTTCTTCTGCTAGATAGCGTTCGTGTTCTGATTGTAGATCCAGCCCCCAACTCACCGGATAGTCAAAGGTACGATCGGCCTTTTCCAACAGCGCGATCGCCTCGGTATAGGTAATGTGCTTAAACTCACTGGTAATAATATGCTCAGCCGTTTGTAGCACGGTATTATCAATCCGCTCGTTGAAAAACTCCAGATCTTCCTGACAGGTTTCTAAAACCCGTTGGAAAACAAATTTTAAAAATGCCTCCGCTAGGGCCATATTACCCTCCAGATCACAAAAGGCCATTTCTGGCTCAATCATCCAGAACTCCGCTAGGTGACGGGAGGTATTGGAATTTTCAGCGCGAAAGGTAGGACCAAAGGTATAGACATTACTGAAAGCCAGGGCCATAATTTCGGCCTCCAGTTGCCCGCTGACGGTTAAATAGGCCGGTTTACCAAAAAAATCCTGACTGTAGTCGATCGCGCCTTGCTCCGTGCGCGGCAAATTTTGCAAATCCAGGCTCGTCACGGCAAACATTTCCCCAGCCCCTTCACAATCACTGGCCGTGAGAATGGGGGTATGAATCCAGAGAAATCCCCGTTCCTGGAAGAATTGATGGATCGCCATTGCACAGGCATTACGCACCCGTAGAACCGCCCCCAGAGTGTTCGTACGAGGGCGTAGATGGGCGATCGTGCGGAGAAACTCAAAGGAGTGGCGTTTCTTTTGCAGCGGATAAGTAGCGGGGTCGGCTTCACCAAAAACTTCCAGAGCACTCGCCTTGAGTTCAATCTGTTGTCCCTTCCCCAGTGAGGGCACCAGGGTCCCCGTCACCCGCAGGGACGCCCCCGTATTGAGTTGCTTCAGGACCGCTTCATAATTCGGCAGGCTGGGTTCCAGAACCACCTGGAGGTTGGCCAGCCCAGAGCCGTCATTGACCTCTAAAAAGCTAAAGTCCTTCAACTCCCGCTTTGTCCGTACCCAACCCTGGATCGTAATAACCTCGTTGGGTTGACCCTGCTTGAGGAGTTCAGCAATACGGCGAATCGTCATGGAACTTCGGGAATTGATAGCAATAGCATGTGTCTTGCTTTAGGATACCGTCCCCTGCGCAGTCTGAGGGGATACCTGCATTGACCTAACGGATTCAATTCGGCATTGACCTGCCTGATCTGAATCTAATATTGAAATCTAATACCGAATCTACCGCCTGTGTCGCCTCAGTGAGGGGTGGGCCATTGGCTTGAGCCAATTGTTCATCAGGGGCTTCTGTCCTTCAGAGACTTGGGAAA
>CAZHXN010000143.1:0-6068 GCA_964536415.1 uncultured bacterium
TCTCCTGAGATTTTGGTGTAACAGTGCAAAAAGCGACAAATTAAAGAACTAAAATGCTAGGTTTATGGTGGCGCGTAGCGCCCCCACCATAAACTGAGAAGAACCATATTTACCAGGGGACTTATGGTTAACTAAGACACCTCGTCAGAGTAGTGAACAGCGGTGTTGTAAGGCTTGCTGCAATAAACGTTTATATTGTTTGTTATTTATAACATAAGCACCAAAACGCTCTAGATGGGGATTGTTAATCTGGGCATCAAACAGGAGAAATCGTCGATCGCGTAACCGTTCGACCAACTTAACCATTGCGACTTTTGAAGCTTCTGGTATCTGATAAAACATGGATTCTCCCATGAATGCCCCGCCAATGACGATACCGAGAATGCCTCCCGCCAACTGTTCACCTTGCCAAGCTTCAAAACTATAGGCCCAACCTGTTTTATAGAGTTCCCAATAAATCTCTTTTAAGGGTTGTGCAATCCAGGTACTTTCCCGATTAGCACACCCCTCTACTACACCTAAAAAGTCACGATTGATGGCGATCGTAAATCGGTCCTGGTTTAAGATACGTCGCAAGGATTTAGGGTAGCTAAATCGATGATCAAGGGGAATGAGCGCCCGTTGCTTGCTGGTATACCAGCCCACCGTATCATCACTCTCATTAGCCATTAAAAAATAGCCCTGAGCGTAGCCCCGGACGATGGCAGCAATATCGAATCTAGTGTCAGGACTGGAGCTTTGCAATGGTTTGACACTCTCCGTAACGTTACATCCAAATGTAACAATGATACCCGCTCTTAATCTTAAATTTTCCTATATCTTTACTAAGGGTTGCCGCGATCGTAGACGATTGCTCTACCTCTATGGCTGATCTAAATGAAACGAAATGTTGCGAATGTCGCAATTACAGTACACCGTATGTCGCAATTGGATAGCCAATCAAGTATTTCTACTTACTGAAGTAAAAACCACTGTCGAATCAGCCGATCGCGTTCACCCTTCTCTCGCATTTCCTGCAAGATTCGCTTGCAGTCATCGACTAACTCTGAATTCTTATAGCCCTATTGGATGGGCCATGTTTTGTCTCTACCGCGCACTATTTCCAAAAATCACCTGGCTAGAGCCATAAGAAGGCTGATAGAGATTGGGGAGATGCCCCCCGTTTCTATCTAGACATCGATCGCGATCGTGACATGAGTGATCGCAAGGGGAGCAGTGTTGGGGAAGGCGAGACTACTGGTGGCGGTGATGGCGGCAGTTGCTGACAAGGGCTTCCTACTTGCTCAACTGGGTTGCGCTCCTTGGGTTGCACTGATGTACTGATGTTAAGCAGCAAACTTGACAGATGAAAATAAGCTTCTGGTAGGGTAGGGGTGCCTGCCGAAAGGAAACGTTAATCATGCATATCCTGGTTCTAAATGCAGGGTCGAGTAGCCAGAAGAGTTGCTTATATCGGCTGGCCGATAGCTTCGCGACGCCGAAGGCGTATCGCCTCCCTCCTGATCCGACCCCCCCGCTGTGGGAAGGGTTCATCGATTGGACCTACCCAGTGGACGCTGCAACCGTTAAGGTTAAAACGGCTAGTGGTATCTCCTGGCAGCAGACCATTCACGATCGCGACCAACCCAAAGTTCTCCAGCAGTTGCTCAATACCCTCTGGCAGGGTGAGACCGAGGTGATCGCTGACCCCAGCGCGATCGCGATCGTGGGCCATCGGGTGGTGCATGGGGGACAACGGTATCGGGCAAGTACCTGGATTACCGATGAGGTAAAACAGGCGATCGCTGACTTTGCCGAATTTGCCCCGGTCCATAATCCCGCCAATCTTCAGGGCATAGTGGCGATCGAGCACATTTTGGGTTCCTCGGTTCCCCAGGTGGCTGTGTTTGATACCGCCTTCCATGCCGATATTCCACCCACCGCCGCGACCTACGCCATTCCCTACGAACTTTACCAACAGGGGATTCGTAAGTATGGCTTTCATGGCATTAGTCACCAATCGGTTGCTGAACGGGCTGCCCACTGCTTAGGACGGGACCTGGCAGATCTACGCCTGATCACCTGTCACCTGGGGAATGGTTGCTCCCTCGCCGCGATCGCCCACGGTCGTTGCGTCGATACCACAATGGGCTTTACCCCCCTGGCTGGGTTGATGATGGGGGCACGATCGGGCGATATTGATCCCGGCATCCTGCTGCACTTACTGCGCCACCACGGCTACACGGTTGATGACCTTGATCGCCTGCTCAACCAGGAGTCGGGTTTAAAGGGGGTGTCGGGGTTAAGCAATGACTTGCGTGAAATCCGAGCCGCGATCGCCACGGGCCATGAACGTGCCCGATTGGCCTACGACCTGTATATCTATCGATTACGAACAGAAATTAGTGCCCTGTTACCTGCCTTAGGGGGCCTCGATGCCCTCGTCTTTACCGCTGGTGTCGGTGAGAATTCGGTAGAAGTACGAGCGGATGTTTGTGCTGGCTTAGCCTTTTTAGGTTTACGCTTAGACCGCGATCGCAATGCCCAAAATCTCAAGGATGTTTCCCTGGCCACGCCCGATTCGACCGTAGACGTGCTAGCCATTCATACCGAAGAGGACTGGGCGATCGCGCAAGCCTGCTGGCAACTGGCCCACGCCAGCTAACTTGGACAACCGGCTAATTTGGACAAAAAGATGGGGGAATCTGGCCAAGATCGCTCTCTTGCCACATTCCCCTCCCTCGCAATTTTCATGGCAATTGTCGAAGATAATCGACGCTAGGCAACACTGCTTCCCCACAGGGTATAAACCATAACTAATGCCAAACTACTAATAAACCCAACTCCCATAATAAAAAGAGCAAAGGCTTCCGCATTCGATAGGGGACGATTGATCACACGACGTTGACGGGTGTGGTTCATTGGATGGATATTTTGCATGATTTTTCCCTCAAATAGCGATAACAAGCTCCCCTGACCAGCGATCGGTGATGGCTTCTCCTCACGCATACTTAGGCTGGCAGGTGATTCGGTGATAAAAAGAACTTCAAAGCTGAAATCGGAACGATTAACAATGTAATCTTCCTCATTTGATGACATGATATCAGATGTTTTCCGTGATCCTATGCACCAAAAGAAAAGTTTTCTAAAGTGATTTCTCTATATTCATCGATCGGCGAAAAAATCAAAAATACCACGAAAAAACAAGGACTTCAGCACATAAAGTTAGCAAAAATAAGTATAAAAGCTTAGCATTTCTAGACTTTTCAATAAGCAAAAAAACTTACGGAAGACGATCGTTGGGACATTAAATTTGAAGTTTTATTTCGCAAGCACAGGTGAATTCGTCTGTATCCAGCATTACGATCGCGGAGTTTGTCATAAAGTTTTACATTCCAGTTGTCTTGCGACTAGCCGGTGGAGCCATAGATCACCATTCCAGGCATTCATACGATCCTCACCCATGCCCCCCATGAAAAAGGGCGCAGCCTTGCGACTACGCCCCTGGGGTCGATCGCGACCCCAGCGCTACCACTAGGCCCTAACTCAGACCAATCCCCCGTGCCATCATGGCTGCAAAGAGGGGAATCAGGGTAAAACCGACCAGTTCCAAGCGAATGATACCGAGCAGGCGATCGACCTTGGGCAGTGCCAACGTGGGAATCTGGCCCTGCCGCAGGGTCGGTATCCAGAGGATGAAGGAAAGGGTGGGATACAGGGAGAAGGTGCCAACGATCAGGAAAATCGCCACCTTGGTGTAAAACACGGGGTTATCCAGGTAGTAGTGAGTTCCCTGTCCGAAGTAGAGGACCCGGAGAATCCCCGTAATCAGGACCCCCAAGGCCGCAATGCCATAGAGGCTGTCAGCAATCACGATGCGCCAAGCTTCCTGGAGGGTGAGGTCTTTCTTGAGATGGGAAGCTTCAAAAATCAGCGCTCCGAACGCCACCATAAAACTGAGATAGTGCAAATATGCTGTAATCGTACTGGCCCACATAGTTCTTTGGGATGAGTGGTGTTTCCGTAACAAATTGTAACGGTGATTCTAACGATGACAGTCCCCATCGAGGAGTCACCATTTTGCCAAGGCCACTCGGGACCAGGAAATTCAGGCAAGCTGACCCAGTGCTAGGCTGACAGTAACAGGCTGACAGTAAGAAGAAAATCGGGATCAAAAGCGATCCCCTTGGACATCTCCCCTTCAATTCCCTGGATAGTCTATAACTGTTTGAGTATATAATTAACTATTGACAGCGCTAGAGGCGATCAAAAACGGGCGATCGAGGATAAGGTCGAGGTGTCTGCCCGATCGGGGCTGAAGCGTGGGAATTTACTAGAGCGCCATTCGCTGGGTTATGCGGAAGGATTTGTCCTATGGAGATACACAGTTTTTTTTGGGTCGCCGTGGTTGTGACGATCGCGACTGCTTACCTCAGTCGCCGCACTCAAGAGGTCTTCTCTTTGTTTTTTCTGACGATTAGTCTGTTTGGGTTGGTGGCTAGCTTTTGGCTAGCGCCCGGTTTGATCCAACTGCTGTTGCTGCTAGCAGGATTTATCTGGTCATCTCACCTGTGCCGTGCCCACGGCTGCGACTCTCCTGAGGAGCCTCTACGCGAACAGCGATCGGCGGGGGAGCGATCGTGAACGTGAAGCAATGACAACACCCTGAGGACACGGAGAGTTCACAACACGACACTCCTCCAAGACACGAAGACATCCAGAAAGCCGAGAAAAACCCAAAGATTAGGGAAGCCAGGGGTATTGGCGGAAATTGGGGGGGCGTTTTTCCAGGAAGGCTTGTTTGCCCTCGCTGCCTTCTTCCGTCATGTAGTAAAGCAAGGTTGCATTCCCCGCTAGTTCCTGAAGTCCGGCTTGTCCATCACAGTCGGCGTTGAAGGCGGACTTGAGACATCGGATCGCGATCGGGCTTTTCGCCAAAATTTCCCTGGCCCATTGAATCCCTTCTGCTTCCAGGTCTGCCACCGGGACGACGTGGTTAACAAGGCCCATTTCTAGGGCTTGCTGAGCGGTGTATTGGCGACACAGATACCAGATCTCCCGTGCTTTTTTCTGACCCACAATACGGGCGAGATAGCTGGCCCCAAAGCCCCCGTCAAAGCTGCCAACCTTCGGCCCAGTTTGGCCAAAAATGGCATTGTCCGCCGCGATCGTTAAGTCACAGACAATATGTAAAACATGGCCACCGCCGATCGCATACCCGGCCACCAGGGCAATGACCACCTTGGGCATGGAGCGAATCAGCCGTTGGAGATCCAGCACATTCAGACGCGGCACCCCATCCTGCCCCACATAGCCCGCCTGCCCACGCACACTCTGATCACCACCCGCACAGAAGGCATACTTCCCATCCGTATGGGGACCCGCGCCCGTGAGTAGAACGACCCCAATTTGGGGATCTTCCCGCGCATCCCAAAACGCATCGTACATTTCGACGATCGTTTCTGGGCGGAAGGCATTACGCTTATGGGGCCGATTAATCGTTACCTTGGCGATCCCCTCCCACTTGTGGTACAGGATATCGGTGTAGGGTTTGGCGACTTGCCAGTCTGCTTGCATGGGAAATCTCGCTGCCGTCAACGCCTCTGATTCCCAACCAAGATATCACCCTTGGGGGGCAGGCGTTGGGCTGGGGAAGGCAACCTGGCGAACGGGAGCCGTGGCCATGAGGCCGATCGCTGAGGGGACAGGTCATGCAAGGCCGTAGCGCAGCTTGGTTCCCCGTTTACCCCGTTTACAATGATGGCTGAGCAGGTATTCCTGAAGTGAGTGCCAATTTCCCCCTAGGAGAGATCCCCCCATGATTCCTGGTGAATTGCTGGTCGAACCCGGCACGATCGAACTCAATGCAAATCGGCCAACCGTGACGCTGACCGTGGCCAATCAGGGCGATCGCCCGATCCAGGTTGGCTCCCATTTCCATTTCTATGAAGTCAACTCGGCGCTGAGTTTCGAGCGGGAGCAGGCACGCGGGATGCGGTTAGATATTCCGGCAGGCACAGCGATTCGGTTTGAGCCTGGGGATACGCGATCGGTGACCCTGGTGCCCCTCGTCGGTCAACGGCGGGTAT
>CAZHXN010000144.1:0-5842 GCA_964536415.1 uncultured bacterium
CAGGTGGGTGGCCCTAATGCCATTATTCGCGTGATCAACCGGCCCGCCGTCAGTGGCACCCACCAGGCGTTTAAGGAAATAGTGTTGCGCGGTCAGGAATTTGGCACCACCCCCAATATTGCCACGTTGCCCCGTGATGCCACAACCCCTATGCTCCAAGCCCTCGGTGTCGACGGCATTGGTTATGCCACCTATGCCCAGATTGCCACTCAGCGCACCGTCCGCTCCGTTCCCGTCAATGGGGTCATGCCCGACTCGCCGAGTTATCCTTATCAACGCACCTTGTACTACGTGTATAAAAATCCCGCATCACCTGCTGTACAAGCCTTCTTGGGCTATGCCCTCTCTCCCCAGGGGCAACAGATCATGATCATGGGGGGTTAGGACGAGGTTAGCTCGGCTCGATCGGGCAGGATGGCCCCGGTTAGATCGGCCCCGGTCAGATCGGCCCCAGTCAGATCGGCCCCCTGTAAATTGGCCTGACGCAGCACAGCCCCTCGCAGGTTGGCATAGCTTAAATTGGCTCCCTGCAGGCTGGCCGCCGTCAGATCAGTCACGAGGGCACCCCACGGCATCCGTTGGCTCAGATTCGCCCGACAGAGTTTGGCACGGTCCAAATTGGCGTGGTGTAAAATTGCCCCGCCCAGATCGGCATAGCTGAGATCGGCTCCCTGGAGATTGGCGTGGGCCAGGTTTGTGCATTGATCAGAACTGGGGCGCAGATCGGCCTCGTACAGGATTGCCTGGACCAGAATCGCTTCACTCAAGTTGGCCCCAGACAAGCTCGCCTTGATCAGATTGGCCTGGGTTAACTGGGCCCGCCACAGGTTTGCCCCACTTAAATCGGCCTCGCGCAGAATCGCCGTGGTTAAATCGGCCTGCTGTAAATCCGTGCCCCATAGAATCGTCTCACTCAGATCGGCCCCCCGCAGACAGGCTTGGACTAACAAAGCCTTGCCCAGTCGAGCTTGCCGTAAGTCAGCGCCTTGGAAATCAACGGCAGTTAACGCCATGCCCATTAAATCACTTTCTCGAAGGTTTACCCGCTGAAAGTGCCGTTCTCCGGCTGCATACCGTTGCAGCAAGGCTGCTTTATCCATAATGTCCTATATCCTGTCCTACGTCCTATCCACACTTGAGACTATGCGTCTCTTGAGTCCTGGCTGCACTGCTTCAAAACGCATTCTGCTCAGACCGATCGCCCCCCTTGCCCCCCTGCCTCCATGACTATGCCTGGAGTTTGGCGAAGCTCTCGGCCTGTTGCAGCACTCGCTCACTAATGCGATCGCAGGCCAATTCGCAAAACTTGAAGATGACGGGATCAATAATCTCATAGTAGGCACTGGTTCCCTTGGGGCTGCGGGATAAAATCCCGGCCTGGGTCAAGACCTTGAGATGCTTGGAGAGATTTGCCTGCCCCAATCCTGTCGCATCAGACAGTTCCATGACATTCATTGGGCCCGATCGCAGGTGGTTTAAAATTTGCAGACGGCTCACCTCGGACAACACCTTAAAATAGTCGGCAACGGCTGCCAAAATGGCCGGATCAGCATGAGAAAGCTTAGGGGTGGGCATGGCTGATATCTATAACCAATAGGGGCAACAAGGGAGGCTGAGCCGATCAAAGGTTGGATGGCACCTGACTATGCACGATTCAATCGTTACTTCAATAACTACATAGTTAACCATTATGCCAGTAGTATATAGCGATCGCTGTCATCTGGGTTGCGCTATGTTCGTGACGCGGTTGGCTGGAGCGGAGCGATCGGGTTGGGCCATTCGCTTTTTTTAGAGGAATTGCCGCAGTTTGGCTGCCAATGCCCTGGCCGAAGGAAAGCGTCTGTCGGGTTGGGGGTGGGTTACTTGCTGGATCACTTGGGCGATCGCGGGCGATACTCCCGCCACGGCTCCGGTGGTGAACTGCCAACCCGTTTCTTCATATTCGTAAAGGGGCAGGGGCTTACTACCCGTGAGGAGGTACGTCAGGGTGTAACCCAAGGAATAGAGATCGGATTGGATAACCGCCTTGCCTGCCCGTTGTTCCGGGGCCATAAACCCCTTCGGCGTGAACCACGTATCACGGGCGGGCACCAGATTCTGAATAATTCCAAAGTCTACGAGGGCAATCTCATAGTCCTGTTTGGGGACTGCGCGTCGAATCAAGTTTTTGGGTTTTACATCGCCGTGCAAAATTGGTGGCGAATGGCTATGCATATAATCCAAAATATCGCACACTTGCAGTATCCAGGCGATCGCCTGCGACTGGGGCACTGCACCGTACTGCTGTATCCACTCTGCCAGGTTGAGACCATAGATCATCTCATTGACCAGGTAGGGCTGGCCGGCCACCGGAAATAGATCCACAAAACGGGGTAAACCAGGATGCCGCAATTGGCGTCGTCGCTTGGCCTCTTTCTCAAACCCTGCCATCACTTCCGGATGCCGTAGCCAGTAGTTGGAATTCAGGGTCTTAATCACATAACTTTGACCATTGCGCCACCCTTGATAGGTAATCCCCACATTATCCTGGCTGATGATCCGGATGATCTGATAATTCCCCACAGTTTGCAGCACCCGGAGCGGTTGACCACAATCTAAACAAAACAACCGATCGGGGGTAGCTCGCTCGTGGGTACACAGGGGCGGGCTAGTGACCCGACTGATCGTTCCCCCCCTCTGCGCCGCTATCGGCGGGGGCCTGAGCGTTTGGGTGACACCGCCTTCTGCCCCCTCTGCCAGATTGAGTTGCAGTGGGGTGGGCGGCGCGTGGGCAAAGGGATCGGGTGGCATCTCGGTCGGAGGCAGGTGGGTAGGACCGGGTCGGGTTTGATCAACATCGTCACCGCTGATCCCAGTCCCGAGCAAGGGCGTCGTTGCCTTGGGGGTACCAGACGTAGCTGCCACGCTGGCCTTCGTTAAGCGTCCCCCTGGTGGGGTCGTATCGAGGTGGATTTGGATGTGGGGTCCTGAGCGGGCGAGGCGAATCACCATGCCATCCGTGACCGGCACTTGGGAGACCCGTTGGCCATCAATATAGGTCCCATTACTGCCCAGGTTCACCAGTTCCCACTGCCGGTTGGTATAGCGTAGCTCGACGTGGTTGCGCGAAACAACCGCACTGTACAGAACCACCTGATTATCAGTCGATCGCCCAATCCGAATGACCGACTCCTGATCAAATGACCAGACCTGAATCGGGGTTGACTGGAGCGGGTGTAGCAGCTTCAGGGTAATCACGCTAGGGGACGCATAATTAAGGTACGCATAATAATGACAAGACCTGAAGAGGGGTGGCATCATGCTCCCCATCTGTACAGGCAGGCGATCGCTAGGGGCAGCAGCTAGGCCGTTTATAGTGCTTTCTTCAGCCGACGAGGGCTGGGGCACAATGACAAGGCTAAGCCTAGCCATTAGTGTATCAATTTCTTTGAGGCTCGACCTGTTTCTGAGCGATCGCCCAGCCGAAAAGGTTACGTGAGTTGGAACAGGAAGGTGACTAAATCGCCCTTACCCAGGGCAATCCGATCACCCGGACGCAGCCGGTGCCGATTCCCAGGGGCAAGCGGCAGATTATTGACATAGGTGCCATTGGCGCTGCCCACATCTTCCAAGTAATAGTCATCCCCTTCCAGACGGATATCCGCATGAACCCGTGACACAATATCGGAATTCGGGAACCCAGACACGTCCACATCCGGTGGAATCCGATCATTGGGTTTACCCAGGTGGATCACCGTTAACCCTTGCGGTAATTCCAGGGTGGTGTTGGTTTGGAGGTGGAGCAACCGAGCCGTTTGCTGTTGCAGTTGGGTGCGTTGTCCCGCGATCGGTGGCGCGGGGACAGCCGGAACTGGCGTTGGCGTGGCCGACACCTCCGGCAACGTTGCAAAGGTCGCCTCCTGCCCACCCGGTACAGCCATGCCTACCGCGTTGGACGCAGGCTCGGATAATTCTGCCAAGTCGGGGAGGGGTGGAATGGCAAGGGGGTCGGGAGGGACCAACGGGTCCATGTTAACCCAATTGTCAGCCTCTGGTTCTGCGGTTGTGGGGCCTTGCAACATCACCTCCGTTTCAGGCAAGGGAGCCGCACTTTTGAGATTAAAGCCACACTGGCCACAGAAGTGGGCATCTGCCTGGACCGTTGCACCACAACTGGGGCACGTCAACGTGGCCGGCAGGGGAGTATAACAGGACTCACACTGAACCGCCCCATCGGGATTTTGATGACTACAGTTCGGGCAAATAATCATAAGAACTCCCCGTTTTCACACTCCACCGTTTAGGTTAACTTCGGTCAACTTTGGCCAACGCCTGAGAGCGACTTCCAGTACCGTTGGGGTTGCCAGCCAGCCCCCTCTCCAATCTAACGTGTGGCTGTCACGGTGTACCCCCAATGCCCTCCGTTAACCAAGGGTTCACCTAGGTTACCCGATCTTTGCAGCAACTTCATCGGAACCGTCTCTTTTAGTCTAGCCAAGGAACAATCTTCCTTCTACGCTAGAGGAGAGGTTAGAGGTTCCCCTTTACAGGTTCCTATAAAATATAATGTCATTCAAATAATGTCATTCAATCCTGTTGCTTCTCTCCGCTCCACTGCTGTGCACGATCACATGGCCCGTGTGGATGCGGCCCGTGTGGATGCGGCCTGTGTCGATATGCCCCTTGATGCCCCTTGTGGACAGGCCTGATCCCGGTGATCTGGATTTAGACCAGGTATTGAGTGGACTCTACCCTGATATCCACTAGCGGGGGGCCGTTGTCGCTGAACTAGAAACCTTAACCTATCTTCACCAGTCCCTGGTCCAGCAGACCGCAGCGACTGAGCACTTGGCCCGCTTGGAACAACGAATTTTTCAACTGTTAGGGGTGGCCTGATCTGGAACCGGGCCACTTCTGCTCTGAAGTGCCCAACTAAGGGTGCACGATCGGCAACTGAACGCGAAAAGTGCTCCCCTCCCCTGGCTGACTTTTGACTGTGATTGCCCCATTGGAGCGTTGGACCAAGTGTTGCACGATCGTTAACCCTAAGCCAGCTCCTTCGACTTCGGGTTGAGGCTGCGTTTGGCGTAGGCGATAAAACGGCTCAAAGATACGACGGTGTTCGTCAGGGGGAATCCCAATACCGGTATCGCGCACTTCCAGCAAGATGGTATCTCCCTGTTGGCTGGCTTGTACCCAGACTTGGCCACCGGGCGGCGTATATTGGAGACTATTGTGCAAGAGGTGGATCACAATTTGCCGTATCCAGGCGGGCAGTCCGGTAATGGTCGGCAAGCTATCGGGCACCGTATAAAACAGACCAATCCCCCGTTCTTGGGCGAGGGGCTGGTAGGTACTGACGACACCGGGCACCAGATCACTCAGGTGTAGGGCTTGGGGTTCCTGGGTGGCTTCCTGATCGAGTTGCAGGAGATCCAGCACACTATTAATCAGAGCGGTTTGGCGATCGCAGGCGGTCCGGAGCAGGTCCATGTAGCGTTGCCGCTGGGGCACCTTCAAGTTTGGGGAATCTAAGAGAGTTAAGGCGGTTTTCATGTTGGTCAGGGGGGTGCGCAGTTCCTGGCCCACCATGGATAGCAGTTCATCCTTGAGTCGAATTTCTGTTTGGGCGCTCTCATGCTGGCGTTGGAGTAATTCAACCGTTTCGGCTTGCTTGCGGTTACTGACCAATTGTCGCCAGACATCTTCCTGACGTTGGGTCTGGCGGGTTAGCAGCAGGCTGATCAGGTTCGGTGGGGTCACGCTGGGGCGGTGCTGGGCGAAAAAAGTTTCCCACGTGCGATGGGGCGGGGGCGGGGGTGTCTGTATCGGACTACAGGCGATCGCCTGTTGAATACCCACG
>CAZHXN010000145.1:0-5795 GCA_964536415.1 uncultured bacterium
CACCGTCTGCACCGCCGCCGACTGTCTGGCATAGTGTTCAAACCTTACTGGGGCACCACGATCGCATTGCCGCGATCGCCCTGAGTCCCAATGGCAAGATTCTAGCCAGTGGCAGTTGGGATACCCAGGTGTATCTGTGGAACCTGCAAACGGGGCAGCCTTTCTTTACCCTCGCGGATCATAGCGATCAGGTGTGGAGCGTGGCCTTTAGTCCGGATGGTCAGATCCTAGCGAGTGCGGGAAAGGATGGCACAATTAAGCTGTGGTATGTCCGGGATGGCAGTTTGATTCGGACCCTGACGGGGCACAACAGCCCGATTCAGACACTGGCCATCAGTCCCGATCGCAAAGTCCTGGTTAGTGGTGATGCCGAGGGTAAGGTCTGCTTCTGGAATTTAAGTGCCGGTAAGCTCATCCGCATGGCGAAAAGCCACCAGGGACCGGTTGGGGCAGTAGCTATGAGTCCCGATAAGCAGGTGGCCTATAGCGGGGGAGAAGATGCCCTGATCTGTATCTATCGCTGGCGGACTAGCGAACTGCTCCACTTACCCATTGCTCAAGAGCAGCCAATCGCTAGCTTAGCGGCTAGTGCCGATGGGTACTCCCTCGCGACGGGCGATCACACCGGTCAAATCCATCTCTGGTCCAATACCGTTGTCCCTTCGCCCCAGCCCCATCAAACCCTGCACGGTCATCGCCAGACCGTCCGAACTCTAGCCTTTAGCCCCAAATATACCCTGCTCGCCAGTGGCGGTGAGGACTATACGGTCAAGCTATGGCATCTGAAAGCTGGTCAAGCGGTGAACACCCTCACGGGACATACGGATGTCGTGACGGCGTTAGCTTTTAGCCCCGATGGCAAAACTCTGTTTAGCAGCAGTTTTGATCAGACCATCCAGGTTTGGCGATCGGACCAAGTGGGAACGGGAAGGTAGTGGGTAATCTTGTGGATGGGCAACTCGTTGATGGGTAACTCAAAGCCTTGTGGGATCTGGCTGGGATACACGCTCAAACCTATTTAGCCTTAAATGGCCGCATTTTCCCCTAGCCTTCTCCGATGTTAGCCTTCAGAGGTGATCGCGCAGCGTCTCTGCAGGAGCACTGCTCTTCAGTTTCCAGTCCTATCCCTCTTTTGTCACTTCAGAGGGAGTAAAATCGCTCCAGCATCGGAGAAAGCTTATCAGCTATACTTTCTGACATTGAGTTCCTATCAGATGCCTAAAGATTGTCGATCGCTTAGGGGTATCGATCCTGTGCTTCCCCGGTCGCGGGAGTGATACCGCTCCTCCCGTGTCCCGCCAACAATTTCTGGCAGCCCTCACTCCTGATGCTTCGGTCCCTCCCCCAGCGCGATCGCCCTCCTGATCCCGTCTGCTAAAACCCGTATGGTGAGATAACCCGGCACCGGGAGAGACGCGATGCGATTCTCCGCTAAAGACGCAGTACGATCGCGCACGGGAACCGTCCCGCCCCAGGCAGGGATATCCGCCCCGCGATCTTCCGTCAGGTCTGGATACACTGGAAAATAAGCACACAGAGGCGGCAGCATGAACGATCTATTTAAGGGGTTTGAGCAATTACTGGAACTCGCCAAGACCCTGGAGGAAAAGGCCGAACGGGGGGAACTCAAAACCGAATTTCAGATCCATTCACGATCGTTCAGCAGCATCCCCCGCCAAACGCGACCATCGCCCGCCGCAGAACCGCCCTTTACCGTTAACCGAGGCCGATCGAGCGCCCCGACTGGCCCATCCCCCACTGCTAATCCTAATCCGGCCCCACCGTCGCCTGAGTCGGACCCGATTATTACCCCACCGCCCGCCTCGGCCAGCACCCATAATCCTGAACCCGCCTTGACGCCCTCCCTGCAAGACGTGGGTGGGTTAGCCCCTGTCCTAGCGGAACTGAAAGAATTAGTGGCGCTCCCCCTCAAACGCCCGGATCTGCTCCGGCAACTGGGCCTCGAACCGCCCCGTGGGGTGCTGCTGGTGGGACCGCCGGGAACCGGAAAAACCCTCACTGCCCGTGCCTTAGCCGAAGATCTAGGGGTGAACTACATCGCGATCGCCGGTCCTGAAGTCATGGGCAAATACTACGGCGAAGCCGAAGCCCGCCTGCGCAGCCTATTTGAAAAAGCCACCCGATCGGCCCCCTGTTTGATCTTTATTGATGAAGTTGATAGCCTTGCCCCCGATCGCAGCAAAGTCGAAGGCGAAGTGGAAAAACGCCTCGTAGCCCAATTGCTCAGCCTCATGGATGGCTTTGCCCAAACCCAGGGAGTGATCGTCCTCGCCGCAACTAATCGACCCGATCATATTGATCCCGCCCTGCGCCGTCCGGGCCGCTTCGATCGCGAGGTGCAATTCCGGGTGCCCGATCGCGACGGTCGCCTAGAAATTTTGCGCATCCTGACGCGGACGATGCCCCTGGAAGCAACCGTGGATCTGGCGGCGATTGCTGATCTGGCGGTGGGGTTTGTTGGAGCCGATCTCAAGGCCCTGTGCCAGAAAGCCGCCTATGCCACCCTACGGCGATCGGTCCCCTCCCTGGAAGCCCCCTCCCCGGCAACATTAGCAATTACCCAGACTGATTTCCTGGCCGCCCTGCGGGAAGTGAAACCATCGGTGCTGCGATCGGTGACCGTAGAAACCCCCGATGTGCCGTGGGCAGAGATTGGCGGTTTGGACGCCATCAAGCAAACCCTGCGCGAGTCGGTGGAAGGTGCCCTGCTCTATCCCAAACTCTATCAACAGACCAGAGCCAAGGCTCCCCGTGGCATTTTGCTCTGGGGACCGCCCGGTACGGGCAAAACCCTCCTGGCCAAAGCGGTGGCCTCCCAGGCACGGGCAAATTTCATCGCAGTGAACGGCCCGGAACTGCTGAGCCGTTGGGTCGGTGCTTCGGAGCAGGCCGTGCGCGAAATCTTTGCCAAGGCACGGCAAGCGGCTCCTTGTGTGGTGTTTATTGATGAGATTGATACCCTCGTCCCGGCCCGTGGGCGCAATAGTGGCGATTCTGGGGTGAGCGATCGCGTCGTCGGTCAATTCCTCACCGAGTTAGACGGCGTGCAGCACCAAAGCCAGATCGTCGTTATTGGCGCGACGAACCGCCCCGATAGCCTTGATCCGGCGTTACTCCGGGCAGGACGATTGGAATTACAACTTAAGGTGGATCTCCCCGATCGCGACGGTCGCTTGGCCATTTTACAAGTCCATAATAGCGATCGGCCTCTCGATAGCGTCTCCCTCGCCGACTGGGCAGACCAAACCGAGGGCTGGAACGGTGCAGACTTAGCCCACCTGAGCAACCAAGCCGCGCTGGCAGCGATTCGTCGCTATCGCGCCCAAGGGGAAACTGACCCCACCACAATCCAGATTACATCCCAGGATTTTGAACAAGCCTTTGCCAGTATTACGCAACAACGATCGGCTTAAGGGGCATCCCCAGTCTGACAGCCCTCACCCTACATCCCTCTCCCAGAACGGGAGATGAGGGTCAGGGATTACCCATCGGCCTATCTGAAGGACTCAGAAAATTTTGTTACTACCTTCGCGGAAAATTCTCCGGATTAGCCGCAGCCAGCAGCGTTACTGATGTTGATCGTTATCTATCGTTCGTTATCTGTTCGTCATCTATATTGATATAGGTGCCAGCACACACTCATGCCTGAGAAACGAAATGTCACGAACAGGCTTGATTTTGCTTCAGGGTTGCTTGCACTACCCCCTTTCCCAAAAATTCAGTGTTAGGATAGCATCGCTACCCTAGATCAACTCTAGATCCGGGTGAGCACTTACTGCCAAGCGGGCCACCTTGGTGCAGTGCCAGTGTACGACCTCTTTGGCAATCTTTAATACTTCGCCGCTCGATTCCCTGCTACGGGTGCAGAGATTCACCCGTGCGGAATATCGAGATTAGGGGTCGCCGCTAGGTAGGGTAACACAGGTACTCGTTTTTGGCAGGGTTTGACGATCGGATGCAGCGATCGTGACCAAATTTTGTAAATGATTATTTCAAGGCGGGATTAAGCGTTCAACCTTGTCAATACTGATACTAGAAGCATCTTTAAAATGCCGATCTGGGCTGGATGCATCTAGTCACTTTAGCGGGGAATCTATCGTCAATTATCTAATGAACTTCTAAGCCATCGTTGGGTAGTCATCTCATGACTGTAATGGGATAGCTATTTTCGGTTTTGTTATAGCTGAATTTCTATTTTTGCAGCCTGCCCTCTCGTGGGAGAGAGGCTGACGCTGGGTGCTTTCCTCGCTTGACGAGCGTTTTGGCAGGTTACCTGGAACCTTGGATAAAGTAGAGCGAAACTCATGGGGAACACGGTCTAAAATTAACGGATCAAAACCTTGAATTTCTTCTCAAATTTCATCCGGAACAGGTCATCAGTCCAGCGTTAAATCGAGAGAGGTGACGTACACCCATTTCCGAACCCTTAATTTTTGGAGACGTAAAGACATGGCTGTTGAAAAAGTAAACTCCTCGTCTAGCTTGGCAGAAGTGGTCGATCGCATCCTGGACAAAGGGATTGTGGTTGATGCATGGGTGCGGGTTTCCTTGGTGGGGATTGAACTGTTGGCCGTTGAGGCCCGGATCGTGATTGCTTCAGTAGAAACCTATCTGAAGTATGCCGAAGCGGTTGGCTTGACGGCCCAAGCGGCGGTTCCCGCTGCTTAAGCCAGGAAAGGTGGGGAGTCATATTTGGCTCCCCTGCCTCATCTACCACTTGTAATCAACGGTTTATGCACAAGCGGGGGAAAGGATTGTGGCTCTCAAGGATGTGTGGCAGGCCGCACGGCAGCAACGACAACAGGATGTCCAAACGCGGCAAGCAGAAGTTCGCCAGCAATTAACGACGATTCAGGCCCAACTGCAACAGGAGGCGGAGCAACTGCGCACCGATCTGGGCCTTTTTCGGGTGGGGCTAGCCAGTGAAAACCGGGCACGGCAGACCCAATTTCAACAGGTTCGCAATGCGTTACAACAGTTTCGCCAATCCCTACAGCAGGAAACTCAGGCATTTTTGAGTAATGCCCAGCAACAACGCCAGATCAACGCGGCGATCGTCGCCCAGGATCTCGATGAATTTGTCCGTCTTCTCAAGGCGGATACTGCCCAGTTTCTTTCTGATTCTGCTGCCGAACGGCAGGCCGCTGCGGCTGCGGTCGCCAAACAACTGCAAGCCTTTGTGCAGGCGCTCAAACAGCAAACGGCAGAATTTCTGGCCAGTGCGGGGGCCAATCGGCAGGCAATGGCAGCAGCCCTGATCCAACAACTGGATGATTTTGTGCGATCGCTCCAGGTCCAAACCGCCCAATTCCTCACCCTGACCGCTCAGGAACGCGCCCAGATGGCCGAAGCACTCATGCGGTCCCTAGGGGATTTTCGTGCCCGGTTGAGTGAGACGGTAGCCGCCCTGCGCCAGGATTTGCAACTGGATATTACGGAAATCCAAACCCGTGTAGCCGCACTACGGGCTGACACCCAAGCCTTCCTGGCCGACACCCACGCACAACGGCTCAGGGATCAGGCTGAATTGCTACAAAATCTGGCTACCTATTACCAATCCCTGCAAACCGATGTCGAGGACTATCTTGACGAACTGGCCCTGATCCGGCAGGCACGAGCCAACCAAGTCCACCGATCGCTGGTCCAAAGTCGCCGCGATCGCGAAGCCGCTGTTGCCGAGCTGTTCGATCGCTTTGCCCTGTTCCGGGCCGACCTTCAAGCCTGCCTGGCGAACCTGGCTCACTATGTGTGGGGAACGGGAACCCCCCTGCCCG
>CAZHXN010000146.1:0-2929 GCA_964536415.1 uncultured bacterium
CGGGGAACAGGGGTTGAGTAAACATAAAACATATTGCAGTGTGATGTTACTTTTTGACGAATTAAAAAATCAAAAAGGAAGCTATTTAGACAGGACATAGCTATGAGTAGTTCTCTCAGATCATGAAATTGTTCAGATACAATCAGTGTATTGCCAGCAAATAAATTAGGTGGGATTACTGTGCAAATCATTGTTCTTTCATCAGTATTTCTTGCAACATCTCTAAACCCCAATCGATATCGTTGATAATCAAGCTTTTGCCTATTATCTACTCCATTCTTTCCTAACAGCGCCTTGCGCCCTTCTTTTTCATCAATCCAGTAGCGGGGTGGGGCAAACTGATGGGTAAACTGGTGGATCATCTTGCCTTCGTAGAGGGGCAGTCGTCCGGGCGCTGGCTCCGTTTTGAACAGATGACTGTCATTGGTCATGTGAAATTCAGTAGTCAGCTTGAGGTTCCACTTGCCCTCAATTTTTTCGCCTAGCAAGGGAAATTGCAACATCTTTTGGGCAATCGCAATATCAATGGGCTGCTTAAACTCCATAATGGATAACGAATCAGGCGAGAGCTTGCGGATCAGCGACACGTCTAATACAAGGTCATCCGGTTTCGGGAAAGCTGCTAATTCTGCCACATCATGCCGCATGAATCGCACTGGGAAGGAGTCGGTCTGTCCGCCTTTTTCAAAGGTTAAAATGACAAACTTAAAACGACTATCAACCCCTTCAAAAATTGACCTACGATTTTCAAAGCAGAATAAACCTGTGATTTTAGTTTGGGAAAACAGCATTTGCCGTAACTGCTTGGTGCCTAGATCCGTATAAATGCCGCTGGGAATGACAATGCCGCACTCGCCGTCTTGTCGTAAAAGATGGTAGCAACGCTCTAGAAATAGCTTATAGAGATTAATATCGGTGCCTGCCTTTTTGCTATTTACGATCGAGATTTGATTGATATAGTCTTCAGCCGAACGAAAATAAGCACTCACATAGGGAAATTTGCTCTGATAGTCTAGCCAAGCGGCGGCAATTTCGGGGTTGTCTAACAGCTTTTTTTGTTCTTTCTCAAAAGCTTTTATGTCCATCTTGTTTTTAGAAACCAAGTCGCTATGATTGGCAAAAAATTCCTTGGCTTGGGGCTTAAAGATTTCCCAAGGGGGGTTGGTAATGATGGCATCAAAGCCACCGCGGGCAAATACGGTGTCGAAATGATAGCCCCAGTGGAAGGGTTCTAAAGCGCTAATATCGGCAAGGTTTAGTACTCGTTTTTTGGGTTTACCGGCTAGTTGGGCTTGCTCATACTTGATCCCTAGCTTGGTGCTAAATTCATCCAACAGTAATTGATTTAATTTGGCTTGGGCTTCTTCATTGAGCTTTTGAATATGATTGCGCAGTTGCAGTAGGCGGGTTTCTTGGGGCAGGTCTGGGTCGTCTTGCTGGAAGGCGTGTTTTTTGTAGAGGGCAATGCTTTGGTTTTTATCTCGCAGAATTTGCTGATAGGTGGAAGCGGCTAGGGGCTGCAAGAGATTGCCCTGAAGTATGCTCTCACCCCCGGCCCCTCTCCCAGAACGGGAGAGGGGAGTTGCTCTATTTCCCCTTCCCCCCTGGTGGGGGAAGGGGTTAGGGGATGAGGGGGAAATCTCTCGCCTGCCGTCAATGCCCTCACCCCCGGCCCCTCTCCCAGAACGGGAGAGGGGAGTCAGGCGATCGAATCCTTCAGAATCCACGCGAATAAGTCCAATCAAAGAATTGCCTGCCATGATGTTGAAGTCAATGTTGGGCAGGGGTTCTAAGTCATTCACGGTTTTGGCTGAGGCAACAAGTGCTAAAAATAGACGCAATTTAGCGATTTCTGTCGCTTCTTCCATGATGTCTACGCCATAGAGATTGTCAGTGATGATGCGTTTTTTAACGTAATACTCCAAGGAAGGATGCTTGGCCACCTCCTGCAACCATTGCGTGATTCTTGCCCTTGCTGCCAATTCATGGGGGGAAATTGCCCTCCCCCCCGGTTCCTCTCCCAAGGGGGGAGAAGGGGTTAGGGAATGAGGGTTCTCTAGCAATGACTTAGCCCTTGTTACAACTTGGGTGTAGATGCCAATCAACGTTTTCATTGCCGCTACCAGAAATGCCCCCGAACCACAGGCAGGATCAAGTAACGTCAGGGTGGGCAAAATTTCATTTAACAGGCGATCGCATTGGCTGGTATCTAAGGTTTCAATCAGTAAGGATAGGCCCTCCCCCTCGGTTCCTCTTCCAAGGGGGGAGAGGGGAGTAAGACGATCGCGGATGAGTTTGCTGATGGTGCGATCGCACAGATACTCGGTAATCTCTGGGCGAGTGTAATAGGCACCAAATTCTTTTTGGTTGATATACTTTTCAAAGATATAGCCCAACACATCGGGGTTGATTTCTAAGGGGTCTTTATCAGGGCGATCGTCTAAATGCCAGGAATAACGAGAAAATAGGTCGAATACTTCGGAAAAGGCGCGATCGCTAATCTGAATTTGCGGATACTTTTGCTCGATCGTGTGGCGGAGGAATAAGCCGCCATTGAGATAACAAATCTTGCCTATACGCTGCTGAATCACCGGATTACGCAGGTATTCCGGCTCAGCAAAACCAACAAAGAATAGATCCTGGAGAAACTGGTAAAAGTTTTGACCTTCCTGTTGACAGGCTTTGAGTTTATTTTGTAAATATGAAGCATCCCCGTTATCCAGGAAATAGCGACGCTGTAAGAAATAGACAAACATTAACCGGTTGAGCAAAACCGAAGCATACCACCGGCGATCGCTCTCCGAATCAATCCCCTCAATTTCCAAACAAAACCGCTGATGTAACCCTTCAAAATCCTGGAAAAACTGCTTCGTAACCCGTTCAACATCAAACCCCTGCTTCACCTTCTGCGCCACATCCACATGGGTTA
>CAZHXN010000146.1:2954-3245 GCA_964536415.1 uncultured bacterium
AACAATCAACGCCTCCAGCTTTTGCAACAGCGGCTCTGGATTCTGGCTGACTTTATAGGAGTGTGATCGCACTTTGGCGCTTTTCCCTGGGACTGGTTTTAGCCACACCCATTCCTGCTGCGTCTTACCCGCATCCCCAAACACCAATAGGTGCGATTTGCTGTAGTCCGTCAGTTGGCGATCGAGCTTTACCCGGATTGGCCGCGCCGGAATCTCTGGCGTTATGCACTGGTAGACAATGAAACCGCGCTTTTGGGCAATGGCAGCCACCTCGAAAGAGTGACCGTCAAT
>CAZHXN010000146.1:3255-5344 GCA_964536415.1 uncultured bacterium
GAAGGGCAGGGTGACGCGATCGACCGTATCCCAACCCAGTTCCTCAATAAACAGGGATTCAAAATCAAACGTCTGGAGATATCGTTGGGCGCGGTTACGGTTGAGCATTGTAGATTTTGCGAAGTTCATTGATAGACGATAATGCCAAAGCGATTAAGTTCGATATAGTTGTGGGATTCTAACAATATAACTAGCTGTTCAAGATTTTGGTGAAGTAATTCCTCAATCTCAGGATTTTTAATATTTCCAGTAGCAACAATGAGTAATTTATAGGGTTGTTTCTGTAACAGGAATGATTCAACAAAATCAGCATATTTGGTAATAACAACACGCTGGTCCTGGATTGAAAACTGGTTAATGAATGAGTCTGGTGTTGCATTATGCTGCGGCAAGTCACAAGTATGCAACGTGTCATAGCCTGCGGATTGTAGAAACCGAGCAAGTCTTACGGGTAATTGGGCATCGACAAGGAACTTCATGAGGCCAATCGATGGATACTTTTAACCTGACTTAACCGAGCAGCAAACAATAGAACTGCTAGAATGTCAGCCTCTTCTAAGTCATCATAGTCAGTCAAAATTTCCTCATGAGTCATACCAGAACTGAGCAATTCGAGCAAAAACTCAACTGGGTAGCGCAGTCCGCGAATACAAGGTTTTCCATGACAAATCTCTGGATTGATCGAAATTCGCTGTAGTAGTGGTTCGTTCATTTGCTTTTCTTACCTCCTGTTCAAGTATTCTTTCAAGTATTCTACTGATCACCATCATTTCTAAAATTTAAGGTTTAGTTGCTCATATTAGCCTCTTAGAACGTTCACTCACCTAGCTGGATTCAAATCGTTGGGAAAGTTAGGGTCAACCAGTTGTTCGGATGTATAGGGACAATTCTTAGGCAAATCTCCATAATCTAAGGGGGTTTCTTTGACAACTAGATCCTTACCAGCTTCATAGGCATCGGCGATCGCCTCTGCCAAATAGGTCTTGAGACTGGGGTTCTGGGCAATGAGTTTTTGTGCTGCCCGTCGTTGCTCACGAATCGTTGCTCGCCACCTTTTGGTACGCTTGTCGGGTTGGTAGTCCCATTTCAGCAAATACCCAATTAAAACTCCTAAACGACTCTCTAGCTCTCGACGCTCCTGCTTCCCCAACGACTCAATTTCCTCCACTAGATTAGGAATATCCAGATGCTTAAAATCCCCCTCCTTAAGCAACATTGACTGCTCTACCGTCCAAGCATAAAAATCAGTTTCATATAATGAATTCATGACTCACCTCTCAAGACTGCCAACAAATTCCGTTCGCACTGCTCAAAAACAAAGTTCAAAATTCCTAGAACTTGAGGCAGATTTCCGATCGCATATAGCTCAGAACCATACACTAATCCATCCAGAGTTAGCTTGTAGAACTGCCACCCCTCTCCATTAGTCACAATGCCGTAAATGTCCAAATTTTGATCTAGTAATTGATTGTTATATTGACAAGCTCTCATAGCAGGTAAACATTGAGACAACCCCTGCTCAAAATCGTCCTTCTTCGCTTCGATAATGCACAGTAATGGTGCTTCGAGATAGGCACGCTTCTTGGCCAGCAGATAGTCCACATAGCCAGTTGTTTGTTCATCGGAAAGCGGGGCTGCCTTCCACATTTTTAAGTGCTTAAACTGCCGTAGTGACTCCTGGCAAATAGCATCAATCAGGAGTTTTTTAGACTCTTCACCACTTTGTAAATCAAACACCTCAGAAATCTGTCTGAGGTTTTCTTCAAAGAATTCACTAGGAGCGATCGGCTCCACAGAGAACTTCCAAGGCATGATTTCCTGAATCCCTAAGTACTTAAACGCTTCTACATAAGTAAAACTCGAAAAATTCTTTTTCTTAACCCGCATGGCCATCTTGCTTCGCTCCTTTTGCCTTTTTACTTTTTACTTGAAAAAACTCCCATCGAACAAATAATCTGCGCCCCATCTCGCCGTTCCTCTGGGTTGATCACACACAGGGCATCACGCTCTCGCAGAAAAGTCACTAACTTAGCCAACTGCTCATCACTGATGCCTGCTTTGAGTTCTCGATTCAGACGAGCGATCGCAT
>CAZHXN010000147.1:0-5275 GCA_964536415.1 uncultured bacterium
AGGCCCGAATGCGATTGCCCGGGCACTCGGTCGTTTGGCGAGGACCCTTTCACGGGAATTAAGACGCAATCGCGACGGCATGATGGCGACGAATCGCTATGGCTTCGGTCAATATCGAGCGCATTTGCGTTGGGGGCGGGTCAAACGGCAAAGGCGCGGCGCGGCCAAAGGCAAGCGGGGTGGGATTGTGGGGCGGGTGGGGATCGAGCAGCGTCCGGCGATGGCGGCTGCGAAGACGGAGATGGGTCACTGGGAGAGCGATACGATGATTGGTCAGAGCAAAGGCGGACCATGACATCGGACAATGGTAAGGAATTTAGTAACCATCAAGCGATAGTCGAGGCGTTAGGATTGTCCTATTACTTTGCGAATCCATACCATTCTTGGGAACGCGGCTTGAATGAGCACACGAATGGTTTAATTCGGCAATTCTTTCCGAAGGGGACAAATTTCAAGATTGTGAAGCCAGAGGAATTAGAACGCGTGGTTGACTTAGTTGACTTAATTAATCATCGACCGAGGAAATCACTTGATTATCACACGCCTTATGAAGTATTTTATGAACATCGTTCAGACACTGTTGCACTTCAAATTTGCACTGGCGATCTCGTTTACCCGTCCCGATCTCAATGCATCGAGGTACCCTTTTGAATTGTGCCCTAAAACAGTTCATCGTCTAGTGGACACAGGGGTAACATACAGCGCAGTTGCGTCCCCGTTTCGCTAGCAATCACGTCTAGCTGTCCCCCCATTAATTCCAGTAGGGTTTGATTAATCGTGAGAGATAAGCCGAGGGAGGGCCAGAGATCGGGCGGCGGCTGGTGAGACGGGGAGGGATGATCGGTTTCCTCAAAGGGGGAGGAGAGCATTGTGATCGGGTCTGGCCAGAGCGTGGTCGGAAAAGCCCCCGCGATCGTCAGGGATACCTGCGGGGGATGCGCCTCTGAAGTAGGGATGTCCGTGTCCTTGAGCGTCGCCGCGATCGCGATCGTTCCGTGCTCCAGGTGGGCGATCGGAGTTTCCACCAGGTTTACCAACACCTGGAGTAACACCCCCTGGTCAGCCAACACATACCAATTAGGGTCCACCTCCGCTACCTGGAGATGCAGATTCCGGTTAGCAAATTGGAGATAGGTCCGATCCGCCACGTTTTGGAAAAGCGCCTGGACTTGTAGGGGTTGGATCTCCAGCTTTTCCGTGCCATAGGCCAGTTTCGACAGATCACTCACCCGACTGAGTAACTGGAGCAACTGCTGGGCTGCGGCCTGACTTTGGGCCAGAAACTCCCGCTCTTCCGCTGGACTATCACAGAGATCCGCCAGGATCATCTGGTGAATCCCCAAAATTTGGTTCAGGGGCGATCGCAACTCATGGGCCACCCGTCCTAAAAACCCAGCCTGGAACCGCGCCATCTCCTGGGCCAAACGGCAGGCAAGCTGGCTTTGTTGGAGTTGCATGGCCAGATCATTGACATCATCACGAACATCATCAGGCATGTTGCATTCGCTCGTACCAACGGAACAGGACGCGGGCAAGGCGTTGGGAGTGGTGGCGAACGAGGCCTGTTTCGGGATCTTCTTGCAGAATATTGGCAAGAACCAGCTTGCGTCCACTCTGGGCAATCGCTTCGCGATCGAGGGCGACGGGATGGGAGTTTTCCTGAGCGTAGCGGATGAGTGCCTTGGCGGAAGGAACCTGGCGTTGCACTAGGACAGCGTCGAAAATGGGTTGACCGCAGACGCGATCAAGGACCTTAATGTGGTCACTTACGCTGTAGTTATCCGTTTCCCCCGGTTGGGTCATGATGTTACAGACATAAATTCGGGGAGCCTGACTCGCCGCGATCGCCTGCACAATCTCTGGCACCAACAGATTCGGGACGACACTGGTGTAGAGACTACCGGGGCCAATGATGATGTAGTCGGCTTCCTGGATCGCCTCAATGACACGGGGCAGGGCAGGCGGATTGGCCGGAATGCAGCCAATATTGACAATTTTGCCGTGGGCTTCAGTAATGCTGGATTCCCCTTCAATGCGCCGTCCATCCGCCAACTCAGCCCAGAGGCGCACATCACTCAGGGTAGCGGGCAGGACCCGTCCCCGCACGGCTAATACCTTAGAACTGGCGGCAATGGCCTGCTCCAGATCCCCCGTGACTTCGCTCATCGCCGTGAGGAAGAGATTGCCAAAACTATGGCCCGTTAAGCCATCCCCCGCCTGGAAGCGGTATTGGAATAGCTCCGTCATCAGCTTTTCTTCATCAGCTAGGGCCGCCAAGCAATTGCGGATATCGCCAGGAGGAAGTACCCCAATCTCGCGACGGAGGCGGCCAGAGGAGCCGCCATCATCGGCCACTGTGACGATCGCCGTAATATTGGCACTGTAGACCTTTAGCCCCCGCAGCAGGTGGGAAAGCCCTGTACCACCGCCGATCGTCACAATCTTTGGCCCTCGATGCAACCGACGATGGGTGAGCAACACATCAATCAATTCAGCATCCCCATCGGGCATCAGTACCTCAGTAATAGACCCCAAGGTCCGGGACTGGCCCCACAGGATCAGCAACAGGCCCATCGCGATGACCAGCGGTCCGCTAATATAGCTAGGTACCACCCGGGTGACGAGGCGAAGAAACTGGCTGGACACCTGAAAAATAAAATAGACGGGGGTGAGGTTTGCCCAGATTGCTAACCCCAGGCTCGTGAGGATGACCCCAACGACGCTCAGAAACAACCACCGCTTGACCAATAATCCCGGCGCTAACCACTTAAACCACTGACGGGGCCGTTTCCCTAACCGCTGTCCCAGGGCAGCCGTGCGGCCTAGGCCCAAGGTAATCCCCTCCGACACAAAATAGAGTTGCCGAGTCTCGGCTCTGAGGGTGTGGAGGAATTGTTTTAGTAAACCAATTGCCATATTGGTAACAACAAAAGGGGAATGGATAAATACGCGGTCGTTCCTTGTCGTTTAGTCTGGCATGCTCCTGTTTCTCTGGCCACGTTCCAGATGACATTAGTCGCCTACCAGAATACTGGGCATCGGTGCATCTGTCAGGATTAGGGGCTGGATTGGGGGCCAAATTGGCGTCAACTCGTGACTATCGCCCGTTACGATCGCATTACAGCGTTTTCCAAGTCTCTGAAGGACAGAAGCACCTGATGAACAATTGGCTCAAGCCAATTGACTGCCCCTCTCTGAGGCGACAAAGGCTGTACACACTCAACCTTCTAGAAGACTGCTATGCCCGACCCCTTGCCTGCCTCCCCATCGGACCCTTCCTCCCCTCCCCTCATTGAACTGAAGGGAGTTTCCAAGTCCTTTGATCACCAGCGGGTACTCGACCAAATCGATCTGCAAATTTACACGGGTGAAGGGTTAGCGATCATTGGTCCATCGGGGACCGGCAAATCAACAATTTTGCGGTTGATTGCAGGGTTGATTGCACCCGATGAGGGAGAAATCTATATTCAGGGCCAGTTGCGCCAGGGCCTCGCAGCGGAGGGCAAAGATCCAATCGGGATTGGGATGGTCTTTCAACAGGCGGCCTTGTTTGACTCGCTTACGGTCGAGGAGAATGTGGGCTTCTTGCTCTATGAGCATTCCCATCTCCCCCGGCGACGGATTCGGGAATTGGTAAATGAAAAACTGGACATGTTAGGACTGGCGGGGATTGGCGATCGCTATCCGGCCCAATTGTCGGGGGGGATGCGCAAACGGGTGAGTCTGGCACGGGCGATTATCGCCAACCCAGAAGACCCCACCGAGATTCCCGGTATCCTACTGTATGATGAGCCGACGGCAGGGCTGGACCCCCTTGCCTCGACGGTAGTAGAGGACATGATTCGGTTCCTGCAACGGCAGCCAGGTGGATGTCAGACCTATGCGATCGTCACCCACCAGGACAGCACCATCCGGCGGACCGCCGATCGCATTGTTTTTCTCCATTCGGGTAAAGTCCAGTGGCAGGGTACCCCAGCGGACATTGAGAGAACAGATAATCCCTACGTTTGCCAGTTTTTCAGTGCGGCGGTGGAAGGTCCGATCCAGGTGGCCGGAGCCTAGCTCAGGATGTCAGCAGCACTAGACAAGCTGCTAAGGTTGGGGGGATAGCCCCTTATTCAATTCGGTTTATTCAATTCGGTAGTGAGGCAAGTGTCATGCGGGCACGCACAATTCGGGAAGGCACTGTGGGCCTGATGATCCTGGTCGGTTTCCTCGTCTTTGGCGGTCTGCTCCTGTGGGTACGGGATGTGCGCCTGGGACGACGTACCTACAACGTCATTGTGGAATTCCAGGATGCGGGGGGGTTGCGACTGGGGTCGCTCGTGAGCTACCGGGGAGTGCGGGTGGGCCGGGTAATTGCCGTTCGCCCTTCAGCAACGCGGATTGAGGTAGGGGTGGAGTTTGCCTCCAGGACCTTAGTCATCCCCCAGCCGGTGGTGATTGAGGCGAATGAGACGGGCCTGATTGGGGAAGTTAATCTGGATATTATGCCTTTGGCGGTCGTCCCCGCCGATCTGCCAGCCCTTAGCCCCGTGGCCCCCGATTGTGATTCCACGGTGATTATCTGTCAGGGCGATCGCCTGCAAGGCCAAATTGGGGTGAGTTTCGATGCCCTGATGCGATCGACCATTCGCATTGCCGATCTGTTCAGCAATCCGGAGCTATACAACAACATTGAAGCGGTCACCCGGAATGCAGCAGAAGCAGCGGCAGGGGTCACGGAGTTATCGAAGGATTTTTCCAGTTTGAGCCGATCGCTGCAAAAGGAACTAGGGGCTTTTTCGGCCTCGGCGCGATCGCTGGGAAATGCGGCCCAGGAGTTTGGGAGTACGACCCAGGCGATTAATGCGCTCCTCGTGGCCAACCGCAGTAATATCACGGCAACGCTGACCAGCTTGCGCCAGACCAGTGATCAATTGCGGCTCACTGTTGCCAGTTTAAGCCCGATCGTAGACCAGGTTGATCAAGGTGAGTTGTTGAAAAATCTCGAAACGTTGTCAGCCAATGCGGCCCAGGCATCAAGGATCTATCGGCTTCACTCAATGATCCCAACAATTTGCTCCTGATTCAGCAAACTTTGGAGTCGGCGCGATCGACCTTCCAAAATGTCCAAAAAATCACGGCGGATTTGGATGACCTCACGGGTGACCCCACCCTACGCGAGAATTTGCGCCGCCTCATCAATGGCCTCAGTAATCTCGTCTCCAGTGCGGAAACCCTGCATCGTCAGGTCCAGGTGGCCCAATCCCTAGAGTACTCGGCCTCCGTGCGC
>CAZHXN010000148.1:0-4831 GCA_964536415.1 uncultured bacterium
CGCAAAAACGCTCCCACGCGCTGGCGCTCTCGCGCCGTTGGAGGGTTGTAGTCATAGTACGAATGATTGCTTAAGGTAAATGAACGCAAAGCAAAATAGATAATAGAAGGGGAGTGACCACCTTCATGTTTTTCAGCATACACAATCTCATTATCTTTTGTGAAGGGTTCCGGCAGAATTGGCTCAAATTCAACGGCTGATCGTGGCTCCTACCCAGATCCGGGGCGACCATCTGGCGCTGACAGCGGACCAGCACCATTACCTGTGCGATATCTTGCGCTTGCGATCGGGCGATCGCTTCCTTGCCCTGGATGGGCAAGGTCAGGTATGGCAGGCGGTCCTCAATTCAGGGCCAGGGGTTGAGTCCAGCCGATCGCCCTGTCCTCATACGGCGACGTTGCTGGAGCCAGTCACCCTCACCTCGGAGCCATTGTTACCCTTGACCTTGATGGCGGCTTTGCCCAAGGGGAATGGCTTTGATGAGGTGGTACGGCAAGCCACGGAATTGGGGGTGACGCGCATTCTGCCCGTGTTGAGCGATCGCACCCTGTTGCGACCCAGTGCCCAAAAGCTAGAGCGCTGGCGGCGGATTGCCTTAGAGGCGACGGAACAATCGGAACGGGCGATCGCACCGACCATTCTGGACCCCTGCTCTTTTCCCGTGGCGGTGGAACAATGGCGGGCTGAATCCCCCCGCCCTATGGCCGCGATTTGTGTAGCTCGTCGGGAAGCGATCCATCTTTTGAACTGGTTGCCAGGGATGACGAATTCCCTGTTAGAGGCTGGGGTGTGGGTTGCTGTTGGGCCGGAGGGGGGGTGGACCGAGGCCGAGGTGGCGCAGGCGATCGCGGCAGGGTTGGATCCTGTTTCCCTGGGGAGGCCAATTTTGCGGGCGGTGACGGCGACGATCGCGACGGTCTGCCTCGTGAGTGCGGTCTACCAGGCGCAGCGGCCAGGACCCCATTGACCCGCTGACCCTGTACTCAGAACCTTGCCGCCGCCGCTTAGCGACCCATTAGAATTAAGAAGTTCAGGGAACGAGTACGGTCAACATAACGTTTTGCGATGTTGGTAGTAACGACTTTAGTCGTTACAGGCTAAAGCCTGCACTACAAACGTTGCATAAGTATATGTGCTGTACCAGGAAGCAACCCAGTTGCGCTAAAGCTGCATTAGTTGGGGGCTTCTATGTTCAGTTGGCAGAATTCACGGGAACGAAGCCCATGCCTAACCCAGACTGGTTACCCCAGGTGGCCACCGCCTTCGAGCGCCAGGATTATACCCAGGCCGCCAAACTCTTGAAGCAATGGTTGACGATCGCGCCGGATGACCTGTGGGGGCAGTTTTATTTGGGCCGGTTGCATGAGGTGGCGGGGCGGCGGGATGCAGCAGAGGCGGTGTATCGGCAACTGTTGCGCAAAGCCAGTAATCCCAAAATGGTGAACCAAGTCCGCCAAGGGGTGGAGCGGCTAACGGCGTACAAGCAGGCCCAACGCAAGGCGGCGATCGCGGCAGCGACGGCGAAACCAGAGGATGCGCAACTGGGGGTGCTGGTATTGGAGCCGATCGCCTCAGAAGCACGGGCAGAGGTGGCCAAGGGGTTGGCATCGGTGATGCAGTTGGATGTGCGGAATGCTCAGCTTATCTTGCCCCGGCGGGGGTGGCGGGTCTATCGCACGGGGGCGATCGGCGAGTTGCGTTTTTATCAAGATGCGCTCATCCAGGCGGGAGTTCCGGCGTTTTGTCTAGCGTTGGCAACCTTGGCCGAAATTCGGATTTTCCGGGTGGATTATTTTCAAAGCCTTGCGCCCCAGCCAACGGTGGTCTGTCGCGACGAAAGTGATAGTTCTGGTTCGTTGATCTTTGATTGGTCAGAAATTAGCCAGCGAGTCGAGGGGCGTCTGCCGATTTTTGAGCAGGTTGTGGATCTGGGTCCCTGGGGCAAGCTGGTGCATAAGGAACAGACATTGGATTATGTCCAGGTTTGTGATCTACATTTGCCCAGTCGCCAATGTATTTTGCGGTTATGTGACAGTAGCTATCAATTTTTGCAAGGAGCCACCGTTCAAGCTGATCAGGCCGGTGCGATCGCGCCAACCCAAATGACGACTCGGATTAACTGGAACAATTTGATGCAAAGGCTTAAGCTCTACACTAACCAGGCGACCGTTGTGAATGGGGATGCTTTTAAGGCATTTGCGCCAACGGTGCTAGATGAGAAGGCGCTAATTGCACAAATCGAACCTTATATTGACGTGTTTCGCAAAAAGGAAACCGCTTGGGATGCCGCTTTTCAGCTGCATAGCACCCTGAACTTTGCCCGGTATCATCAAACACAGAACTAATGACTCTACTGTCTTCAGAATTATGCTATCCCTAATCGTTTTTTTAATTGCAGTTGTATTGATAACTGCGGCTACTAACTTATAACAAAAGTCATCATCGAAGGATTTACCTAAATCTGGCGAATGTGGGCAGCGGCTTGGCCGTCCCCAAAAGGGTTTGCCGCGATCGCTATTGCCTCATAAGCTGCCGGATTGCTGAGGGGTTCTCCGGCCATAGTCGCGATTGACCACTGCCCCCATTTTTGCCTGGTGACAGCCAAGACGACCATCCCACAAGCGTTAGCAGCCGCTTCTTGGAACACTCTGTATCCTGTGGGATACAATTAAGTCATGATTGAAATTCGCCAGACTGATACCTACCGGCGCTAGTTTAACACTTTACGAGATCGACAAGCAAAGGCAAGTATTGACATTCGTATCCGTCGCCTATCTATGGGTAATCCTGGTGATGTCAAGCCAATTGGACAAGGTGTATCAGAATTGCGAATTGATTATGGACCAGGCTATCGGGTGTATTTTATCCAACAGGGCGAAACCTTGATTATCTTGCTGGCAGGCGGTAACAAACAAACCCAAGATCGCGATATTAAAACTGCTTTAACATTAGCCCAAAACCTTTAGGAGATCGCTATGAAAATCACCCAAACCTATCCTTGGGATGCCGCCGAGCATTTAGAAAGCAAAGAAGAGATTATTGCCTACCTTGAAGCTGCCTTTGAAGAAGGTGACCCTGCCCTCATTATTGCTGCTTTAGGCGATATCGCCCGATCGCAGGGAATGGCACAGATTGCCCGTGAAACTGGCTTAAGCTGCGAAAGTCTTTACAAAGCACTAGCAAGCGACGGCAATCCTGAATTTGCCACGGTTCTCAAGGTTTTAAAAGCGCTGGGTTTCTACCTACAGATGAGGCCGATCGCCAACCATCAGCCCCAACCTTCCCAGTCCATCACTAGCTAAAGCATCAGGCTTGCAATGCAGTTTCGATAATCTGGCGAATGCGGGCAGCGGCTTGGCCATCGCCGAAGGGGTTCGCCGAGATCGCCATTGCTTCGTAGGCTGCCGGATTGCTGAGGAGTTCCCCCGCTATGGCCGCGATCGTGTCCACCGCCGTTCCCACCAATTTTGCTGTCCCTGCCGCGATCGCTTCGGGACGTTCCGTGGTTTCGCGCAGGACCAGTACCGGTTTCCCCAGGCTAGGGGCTTCCTCCTGAAGGCCACCGGAGTCGGTCAGGAGTAAATAACAGCGTTGGATCGCCCCCACCAGTTCAGCATAGTCCAGCGGCTCCGTCAGAAACACTCGTGGATGGTTGCCTAATAACGCCTGCAAAGGTTCTCGGACCGTGGGGTTACGGTGCAGAGGCAGCAGCAGGGCTGTATCGGGAAAAGTGTCCAGAATTTTTAAGAAACCTTGGGCGATCGTCTGGAGCGGTGCCCCCCAATTTTCCCGCCGATGCACCGTGGCCAGCAGCACGCGATATTGGGACCAGTTCAGCCCTGGAACCGGACAGGCTGGTTGACGTGCCGCCACTGTCAGCAGGGCATCAATCACCGTGTTACCGGTCTGGTGGATTTGCCCCACCACCCCCGATCGCTGGAGGTTTTCCACCGCCATCGGAGTTGGTGCAAAGTGAAACTGGGCCAATTGGGAAATTAGCCGTCGATTGGCTTCCTCCGGGTAGGGATTAAACAAATCATCCGTGCGTAACCCCGCTTCCACATGGCCCACGGGAATTTTCTGATAGAACGCCGCCAGGGCCGCCGCAAAGGCTGTCGTCGTGTCCCCCTGTACGATCACTACCTGGGGTTGGCTTTCCTGAAAGAGGTGTTCCAAACCCTGGAGGCTACGGCAAGTAATATCCGTCAAACTTTGCTGTACCTGCATGATGGCTAGGTCGCGATCGGCCTCCAGGTTAAACAGAGCCATCACCTGATCGACCATTTCCCGATGCTGGCCCGTCAGGACGACCTGGGTCTGACAATAGGGAGATTGCTGAAACGCCTGGATCACAGGCGCCAGCTTAATCGCTTCGGGACGGGTACCCAGGGTAATGCAAACGCGAATAGACAAGGGACAGACTCGGAAAATCAACCTAACCTAATGTAAACCTAATGGGATGCTGGCCTGCCTCCGCCCCGCAATCGCACCCAACAAGAATTAAAGAATTAATACAACTGGTGATCAGTTCTGGCGAAATTTCGGGATACCTTGTGATCAGGGTCGCGGTCGCAGAAGGTCCTGCCAACAGTCGTTAAACTAGGCATGGGACCCAGCTAGCGAACACCCTGCGATCGGGTCTTTATCATCAGGTGCGCCCGTTGCCCATGCCTCGATCGGAGACCCGCCGTTCGGTCCTGGGTTTGCCGACCCGCCCCTCCCGCATTAGCATCCCCTCGCCGGAGCGTTCGTGCAGCGTTGCCGCAGGCGAGGTCGTGTGTTGGGACTTTCGCCGTCATCTCATTGTCAGCATCTCATAGGGAGAGCACTA
>CAZHXN010000149.1:0-4637 GCA_964536415.1 uncultured bacterium
GCGTGATTCTGACGCCAGTCTATCTGCTGTCGATGCTGCGGGAGATTTTCTACGGTCAGGAAAACCCGGAGTTGGTGTCCCATGAGGTCCTGATTGACGCCGAACCCCGCGAGGTGTTTATCATTGCCTCGCTGCTGGTGCCGATTATCGGGATTGGCCTCTATCCGAAGCTGCTGACGCAGATGTATGACTCGACGACGTTGCAGTTGACGGCCCGGTTGCGCGATGCGGTGCCCTCGTTGATTGCGGAGAAGCCGAGTGAGGAAGGGGCGATCGCTTCTGCATTTACGCCTATGACTGCGCCCGCGATTCCGGTTACCCGTTAGCGTTAGCCTTACGTTTTTGCTCTAGGGGTGAGTGTTCCCAGGGATGGGGGTGCTCACCCCTTATTCGTGGATTACACTAGGAGCAGGTTATATAGGTACCTGAAATACTGATGATTCAGCAAGTCAACATGACAGATGACACGCTGACAAAGGTAATCTACCGCCGCACAACTTCACCGTTAGGCCGCTTAGTCCTCAGATGGAACGTACCCGGAAGCTTATCTATTGGTGTTTAAGCACAAGTGTTGAATCTTAAGATTTTGGCCTGTGATACCAAGTTGTGAATTGGTGCTAGCGATACCGAATTTATTTAGCTATTGACTTCATTCGCATTAACAGAAGCTCGAACTCGCCAAAATCTCTAGGTCTGTAAATCTCTGTATCGAAATTCAACACTTCTGCTAGTAATTATACTGGTTAACCAGTTTTTTAGAGAAGTTTCATCAATGCTTCTTTACTTGTTGATTCAAGGTATTTCTTTCCCAGAATACACCTTGAGCATAGCCTTGAATTTCAGGTTCAGTCTCCGCAAGCTCAAGACGCTTCTCGGTCAGACAACAATACAGTTCATCAAGTTCCACTCCGAAAAACTGCCTACCTAATTTCTTGGCAACTACCGATGTCGTACCGGAGCCCAGAAAAGGATCAAAGATGACATCGCCGGGATGAGAACTGGCCAGAATGATTTTGGCAATCAGTTTTTCTGGTTTCTGAGTGGGATGATCCGTATTTTCCGGCATTGACCAGAAAGGAATCGTTAAATCCGTCCATAAATTAGAAGGGTGGGTAAGACGATAGTTACCAGCTTCTGTCCTATCCCAATCTTTGGGCACACCTTTCACGGTGTAGGGGGCTATAACTTTACGCTTGAGCTTGACGGCATCAACATTAAATGTATAGGTGTTAGAAACTGTACAAAACCAGATATCTTCAGATGCATTTTTCCAATTCTTACTGGCTCCACGTCCTTTCTCGCGCTCCCAGGTGATCCTGTTACGAACTTGGAAACGATTCTTAATAGCTGCAAAAACAGCCGGTGACGATTGCCAATCACAACAAATATAAATAGAAGCCGTGGGCTTTAGCAGTCTCTCTAATGCCGATAGGCAGGAATCCAGCCACCGTGTGTAGGCATCCAAATTCTGTTTCTTAAAACTATTAGAGTTGAAGGTTTTACTTAAATTATAAGGTGGATCAATAAACAGTAAATCAACTGATACCTGTGGCAGAAAATCTATGACCTGTAAAATATCCTGATTGATGGTTCGATTAATGACTTCCGGCAATCGAACTGGCTGATCTAAGTGTAATAATCTCTGCCTGTATTTAGCGATCTCCTGCTCACTTAGCGTCAGGGTTCTATTACGAGGCGCACGTGGCTTATCTTGCATCTGACTACCGGAGGGACAGACTTGACTGCATACTTCAGGTTACTCCCATTCCTGCTTCCCGGCTCCGTATACTGAAGTACGTCCATCACTGACGGGCATGATGCCAATGGATACTCCTCTGCTCCAGATCGAAAACCTGCGGGTTGCCTATCCCCCAACCACTGGACTAGTTGCCCCCTTTACGACTGCTAACCCTGAGGCATCTATCCCCTGGGCAGTGGAGGGGGTCTCCCTCACCCTGCAACGGGGGGAACGGCTGGGGTTGGTGGGCGAGTCGGGCTGTGGCAAGTCTACGCTGGGACGGGCGGTGATGCGGTTACTCCCTAAGGCGCGGATTGAGGGGGACATCCGGTTTCAGGGGGAATCGGTGCTGGCGTTCACTCCCGATCGCTTGCGTCGGTTTCGGGGTGAGGCGATCGCCCTGGTGTTTCAGGACCCGATGACGCGGCTCAATCCCGTGTTGACGATCGCAGACCATTGCGTAGAAACTCTGCGGGCACATCGGCCCCACCTGTCCAAAAAAAAAAAAAAAACCGTGGCCCTGGAAACCCTGGACGCGGTGAAGATTCCGGCCAATCGTTGGACCCAATATCCCCATGAATTTAGTGGGGGGATGCGGCAACGGGTGGCGATCGCGTTGGCGTTGTTATTGCAACCGCAGTTGATTGTGGCGGATGAACCGACAACAAGTTTGGATGTGACGGTCTCGGCCCAAATGCTTCAGGAGTTGACGCGGCTGTGCAGTGAGCGGGAGATGGGATTGTTATTGATTTCCCATGATCTGGCGCTGGTGGGGGAATATTGCGATCGCTTGGCGGTGATGTATGGGGGGAAGTTGGTGGAAATGGGGCCGACGGCAACGGTGTTGACCCAACCGCAGCATGACTATACGCGATCGCTCCTGCGGGCGGCGTTACATCTGCACCAGGGGGACAATGGGGGGCAGCAGGATGAGGAACTAGCGCAACACCAAGACACCAAGACACCAAGGCACGAAGGCTCCTCAAAACCCCTGTTGCGGCTGGAGCAGGTGCAGAAGCATTATGTGATTGAACCAAATTTTATCGATCGATTGCTGGCCAAGTCGCCGACGTTGATTCGGGCAGTGGATGGGATTAGTTTGGACCTGTATCCCGGTGAAATTTTAGGATTGGTGGGGGAGTCGGGCTGTGGCAAAAGTACCCTGTCCCGGACAATTTTACAATTGGTTCCCCCAACAGCAGGCCGGGTTGAGTTTTTGGGCCAAGAGTTAACGACCCTATCCCGGCGATTGCTACGCCAACAACGGCGGCAAATGCAAATGATTTTCCAGGACCCCCACGCCTGTTTGAATCCCCTATTGACAGTGGGGGAAAGTATCGCTGATCCGCTATTTATTCATCAGTTGGCCACCCCAGAGCAAGCGCGATCGCAAGTCTTACACATGCTAGAACGAGTGGGACTCACGCCGCCAGAGGTCTTCTACGATCGCTATCCGGGGGATTTATCCGGTGGCCAACAGCAACGAGTGGCGATCGCCCGTGCCCTGATTACCCAGCCCAAGCTCTTAATTTGTGATGAGCCGGTGAGTATGCTGGATGCTAGTATCCAGGCGCAGGTATTGGACTTGATGCTGAGTTTGAAAGCCGAGTTTGATCTCACCTATTTATTTATTACCCATGATCTGTGGGTAGCGCGATTTTTGTGCGATCGCATTGCCGTCATGCAAGCCGGTCAAATTGTCGAACTCGGTCCTACGGAAGCCATTTTCACCCAGCCGCAACACCCCTATACCCAAACCTTGCTGCAAGCGGCTCCCCTCCTGGCAAAGCAACAAGTGTTATAAACCCAGAAGAACTGTTTGGGCCAGCGTTCAGACGATCGCGGGTACAATCTCAATCGCAATTTTCCCGCAGGCGTGTCCCTGTTCACTATAGGCATGGGCGGCAGCGATATCGGCCAGGGGATAGGTACGATCGATGACCGCCCGCACTTGACCTGCCTCAATCCAAGCCGTCAGTTGCTGCAAATCCTGACTATTGGGTTGCTCCGCCATCAAGATCGATCGCGGCCCCGGTAAAAACTGACTCAGAATACTGCTGAGCAACGGTTCCACTCCCGGTATGCCAGGGAGGGGTACGACATAAATGCCTTGGGGCTTGAGCAAAGGGCGACTACGGCTGAAGGGGAGCTTGCTGACGGTATCAACCAGCAGATCATAGCGCTCCTCAAGCTGGGTCAAGTCCTGCTGGGTGTAATCAATCACGCGATCGGCTCCCAAATCCGACACCAGGGCCAAATTGCGACCACTGCATACGCCCGTTACCATCGCCCCCATTGCCTTAGCAATTTGTACCGCAAAGCTACCGACCCCGCCCGCAGCCCCATTAATCAACACGGACTGGCCTGCCTGGAGGCGACCCCAATCCCGCAGGGCTTGCAGAGCAGTCATCCCCGCCAACGGTACGGTTGCGGCTTCTAGCATTGTCATGTTTTGGGGTTTCAGCGCCAGTTGCGTCGGGGCAATCGTGAGCCATTCGGCATAAGCCCCCTGTTGCCAGATCCCGGTTTGTCCATAGACCGCATCCCCTGCTTGGAACTGGGTTACCTGGCTACCCACTTCCGTGATGATGCCCGCAAAATCACAGCCCAACCGCAGCGGAAATGGTTGTCTGAGGAGCAGCTTCATCCCCCCTACCCGAACTTTCCAATCCACAGGATTGACGCTACTGGCATGAACCTGCACCAAGACCTCATCCGATCGCGGTCGAGGCCGATCGATCTCGACCGTAGTTAACACGGATGGTGGACCATATCGCTGAATAACGATCGCCTGCATATTCTGCCCTCTACCAGTTCAAACTCTCCGGCTTTTCTGAGTTTATAGAGTAAACCGTATAGGTAACTACACATCAAAGAGCCGAAACGCTGGGTTTATGGT
>CAZHXN010000150.1:0-4636 GCA_964536415.1 uncultured bacterium
ACTCGCATGACCGAAGTCGCTACATTTTGAGTGTAGTGCGTCTACCAATTCCGCCACCCGCCCTTGGGGTTAGCTGTCTCATTATACCGAATCCTGTTCCCTGAGATCAGCAATATCCGGACTATGGGGTTCGATTCCCGACGCAAGGTGTAACCAAGACCGACCACTCCCCCCAAAAAAGTCCTTCGGTCACCGCCCCCGCCCGCTCAACCGTTATCCCCAACTTGAGCAAATTCACCACTACCTCCCGCTTGCCGTCAGTCCTGCCCTTCGCTTTGCCTGCGGCCAAGGGCTTGGTACATGCCAGATTCCCCCAGAATCTCCTGCCTCAACAATCGTTGAATGATCGCCCGTTGTTGGTCGGCCCTCAACAAAAAAGCTCTGACGGTAACCGCCAGAGCCACAGGCCTCAATTCCAAAAACCGAAAAGGAAGAAATCAAAAAGGAGCAATCTAATCAGCGAAAACCTTGGAAAACCTTTAGTGAATCCCGAAGGAGAACAGCACCAGTGCCGTCACAAACAGCGTGGCTAGTCCCCCTTGCAGCGCATACCGTTGTTGCTGGAACGCCGAGGGATAAGTGGCGTAGTACATTTCCGGCTCTTGAGCGTAGTTGTTGAGAATGCCGTTATCGAGTTGGGTGGTGTACATCGTCGTGACCTCTGGGTGTTGTCTGTCCTGTTGTTAAACAATGTAACGCATTGTTAAGTTTATTGTCAAGAGCTTGACAAGTGTATTCTTGATGATAGTGATTTGAACTGCTAATGCAACTGCGAGGCGCGATCGTCCCTTGGCTCCCGCCCATCGCCCTGCCATCAACGAGACTCAGCCCATATGAATGCCTTGCCCAATCCGGCTAACCTAAACTGTCCGCTGCCCCAGACCGATCGCGCCACCGTACAACTGGCCCACGGCGGCGGTGGGAGTCTTATGGCCCAGCTAATTGAGCAGATGTTTCTGCCTGCGTTCAATAATGAATGGCTGAATACCCGCCAGGATGGGGCTGTGTTTGCGGCACCGGGGGCACGCTTGGCCTTTACGACGGATTCCTATGTGGTGCAACCGCTGTTTTTCCCCGGCGGCGATATCGGTAAGTTGGCGGTGTATGGCACGGTGAATGATCTGGCGATGTGCGGTGCCCATCCCTGTTACCTGAGTGTGGGTCTGATCCTGGAGGAAGGGCTACCAATGGCGACGTTGGCCCAGGTGGTACAGTCGATGCAGGCGGCGGCCCTGGAAACAGGGGTGCAACTGGTCACCGGGGATACCAAGGTCGTCGATCGCGGTAAGGGCGATGGCATTTTCATTAACACGGCGGGGATCGGCGTCATCGAGGCTGACACCATTAATATTGCCCCTAACCAGGTGCAACCGGGGGATGCGATCGTCCTGAGCGGCGATCTCGGACGGCATGGCATGGCGATTATGGCAGTGCGCGAAGGCTTAAGCTTTGAAAGTCCCATTCTGAGTGACTGTGCCCCCCTCGCGGCTCCAGTGCAGGCGTTATTCCAGGCAGGAATTACTATCCATTGTTTGCGCGACCTCACCCGTGGTGGGTTGGCCAGTGCCCTAGTGGAGATTGCCGAGGCCGCCGGTTTGCAGTTGGCGATCGGCGAACGACAAATCCCAGTGCAGGAAGACGTGCGGGGGGCTTGTGAGTTCTTGGGGCTTGATCCCCTCTATGTCGCCAATGAGGGTCGCTTTATTGCCTTTGTGCCTGCGGCAGAGGCCGATCGGGCGGTGGCCATTCTCCGGGATCACGCACCGGGGGGCAATGCCCAGCAGATTGGTCACGTCGTCGGTCCGGCGAGTCCGGCTTTGGTGACACTCACCAGTCAAATTGGCGTGAGTCGGGTAGTGACCCGCTTCAGTGGGGAACAGTTGCCGCGCATTTGTTGAGGGCTACGCTCATGGCCAAGGCTGGCTCTGGACACTTTAACCTGGGAGAGCAGACCAGTTCTGGCTCGCGTTGGTTGATGGGGGAGAGGGTACCCATCTCACTGTCAGAGAAGGGATCGGCACCCCGGTGACTTCCAGGCGAGCCGTGTATTTGGGCCGAAGCTAGGGGGTGAGAGATTGGCGAATCTTGTTAGCCAGGGCGCTATGCACATCGGACCAAAGATAACCTTCGAGATAGGGGGCCATCCCAGGCAAGGGCGAGGGCATAGGGCCAGTTTCAATGTTGTTCTACCAGCCGGTTGATAGGCGTGTCGCCAACCGTCTACACGCTTGCAGTTAGCCAGTGGCAATGTTATCTTCCCTTAATCGCCAATTCTCGCAAAAACGTCTCTAAGCGCTCCATCTCCGCCACTGAATTCATCTCCGTCACGCAAACCAGTAAATCCTGCGATCGCGCTGGAAACCACCGGGAAAGCGCCACTCCCGGACATAGCCCCACTGCCACTGCTTGATCGATCACCGCCTGCGCCGCGATCGGACAGCGCACCACAAACTCATGGAAAAAGGGACCGTCATAAACCAGGTCATACCCCGGCAAGGCTTGAATCTGTGCTGCTAACTGGTGTGCCCGTTGCAAACTGACCGTCGCGATCTGGCGCAATCCGTCCGGACCCAACAATGCCATATAGACCGCTGCTGCCGCCGCCATCAGGGATTGGTTGGTACACACATTGCTAGTCGCCTTGGCCCGCCGGATATGCTGTTCACGGGTTTGCAGCGTCAGGGTATAGGCCGTGTGCCCACGGGCATCCTGAGTCAAACTCACCAGACGACCGGGGATCTGGCGCAAAAACTCCTGACGGGCCGCCAGTAGCCCCAGGTGAGGGCCGCCAAAACTGGGTGGCGTCCCCAGGGCATGGCCTTCCCCCGCCACGATATCAGCCCCCAGGTGACCAGGGGGTTGCAGCACTGCTAACGTAGTCGGATCGGTGACCACGACAATCAGCAGGGCACCAATGGCATGGACCGCCTCCGCGATCGCCCCAATCTCCTCAACACCTCCATAAAAATTGGGTGATTGTACCACCACCGCTGCACAGGTGGCTGCTGCTTCCTGGAGTTGGTGTTGCAAGGTGGCCAGATCCAGTTGACCTGTCGCAGTTGGGGGGACGATCGTCTGGGTAACATCCAACCCCTGCAAATAGGTTGTCAATAATTCGCGATATTCTGGATGGAGACTCTCGGCAATCAGGAGATGACTCCGGTTTTTCTGTTGCCGCAGGGCCATCAGAACGGCTTCCGCCGTGGCACTGGCCCCATCGTAAAGCGAGGCATTGGCGATCGGCAGCCCCGTCAGCCGCGCAATCCCGGTTTGAAACTCAAAGATGGTTTGCAACGTTCCCTGGGCTGCTTCGGGTTGGTAGGGGGTATAGCTAGTGAGGAATTCCCCCCGCCCAACGATCGCCCACACGGCTGCCGGGATAAAGTGACGATAACAGCCCGCCCCCAGAAAGCAGGCGAGTTGATCCAAATGGCGGTTGCGATCGGCCAATTGTTGCAGTTGTTGCCGGACTTCTAGTTCCGATTTGCCAGGGGGGAGGGTAAACTCAGGCTGGCGCAGATCAGCCGGGATGACCGCCAGCAGCGGTTCCATGTCAGCGAAACCCAGGGTTTGTAGCAGGTGTTGCCGGGTGGTAGGGGTATGGGAACTGTAGCGGGCCACGCGATCGTTCACTCCATTGCCGAGGGACTTTACTAATCTTAACGAATCCCATCCATATCCCCTAGTGTTCTTGCCCCAGGGCGAAAGCCGAGGCTTTGAGGACTTTCAAGCCGACTGGTAAAGTCGCTGGCGTTTTGGGCAGTAGGTAGTCAGCCCCGGTGTATCAATGCCAATACTACACACTAGGTTGCCGCCATCTGCGCACCCGCTGCTTGATCGAGGAGCCAAATTAACTCACCGTTGAGGGGCCGAATGAGACGGGAGGGGTACTGGTTGGCGTCCGCTTCTGGGGCGAAGACCTGGGCCAGGGCGGGTTGTTTGTTTTCCCCCGTGACCAGGAAGAGAACACAACGGGCGGCGTTAATTAGGGGAACCGTAAATGTCAGGCGGGGCTGGCCGTCCTTGTTACCGACGGTGATGAGGCGATCGCACACTTGCAATGCCTCAGTCTGGGGAAACAGCGAAGCCGTGTGGGCATCATCCCCCATCCCCAAGAGGATCACATCGAAGGCCGGGAATTCACCAGGGGGAACTTGGAAAAACGCGCGAAGTTCAGCATCGTGGGTTTGGGCCGCCACCGCAGGATCAGCGACAGTTGTCGGCATCGGGTGGATATTGGCAGCGGGAATGGGCACCCGATCGAGCCAAGCTTGGCGGGCCATGCCTTCATTACTGTCGGGGTGATCAGCGGGTACATAGCGTTCATCCCCCCAGAAGACATGCAACTTCTCCCAGGGGAGGGGTTGACTGGCGAGGCTTTCATAGAGAGGTTTGGGGGTACTGCCGCCAGCTAGGGCGATCGTTGCTTGACCGCGATCGGCAATTGCCGTTTGCAGGCGGGGCAGGATCAGGTCAAGGGCGCGGGTGATCAGGGCAGTGCGATCGGGCAGGATTTCAACACGGGGGGGCATGGGACGATTTACCTAAACGGTTAGGGCGTTGGCGCTTGAAAACATATTGGTTCTTCTGGGTTTATGGTGGGGGCGCTACGCGCCCCCACCATAAACCCAACATT
>CAZHXN010000151.1:0-4559 GCA_964536415.1 uncultured bacterium
CCTTTGCCACGGCCCACAGTGGTCTGGCGGCCCTACGCCCCTGGGCTGAAGCTCGGATTGGGGCACGGCTTTATCGCGTTCTTTTTGCCCTAGTCAGTCTGCCCCTGGCAACCACACTGATTATCTATTTCATTAATCACCGCTACGACGGGCTGCAACTGTGGCAGTTACAAGGTATCCCCGGCATTCAACCGTTGGTATGGGGCTTATCGGCAGTCTCCTTCCTGTTTCTCTATCCCGCCACCTTTAACCTGCTAGAAATTGCCGCCATCCAGAAACCCCAGGTCCATCTTTACGAAACCGGCATCATTCGTATTACCCGTCATCCCCAGATGGTTGGACAGGTGATCTGGTGTTTGGCCCATAGCCTCTGGTTAGGCACGACCTTTATGCTGGTGACCTCGGCGGGCTTGATCCTGCACCACCTGTTTGGTGTCTGGCACGGCGATCGTCGCCTCCTGGCCCGGTATGGCGATGCCTTTGAGAAAGTCAGGGAACGGACATCAATCATCCCCTTCCTAGCGATCCTCCAGGGGCGGCAAACCCTTGTCTGGCAGGAGTTTCTCAAGCCAGCCTACCTGGGTGTGTTGCTCTTTGTCCTGGGACTCTGGTGGGCGCATCCCCTGTTAATCCGTGCGACAGGGAACGTTGCCTGGTAGGATGATCCCAAACCAAACCTTTAGAACGTGGGGAACGTTGTGCTATCGGTTAACGATAAAAAGTTTAAACACGAGGTTTTGGAATCACCAATTCCGGTTTTGGTCAATTTTTGGGCACCGTGGTGTGGGTTATGTCGGCTGGTGGAGCCGTCGCTTCAGGACTTGCAGACCCAGTACCCGGACCAGGTGAAACTGGTTTCGGTCAATGCGGATGAAAATTTAATCCTGGCCAGTACCTACCGCATCCGCAACTTGCCAACCCTGCTCCTGATCGATCGCGCCGAAGTGATCTCCCGGTTTGACAGCTTCAAGGGACGGGATGATCTGCGTTTAACCCTCAATTACTTGCTGCAAGATTGCATCCGCGTCGAACCCCCCCCAATCCTTGATCCCCGCCCCGTTGGCTAACCCCCTTCGTGCCCCTTAGTGGCCTTCGTGCCTTAGTGGTTCACTCAAGCTCAGCGGTCCACTCAAGCAGATGTCTAGAAATAACACAGCGATCGTCAGCCCGTGCCTAGCGATGCCGCTTCACCTGACCGATCGGGGCATGATCAAGGGCGAGCAGCGTCCCACTTGGCCCCAGCATCCCCAAGGTTTTCTATTTAAGATAGGAAATTCTGCTTAAGAGCACACCGTGGATTATTAAGTCTGTGTAACAATATGGGATGGTTTGGCGAGTTACACGGTTTGCTAGGCAGTGGAGACGCCTCCTGAATCTTTGGGCTAACGCGAGTGTCGCTTATGGAAGCAATTTATCAGTATGCATGGCTGATCCCGGTCTTGCCTCTCCTGGGGGCGTTCCTGGTCGGGGTTGGTTTGATTTCGGCCAATCAGGCCACAAATCGGCTCCGGCAGGTGAACGCGATCGTGGTGGTTTCGTTCCTTGGCGTGGCAATGGTCTTATCCTTTGCCCTGCTGGCGAGCCAAATCCAGGGCCACCCCACCTATTTGCGGGTGTTTGAGTGGGCGGAGGCGGGCAGTTTCCACCTGACGATGGGCTACACGATCGATCACCTCACCGCCGTCATGTTGGTGATCGTCACCACGGTTGCTTTTCTGGTGATGATCTATACCGATGGCTATATGGCCCATGATCCAGGCTATGTCCGGTTTTATGCCTATCTGAGCCTGTTTAGTTCCTCGATGCTGGGGCTGGTGGTCAGTCCTAACCTGGTGCAGGTCTATGTGTTCTGGGAACTGGTGGGGATGTGTTCCTACCTGCTGATTGGCTTTTGGTACGATCGCAAGGCGGCTGCCGATGCCTGCCAAAAGGCATTTGTGACCAACCGGGTCGGGGATTTCGGCCTGCTGCTGGGGATGTTGGGTCTCTACTGGGCCACCCAAACCTTTGAGTTTGACCTCATGGGTGAGCGGCTGCACAGCATGGTCGAGTCGGGCACGTTTAGCTCCGGTCTGGCGATTCTGTTTGCCATTCTGGTGTTTTTAGGCCCCGTGGCGAAATCAGCCCAGTTCCCGCTCCATGTGTGGCTACCGGATGCGATGGAGGGTCCCACCCCGATTTCGGCCCTGATCCACGCGGCGACGATGGTGGCGGCAGGGGTCTTCCTGATTGCACGGATGTTCCCGGTGTTTGAGGGCATCCCGGCGGCGATGAACGTGATTGCCTACACGGGGGCGTTTACGGCGTTCCTGGGGGCGACGATCGCGATTACCCAAAACGATATTAAGAAAGGACTGGCCTACTCGACCATTTCCCAGTTGGGCTACATGGTGATGGCGATGGGCGTGGGGGCCTACGGGGCGGGTCTGTTCCACCTGATGACCCACGCCTACTTCAAGGCGATGCTGTTCCTCTGCTCCGGGTCGGTGATTCATGGCATGGAAGCCGTGGTGGGGCATGATCCGGTGTTGGCCCAGGATATGCGCCTGATGGGCGGGTTGCGCAAATATATGCCTATTACGGCGATCACCTTTTTGATTGGGACACTGGCGATCTGTGGGATTCCCCCCTTTGCCGGGTTCTGGTCCAAGGATGAAATTCTCGGCTCGACCTTTGCCGCCAATCCAGCCCTGTGGTTGGTCGGCTGGCTGACGGCGGGGATTACGGCGTTCTATATGTTCCGGATGTACTTCATGACCTTCGAGGGCGACTTCCGAGGCAAGGACGCGACGATTCAGAAGCAACTGTTGGCCGAAGCGGAAGCAATGGGCCTGGGAATGGCCACGGTGCCTGCCTTTGGGCCGGGAGCGATGAATCCCCAGGAGTTGGTCGTCCACGGCCGTCATGGGCATGGGGATGATCATAGTCACGATCACGGGCATGATCACGGGCATGGCCACAGCGATACGCCCCATGAGTCGCCGATCACGATGACGCTGCCGTTGATGGCGTTGGCGGTGCCCTCGGTCCTGATTGGCTTGGTGGGAACCCCCTTTGCTGATTACTTTGGTGAATTTATCCATCCCCCCACAGTGGGTGCCGCCGCAGAATTAGCCCTCGAAGAAGCGGAAGCCTTTGACCTGGGTGAGTTTATCCTCATGGGCGGCAGCTCTGTGGCGATCGCCTTGGTGGGAATTACGCTGGCGGTGCTGATGTACGCCTGGGGCAAGATCGACCCGGCGGCGATCGCGGCCAAAATCGAACCCCTGTACTGGTTCTCGCGCAATAAGTGGTATCTGGATGATATTAACGATCGCCTGTTTGTCCAGGGCAGTCGCCGGTTGGCCCGTCAGGTGATGGAGGTTGATTTGCGGGTGGTGGATGGCCTGGTCAATCTCACCGGCTTTATCACCATGATTACGGGGGAAGGGTTGAAGTATTTCGAGAATGGCCGTGCCCAGTTCTATGCCCTGATTGTGTTTGGAGCGGTGCTGGGGTTAGCGATCCTCTCTGGTGTGACCTGATCATCCGATGACGTGGGGGGTGTCCCCTGGGCACCCGGCAATAATGAATTCCCTTGATTCCTAAACCCTTGGGCGTGTGAGTGATGAATACCGCTAATTTTCCCTGGTTGACGACGATCATCCTGTTGCCGATCGTGGCGTCCCTGCTGACCCCCCTGTTCCCGGCCAATGATAACGGGAGGGCGGTGCGCTGGTTTGCCTTGGTGGTGGGGCTGGTGGACTTTGCCCTGATTGTGGCGGCGTTTTACACCCAGTACGACTTTAGTAATCCGGAGTTGCAACTGGTGGAGCGCTATAGCTGGGTGCCTGCGATCGACCTGAACTGGTCGGTGGGGGCGGATGGCCTGTCGATGCCGCTGATTCTGCTGACGGGCTTTATTACCACCCTGGCGACGCTGGCGGCTTGGCCGGTGACGTTGAAACCGCGCCTGTTCTATTTCCTGATGCTGGCGATGTATGGCGGTCAGATCGCCGTGTTCGCGGTCCAGGATATGCTGCTATTTTTCCTGGCCTGGGAGTTGGAACTGATCCCGGTGTACCTACTGCTGTCGATCTGGGGCGGCAAGGGGCGGCTCTATGCGGCGACGAAGTTCATCCTCTATACGGCGGGGGGGTCACTATTTATCCTGGTGGCGGCGCTGGCGATGGCCTTCTATGGCGATACGGTGACGTTTGATATGCGATCGCTGGCAGCGAAGGATTACGCGATTGGCTTTCAATTGCTGGTCTATGCCGGGTTCTTGATTGCCTATGCGGTGAAGTTGCCGATTTTCCCGCTGCATACCTGGCTCCCCGATGCCCACGGCGAAGCGACGGCGCCAGTCCACATGTTGCTGGCGGGGATTCTGCTGAAGATGGGCGGCTATGCCCTGATTCGGATGAATGCGGGGATGTTGCCCGATGCCCATGTCCGCTTTGCCCCGATTCTGGTGGTTTTGGGCGTGGTGAATATCATCTACGCGGCGCTCACGTCCTTTGCCCAGCGGAACCTCAAGCGCAAGATTGCCTATTCGTCGATGGCCCACATGGGCTTTG
>CAZHXN010000152.1:0-4330 GCA_964536415.1 uncultured bacterium
CGGCGCGAAGGGCGATACTTCAGTTGAATTTGCTCGGTCTACTTAGCAGCGACTTTAGTAGCCAAAACGACCTACCCCTAGACTTTACAAACTCCCGCTTAATGTCAATGGCAAAAAATATCTGGCGATTGATTCCCCTACTGTCAGCCACTGGCGCACAACACATGGCGATCGATCGCTGGCTGCTCGATCAACATTACCGGGGTCTCCACCCGCCCACCCTGCGCCTTTATACCTGGTCACCCGTTGCGATCTCGCTCGGCTATCACCAACATACCTGGCCGCCTGAATGGGAAACCCTGACCTGGCAGGGACACCCCATAGACCTAGTACGACGCCCCACGGGCGGACGGGCGGTTCTCCATCAAGGCGACCTCACCTATGCAATCGTGACGACGGTACAGGGGGGCGATCGCTGCCAAACCTATCGTTATCTCTGTCAATTTTTGATTCAAGGCTGGCAATCCCTCGGCGTCGATTTGCGCTATGGCACGGCTAGGCGGGGCTACCATCAGCAAACCAACTGTTTTGAAGTGGCAAGCGCAGCCGATCTCGTCCTTGCCGATGGCACCAAATTGATCGGCAGTGCCCAACTGCGACGGGGACAATGCTATTTACAACATGGCTCCCTGCGCCTCAATCCCGATCCTGATCTCTGGACAACCGTCTTCAGGGACACCCCCTCGGCCTCCCCCCGTTCTTCCCCGCTGCACCCGACCTCAATCTGCTTTCCACAATTCGACATGGAGACGATCGTAGCCGCTCTCTGTCAAGCCGCGATCAAGGATTGGAACATTACCCTTCAGCCCCCACCCCCCTCCGAGCAGGAATGGATCGCCATTAACCAACTGGTTTCCCCCGCCGTCAGGACGGCTCATGCGACGGATTCTTCTCGGCTGCTTCAGGTTGACGATAACCGTAAAAATCAATCCGGTAATCGGTAATTTTAACCCCTGTTTGGGCTTCCAACTGTTGAATCAATTCCGGGGGGAGTTCCACATGTACATCCAGAATTTGGTTCGTATCCAGACAGTTAATATGGCTATGGGAGTCACTGATATTGCCGTACAGCCGCCCCTCCGATCGCTCAATACACTCGATAATATTCTGGCTGGCCAGTGCCTCCAGGTTTTGATAGACCGATGTATGGCCAATCTCCTTGCCCTGCTGATTCAGCCGATCGTAAATCTCCCGTGCTGACAAATGTTCCTGCGCCTGCCAGAGTAATTCCAGGATAAAGCGACGCTGGCGACTCAGGCGCATTCCCAAGTCTTGACAGCGATCGATTGCCTCCTCAAGAGAGCGAATCGGCTTACACAGTGTCGCTTCTGGTTGCATCGCGCATCTTCCCCCTAATCCATTGCGCTATCGTCAACTTTGGCCAAATTTACCCAACTTTGGGATGAATGATAGCTCCTATCCCCTATGATAGTCCTAAATCAAACTCGCTACCACTTCGAGTTGAATTCGGCAAGGGGGTAGGTAAGGCTTTGCTGACAGGGGCGGTAGACTGTGGGCAGTCCGATCGCGTCAACATCTGCTTTCCATCCCCAGCTTGCGCGTTTCCTTCGCAGTGGCCGCTAGACCTATGACATCGACGATTACCCTCTCTTCTGCCAGTATTGAACAGCTCGATCTAACCCCTGTGCGCCAAATCGTTGACCCCTGGTTAGCGGCTGGGACGATCGCCCAGCACGAACACACGGTGCAATTCGTGATCGATTTCCCCCGTGCGCCCGATGATCCCCGCGAACTGTCGGAAATCCCAGAACTGCGCCTGTGGTTCATCCGGCTCGATAGTGGTTACCCCTGGTTCCCGTTTTTGCTGGACGGGCGATCGGGGGAACTGGCTCGGTACACCGCGATGCTGGTGCCCCATCAGTTTCAGCGCGTTGAGGGCATCCGTTACAATCCCGAAGCCCTAGAGATTTTCGTGATGCAGAAAATGTTCGTACTCAGTGACTGGCTTCAGCAACAGTCCCTCCCCAGCCGTCATCGTCTGAAAGCAATGGCGCAACTGTGGGGCTATGAACTTGATGATGCCTTTTTCGATCTGTTGAGCGGTGGGCACGGGTAAGTGAATAACACCCCCCAGACGTAGCGGGTATACTGAAAAGCACAGAAAGGCCCATTCTTGGTTGGATCACTACCCAGCATGGAATATCTCTTAGCGAATGCTCTGGAAGTTTTCGATCGCCACAGTGGCTGGATTGTGTGGAACTTATTTTTAGCATTTATTCCCCTCGCACTGAGCTTTTGGCTATTTCGCCGTCGCCACATTTCCCGTACCCCTCTCTGGTGGTTGCTGCTCATTGTTTTTATTGCCTTCCTGCCGAATGCCCCCTATCTCCTGACCGATATTATTCATTTGATTCGAGCCATTCGGGCGGGTTACTCAGCCTGGATCATCACGATCATCTTTATTCCCCTGCACTTGTTTGCGATTCTGGCTGGGTTAGAAGCCTATGTCATTTCCCTGTTGAACCAAGGGCATTACCTCAAGCAGGTCGGGGCCAAACAGTTTGTCCTGGAGGCCGAGCTATTGGCCCATGCCCTGTGCGCGATCGGCATCTACCTGGGCCGTTTTAAGCGCTTTAATAGTTGGGACTTGATTACGCAGCCTGGGGCGATTCTAGTGGATACCCTCAACCAACTCACGAGCAAGCGCCCCCTAGCAGTGATGATTATCACCTTCGTCGTGATTGCGGTGACCTACTGGCTAGCCAAACAGGTGACGATCGGGGTCGTGTTACGCATTCGTCAGCTTCGCCAAGGGGAAGCTGAGCCTGACTAACCGCCCAGTCACCGGTCTATAGCATCCCCCAATCCAGTCAGACTAAGCCTTCCTCATCGTTGAGTTGCTGGTTGCGAAGCTTGAGGGTGCCCCTGCATTCTCCCCCCCAAAAAAATTTTCGGTGATCTGTTTGACAAATGTCCCCGGTATCGGCACAATAGATAATGCCTAAGTTAAGGGACTGTAGTTCAATCGGTTAGAGCACCGCCCTGTCACGGCGGAAGTTGCGGGTTCGAGCCCCGTCAGTCCCGTTCTTAATAACCCGAGTCACCCCTCAAGCTTCGGGTCACTCAGGGTTACTCAGTTGATGGAGGCCCACCGCTATCGGTCGTCAATGGACAGGCAATGCCTGGGATAATTCCGCCGCCTTACCAGCAATCTGAATGAAGCTGCCCCCCGCTACAAACGACCAGTGGGTACCGCGAAAGATAACACTCTTGTGCTGATAACCAACGTAGTCGCGTCAGATGGGGCAGTTGAACTGCCCTGATCTCAATTAGTCGAGGCGCCCCAACATAACTGTTCCATTGCACCAATCATTCAGAAGCCTTTTTAAGCTCTTTATCTTGACTGTTCAAACGGGTACTAAATAGGGTTGTTTCTGCTTACCAGAATAGTAATCTTACTGCCCTTGAACGGCTGCAAGCTGCTGCTGTCCTTGCGCAGTTGTATCAACAATAACTTTAACACCGCTCATTCTTGCCATTCTAGGCTTGATAATTGTGCCCCATGAGTGCGCTTGCCTGTTGCCATGCGGTTCGATATACTCGTAGGCGGTTTATCATGGCGGTAGATGGTCTAATTTAGAATTTTGGCATCTTCCCTAATCCCACCCTAATCCCCAATTTAGATCCCCAATCCCCAATTTAGATTTCGGACGGGGCTACTGAGAGTCGCTTACATTAGCCATTTAGATCGACTACCTAGCCATTTAGATCGACTATAGATCGACTACCTTAAGATCAACGACCAAGGACAAAAAAACGTATGGCACAAAGAAGTGGTCCGCCCCCGATCGTCTTTATCCTCCTCTTCCTGATCTTGGCTGGTGGCGGGGGTTACTGGTTCCTATTCCGCCAAAAACCAGGAGCAATGCCAACCACACCCAATGGGGGAAATCCGGCGACTTTGGCCCCTCCTGTTTCACCCGTCCCCGGTGGTGGTAATGCCTCCAATACTGCTGCTTTCCCACTCCCTACCACAGTCCCGGCAGGGACCACTGTGCGGATTGATGGTGCCACCAGTATGGTGACCATTAACCAGAACCTGAAGCAGGGATTTGAGAGCCAGTTCCCAGGGACCCGCATCATGACCAATGCGAGCGGGACCAATAATGGCTTGCAAGCCCTGGTTGCTGGGCAAATCGATATTGCGGCAGCTTCGCGTGTCCTGAATCCTCAAGAACAAGCCCAGGGGCTTACCGCTGTGCCGATTACAGGGGATGCGATCGCCCTCGTCATTGGCGTCAACAATCCTTTCCAGGGCAGTCTCACGCCAGAACAGGTCGAAGGAATTTTCACTGGTAAAATTACCAAC
>CAZHXN010000153.1:0-4308 GCA_964536415.1 uncultured bacterium
GGGCTTGGATGGCTCCCCAAGATCAACCCCATGAAAAATTTGTCTTCCCTGAGGAAGTGTTGCCTCGCGGTAATGCGCTCTAGGGAAATCGGGTGGTTCACCCATCGTAACTAAACTCACTGTTCAGTGCCCCGCTGGTGTCGGGGCATTTTTTATGCGAGGGGCGATCGGGGGTGGCAAGAGGAAGGCAACTCCGTGCTGAACGGAGGTCTCGGTCTGCGGTGACTGGTTGATGTGTCATGCTGAACAATTATGGGTCGTTGGTTTTTGACCGCAACCGACTACTTTGGCAAGGAGGGCATGATGGCGGCGGTTGGGGAAGGGCCATTTAAAGGGGGTTTGGCGGGGAGAGCGGCTGATGAAGTGCAGGCGCGATCGCTCTATGAGCAGGATATTTTGTTGTGGGTGGAGGATACGGTGGCGAAGCTCAGGGCGGGGGATTTTGCCCATCTGGATCTGGTGCATTTGTCGGAGAAACGGGCGGTGATCAGTCAGTTAACGCGGCTGATGTTGCACGTCATTAAGTGGCAGGAGCAACCGGATAAACGTAGCGCCAGTTGGGTGATTTTGATCCGATCGGCGCGACGGGGAATTGCGGCGAGTCAGGAGGAGATGCCCAGCCTGAATCGGGATTTTTTGATATCGATCTGGAAAAAATGTTTTTTGGCGGCGCAGCAGGATGCGCGGGATGAGATGGGGAAACAACTGACGGTGAGGACGCGGCATCACCGATCATCTACATAAACCTGCCCCCCCATCCATCCCCAGGGCCGGTTCATTAAGATCATCCCTTACCCCGATCAACAGTCGTGCAACCTGCCCCTACCCATTTTGATCGATTGATTACCGTAGCATGGACCTACTGACGTTGAAATCGTTGACTATCATTAAATCCCAATTATGAGCCGTCCCATTAACCGAATGCGTCCAGTTCATCCCGGCGAAATTTTGCGGGAAGATTTCCTAATTCCCCTTAACCTGAGCGCCAACGCCCTTGCCCTCGGCCTCCACGTCCCCGCCACCCGCATTCATGACATCATCCAAGGTGGAATCAAGCCCCTTAGCCCGTTAGTCTTACATAGGATAGAGATTGGGCCTGTCAGTTCTCTATCCCGGCAGGCAGAACGCGATGGACCAGATGACAGGCAGGACGCCTACCCCACCAGCACATCAACAGCGGCTACCAAACAGACTACGTTGGCCGTCAACTAACCTTCAACCGCCACCGCGATCGCCAAAGTGTAATGCCAGATTCATTCCAATAGCGGGTTTTTCCCCTAGACTGGGAGACATAGGAGCGCAGGACTGGAGAATTTTCGCTGAAATTGCGACCAATGCTTAGGATAACGGGGGGTAGACTTTAAGATATGCTTGAGGCCCATGCTTGCAACTTGGCAACGGTCCTAGGGAGCCATTAAATCCCAGAACAGGTTGACAGTTCGCGATTTGTGCAGCACCTCCCCAGGAACGCTTCCAACAGCTAGTGCTGCTGCCTCATTGACTTGTCCCCTCGTCGTTAGCCAGGTCTTACACACACCATGTCAGCCCCATCGCCGCATGTTCCCACCGTCGATGCAACCGTGGTCGTCATTGATACCGTTGCTGCGTCAACGGATAGCTCCCCGATCATTGATGTCACGCCCCAAAGCAGTGAGGCAAGCGCCGGGGCTACCTCTAGTGCCCTCACCACAACTCGCGGCAGTTTTTCCGCTTTCCTGGCCCCCCTGACTCAGGACACCTTCCGGCAGGTAGTCAACGACGTGGAAGAGAAGCTGAAGGTCGTTAACCAAACCCTGTCGATGCTGGAACTCCAGGGCTTTGACTCGATCCTGGAAGAAATGTTGAGTTCGATTACCTTCAAGACCGGGGAACTGCTCAACGCCGATCGCACCAGTATTTTCCTGCTAGACGAAGAGAAAAACGAACTGTATTCGATCATTGCCAAGGGCGAAGGGCAACAGGGGACAGTCGAAATTCGCATTCCTGCGGATAAGGGAATTGCTGGGGAAGTGGCCACCTTTAAGCGGGTCGTCAATATCCCCTACGACTTTTATGATGATCCCCGATCGACCTTTGCCAAAATCCAAGATCAAAAGAACGGCTACCGCACCTACACAATGCTGGCCCTGCCCCTTCTGGATGAGGGAGGGAACCTGGTGGCGGTGGTGCAACTCCTCAATAAACTGAAGCCAAGTCCCGACCCCAGTGTCCCGCTTGAACAAAAGATTGACCTAGGGGGATTTACAGCAAACGATGAGGAAGTTTTCCGGGAGTTTGCGCCGTCGATTCGCCTAATTTTGCAATCGTCACGATCGTTCTATGTCGCTACCCAGCGCCAACGGGCCGCCAATGCCCTGATTAAGGCAACTCAATCCCTCAGCCAAAGCAGCCTGGATCTCGACGATACCCTACGGCGCGTGATGGACGAGGCGAAGTCCCTGATGAACGCCGATCGCAGTACGCTATGGCTCATTGATCGCGATCGCGGGGAAATTTGGACGAAAATTCTGATTGCCGATGGGAGCCTGCGGGAGCTTCGTATTCCGATCGGGGTGGGGTTTGCCGGCCAGGTAGCGGCCACGGGCGAGGTCCTCAATATTCCCTTTGACCTCTACGACATGGAAGGGGCAGAGACAGCGAAAAAGACCGACCAATCCAGTGGCTACCGCACCTGTAGCCTGCTCTGTATGCCGGTGTTTGCCGATGGGGAATTGATTGGGGTCACCCAACTGGTCAATAAGAAAAAGCAAGGGGAATTTCCGGCCTATGATCCAGCTGACTGGCCAAAGGCACCGGAGTGCTGGAAATCCAGTTTTAACCGAAGTGATCAGGAATTTATGGAGGCATTCAACATTCAGGCTGGGGTAGCCTTGAAGAATGCCAAATTGTTTGCTACGGTGAAGCAACAGGAGCAACTCCAGCGCGATATCTTGCGATCACTCTCCAACGGCGTGATTTCTACCAATAAAGAAGGACAAATTATAGCAGTTAATGAAAGTGCGAAACAGCTATTGGGACTGCCACCGACTGCTAGCTTAGAAGGACGATCAATCCTGGATCTGGTTCATCTGGAAAAGGGAGATTTCCGCCGCTGGTTCATGGCGGCTATTGAAGCTAAGGATGGTAAAAGCCAGCAGCAATATTACCCCGATCAGACGCTGCAACCCGTTGAAGGCGGCGATCACCACAGTATCAACCTGTCAATTAACACAATCACGATCGAAGATGCCCGCGAAGGGAAACAGGTTTCAGGGGCACTGGTGGTAATGGATGATATCAGTGATGAAAAGCGCCTGAAAAGTACCATGTACCGCTATATGACCCAAGAGTTGGCCGAACAGTTATTGGAAAATCCTGATGCCGCTAAAATGGGGGGCGATCGCAAGGAAGTGTCGGTCTTGTTCTCCGATATCCGCAGCTACACCACCTTAACGGAAAGCCTCAGCGCTGAAGAAGTAGTCGAAATGCTGAATAAGTATTTTGAGGCGATGGTGGATGCCGTTTTCACCTACAAGGGGACACTGGACAAGTATATTGGTGACGCGATTATGGCCGTGTTTGGCTCACCGCTGCCCTTGGAAGATCATGAATGGATGGCAGTGCAAACAGCAATTGAAATGCGCCATCGTCTGGCTGTGTTTAATGAGGAACGTATTGCCCATAATTATCTCCCCATTCGGATTGGGATTGGCATTAACTCCGACGTGGTGATTAGCGGTAATATTGGTTCCAGTAAGCGGATGGAATTTACCGCGATCGGGGATGGAGTTAACCTCGGATCGCGTTTGGAGTCGGCCAGTAAAATTTATGGGACCGATATTGTGATTAGTGAAATGACCTATCGTCCCTGCGCCGATCGCGTTTGGGCTAGGGAGTTGGACTACATCACCGTGAAAGGGAAAACCAAGCCCGTCGCAGTATATGAACTCATTGGTCTGGCGACGGAGCCAATTTCAGATCAGAAAAAACAAATTATTGACCTGTACAGCCAGGGCCGCAAATTTTACCTGGAGCGCAATTTTCCAATGGCAATGGCCCAGTTTGGGATGGTGTTGGGCCTCGATAAGCAGGATAAATCGGCGGCGCTGCACCTAGAACGTTGTCAACATTACCTCCAAAATCCCCCCCCAGAAGATTGGGATGGGGCCTGGGTTCTGACGGAAAAATGAATCAGTGGTTGGGAGGCGTTTGTGCCCCATGTTTTTTTGTGCGCTATTAATGCGAGTGGGAGCATCCCAGTTTGGCAACAAGGTAGCCCTCATCCCCCAACCCCTTCTCCCAGCCCCCCTAACCCCCCGTTTGCGGGGG
>CAZHXN010000154.1:0-4295 GCA_964536415.1 uncultured bacterium
GATCGCTGCCAGCATTTACAAATTCGGGGGATTATGACCATTCTGCCCCAAGGATTAACTGATACAGAAAGCCGCAACACCTTTGCGCAAGCCAAAGCATTCACCACCCACCTTCAGCAACAACCCTGGTCCCACCTGAAGTTTGAGGAACTCTCAATGGGAATGTCGGGGGACTATCACCTAGCCGTACCCGCCGGAGCAAGCATGATTCGCCTAGGACGCATTTTGTTTGGAGAGCGAACCTAGCCTTTCATAAATAAAATCTTAATTTTTTAACCTGGTTTCATCCCCTACAATTGCAGGCAGAAAGCAGGGCATTTACGATAAAGACGCTTGGAACCGTAAACATACCGTTTTTCGTGGATCCTTCTTTAGATTTCCTTAAGGTTCTTGCAAAAGCAGGCGTCTTAACAAGTGTTTATGAACTTATTTAACCGTTTTCCAACAAGGGGTTTGCCCCCCTTGCGAATTCGGAATAGTGCCAGTAGGATAATCGCACCTTTGGTGCCGATTGCGTTTGCAAGATGCTACCGAGCAGGGTTACTTGGCTGGAACATTTCGGCGAATGGGATGGACAGCAGGTTGATCATCATCTTGAGGATTAACCGGTTAAGGTCAGGTGGCCTGCTGATGGCTGGCTTAGGAGTTAGGAACTCCAGGCGGTTCGGAAAGATTTTTCCCTGGATAGCAGCGTTCTTGCAAAAGTCGGGTTACAATTTGGCTGATTTGGAATACAGTGTGGTCACGGATTAGGGATAAGGACAGGGAAGCGGGCAGATGTGCCCAGGGATCAGGTGCTTATCCGGGGTGGTAACCCCAGACGGTTCGGCGTTGATTTCTTGCTAGAAAGCCTCGTTGTTTCCCCCGATCATCGTAATTGTCTTCCTTAAGTCAACGTTAGTTGGAATGGAGTGTGGACTGTGAATACGATTTTCACAAAATTACGCGACTTTGTCGGACTTAGCGACGCCGCCGAGTACGAGTATGACTATGACGATCTGGGTAGTGAAGACTACCAGGGTCTATATCAAGAAGAGGCCCCTCAACCCATGATGGAAGAGGAACCTCGGAACCCTCGTCGGATGCGGGAACGGACAGGAGTTGCAACCTCAGGAATTAACTCAACTATGAATAATGTCATTGGGATGCCGGGAGCAGCTGGTTTTACGGAAGTATTGGTGCTTGAACCGCGATCGTTTGAAGAAATGCCGCAAACGATCCAAGCCCTGCGGGAACGGAAGACGGTGGTCCTGAATCTGACGATGATGGACCCGGATCAAGCGCAGCGGGCTGTGGACTTTGTGGCGGGTGGCACCTATGCCATTGATGGTCACCAAGAGCGGATTGGTGAAAGTATTTTCCTCTTCACACCCAACTGTGTGCAGGTCAGTACCCATGCTGGCGTGATTCACGAAGCGCCTCAACCCGCAGCTCGTCCTCGCCCCGCAACCCCAGCCCCCGCTTGGACGGCTGAGCAAGTACGGATGGTTCAGTAGGCGGTTGGCCTAGTGTTGCCTAAATCGTTACAGCTAATTTTTGATGTGAGTTGACGCTGCATAACTATGTCGTCCGTACAATTTGGCGTAATTGGTGGCGGGGTGATGGGAGAAGCACTCATATCCCGCCTCTTGCGCTGTCAACGCTATGCCCCAGAGCAGGTGTTGGTGAGCGATCGGGCCGCTGAGCGTTGTCAGTTTTTGCAGCAGCAGTATGGCGTGCAAACGAGTTTGGACAATCGAGCGGTGATGGCGGCGCATCCTAGCGTGCTGTTGTTGGCCATCAAACCGCAAATTCTGGATCAGGTCGCCCCAGAAATCGCTGAGAGTCTGACTGGACTTCAGCCCGCGTTACCTTTGATCATCTCCATTTTGGCAGGGGTGACTCTGAGCCGTTTAGAAACGGTCTTTCCTCAATATCCGATTATTCGGGCCATGCCCAATACGCCCGCGATCGTGGGGGCCGGGATGACGGCGATCGCGGCCAATGCCTTGGTCACACCGGAGCAGTTAACCCAGGCCCAGCAGATTTTTGGGGCGGTGGGGGAAGTCGTGGAGTTGCCAGAGTCGGCGATGGGTGGGGTGACAGCCCTATCGGGATCGGGGCCGGGTTACGTGGCGATCGTCATCGAAGCGTTGGCCGATGGCGGGGTCGCTGCTGGGTTGGCCCGTCCCGTAGCGCTGCAATTGGCGCTCAAAACGGTGCAGGGAACGGCTGAATTATTACAAACTACGGGGATGCATCCCGCCCAACTGAAGGATCGGGTAACGAGTCCGGGGGGAACGACGATCGCGGGGATTGCCCAATTGGAACAACAGGGATTGCGATCGGCCCTGATTGAAGCGGTGTGGGCCGCCTATCGGCGATCGCGGGAATTAGGCCAGTCGTAAAGGAAAGAGGAGAGAAGAGAGAAGAGAGAGGAAAGCTGTTGGACTCGCCTCTTGCTGCGGTCTTCTCATGGTTGCCTTGCGTAGGGTCAGGGGTGCAGGCACGCTTGAATCAAGCCTTCAACTCCTGCAACGGGCACTAGGTCAACTTTGAGGTGCTGGGAGAGTTCTGATAGGGTCATGTCGTCGAGAAAACAGGTTTCCCCGTGCTTCAGCATGACAGTCGGGATCAGAACGCGATCGCCCAAGTCCCGCGCCTGGAGTCCCTGAAGCAGATCTTGCCCCGTGAGGAGGCCCGTGACGGAAATGTCCTGACCCCAGTAGTCGCTTTTCAGGGCTACCAGGTCGATCGTGAGTCCCGGCACCTGGTTCAAGCGCTGCACAATCGTCTGAAACGCTTGCTCCACGGCATTACCCACAACCCAGGTCAACCGACGCGGCGGGGTTACCTGCTGGGGAAGCTGGCGGGCTGCGTGCTTAAACACCTGGAGAAATTGGCGGATCGAGCCAACGCCGTTGTCCAGTTGGGGGTAATCCTCGTAATCCGACGCCGGGGGAAGATCAACGCCTGCGATCAGGAACCATTCATCCGCTAACCAAGCAAAGTGGGTCCCCCATTGTTTGAGAAACTGGGCCTGTAGAGCTTGTACCTGGGTGATCACTTCCTGGGCTTTGGTAGGGCTAACGGCGATCAACTCATCCTCAGCAGGCCGAAAGCGGGTCAGACCAACGGGAACAACGGCCACTGAAGTGACAGCAGGAATCTGTCCCTGGTGGAACTGGGCCAGATCGCGCAGGGTTTGTTCCAAATGAGGACCATCGTTAATCCCCGGACAGACGACAACCTGGGCATGAATTTGGAGATCGCGTTCCTGAAACCACTGCAACTGTTGCAAAATTTGACCCGCACGGGGATTTTTCAGTAACCGGATGCGCACGTCTGGCTCCGTCGCATGAACCGACACATAGAGCGGTGATAGTCGCAATTGCTCAATACGTTGCCATTCACAATCGGTCAAATTCGTGAGGGTTAAATAACTGCCATAGAGAAAGCTCAACCGGTAGTCGTCATCTTTGTAATAGAGACTTTCCCGTTTACCGGGGGGTTGCTGATCAATAAAGCAAAAGGGACAGCGGTTATTACACTGGATCAAGCCATCAAACAAAGCAGTCTCAAACTCCAGTCCTAAATCGTCATCATAATCCTTTTCAATTTCAACCAAATGGGTTTCACCCTGAGCATCCAGAACTTCTAAGTTCAAAATTTCATCAGCACAGAGGAAACGATAGTCAATCAGGTCACGCGGACGTTGCCCATTAATCGCCACTAAGCGATCGCCGACTTCAAAGCCGATCTCCTCGGCAATAGAATCGGGTAATACGCGGGTAATGAGGGCAGGGCGGAGGGAGGTTTCACGCATCGATCGCAATCGTTATCTATACACTCCAAAGTATCGTGCGGGAATTACCCAGGGGCTACTCCTGGCGGAGAGAGGGATCGGGTGATGAAGCCGACAGCGATCGCACCACCAGCCGTGGCCAGATCAGCAGAAAAAAGCCCATCCAAGTGAGCACGGGTATTGCCACCAACCCCGTTACCCACAGGCGATGCAGTAAGAACCAGCTTCCGGTGATTAGCCCAATCCCGGTGAGGGCTATCGACCAAGGTTGACACCACCAGGGCTTATAGTCCCAGGGATTTAGATTTATACCTGTTTCTTCAGGATTTGCCATCAGATTACCCACTCCAACCTTCCCTTAGTGTACCTTCGCACCCCTCGCGTCTTCAGAGTTCTCGACCCTTTGCAGAAATTTAAAAGCCAAAAAGGAGAGAAACTCATCAACTGAGTACTCTCCCTTTATGCGAAAGTTAAGCTGGCGAGGAGCTATTTTAGCAGGAGGCGACCCTCC
>CAZHXN010000155.1:0-4291 GCA_964536415.1 uncultured bacterium
ATCAGTATCCGCGTGCGCAGGGTGAGACCGGTATCCGGGATTGGGATTGGGAATCGGGGTTTGGCCTCAATGGGGAGATATTCATCCCCACTTGGAAATTGGGGCTATTTGGCCGTTATGGCTGGTATGAAAACCAGAGTGTGGGTCAGGGGGGCGATACCTATAGTATGGGGATGACGATCTTAGATCTGTTGATGCCCCGCGATCGCTTGGGGTTGGCCTATGGGCGGAGCCTCTCGAACGAGCGTTTTCGCCAGCAGCAGGGAAATCCAACGCCGGATGTTTGGGAATTTTTCTATGACTTTCCCCTCTTGCGTCAACTCCGGGTCGGGCTATCGTTCCAGGAGCGGAATAACTTCCGGGAAACTGTCATTGGGTTTCGGGTGCGATCGCTCTTGGATCTGAACTCACGTATTGATTAGGTCGCTATCGGTCGCTAAAGGAGTTGCGGTTCTATGCAACAGTTTGGGATAGGTGGGTTGACTATAACGGTCGCGATCACTCTGGGTGGGCAATCAGCCACGGCGATCGTCCCCGATCTCCCTGTGCCTGAGCCGCTGCGCTTGAACCCAGTCTTGAGCCAAGTCTCAAACCCATCTCTGAACCCAGCGACACTCATCCCCCCGGCTATCCGGGAAGCCTATACCCTCCTCCAGCAGGGGTTGATCAATGATGCAATCCCGCATTTTGAAGCAGCGGTCCGCCAATATCCCCAATCTCTGGAAGCCAAACTGGGCTTGAGTATTGCCTATCGACGGGTCGGCCAGATTCAACAAGCGTGGGACCTCTATCACGTGATTTTGGCCCAGTTCCCTGACCAACCCCTGGTTCTGAAAAGCGTGGGTGTGGTGGGCAGCTACCGTCCAGAGTGGCAACAACAGGGGATTACCGCCCTCGATCGCCTGCTGGCGCTGGCTCCCGATGACCCCGACGCCCACGGTCTACGCGGACGCCTGTATAGTTATCGCGGTGAGTTTGAAAAAGCCCTGGCCGATCTGGAGATTGCCCTGGTGCGCCAACCCAGGCCAGAGGTCCAACTGGACGCCGCCCAGGTTTATACCTACACCGGACAACCCGATCGGGCACTGCCGCTGTTTGCTGCTGCTCTGGGAAGTCAGCCGGGGTTAATGCAAAGTTCGGTGGGCGTTCCCCTGGCCTATGCGCAGGCCCTGCGGGAAATGGGGGCACTGGCGGATGCCTTTACGGTGTTACAAGCGGCTCTCGCCAGCCAACCCGGTGACCATACCCTGGAAGCCGCCCAACTACGGGCTGGATTGGCCCTGACCTATCTTGATAATCAGCAACCGGAAGCCGCCCTCACCGTCCTCGAACCCCTGCGGGGACGGGAGGATGCCCTGCGTCCCCTTGCTAGTGCCCTGAACGCGATCGGCCAGCGGGAAGTTATTCCTGAACTCCGACAAGAAGCGGCTCGCTTATATCGGCAACTGCTTGCCCAAACCGCTGATCCCGATCCGGGCCTACTGCGGGAGGCGGCGGATGTCTTAAGTAGTATTCCGGGGGAAGCAGCCACCGCCTTAGCGCTGTACCGTCAGATGGCGGCGACACAACCGGATGACCCGACGTTTGCGATTCGCCAGATCAGCCTCCAAGCCCAACTGAACCAATTACCACGGGCGACCCTATGGCAGCGCTTGCAACCGTATGTCGATCCTTTGCCGGATAATTTTTATCAGAAACGTCGGATTGCCCAAGCGTTAGTGTTGCTGGAACCCTTGCCAGAGTTGATTCCCGTTTACCGGCAACTGTTGGCAGATGCGGTGGGGGAACCGTTCCTGAACTTTCGCTTGGCCCAGGCGTTGGTAGAAATCAATGCGTTGGATGAGGCCAAGGTCGCGATCGCAACCTATCAAACTTTCCCCACGGCTGCCAAGGATCTCACCCCAGAATTGTTATTGGCCGAAATCGATCGTCGCCTGGGGAATCTAGAGGCCAGTGCCACGCGTTACCAAGCCCTGATCGATCGCCAACCGGCGGATATCAACATCTGGGATGCGGCCCTGCGGGGGTTAGCGGGCGTTCGGGTGGCCCAGGGGCGGGCACAGGAAGCCCTGGCGGTTTATGACCAATTGCGCGATCGCTACCCCGACTCGCCCGTTGTTCAGCTAGGATGGACCAGTGTGGCCTATCAGGCCGAGCACGTGTCCTTATCGGACACAGAGTCGGTTTTGGATGACTGGTTGGCAACCCGACCAGAGACCGAAACCCCGATCGAACTCTATGATCTGGTGGCGACGCTCCCCCCCGATCCCAATCGGGAGCCGCTGTATCGCCGCCTAGTTGACAATGATCCGACCAACATTCCCCTTCAGCTTCGGCTGATGCAGGCACTTGTCACCCTCCGGGCCAGGGATGAGGCTGCTAAACGGGGGCAGCAGTTGTTGGAGCGGGCACAGGCAGTGATCCCAGACTATGAGCAGGTCGCTGCTTATTGGGTGCTAGCAGGACAAGTGGCTCATGCCTTAGGGGACAACGATCGTGCCGAATCGGCTTTGCAAAAGGCCCTGGACCGTGAGCCGGAGAATGCCAATATCCTTGCCTTACTGGCAGGCATCTACTTCGAGAATCGCCGCTATACGGCGGCTCAACGCATCTACCGCCGCCTCGCCGATCGCCAGCCGGAAAATCGCGAGGCAAGCCGATCCTTAGCGGAATTAAGTGCTGTACAGGGGAATCGCTTAGACGCCCTCCAAAAAATGCAAACCCTTCAGACAGACGACCTAGCCAGGGGGGTCTCGTCCCCGGTGTTGGAACAACGGCTGCAAGAACTCCAGATCGAGTTACTCAAACAGCGGGGCTTGCAACCGGAATGGGAGCGCTTTTAGGGTGCATCAGGAAAACAGAAGGGAGGAAAGGAGAAAAACACGCAGGGGAACACTTGGGTTTTAGGAGCTTCTAAAGCTCTAAATCAAGGTTGATATCGAGCGATCGCCAACAATCGCCAACATTTTATGATCAGGTTCAGGTCCACTTTACTCGTTCCCTTGCTGCTTTGGGCTACCCCAATGGGGTTAGCGGGATGTACGCTGCCCGCACGCTGGTCAGGAGGAGCGCGGCAATGGTGGCCAGCGGCTCCGGCTTCTTTGGCCCAAACGCCAGCGGGGGAGTTGAGTCCAGCTGCACGATCGCGCCTGTTGCGGGAAAGTTGGGCGGCCTATCGCCAGCGGTTTATCCAGGCGGATGGTCGGGTGATTGATTGGGAAACCCCCGATCGGCGATCGACTTCGGAAGGACAAGCCTATGCCATGCTGCGAGCCATCTGGATGGATGATCCGGATACCTTTGCCCGCACCCTTCAATGGGGGGAGGATAACCTCCGCCGCACACGACCGGGGGGAGCGATGATGGATTCCCTGTGGGCTTGGCATTGGGGGCAAGATGCGCTAACGGGGAATTGGCAGATTCTGGATCAAAACTTTGCCAGTGATGGGGATATTGATGCCATTACGGCCCTGATTCTGGCGGCTCGCCAGTGGCATCGGGATGACTACCTAGTCCTTGCGCGTCAGAAATTGGTTGATTTGTGGGCACAATCGGTGATGACGGTCAAGGGTAAACCCTACCTGTTGCCCGGTCCGGCGGCGGCCTTTCACCAAACCGACACGATCATTTTTAACCCCTCTTATCTGGCGCCTGCGGCCTTCCGCTTGTTTGCCCAGGTCGATCCGGAACGAGATTGGTTAGCCTTAGTCAGCAGTAGTTATGATTTGCTTACCGAAGCTGCTCAAGTATCTTCAGTCAGCTTACCGAGTGATTGGATTGTCATGGAGACGAAAACCGGGTGTTTGCGGGCGTTAGGACCCACGGAGACGCTTCAGAGTCGCTATAGCTTTGATGCCTTCCGGGTGTGGTGGCGACTGGCCCTGGATGCCGTCTGGTTCAATGCACCAGAAGCCGATCGTCTCTTACATAAGCAACTATCATATTTACAAAAGTTGTGGCGATCGCAACAGATGATTCCTGCCCGTCTAGACCTTCAGGGAAAACCCCTCGTATCTTATGAATCAACGGCTCAATACGGTATGCTCTACGCTGGCTTCCAACGGACCGATCCCCGTTTGGCCCAAGAGATTTATCAACAAAAGCTGGCCCCCGTCTACCAGGATGGCTTTTGGGATAACGATGCCGCTTACTATACCCAAAACCTGGTTTGGTTTGGTTTGATTGCCGCCACAGAGATCCCGCCTACCCTGACTCCCAATCCTTAGGCCCCCCAGATCAGCTTCTGCAAATATTGGATTATGAGCCACCCTTTGCTGCCTCACCCTCCTCA
>CAZHXN010000156.1:0-447 GCA_964536415.1 uncultured bacterium
AGCGTTTCGGCTCTTTGATGTGTAGTTATCTATACGGTTTACTCTATAAACTCAGGAGAACCGATAAGACGATGGAAAATAGAGCGAAAAGGGTCGGAACTTTCCGCATCCCTGACCGTCAGGATAGGCAAGAGACTGATGTGGGAAGAGCCGATTGTGGGAAGAGCACATTGGTGTAAATCAGTTTGACGCGATGTGAGGAGAGTCGTCATGTTGATCAATTTACGATTCATAAGGGTTCTTCTTGTTGGGGGGATTGTCGCGATCGCGCTCGTCCCCCTTTCACCGGCCCATGCTCAAATGCTTCCCCAGGGTTGGGGGTCTGTCGGGAGTAAAGATGGGGAAGCCAGTTATGCTGTGGGTGCTCGCTGGATCGATTTCGGCGTCGAACTAGGTGGGACAGAGCACGGTTCTGCAGGAGCCGATGTGCTGAAGTTTGTCAGCTTA
>CAZHXN010000156.1:457-1102 GCA_964536415.1 uncultured bacterium
CCATGATTTCTCCCTATGCAGGAATCGGGCTGTATTCCGGGGATGAGCCGTTGGCCTATTCGGCGGGGGTACAGGTGCGTCCACGCGGTACCTGGTTTTTCGGGGCCGGTTACCACTCAGTACGGGGGGTGAACGGCCAATTGGGTCTTAAGTTTTAGTCTTAAGTTTGCTTCTTCTGGGTTTATGGTGGGGGCGCGTAGCGCCCCCACCATAAACCCAGAATTTTAGTTCTTTAATTTGTAGCTTTTTGCACTGTTACACCAAAATCTCAGGAGAGCCTTAAGTTTTGAAGAGCTTTAAGTCCTGTTAAGCATTCTGTGTCAGGCCCACAATGGGGCGCGATGGTCGAAGCCGTAAACGGGGCAGGCGCTCAACGCTAACCCGGATCACGAACTGGAGAGGGGCTGTTGCGTCGGCTGCGTTGGCCAGTCACCAAATACGGGAGTCGCATCCAAACCCGTGATTTGCTGGAATTGGGCAGGGGTGATCGTGGTTGCGATCGGATGTTGTTCCCAGTGTCGCAGGCGATCGTAAGTTTTCGTGAGGAAGGGGGTTCCTCGCAGCGAGGTTAAGCACAGCCAATTCTCTACCAGCGTTTCCACTAACGCCAATTCAATCAAGGGACTCGGATAAACCGCCAATAGG
>CAZHXN010000156.1:1120-4207 GCA_964536415.1 uncultured bacterium
GGAGCTATTAACGCGGTTCTCTTCGTCACCCGCGAGGCGGTAACTACTGAGTATGTGTTTTACACGTTGCCGTTTTAGCTGTTCTTGAAGTTCCATATTGCTGTGCCATGCTCACGGTAACAAAGCAATCCCTGCGCTCTGAGGACGATCGTCCTCCCTATACCATTATTATCGGCGTTGATGCCGATTTGGTAATGGAAGTCAAGTAAATTTATCAGAACCAACCGTCGCCTATTCTCTGGTGCCTATTCTCTAATTACCGTTCCCTTTAATGGGTTCTACGCAAGGTGTGCTTCTTAACAGGACAGGTTTTCTTACAGAACAGGGAGTATCTTGGCAGGGGAGCGCGATCGCACCCTTCTGCCACCGCCAGTCACCCACCACAACGGCAGAACCTCTACTCGCTTCAATACTGAGCCATTAACGCCGCAAGGATGTCCTAAAGAATGCCCCTATGGATATTGCCTGATGAAGGGAAGCTTAGGTAGATGGTTCTGGTCCTAGTTGAGAGTCGCGCCAGCGATCGCCCATTTTCTTGACAAAGCCAGCACAGGGAACGGCAATGAGGGCACCCAGGAGACCCCCTAGTTTGGCTCCAATCAACAAGGAGATCAAAATCCAAACCGGGTTAAGGCCGATCGCTTCCCCCAAAATACGCGGGACTACCACATTTTCATTCACTTGCAGGAGACCTTCCCCAATCACAAAGACTTTTAAGGCTAGCCAAATATCCTGCCATGCAATCAGGGAGACCACCACCAGCAGACTTAAGGTACCACCGAAGGGGATGAGCGTCATCAGGCCAATGCCTAAACCGAATAAAAGGCCAAAGGGGACGTGTAGCAGAATCATCACGAGCGTCATCACCGTACCGGCAATCAGGGCCACGATCGTTTGGCCAATAAAATAGTTATGGAAGGTCTGATTAAGAGATTGTTGCAGTTCGGTGCCCATATTGGGGGGAAGCCAGGAGAAGAGGCCCTGCCAAACCCGTTCACCATAGAGGGCCAAGTAAAAAGCAAGAACTATGGTCAAAATGATGTTTAACACGCTCCCGATCGTGTCAAAGGCTAAACTCAGTAGCTGCTTGGCAAATCGCTGCACCTGGGTAGAAATGCGATCGGCCAGTTGATTTAGCAACCCACTCACATCAACAGGTATATTTTGATCAATCGCCCAATCTTGAAAAATTTGCAGTTGCTGCTTACCCGCGATAAACCAACTGGGCAAGGAAATCACTAACTCATTTAACTGCTTAATGACTAAGGGAACAAAAATCAACATTAGGATTGTTGAAATCAATGTTGCCGAAAGTAATACCGCAAGGACGGCAATATTTCGCCTTCCCCACCAACTTTGTAAGAACTTGATCGGATAGTCTAATAAAAAAGCAATTAGAGTAGCGATGATTAAAATATTGGGTAAGGGCTGAAAAAACTTGAGAGCTAGCAGTAAAACCCAGCCATTTAAAACAATCAATGGAACAGCTAGGCCAAGCATCGCCCAACGAGGTAGGTTAGTTGTTACTGACTTTAGCATTGTCAATATCCATCAATAGCCAATATCTATCAATACCAGATGGATGTGCCGGTTGGAGCTATGCCTGCCACTACGATCGCTTCAGGGCTGCGATCGGGTTAAGCCAATGGGATATCACCTGCTTCATCTGATTGAAATCTCGATAGATCTCTTGATTCAGCCATTGACCTAGGGCATCTAGGGGGGAATAGGCTTTCCCAACTTTCCATGTAAGATTTTGGCCAAGGGGAGTGAGGTGATTACCAGGGAGAACTTGCGTGGTCACCATCTGGGGGAAGCGGGCCAGCAACACGCGGCTTAAGGCTTGCGTCTGGTCAATCTCATCGTTACGAAAGCGAATGAGCAGATTGCGGCGAATGGTATACCGTTGGGCAACAATTTGGGTCATTTCTTCCGGTGAGGGGGTAAATTCAACCTCCTTAAGAAAAGTTGGCTCGATCAAACCAGAGAGCTGCTCCATCAAAGGAATTGAACGTCGCACAGGATAGTTATTATAAGCAATGAAGATATTCCCCGCCCGTTCCACGGGATGATGACTATTGATCAAAAGATGTAACTTGCAGCCCATACTATGTCCAATCCCATAAATGGGCAGATAGTAGGGGATTTCTCCCCGATCGCGGAGGCGTTCTAAGGCATGTTCAAAACTCAGTAAAACGGCATCTGCGATCGCCGCATGGTCTAACGTATTCACAAACGGTGTGGCAATGACTGCATAATGTTGGTGGTATAGCGCCTCCAGGAACAGGCGATAGGTAACGTGGGGAATGGCCGCCACAAACGCCCCCCCCAGAAAGTGAATAATCCCGACGGGACGCTTCGGTGCTAGCACCCAGTTGCCACGGATCTCCTGCCAGTCCATACGTCTCCTCTAAGAAATCAGCGTGTCCCGTTGCTAGGACAGCAGCCCTGCGTTTTCCCCAGACTGCCGTTGGCTAGTCGCCTGTCATGCTTAACCTGCCATGCTTAATAATGATGGGGCAAGGTAGATTGGGGTCGCGCCTGCCAGACCCAACACGCTCCCTGACTGGGGACGCATTGCATTGGACCCAACCACCCCAATGAGGTTTATCAGGCCACTAGCTATTCCCCATTATGGCGTGATTCCTCTCAGCCCAGAGCCTTCTCTCGTGCGAGCGATCGGGCGTCACAGCGGAATCCATGTCGAAAAACGTTGACTTGACGTGGCCCCCTCTGCGATCTGAGGTGACAATAGAGGCAGTAAGCTCCCCAGGGAAAAGCTTGATTTAAGCCAGTGGTGGAGGAAGGAGTGGAGTGTATCGCGTATGCCATTCAAAACCTGGATTGTGAGATTAGCGGCTGTCTTACTATTTTTCTCGTCCTTGACGATCGCCATCCTGATCGGCAACGCCCACCCATCACCCCAGATGACAGCGAGGGATGCAGCCGTCGTCACCCAGACTACCTTGACTGGGGGGCAGATTGTTGCCCAGGCGTTTGAATTTGGTGAACTCAGCCCCGTCCATGCGGCGCACCAGTCCACTACCCAACCCAAGATCCAACCCTTACCCGCCAACACTTCGCCCT
>CAZHXN010000157.1:0-4138 GCA_964536415.1 uncultured bacterium
ACCTGCAACCGCGCAAACTGCACCCCCGTCAGAAAACCCTCAAACACACTATACCGCCTCCACTTCCCATACCCCGACAGCAACTTATGCAACCGCTTGTAATTTACTGAGACTCAATATCAGTACAAACCTATTAGTACAACCCTCAACGTGGATAGAGGGGGCGATCGCGGTAACCCCTAACTCTCAGGGCTTCTGTCCCTAGTTCCGGCAATTAGGAAAGTTATCGGCGGCGGCACGAAGCGGAGCACCCCCCTATCCCTTGAAGCATTAGGGAACTTGAGAGAGGTGTGACTAGCTTTCGAGACGATCGCCGATCTCACGACTTGGATCAAGCGCAATAGCCCTACTTAAAAACCCCTAGATTGAAGTTATAGTTTAACCCCAGGCCAAACCCAACATCGGTACTGCGACCGCCAAAGCCCACATCCATACGGACTGTTGTGCTCACATCGCGGGAAATCGGTGCATCCACCCCCGTCGAGAGAACCGGATAAGTCCCACTCTTATCGCCCGTATTGACGAGGACCCCACCTCCTAGATAGGGAATCATGAGGGTACGTCCGGTGCTCACACTCCGGATCGGGGCTTCACCCGTCAGGGCAAAGATGAGATTGCTGCGATCGTCGCCAAATGCAGCTGAAGAATGCAAAGACAAATAATCCGTAAACCCAATCTTACCGAAAACGGCAAACGCACCCCCCGTTGGGGCAACAATATTCTCTGGATCAGGGTTACTCGCCCCAATCGCCCCTCCAACCCCGATATAACTCCGCCGAGGGGGCTGGGTTTCCACCACCACAATCCCCGGTGGCATACCGTTAAACATATCATCTGGCACGGCTGGCGAAACAGAGGCCGGCGTCAGGTTAGAAGGAGGCAGAGGTTCAAATTCAATCTGCTGCTGCGCCTGGTATTGGGTTGGCAACAGGACCGGAATTGCCTGCGGAGGAGGGGGAGGCAACGCATTATATTGATAATCAGAGTAGACAGCTTGGGCGTGGGCCGCTACGCTGCTACCGATCAGCGCTAGAGAAACGATCCCACAGAGTTGAACACCCTGGTGCATTGATATTGATCGCATAGTTTACCTCTTCTCACCATTTTGCAAAACGGCACACGGGAGCTGGCTCATGTTACAAAACTCCTCCTTTAATCATACTGGGTTATTTGTGCGAATGTCTGGCTGCAAATTTGTTGATTTGTAATGGCTTAGCTGTTAACGACGCGATCGCAGAAGGGGAAGTTCCAAAGCCCAGTAGGAACTGGCAAATCGCAACCCTGGATGACGCACCTCGCTGTCTTCACCCATCCCGATGTCCAATCCGGAGCGATCCACCTGAAGTTAGGCCGGTAGACAGGTCGAAAAGTATGGAATCATGGGAAACAGTCGATCACACGCAAGTTGGCATGGTCCCAGAATCTACGCTGACGCAGCTAAAAGCATCTCTCCCTGGCGGACAACTACCGGCCAGTTATGGGGTGTATTTTAAGAACACATTGATAGCCCTCTGCCATGCCCTCGAAGACTATCTGTTGCAGCGGGCGGAGGACAATCGGGCCGGGGAGGCAACCGATGCCGCAACGCCATATCCCCTAGTATTGGTGACTTTTCAACAAGGCAAGTGGTATCTCCAGGAAGCCGATCGCTACTACGACTTAGCCCAGTGCTCCCGCGCGGTAGCGATCGCCGCCGTAGCCGACAGTGGCTTTGCCGAACACCCCACCAGCCAACTAGCGAATGTGACCCTGGTTGATCTCGATTCGCAAGATCCACTAGCCCAGGAGTGGAACCTGGTAATTTTGGCTCCAGATTATGCCGCAATGGTCCTGTGTCACGAGTTGGCTCCAGAAGACTACCGGGCGGAGGGACAGCCGGAAACCGATACCGAACGCAAATTTTATGGCCTGTGGACCTTCGATCGCGCCCTCGTGGCGACCACAGCAACCCTGTTGATTCAACATTTGGGGGATTACAATGCCACCCTAGCCGATCGCCTGAGCCAGATCCAAGCCGACATCGAAGCCCATCCCAGCCCCACTGCCGCCGATCTCACAGGCGGCATTACCCGGATTGTCACCTACCTGCAAACCAGCCAGCAACAGTTGGTGACGGTGAATCGGCAGGCACGGGAATTATGGGAACTGGAGGGACGTGCCCTGCGGCTGAATCGCAACCTGGCAGCCAATAAACTGCAAGCCTTCCTCCGGATGGCCCAACGGGTAGATGAGCGCGATCGTTGGAATCCCGTCGCCTCGTTACAAGTCGCAGCCCTGTCAGAAACCCTGGGACAGTTGCTCGACCTACCCACTCTTAACCTCCGTCGCCTTCGGTTAGCTGGCTTGTTGTTTCGGATTGGACTAGCCGAGGCCCCCAGTGAAGTATTTACCCAGATGGCCAGTGATTTAGACGACGCCAGCCTGACCCTATGGCGCGATCGCGCCCAACTCAGTGCCCAACTATTAGCAGCAATGCCAGAACTAGAGGCCGTCACAGAAATTGTACGACACCACCTGGAGTATTGGGATGGCAGTGGTCGGCCTAAGGGCCTCAAGGGGGAAACTATTCCCCTAGAGTCGCGCATTCTGGGCCTAGTAGCCTATTTCCAGGAAATGACCCAAGCACGGGGCGATCGGCCTGCCCTCAGCCTCAGCCAAGCCCTAGAAAAATGCCAAGAACGCAGTGGGAAACGCTTTGATCCTGGCTTACTGGAGGTACTAGGCCATGTGATCCGGTTGACAGAATTGGGAATGATGCAATTGCCCGATCGTCCGAGTCAATTACCCCCAGTTTGGCTGGAAGATGCCCCGGTGCCTCCTGCAAAGCCTACCCGATCGGAGGTTAGCCCATGACGCCGCCTGCCCCCTTAGATCTGGCAGCCATTCGCGCCGGTCAACACCAGAACTTAGCCCAAGCCGATCTGGCGGGGGCCGATCTGTCGGGGGCACAACTCGCTGGCGTGGATCTCTCCCAGGCGAATTTGCGCGGAGCCGATTTGAGTGGGGCCGATCTCCGGGGGGCCATCCTGCGGGCAAATCTGCGCGGGGCGGATTTACTAGGAGCTAACCTCTGCGGGGCGGATGGTCGCAATGCGGATTTACGCGGGGCCAACTTACTGGATGCCAGCCTCCGTCAAACCAGTTTGGCGGGAGCATTTCTCACCGCTGCCCGGCTGACGCGGGTCGATCTCACCGCAGCGGATTTACGGGGAGCGGACTTGCGCGGAGCCACCCTCGTCGAGGCAATTTTGCCACAGGCTGACCTCAGCGCTGCCAACCTGTCGGGAGCCGATCTGTCCCAGGCGGATCTGGAAGAGGCAATCCTGATAGGAGCAATCCTGCGGGGGGCAAACCTATCCCAGGCCAATCTCCTCTGCGCCCAGGTGGCACAAGCGGTTTGGACAGGAGCGATTTTAACAGGAACGTGTTTGGCAGGAACCCCCCTGGAAGCCCAGCCCTAGGAGTTGCGATCGATACGCCCTATGAACCGAAAATTGCGTCAGTATCGGCCTCGTCTTTGGCATGAACGGCCCTGGTTTCGCTTTGTGCTTCAGGTGCGGGGGTCAGTTCTACCGGCTGTCTTGCCCCGCACGATTCTCTGTGGGTTATTTGGCGAACTCATTACGATTTTGTATACCCTGGGTTGGTCCGTTTCGCTCCCCATCCTGGCGGGGGTGATTCCCAATATTGTGTTGGGTTTACTCCTAGTCTTTCGCACGAATACGGCCTATGAACGCTTTTGGGAAGGTCGCAAGCTTTGGGGCGCTTTAGTCAATACTGTGCGGAATTTGGCTCGTCAGATCTGGGTCATTGTTGCCGAGAAAGATTCCACCGATCGCGAGGCTAAAAAAGCTGCCTTACGCCTCCTAGTGGCCTTTGCAGTTGCCACTAAACTCCACCTGCGTGATGAGAGAATCAATGAAGAAGTTGTTGATCTAATATCAACAGATCGCTATGAAAAACTACAATTGCTGCATAACCCTCCCTTGGGTGTTGCTTTCTGGATTAGTGATTATCTTCAACAACAATACCACCGACACTGCTTAAATATTTATCAGTTAAATACCCTGCAAAACCTCGTTAACGGCATGGTGGATATTTTAGGCGGCTGTGAACGCATTCTTAAGACACCTATCCC
>CAZHXN010000158.1:0-4000 GCA_964536415.1 uncultured bacterium
CCCATGTCTATCGAGTCACGTTAGAATTGCATGACAACCTCTACTTTGCTACACGGGAAATTGGGCGGCTCTACGAAACGGAACCTGTGCTGCATAATTACGCTCTCTCCTATGCCTTGGGCTTAGTAGACAGCGAACAATATGCCACCACGGTTTCAGGAATCAATGGTTATCACTATTTCTGTTCAGAACAAGTCCCCCAATATCAGGTGCATCTTACTCCCCTCAATCAGCAGGGTATCTATGTCACACCTGCTAGGGCTGTTCGTCATTCGACGGTTTTGAATACCTGGAAATATGCTGACAACCGCTATCACGTTGAAATGCAGAAAACCCAGAAGAATATCCCTAGCTTTGGGCGTGCGAAGGAGATTGCTCCTGAAAGCCAGTTTGAGTTTTTTGTCATTTCTGCACAATCTCTAACCTTTCCTCATTGGATTCGGATCGGCAAATGGATGAGTAAAGCGGAGCTTAAAGTTAAAGAGTTAGGTAATCCAAAACGTCACCCAGTGCAGCAATTTTTATTTTCTTATCCACTGAATCCGCTGGATGTCATGTTTACTAACCAGGTGTTAAGTTACGACACTATTAATATGCCTCCAGTCAGTTTAATCCGTAATGTGCAGATGCGGGGTGAATTCTACACCTTTGATGGATTGAGCGAAGCCTTGAAACTACCTGCTAATATGGAATATCGATTTGGCGATTAGCCGTGACCGTTCACAAACTCATTGCAGCCCTTTCCCAATTTGATCCCATGCGGGTACATCTCATTTGTGCGACCCTCACTCTAAATCCCTCTTCCAGAACGGGAGAGGGACTTGACCAATCTGGCTCCCCTTCGCCCCATCCCCCCGCAAACGGGGGGTTAGGGGATGAGGACCGCATGTTCCCAACTGAGATGCTCTCATCTCATACCTCTGTACGGAGGTGACTACAACGATATTCATCGGGTTAACCTTCTGAATATCTAACTCAACGCTGACACGACCTTAGGTTAGGATACCTAGGCTCCTAAGGCCGATCGCCTGTATCTCTTACCCAGTGTCCCTATGACTCCTGCTGTTTATCTTGATAGTGATGCCTACCTCGCTGACAAATACGAGCACGATCGTTAATCCTCTCTTCTTCGGGAGAACTCTCCATGGGCTTACTCTATCCTGATCAAAGTTATACCTTTAGTAAAATTTTTGAACTCAAAGTACCTGCCGATGATCTTGCTCTGGAGTTCGGCTATACCTTAAGCCGAACCAAACTGAATTTGTCCCAGTCAACGGCTCCTCTCGATCGCATTGCAGATCTGCAATCGCGCATTGAAGAAATTCTGCCCTATGTTGATTTATCAACCGAAGCTGCCCGACGAGAACTCCTCATTGCTCCCGTTATTGCCGAACTGATTCACTACACTAAAGCTAAAGTTCGTATTGAATATCAAATAATAGTTACTAATCAACTGCAAGGCTGTCTTGATTACCTGATTACTGGCCAACAGGAATTGCTCGTCATTGAAGCTAAGCGTCAGGATTTAGACTATGGTATGACCCAACTGGTCGCCGAAATGATCGCTTTAGATCACTGGGAACGTACCCCTGACCAGTCCATGCTCTTGGGAGCAGTCACGACTGGTAAGCTGTGGGAGTTTGCTCGCCTCGATCGCGCTCAAAAACATATCAGTCTTGGCCTTGAGAGTTATCGAGTCCCTGAAGATATTGAACCCCTCCTCCGTATCCTCGTCCAATCCTTACTCATTTCGGACTTATAGCATCTTTATTAATTGGCATTCCAACTTCCTTACTTCCCGGATTGAGAGCGACTTTAAGATTATGCCCCATAGCCTGGTCCTTAACCTTCTACCCGAATCCCTGATTCCGCCTGGATTTACCAGCGGCAAACATCTGCACGCTCTCTTCCTCAACTTAGTGAGTAGCATCGATCGCGAGATGGGCAATAATCTCCATGCCAACGAACGCAACAAATCCTTTACCCTCAGCCCCCTGCAAGCTCCCCAGGCCCTACGCTCCAAACCCTATCTGAAACAGTCAAACAGTAAAATTAAAAATTCCAAGCGAAATTCCCAGTTGCTAACCTGGCATTATGGCCAGCCGATCGCTCCTGGAACCCCCTGTTGGTGGCGGATCTCGCTGTTGGACGATCGCCTCTTTAGCCGCCTCACGTCCCTCTGGCTTAACCTCAATTCACAGCAACCCTGGCACCTAGGACCTGCGAAGTTACACCTTGTTGGTATTCAGGGTACCCCCGAGAGCGATCAGCCTTGGGCTAACTTTTGTCCCTATGCCCAACTCTATGAACAAGCATCTGATACAGATCGTAAACTGACCCTCCAGTTTTATACGCCCACTGCCTTCCGTCAGGGCAAATATGATACAGCTTTACCCACCCCCGATCGTGTGTTTAGTAGTCTCCTAAGGCGCTGGAATCACTACAGCGGTCTTCAATTTCCTCTGGACATTGTGACTGTTATTCAAACCAGTTACTTCGATATTCGCACTGAAATTGTCACCGATCTTTGTGTCCAATTCCAGCACACTGATGCTACTGTTAACGCAAGTAACGTAAGCAATCAGTTCATTGGCTGCGTGGGCAAAGTCACCTACCAAGTTCTCGATCGCATCGAAGGGCAAACTCTGAAGCAAATCAATGCCCTAGCTGATTTCGCACTCTATGCGGGGGTGGGACGGAAAACCTCGATGGGGATGGGGATGGCGAGGAGGGAATAGGTTTGAGGGAATGAGTCACAGCAAAAGCAAAAAAGCAGCAACTCCTTGACTAATTACGAGATGTGGTAAGACTCAAACACGATCGCGATCGCACTGAGATGTGGCCGTCCTGTTACAATCAGTGCCAACCATTCCCACGGGTCACTGACGTCCATGCCTTGTCCGCCGTTAGACACCCTGCCCGATTTTCTGGCTTCTGGGCGCACGTTTCTCGAACTCTACCTCAAAGCCTCTTTGGCTCCGGCAAATACCCTTACGGGCTGGTCCCTTGACGATCGCGATCCCGCTGTCATTGCGCAACTTTTACCCTTCTTTGGCTGGTTTTATCACTACTATTTCCGCGTCCAGTCCGACGGTTGGGAACACATTCTACACGATCGCCCGGTCCTCCTGATCGGCTCCCACAATGGCGGTCTGGCTGCCCCCGATACCGTCATGATGAGCTACGAGTGGTTTCAGCAGTTTGGCTGCGATCGCCCTGTCTATGCCCTGATGGACCCGCGCATCTGGCAGGTCTTACCCGGTTTAGCTCGACTTGCCACCCAGGTGGGCACCCTCCATCCCCATCCCCATCTTGCGATCGCGGCCTTGTGACGGGGAGCCAGTGTGTTGATTTATCCCGGCGGGATGCAGGACGTGTTTCGCCCCTATCACCTGCGCCACCGGATTCACTTTCACGGGCAACACGGCTTTATCAAATTAGCCTTGCAGGAAGGCGTGCCGATCGTGCCCCTTATTTCCACCGGTGCCCATTCCACGTTGATCGTGCTGGCGGATCTCTATCCCTACCTGCAAACCCTGCATCGACTTGGATTGCCTTGGCCCTTGGGCATTGATCCCGGTGTGTTTCCAATTTATCTGGGCCTTCCCTGGGGAATCAGCCTTGGGCCATTACCCAATATTCCCTTGCCCGTGCCCCTGCACACGCGGGTTTGTGCGCCAATTGTGTTTGAGCGATCGGGGGCCGACGCTGCCCACGATCGCACCTATGTCGATGCCTGTTACCAACAGGTTTGTACGCAAATGCAACAGGATCTCGATCGACTCGTGGCCGAAACCGAACACCAGCCAGCTTCTAGGAGGTCGGTCATCTCCCACCTACCCCAGCATCTCAGCAAGGGGTAGCATTCGACGAAAAACACTCAGTTTGTAGAGGTTCATCCCACCTTGGCTACCCTCTCCCAGAAAGGGAGAGGCACTGAAAATTCGACTCCCCTTCGCCCCATCCCCCCGCAAACGGGGGGTTAGGGGGGCTGGGAGAA
>CAZHXN010000159.1:0-3067 GCA_964536415.1 uncultured bacterium
TCTCCTGAGATTTTGGTGTAACAGTGCAAAAAGCGACAAATTAAAGAACTAAAATCCTGGGTTTATGCTGGGGGCGCTATGCGCCCCCAGCATAAACCCAGAAGAACCCTCCCTACTTCATCGGTTGCTTAGCTAATCAATTGCTCAGCTAAGTCGATCGTGAAATAGGGGACGGTTGGGTTAACTGATCCCTGGAGGACCTGAAAGGGGCGATCGGGATCACCCAGATGATCTAGAACCAGGTGAGCACGGCGGAAATCCTGGTGGCGGGTGTAGTTATTACAGGTCGCCAACTGTGCTCCAGTAGCAGCTTCTAAGCCTTGCTGGGAATCTTCGATCGCGACACAGACCTCAGGGGGTAAATCCAATGCTTGTAAAACGTATTCATAAACATCTGGGGCGGGTTTTTTGGCTGCCACAATATCCCCAGCCGCGATTACCTCAAACCAGTTTGGACTGTCTGGTCCCAAGGCGGTTTGCAGGAGGGCGATCGCATTATCCGGGGCACTGGTGGTGGCGATCGCTAAGCGCAACCCCTGGGCGTGGGCGGCTTGCAGTAGACGGCAAACCCCAGGACGCGGCGGAATCCCCCCTGCCTGGAGGAGCGATCGGTAATGGCGGGTTTTCGCTGCATGTAATTCCGCAATCCAGGTACTGCGATCGCCTGGGGGAATCTGGTCTGGACGATAGTGATCGAGGAAAAACTGAAGCCGCTCCTTTCCCCCTGCGACTTCTAGTAATTGGCCGTAGAGAGCGATCGACCACTCCCAATCTAAGCCAGCTTCCGCAAACGCCTGATTAAATGCCCGCCGATGGCCATCCCGCTCCGTTTCCGCCAGCGTCCCATCCACATCAAAAATCAGTGCTTGCAGTTGTGCCATTGGCAAACTCTAAAATCCAAACTCTATAAACGGAACTTCTATCCCTCACTCGCAACGGAACGCTTGGGGCAAGATCTTGGGGCAAGATCGATTATACGTTTATCCCTGCCGTCGCCATTCTCCTTACGGCCCCACCCATGTCACGACCGCTGCGCCTCTCGCCCAACCTCACCTATCAAACCCTGACTGCGATCAATCTCTACGACAGTCCCGACTGTTGCCGTTTATCCACCCAAGCTGCTCCCGGACGCTATCTCATGCTCCTTGACCCATCACCAGAAACAGAGACCCGCCAAGCCCTACCCATTCGACTGTTTGAGGATGAGTACCCAGCCTGGTTAGCTGTGGCCGATCGCGCCCAGCTAGCGGTGGCTCCCCAAGGCTATCAGGCCAGATATTGGACGGCTGCCGCGATCCGGGCCTGTCTACCGGACGTGATTGCCTTTACCCAAGCGGCAATGGGGGTGCCGAATACCTATTTATGGGGAGGGACGGTTGCCCCTAATTATGATTGCTCTGGATTAATACAGGCTGCGTTCGCCGCCAGTGGCATTTGGGTACCCAGGGATGCCTATCAGCAGGCAGCGTTTTGCACCCCCGTAGCCCGTCCAGATTTACAAGCCGGGGATTTAGTGTTTTTTGGAACCCTAGCCAAAATCACCCATGTGGGCTTGTATCTGGGGGGCGATCGCTACCTGCACAGTTCCGGTCAAGACCAGGGTCGCAATGGCATTGGCATTGATTGGCTCATTCCTTCGGATGATCCGGTCAGTCAAACCTATTTGGCCCAATTTCGGGGGGGCGGTCGAGTCACCCGCAGCTATCAACCAGGGGATGCTCAACCCGTGGGAAGGCCATAAATGCCCTAGACTGGGAGACATCCCTGATTCTGTGCAATGTTCCCCCTATGAGTACCCTTGAGACGCAACTGCAAACCCTCCAACAGGATGGCCAAGCCGCGATCGCAGCCACCGATACCCTGGAGCAACTGGAACAATTGCGCGTCAAATACCTAGGGAAAAAGGGCGAACTCTCCCAAATCCTTGGCGGCATGGGCAAGCTCGATGCGACAGAACGTCCCCGCATTGGGTCCCTCGCCAATGAGGTCAAAACCTGCCTGCAAACCGCCCTAGAGGAACGGCGGACGGCTTTGCAAGCGGCCCAAATTCAGGCCCAACTGGAGGCAGAAACCCTGGATGTCACCATGCCGGGGGTTTATCGGCCCCTGGGCCGCACCCATCCGCTCACGGCCATGACCGATCGTATGATCGATATCCTGGTCGGCATGGGCTATACCGTCGCCGATGGCCCTGAAATTGAAACCGACTACTACAACTTTGAAGCCCTGAATACCCCGGCTGACCACCCGGCGCGTGATATGCAGGACACGTTTTACCTACCCGATGGTCACCTCCTGCGTACCCATACCTCTTCGGTACAGATCCGCTATATGGGTGACAATGAGCCGCCGATCCGGATCGTGGCCCCCGGTCGAGTTTTCCGACGGGATACCGTGGATGCCACCCATGCCGCCACCTTCCACCAGTTGGAGATTCTGGCGGTGGATGAGGGACTGACTTTCACCGATTTGCGAGGTACGCTGCGGGTCTTCCTGGAATCCGTCTTTGGCGAAGATTTACCCGTGCGCTTCCGGGCCAGTTATTTCCCCTTCACGGAACCCTCTGCCGAAGTCGATGTGCAATGGCAGGGCAAATGGCTAGAGGTCATGGGCTGCGGCATGGTGGACCCGAATGTTCTCAAAGCTGTCGGTTATGACCCGGAAGTCTATACCGGCTTTGCTGCTGGTTTGGGGATTGAGCGGTTCGCAATGGTGTTACACCAAATTGATGATGTACGCCGGTTCTATGCCAATGATTTGCGCTTCTTGCGCCAGTTTTAGGGGGTTACAAAGAGGACATCGGTGACGCGATCGCCCCCAGTTAGCCCCCGCACTGCTGCAACGCCATGTTCCAGCGCGATGATCAGGATAGCCCCTGGAAGTTGGTCCTGGAAGCCTATCTCCCGGAATGCCTCCAGTTCTTTTTCCCCGATTTGCATGACGCGATCGACGGGGAGCGTTCCTAGGCATTTCGGCTCTCCTGAGTTTATGGTGGGGGCGCGTAGCGCCCCCACCATAAACTCAGCGTTTCAGCTCTTTGATGTGTAGTTACCTATATGGTTTACTC
>CAZHXN010000160.1:0-2908 GCA_964536415.1 uncultured bacterium
TCAGCGCGGGGTGGAGGTCAACCAGCCGCTTTAGTCGTATTTTCCAGGGCCAGTCGCATGGCTGCCAGTTGGGCGGTGAGTTCCTGAAGATCGCGTTCAATTTCGGGGACAACGGGATGCTCTGGCGGCGGCGGGGCAGGCATACCGGTTTCACTCATGGGGTTGGTAGGGGGCTGACCACCGAGATGGAAAACTGAATCGACGAAGGCCCGGGCTTCTTTCTCAGTGACCTCACCCTTAGCAGCCCATTCCTCTGTTAGCTGGTCAAAATCGGTTTGTAAACGCTTGAGGGTTTCCTCCCGTTTGCCCGGATCTTGGATCGCGGACGCGATCGCATTCATCGCACCAAGGGTTGTGCGGAAGCCTTTCTGAACGGTTTGAACCAGATTATCGGTACTCATGTCTTCACTCATACTTTTTAGACGTGACAGCGTTAGCAGTGAACAGCCAACCCAGGGGCACACCCAAGGTGAACCTGCCCCCTCAACGGGTCTGTTCGAGATATTGGTTGAGGTCTTCCTGAAGTTGACTGAGGGCAATCTCAGTCGTCACTCGAATGCGATCGTCGCGCAGGGTTAACAACACCTTAGCCGCAAACGGGCTGGGCCAGATATTAGGGTTACAAAAGAGTTCCAGGAAGACATCGCCGGTATAGCGATATTCCATCGGCGGCTGTTGGACCGCGCGACTGCCTCCCGCACCGGGGGTTTTGGCCGCGTTAGCCTTGAGGGTATGCATTAAATCCGCGATCGCGGCCTGCAAATTTTGGGCAGCTTGGGGGGTAAAGTGAAAAGCCACTGATCCCTCATTGAGGTTCAGCGTCAGGTGTTCAGATAGCATGGGTACGGAGAAAGCAACCAGAAACAACAGGGGCATGGCTCAGTATTCGCCTCTCTATCTTAACCAATAGCAACGTTCCTGCTGGTAATCTCCAGGCATACTAGAGTGGGCAAATTAATTGAGATACCCTGTCCTTTGCTGTCTTCTGACCAACCCGTATGTCGATCGACAATCGCCCGACCGTTCGTCGAGTTCTGATCATCACCCTGCTGCTAAATATTCTGGTCATGCTCATCAAGGTCGTAGTGGGTCAGATGACTGGCTCCCTGAGTCTGATGGCTGATGCCTTGCATAGCGTGACCGATAGCGCCAATAATGTGCTGGGGTTAGTGGCCAGTCAATTCTCGTCACCCCACCCCGATCGCGACCATCCCTATGGCCATTTAAAGTTTGAAGCCGTGGGTGCCCTGGGGATTGCTGCATTTTTGGGGATCGCCTGCTTTGAAATTCTCAAAGGGGTGGTCGATCGCCTGGTGACGGATGGTAAACCGGTGCAGATTGGGGCAACCGAACTCTGGATCTTACTGATCGTGTTAGGGATCAATATCTTTGTCGCCTTTTATGAACGGCGGGAAGGTCAACGGGTGGGTAGCCCAATCCTGATTGCCGATGCCCATCACACCATGAGCGATATCTGGGTGACGATCGCCGTGCTCGCGGGCCTGATTGGGGTTTGGCTGGGGTATCCCTGGCTGGATATTGTCCTCGCCTTTCCCGTCGCCTGTCTTGTATTCTGGAGTGGTTGGGAAGTCCTACGCACCAATTTGCCGTGGCTGGTGGATGAAGCGGCGATCGCCCCCGAAGCCATTCATGAACTGGTGATGAAAGTACCAGGCGTCATCAATTGTCACGACATTGCCTCACGGGGGGTTGTGGGTCGCCAGGTATTTGTGGAAATGCATCTGGTGGTCGCGGCTGATGATGTGGAGCGGGCGCACCAAATTACTGAAGATGTGGAAGTTGAGATCCGCGATCGCTTTGATCCCGTGCGGGTCCTGATCCATGTCGAGCCACCCACCTATGAGTCGGACCAGATTAGCTACGGTCCCCCCGCTCCCCCCCCAAGAGAAGACCTCAAGACTCAGAAGTAAACCCATGAGTCAACGATATGGCCGAAAGATATGCTGAGAAAACTCTTAGCCATTTTGGGCACCATGCTGCTGGGATTAGTGGGAATGGCAACCTTTGCCCTAGCCCAACCCCAACCCCCAGCAGCGATCCAGACACCCGAAGTCATGAATATCAACGGGGGCATGAACACCCGTCTACCATCAGGAATCGATAGCAACGATATTTCAGCCGAAAAGGTGAACCAGTTCATTCAGGCATACCTGCAAGTGATAGCCCTAATTGATCAACGACAGGCCGATCTCCAGGGCGCAGACAGTGAACTAGAGTCCCTACGGATTCAGCAGGAAATTGAAGCCCAAGCCCAGGCAATGATTCAAGCTGCAGGTTTAACGCTATCGGAATATCTTCAGATGTTGAATCTGGCCCACCTAGACCCGGAGTTTGGGGAACGGGTGGTGGTCCAAATTCAGGAGCAGGCAAATCGATGAGGCCGTCTCTGCCCAGACAGAGTGCGAACCCATTGGTGGTGGAGGAACGGGGAGAAGGCTTACCCGTTTTGTGCCTACATGGACACCCTGGGTCTGCGGCCAGTATGGGGGTCTTTACCGACCACCTGTGCCGGCGCTTTCGCACGATCGCGCCCGATCTCCGGGGCTATGGCCGCAGCCAAACCCGCCAACCGTTCGCCATGACCGATCACCTGAGTGATCTCGAAAGTTTGCTCACGCAGCAGGCGGAACCCTGTTTAGTGTTGGGCTGGTCCCTGGGCGGGATTCTGGCCCTAGAGTTGGCCCTGCGCGTCCCCGATCGCGTGCAGGGGCTTATCCTCATTGCCACCGCCGCCCGTCCCCGGAGTAGCCACCCAGCCATTACGCAGGCTGATCAGATTTATACGGCGATCGCCTCGCTCCTTAATCTCCTTAAACCGGGTTGGCGCTGGAATATTGAGACCTTGGGCAAACGCTCGCTTTACCGATATCTCTTGCAGCGTCATACG
>CAZHXN010000161.1:0-2579 GCA_964536415.1 uncultured bacterium
ACATGGGCGCGATCGTCAGGAGGACTCCCCTCTCCCGCTCTGGGAGAGAGGCTAGGGGTGAGGGTTCTTGCCGACTTTGGCGCGATCGTTTGGAGGAGTCCCCTCTCCCGCTCTGGGAGAGAGGCTGGGGGTGAGGGTTCTTGCCGACTTCGGCGCGATCGTTTGGAGGAGTCCCCTCTCCCGCTCTGAGAGAGGGGCTAGGGGTGAGGGGGCTGTTTCAGCCTAAATTGCAATGACTATATCTCCTGATCTACCATGCCCCATGTGATCATTGTGGGTTGTGGCATTATCGGTGCCACGATCGCCTACGAACTCAGCCGCCTGCCTGATTTGGCCATTACGCTCCTCGAACAACAACCCGAAGCCACCTTTTTCCCAGCGGCTCCCCCGGTATCCGCTTCCCGCCCTGATTGGCCTACCCTGCGGCCCGTGGCCAGTCATGCCGCCCTGGGGATTCTCGTTGGTATCAGTAGCCAGAAGCGCAAAGGTCGTGCCTGGAACCTGCGGCAAGCGAGTATTCGCCGCTACCACAGCCTGTTACCGGAACTCACCGCCCTCACAGGGCAGCCGATCGCCCACAACGCTGAGGGTCTCCTCCACCTCCTCACCGCCGACGCCAACCTGGGGGACTGGCAAGCCTTATGTGAACAGCGGGCCAGCCAGGGCTTTCGACTTGATCGCCTCAGCCAGGAACAACTGCGCGATCGCTATCCTGACCTTGACCTGAGGGGCGTTGTTGCCGGCATCCATTCCCCCCAAGACCTGCACATTCAACCGGCTGCCCTCCTCCGCGCCCTGATCGCAGCGGCCCGTCAGCAAGGTGTCCAATTTCACTTCACAACCGCCGTCGAAGCGGTTGAGCCATGCCATGTCGCAATGGCCCCCACTTCCTCCTCCCATAACCCAATGGCTATTGTCCACACGCAAACGGATAGCTTCTCAGCCGACTGGGTTATCCTCGCGGCTGGCCTCGGCACTGCTGCCGTCATCCCCCCTGGCCAACCCCCGGTTGCCCTGATGCCCGTTCTCGGTCAAGGTATCCAGGTTCGCCTGACTCGCCCGCTCGCGGGTCACATTCCCCTACCCGTTGTCACCCGGAACGATATTCACATTGCCCCCCTAGACACCCACAATTACTGGATTGGGGCCACGGTTGAATTTCCCCAACCTGAGACACCCCTCGTCCCCGATCGCGCCCAATTGCAAACGGTGTGGGAACAGGCGATCGCCTGCTTACCGGCCTTAGCTGAGGCCACCTGGGTTGAGACCTGGTATGGCCTGCGCCCTAGACCCACAAACCAACCCGCCCCCATTATCGAAAAGCTGGCGGGTTACCCCAACGTTATCCTGGCCACAGGGCACTACCGCAATGGTATCCTCCTCGCTCCGGCCACCGCCCAGCAGGTAAGTACCCTCATGGGGGTGAGTTTGCCACTCCCCGATGGGGCGGGAAGTCCTTATCAGGGCAAGGCTTGAGGCGATTCCTAACTATTTGCTACCGAATAGCGCTCAATGTCCCCGATCGGGCAATTTCCGGCTAAATTTGGGAAGTCAGTCATCCATGTGCCCGGTTATTTCCCCATCTTTCCCCCCACAGCATTTATGACCATCCAAAGATTTCCCCTCGCCTCTTTACAAAAGGTCAGGCAAATTATCACCAGTAGCCTGGTGCTACCAGAAACTGAAAATAGCCCTGAATCGATCGCGTCGCTGGATGACATTGATCAGACGCCCGAACCGGAATCCCTTGATGACCTGAGTAGTTTTTTCCAATCAGCCAGTATTCAAGAGGAGGAAAATTACGGTCCCAATGTCGAGGGTCGCTGGTTTGTGAGTACGCTGAATCCGGGGGCGGCGCTGATTCGCTTGCCAGGGGTTCGGGTTAAACGCGATTGGCGCTTAGTCACCTATCTGTATCGTGTGCCTGGGGATGGCGTGGGTATTACCTGGGCTGTCCCAGAAGCACTCTCGACCACTGCCCAATTGGAATCCGTTCTGGAAAGCAGTGGCGATCGCCAGCATCCCCCTCAACCCAAGGGAACCTTACCTGACTTTATGGAAGCCCTAGAGGGCGATCGTTCCCCAGCCTCATTCTTAGTCGCGTCGATCTTTCGACGCGAAATTCAGGAATTAGGCAGTATGGGTAAATCAAAAGGGTGGGCCAATCACCGGCTGATCGATACCCCTCCCCCCCAGGCCCAATGGCAGTGGGCAGGCGATCCCATTGCGGATTTATCGCCCAAGGTTCGTATCCTGCCAGATGGCAAAGCGGCTGTCGAGTTCTTTACCTGTCGCATTGCCCCCCCGGTGGCAATTTACCGTCACATTGATCAATACCCGGCCACCCAGTATCGATCGCTCTCCCGTGATAGTGCGGTTGCAAAGCCAATCCAGGGAGTGAAGCGTGAACCCTGAGAACCCCGATAAAGCAGGAAACCCCAAGAGCGATCTTGGGAAACCCGCGCTCTACCCGTTCCGGGTGAGCGTCGGGAGAATGTCACACCACGATCGCAGGTCTTGCACTCAACGATCGCGGCGTGTTCACAGGGGAAATTACATCAAACCGAGCTGGGCAAGAA
>CAZHXN010000161.1:2589-2812 GCA_964536415.1 uncultured bacterium
TTCCTTGACCCGTTAACAATTCGGTCGCAAGGCCAATCACGAAACCCAACATCGCCAGACGGCCATTCCAGGTTTCAGCGAAGGCGGTAAACCCAAGCTTGCTTTCTTGCTCTTGCATGGTGTGTGTCTCCTGAAATCTGAACCTGTTACAAACCTTAACACAGGAAATTCATAACTCGCAACATTTATTTACATTCTGAGTTGTGATTTGTTGACTTGGGGG
>CAZHXN010000162.1:0-2732 GCA_964536415.1 uncultured bacterium
TTAGTTCTTTAATTTGTAGCTTTTTGCGCTGTTACACCAAAATCTCAAGAGAACCGAGAAGCGAGGGATGATTAAACGAGTGCTATGCCGCGCCGCAATGATCACGATAGTCCCTGGAAAATCGTCCTGGAAGCCTACTTCCCCGACTGTCTCGGCTTTTTCTTCCCTGATCTTTATCAGGCGATCGACTGGAATCACCCCTATGAATTCCTTGACAAGGAGCTGCAACAGGTGATCCATGATGCGTCCCTGGGGCGTCGCTTTGCTGACAAGCTAGTCAAGGTCTGGTTACTGAACCATCAGGAACTGTGGATTTTGGTGCATATTGAGGTGCAAGGTCGCAAGGAGAGCCGCTTTGCTGAGCGCATGTACCAATATCACTATCGAATTCGCGATCGCTATAATCGTCCGGTTGTTAGTCTTGCCCTCCTTTGCGATCCGAGTCCGACCTGGCGACCAAGCAGCTATGGGTACGCTACCTTTGGCTGTCAGGTTACCTTCCAGTTTCCCAGCATCAAACTGCTAGACTATCGACAACAGTGGGAACAACTCGCCGCTAGCCACAACCCCTTTGCTACGATCGTGATGGCCCATCTGCAGGCGCAGGCGACGCGTCGGGATCTAAATGAACGTAAGACCTGGAAGCTATGGTTAATTCGCCGGTTATACGATCGCGGCTACAGCCGCCAAGATGTAATTAACCTCTTCCTATTTATTGACTGGGTTATGAGCCTATCCACAGAATTAGAACAGGAGTTTTGGCAGGAAGTCAAGCAATACGAGGAGGAACGCAGGATGCCGTATATCAGTAGCGTTGAACAGATTGGTCGTGAAAAGGGACGACAAGAAGGACGACAAGAAGGACGACAAGAAGGACGACAAGAAGGACGACAAGAAGTTTTCCGCACGTTGATGGAATCGCGGTTTGGTCGCCTCGATCGCCCCTTACGGGATCTGTTGCCCCAACTGCTGGCTTTGTCCGATCGCGAGGCCACTGAGTTAATTTTGCAATGCTCCCAGTCTGAATTAATTCGCTACTTTGATCAGCAGGTTAACTTATCAGATCACACATCAGACTGAGCCAGACCGAGCAAAACCCAACTATCTGTAACTATCTGCAACTATCTGCTAAGATGGCTGGGCCTTGCCCCTGTCAACCCTGAGCGTCAGGGTACCCAATCGCTCAGACTGATTAAGTCCGGAACTTCTCCGTAATCCGCTGCATGGCAGCAACCACATTCTCCCGGCTGTTAAAGGCAGAGATCCGGAAATAGCCTTCCCCAGCGGCTCCAAAGCCAGAGCCAGGGGTACCCACCACATGACAGGTTTGCAGAAGTTGGTCAAAGAAATCCCAACTGGAGAGGCCCTGGGGGGTTTTTAGCCAGATATAGGGGGCATTGACGCCGCCATAAACCGCGAAACCAGCCGCTGTGAGTTGCTCCCGGATAATGTGGGCATTTTCTAGGTAGAAGTTGACTAGCCCCTTCACCTGGGCCTGCCCCGACTCGGAATACACGGCTTCAGCCCCCCGTTGGACAATGTAGGAAACGCCATTAAATTTGGTTGATTGGCGACGGTTCCACAACTGCCAGAGTGCTATCTCGGTACCATCCGCAGCCTTAGCTGTTAGCGATTTGGGTACGACGGTAAAGGCACAGCGGGTTCCTGTAAAGCCAGCATTTTTGGAGAACGATCGAAACTCGATCGCGCACTCGCGGGCACCCTCGATCTCATAAATGGAATGGGGAAGGCTGGGGTCGGTGATAAAGGCTTCGTAGGCAGCATCAAAGAGCAAAATCGAACCATTGGCACGGGCATAGTCCACCCAGGTTTGGAGGTAGGCTTTAGAGGCAACGGTGCCGGTGGGATTGTTAGGAAAACAGAGATAGATCAGATCGACCTTTTGGGTAGGCAGGGCAGCGGTAAAGTCATTCTCCGCCGTGATCGGCAAGTAAACAAGGCCCTCGTACTCCCCGTTCTCCTTGATGGGGCCGGTGTGGCCCGCCATGACATTAGTATCGACATAGACCGGATAGACGGGATCGGTGACCGCGATCGTATTGTTTTTGCCGAAGATATCGAGAATATTCCCCGTGTCGCATTTGGAGCCGTCGGAGATGAAAATTTCTGAAGCATCAACCTCACAGCCGCGTGCCTGGAAATCATGGGCGGCAATTTTCTCCCGCAGCCAGGGGTAACCCTGCTCTGGTCCATAACCTTTAAAGGTTTGCCGATCGCCCATGTCGGCCACTGCCTGAATCATCGCCGTGCGACAGGCTTCGGGGAGAGGCTCCGTCACATCACCAATGCCCAGCTTGATGATTTGAGCCTCTGGGTTAGCGTCGGCAAAGGCATTCACCCGACGGGCAATTTCGGGGAACAGGTAGCCAGCTTTCAGTTTTAGGTAGTTGTCGTTAATCGTCGCCATAGCGAATGATGCGTAAGAAAGGTGCGGTTCCTAGCATAGAGAGGCAAGTGACCCTTGGTAAATACCTGGTGTGGACCCATTGCTGGTTATCTGAGGTTGGCCCGCTTAAACTAGGGGCAATGGTACATCATGCGCTGGCTGAGTGAAATCTTAAAGTAAAATCCTTAAATAGGTAGTGGCCATGAATAACACCGATAGGGACCTGCTCGTTATTGCCCTCTATATCATCTCAGTCGTCCTGGTTCTTTCAATTAAGAATCCCCTTAAGGTCACTTTTGAAAAGGCTCTTTTTAAGGAGTCTATC
>CAZHXN010000163.1:0-2409 GCA_964536415.1 uncultured bacterium
AACCGTATAGGTAACTACACATCAAAGAGCCGAAACGCTGGGTTTATGGTGGGGGCGCTACACGTCCCACCGTAAACCCAGAAGAGCCAACTCTCCCAGTGTACTGGGAAAGAATGGCATCAGCTAAGTTAAGCCAAGCATGGTGCAAATTACTCATCATTGCATTCATACCCCATCCTCACATTGGGGGACTGTCGTAAAATCAATAATCCTTAGTAAAATTTTGTAAATAATATAAAGAGGGACCTCTTAAAAGAAGACGCATTAGAAATACTGGAGCGAATCCTAGACCAATTTCCAGAAGGGTTAAATCTTTCCATATTGAAAAATAAAATGCTAGAGATAGACTCATCCTTTGACGAAAGAACCTTGGGCTTTAGCGGTTTTATGAGATTTCTAGAAAGTGTTCAGAGATTGTTTCCCTGCATAAAGTCAACCAAACCTGGTATGCACAGCCCTTATCGACCAAGTCAAATAATCATTTATCTGACGCTCATCAGGACACTGCTGATAGTAGCCTAGTAACGCCCACTACCGATCTATATAGAAGATTTTTAAGAAAAAGTAGATGGCGATCTTGCGAATCTTCTTTTTTATGGAAGATTTTAGGCCAACTACAAGAGAAATTTCCCAATGGCTTTACAAGAAGCCAAGGATTTAAATGTTTAATTAAAATATTTGGCCACAGCTGAACAAGGGGAGATCTCAGGTCAGCTATGTATATTTTGTATGTATATTTTGTATAAGACAGGCTGCGTTATACAGAAAAACGAGAGAAACGGAGAAAATATATTGACTGTCTACATGCCAAAATCGGAGCAAGAATTATCGCTTAAAATTGATTCTTTGATGATAAAGAAGCTAGTCTATGTTTGCAAGTCAAATTGTATTCCTTGCAATGCCAGACTGGTATTGCCACTTTTAAGGAACAATTATCATGAAAGTCAGCTAAAAATTATTATTAACAACTTTGAATGTGACTCAGAACCTTAATCTTTAACCGAGGAAAGTCTTGAGTCGGCTTCTGTTAATGATGCTTGCCCCTTTGTACTACCCCCACGGTCCCAGTCAGCGAAGTCCCTAGATGCCGTCAGCGATCGCAGTTAAACAAATTATTGTGAATTGCCCACCGCGATCGTGTAAACATTAACCATTTTCTGCTAAAACGGGGGAAGCTTGCGGACGATGAGGGGTGGGGTGCGAGGATCATGGCCGATTCACTGTTACTCTACGGCGACAGTAACGAAGCGGTTCGGGACCTTCAACACCTGCTGAATGCCCACGGGGCCACCCTCACGCTGACCGGTGAGTTTGACGACGCCACCTTCTATGCAGTTCTAGATTTTCAAACCCAGCAAGGGCTTCATCCCGATGGACAGGTAGACGACGATACCTGGGCGGCCCTCAGATCCCCTGCCCCCACGGGACTTCCCCTTCCCCCCTCAGACACTAACCCAGCACCACAAACCCATGCGTCCACCGTTCCCCTGCCCAAACGTTTCTCCGGGAATTTCCCTGTTGCCTTTCCTGAACTAAACTCCATGACCTACTTCACCCCCGATAGCCCCAGTTGGATACAGTATCCCTACCGGACCAAGAACTATCGTCCCTATCTCCTCCAGGGCGATGCTGATCCAGGAGGAGCCGCCGATGGCCCCATCCGCCAATTGCAAGCTTTCCTCAAAGCACAGGGGCTATATACGGGAGAGCTGACGGGTAGCGTCGATGAGACCACCCACAACGCGATCGTTGCCTTCCAAAAACAGTATCTACCAGGGGAAAAGGCCGATGGCATGGTAGGGGATACCACTTGGGAAAAAATCCTTGAGGTGGCTGCTGGCCAAACGCCTGCAAGGGTTGCCACTGCTGCGCCAGTCACCGTATCGCCTGCTACCACTATTTTGCCAGAAGTGATGCCGCCAAGTCGTCCGCTACCGAGTCAAAGCACCGTTGCGATTACCCCTTCCCAATTCGCCGGGGGTGCCCAGGCCAGTGGACCAGTCATGCCTAATGAGGGGGCCCTCGCCGCTGGCGAAGCGGAAGGCTGGGTAGACCCCAACGACCTTGATCCGATCGGGATGGAGTGGGCAGGGGACAAAACCCCAGCCGGTCGTCCCTTACTGCGGTTAGGCAATCGCGATCCCGGCGGGATGAACCTGGGGCCTGTCCAGCGTTTGCAACTCCTCTTGCTGGCGAATGGCTATGTTTATATCAACCCAATGGGGGAATTTAGCGACGGCACCTATACGGCCCTGAAGGATTTTCAATACCGTCGTGCCCAGAACCTGTTGATGGAATTCGGCCTGGTCAACGATCGGACCTGGGAAAGCCTGATCACGGACGCCGCGGCTACCGCCAACCCGCCGCCGCCTGAACCGCCCATTGCGCCCGTCCCGCCCCCAGTCGAGC
>CAZHXN010000164.1:0-2339 GCA_964536415.1 uncultured bacterium
CCCCCAACGACCCCCCCCCCCCCCACCCCTCGGTGTCCCTGGTACGCTCCCTTTTGCCGATCGACCTCCCCCGCGAGTCCGACTGCCTCAACCCAGGCATTACCCCAGCCAACCCACTATCGGTATGTGTTATTGCAACAAGGCCCTTTTACCATCACCCGTCGCAGCTTTGATCTGGGCTTGCGGGTCAGTACTCTGATTTTTACGCTGATCTACAGCACCAATCTCTACCTCCTGACCACCGCTCCCGAGGAAATCACCGCTGGCTTAGAAGACCTGATGGCTCCCCTCCGACGCCTCCACTGGCCAGTCACCGAAATTGCCCTCACCCTGACCCTGTCGCTGCGATTTATCCCGCTCGTGCTCGAAGAAGTCCAGAACCTGGTTCGCGCTGTCCGCACACGGGCCGTCAACTGGAAAAAGCTGGGATGGCGACGGGCGATTAACCTGTGGATGACCCTGGCGGAACGGTTGTTGAAAAATTTACTCCTGCGGGCCGAGCAAATTGCTAGTGCCATGAAAGTCCGGGGATTTACCAGCCCCGATCGCCATCGGGTGCAATGGCACCAGGCACGGCTGCGTCGGGGGGACTGGCTGGCGATCGTTGGCCTGGTACTCCTTTGGGGCGCACGGTTGCTCAGTGGAACAGTATCCTAGCGATCGACCAGCCAACCTCCAACAGGCCGTTTCTAAGGGATGCCCCAATTGACGATCGTCAAGGAACCCGATACTGGCGCATCTATAGGGGACTAGACCTGATACGATGAACTTCTAATGTTGCATTATTAGCCTGACCCAATCGCTAGAGTTGGGGAAATTCCTTAGCCATCCTCAGTGATTGACAGACATGAAATTAACAGGCATATCGGATTAAAGACGATTGGAAAGTTAAAAACGATTGGAAATTCGATTAGGTACTGATCTCGTTTATGTTCCTCGCATCCGTGATGCAGTGCAGCGGTTTGGCGATCGCTTTTTACAGCGTATTTACACGATCGCGGAACAACAAGCCTGCGGCCTAGCCCTAGCCCCAGAGACCGATCGTTCCTCTGTCTGGCTCACTTCCCCCCGGCCTCATGTGATCGACCATCTGGCGGCCCGTTGGGCTGCCAAGGAAGCAGTGGTTAAGGCTTTGGGAACGGGCTGGCGGGGGATTAACTATCGCGACGTTGAAATTCAACGTCAAGCCAGTGGTGCCCCCTCAGTTTGCCTATACGGACCAACCGCCCAATCCCTAGCGGCTACCTGGTCAACCTGCCAATGGCAACTCAGCCTGAGTCACGATGGGCACTATGCGATCGCCAGCGCCATTCTCATCTGCCTGCCGTAATGCCTACACTCAATCCCCTAAATTTCCCCAACCTGGGCTGCCCGATGATTTGCCATGTGCTCATCCCAACCCCTATTATCAAGAAGCTCAGTCAGACATTGAGTCAACCCTTTAGTCAACCGTTCAGTTTCTGTGCCCCCCTTCACGTTAGTCCCTTGGCATGAGTAGCGAGATCTATCTCAACCATCCCACCTTTGGTTTGCTGTACCGAGTTTGTGTGATTGAGGAAACTCAGGAACTGTTTGCCACGCTCTACGCCCAACGCTTGTTCTTCCTGGTCATTAATGCCGGGAATGGGGTCCGGTTTGAGCCAATCGGCAGGAGTGATGCTCGTATCCTGGTTGAAAGTCGGTTACGCCTGCTGCGCCGGATGGGGAACCCTAAAGAGCTTGAACAACTCCAGATCATTCACAAGCAAACCTTCCAATAGCTCCAGTATCACCCCGCGATCCCACGGGTCGTCACCCCAACCCGTAGCGCCGAGGACTTACCCACCCCCCCTCAGATGAGCGGACCAATTTGAGTGGCCGTTTGTGCGACTTTCGGTTAAGGTTTTTTACGGTCTCGCCCCGATCGGGTTCTATGAGTCAATTCCTGCCACCAGCAGCCGTGCGCGATCGCATTACCCAAATTCAGGCCCAACTGCCCCCCACGGTCCGGTTGATCGCCGTGACCAAAGCAGTACCCACGGATCTGATGCGGGTTGCCTATACTACGGGGATACGAGACTTCGGTGAAAGCCGCTTACAGGAGGCTCTGGCAAAACAAGCAGAACTCCAGGATCTACCAGATATCACCTGGCACCTCATTGGTCACCTGCAAAGCAATAAGGCGGCGAAAGCAATGCAACACTTTCAGTGGATTCATGCGATCGATAGCCTCAAACTGGCTCAACAACTCGATCACATTGCCCAGCAGCAAGGCTACTGCCCCAACCTATGCCTCCAGGTAAAATTTTTACCTGATCCCAGCAAATATGGCTGGAGCGTGCCAGACCTACAGGCCCAAT
>CAZHXN010000165.1:0-2264 GCA_964536415.1 uncultured bacterium
CCAGTGGTGGGGTGGGGCGTTGGGCGAGACGGGCCGCTTTTTCCTGAGCGATCGCGTCCTGGCCTGCCGCCCGGAGTTGGCGACCCAGGAAGATATAGATGACGGTTGAACTGATGATTAACAGCAAAATCGCTGCCAGATTCAGATAGATCCCCAGAGCAAACAGCCCAAAAAAGAGCAGCCAGGGAACCATTAACACAACCGATTGCAACCACGCCAGAATCCCTAGCTTGCCGTAGGGGCGGGCGCGAAAAAAGCCCCACCCTAAAATCGCGATCGCGACCAGGGAGATGAGGACGGTTGTCACTGTTTCTGATGCAGCAGTCATTACACGCGTTTAACCTGTTGTATTAATTGACGATCGAAAAACCGAGATCAAGCAAACTGAGGCAGTCCTCCAAACAGTTAGCACTGCCATTAGGCACCGCAAGCCAGTACCGCCATCAGGAAGCACAGAAGAGATCCCGATGGGGATCTCTGCCCAAAGCTGGCGATGGACTAGGCAACGACCTCTGCACCGAAAACCCTGCCACCAACACAGCAATTTTATCAGCGGTGCTTAGGATTTGTGTGTTTCTGATCGATTTGCTCCCAGTCCGCCGCTAGTGTCGGCGGGGCCAAAGGCACCAGGAACAGCCGCCTATCCCCCTTAATGGGCCTATCCCCCTTAATGTCATGTCCGCGGAGCAATTCCCTCCATTCCATCCCCCATTTAGAGAATTACTTTTGCCGTCCTAGGGCTTCAGGTGATCCACCCAAGCCCGATATGGGCTGCACCTCACCCCCCAGATTGACCACTTCTTTGCGGGTGAGAAGGTAATTATTGCGATAGGCTTCGATCCGCTGGCTGGCTTCTGGATAGAGGAAAGAGGTGGGCGGGATTATCGCCAGGTAGTTAATCGCAGCTAGCCATTTCGCTTCGGCTTCCTTCCAGGAGGCGATCGTCGGGTTGGGCAATTTACCCAGGGCTGTTGCTTCCGCCGCTAGTGTCATCGCCGCCGTTAGGCTCTCTTGGGCCTTCGCCTCAGCCTGGAGCCGTTCTTCCACCTGCCGGAGTCGTTCGCGCACCTTGACTAATTCGGCCTGAGCGTCAGCATAGGCAGAGCCGGGGATATCAGGCACGGCAGACAGCACCGTTTCGGCATCCTTGAGTTTTTGCTGCGCTGCTTTCAGTTCATTGAGGTTCGTTGCCTTATCAACATCGATCGCCCCTGCCGTCAGGGATTGGGCATCGGAAATCGTCTGTTTCTGCTGCGAAACCGTCCAGAGCATCCAGCCCACGTATCCCAAAAAGCCGAGTAATAACAGGGCCAGCAAGCCTTTCGCCAGTAACCCCTGACAGGAAGCCTCTTGCATTTGGGCACTACTTCCTCCCGGCGGTGTCATGACAGCGGGGGGGGCCGGACTAGGTGGGGCTGACGGTACGGGCACAACGGGCGGTATTGCGCTGCCCGGTTCACCTTCTCCGCCCCCACTGATCCCTACGGGTGGCTCTGGTGCGGGGGTAGCTGGCGTCGGTAGGGGACTGATAGGGGGGACTGCTGTCGTCTCTGAAACCGGCGGAGCCATTGGGGTCGGAGGCACCGTTGCGTCTGGGGTAGGGGGAGTTGGGGGACCCGTGCGAATATCCGGGGGAACGGCTTCCGCGCCCAAGCGGGTCGCGCCCAAGCCAAGGGCCGCTCCTAAACCGGCCTCTGTTGCTGTAGGCGTTGCCGCAGCCGATGAACCAGCAGCGGATGGGACCGTCGATGGAGATGCCAGGGCGGTTAGATCGAGGGTTTCAGTCCAGGCCGCTGCCCGTTCACCTTGGCGGCGGCCATAGATCATGACCGTATCAAACCCATTTCGAGGGTGGGCCATTGCCATTTTTAGCCCCTGCATACCCCGCCGCACATAGGCCACCAGCGCTTGCTGATCGGGAACCTGTGCTGCTTCCAGTAATAGATGCAAAACCCGATCGCGCAGCGTCGCCCGTGCGGTAATGCCACTTCGTTGGAGATAGTGGTTCAGCAGGGTGGCGATCGCGGTGGGATCGCCCTGTCTGACTTGTTCCAGGAGGGTGCCGTCCGTCATAACTCAATGTGCCCCAGGAAAGTGACGCAGCAATTTGCCCCCCAGAATAGCTCAATTCAAGAATTTGTCACCTAGCCCTACCCCCGCTAGTAATTCAGCCGATCAGGCTAGGGGACTGACACAGATTAGCCTGGGGTTGACCTCCTCCCCCGCCTGAAGGCGGGGGATTCCCGCCGGGCCGGGGTGGTTGC
>CAZHXN010000166.1:0-2003 GCA_964536415.1 uncultured bacterium
AGTTCTTAACACATTCCTAAATCTCTAGGCATCTGATAGGAACTCAATGTCAGAAGGTATAGCTGATAAGCTTTCTCCGATGCTCCTCGGTTTATAGTGGGGGCGCTACGCGCCCCCACTATAAACCGAGGAGCGCCGAGCAGCTTTTTGCTAACATGCGAATTGCTGGTTTGTTTGGCCGTTTCGGCCCAGGGATCGGGGTTGGCAGCAGCGGTGATTCAGGGGTGGCGAAGCAATATCCAAGCCAATCAGATAGCCAAAGCAATTAAAACTGATCCTTCAGACCGCGAATTCGGGCAAAGGTTTGGATCGGGTCCTGGCTGTTGACTGATCGCTGCAAAGCCGGTTGATCCCAACGTAAAAATGGATTCGTGCGTTTCTCCACCCCCAACGCCGAGGGGACCGTGGCCTCCTGGCGCTGTCGGGCCTGTTGCACCGATGCAAACCGGGCTTGCAAATCGGGGTTCTCCCCATCCACCGTCAGGGCAAATTTCAGGTTCTTGAGCGTATATTCGTGAGCACACCAGATGCGGGTACGATCGGGCAGGGCGCGAATCTGGCTCAGCGAAGCCACCATTTGGGCCGGTGTTCCTTCTAATAATCGTCCGCAGCCCCCCGCAAACAGGGTATCCCCACAAAACAGTTCTCCCCAGCCGTCATGCTCCATCGGTGGGAAGTAGTAGGCAATGTGGGCACGGGTATGACCGGGCAGGAAGAGAATCTCAGCAACCCGATCGCCCCACTCAACGCGATCGCCCGCCTGCAAAAACACCTGCTGCCCCGGAATCCGGCCCCGATCTTCCGTCCCCCCATAGACCACGGCTTGCGGGAAAGCGTTTAACAAGACCTCGTTGCCCCCAATGTGATCCCAGTGATGGTGGGTGTTGAAAATAGCGGTGAGAGTAGCCCCTAGGCGCTCTAGTTCTTTGAGGACAGGCTGCGGCTCGGCAGGATCAACGGCAGCTGCGATCGCGCGATCAGCGTCATAGAGCAGAAATATATAGTTATCCGTCAGGGCAGGCAGGCGCAGGATGTCCATAGTGGGTCAGGGAGAAGCAGATCAGGACGAGCGGGATTGTAAAGAATGATTGTAAACAGTACTTAATAAAAGACAGTCAAAAGCTGCGTCAACAGCGGAATTGTAACGCAATCTGAAGAGACCCATCGGGACGGAGCCGCGATCACAATCGTGATGCACCAGACATTCGTCCCCAAAAGCCCTTCTGTGCGGCACATATAGACTCATAAGCTATGCTTTCAGCCAGCATAAGCAAAGATAATCATTAAAAACCCTGCAAGAATCTTTACAGAAGTTAACAATGCGGTTAATATAAAAATATCCGAACGACCTGGTTCGGATATCACACATCTAAATTTTTCAGTTGTAATTCCGATTATGACAGCTACCTTACAACAAAGACAAACCTCTTCCGTGTGGGAGCAGTTTTGTCAGTGGGTAACCAGCACCAACAACCGCCTGTATGTGGGTTGGTTCGGTGTTCTGATGATCCCGACGCTGCTGACTGCCACCACCTGCTTCATTATCGCCTTCATCGCCGCTCCTCCCGTTGATATCGACGGTATTCGGGAGCCTGTTGCTGGTTCTTTGCTCTACGGCAACAACATTATCTCTGGGGCAGTGGTGCCTTCTTCCAACGCGATCGGTCTGCACTTCTACCCGATTTGGGAAGCCGCTTCTCTCGATGAGTGGCTCTACAACGGTGGTCCGTACCAACTGATCATCTTCCACTTCCTGATCGGTGTGTTCTGCTACATGGGTCGTGAGTGGGAACTGAGCTATCGTCTCGGTATGCGTCCCTGGATTGCAGTGGCCTACTCTGCGCCAGTTGCTGCTGCCACGGCTGTCTTTCTGATTTACCCCTTGGGTCAAGGTTCGTTCTCCGATGGGATGCCCCTGGGGATCAGCGGTACCTTCAACTTCATGTTTGTGTTCCAAGCTGAGCACAACATCCTGATGCACCCCTTCCACATGCTCGGTGTGG
>CAZHXN010000167.1:0-1784 GCA_964536415.1 uncultured bacterium
AACGCTACCAGAATAAATTACAGGAGTTGCACCTTGAAAAACTGCAAAAGCGGTACGGGGACGTGGCAGCCGTGAAGGATGTGTCCCTCCGAATTGAGCCGGGGGAGATCTTTGGCTTGCTGGGTCCCAATGGGGCTGGTAAAACCACCACCCTGCGCTGTTTATGTACGCTCACCCAACCTGATGCGGGTCACTTAGAAGTGGCAGGCATTTCCGTCACGGACGCGCCCAAAGCCGTGCGGCAACAGTTGGGTTATGTCGCGCAGGAGGTTGCCCTCGATAAAATGCTGACGGGGCGAGAATTGCTGGAACTGCAAGCGGCGCTGTACCACCTCCCCCGTGCCATCATCCCCGATCGCATTACCCAGGTCCTAGACTTACTGGGCATTACCGATTGGGCCGATCGCAAAACCGGTACCTATTCCGGCGGCATCCGTAAACGCCTCGATCTGGCCTCAGGACTGCTCCATCAACCCAAAGTCCTTGTGCTGGATGAACCAACGGTTGGTCTGGATATCGAAAGCCGGGTGGCCGTATGGGAATTCCTGCGTCAGTTGCGATCGCAGGGGATTACTATCCTCCTGACCAGCCATTATTTAGAAGAAGTAGACGCCCTCGCCGATCGCGTCGCGATTATCGATCAGGGGACAGTCATTGCCTGTGGGACACCCGGTGAGTTGAAGAACCAGGTGGGGGGCGATCGTATTACCCTGCGCTTGCGCGAGTTTACCGATCCCGAAGAGGCCACCACCGCAAAGACGGTGCTGCAAGCCTTACCCTTTGTCCAGGATGTCATTATCAACCGTGCCCAGGGGAATTCCCTTAATCTGGTTGTCACGCCCCAGGACGATGCCCTGAGTCTGGTCCAGGCGGCCCTACAGGCGGCTCAACTGCCTGTGTTTGGGATTGCCCAGTCCCGTCCAAGCCTGGATGATGTATATCTGGCAGCGACGGGGCGGACGCTGTTGGATGCGGAGTTGGCCGCCGTAGATAGCCAGGGGCGGGAGAAAGGGAAGGCCAAGAAGCGGTAGGGTGTTTTAACCTGGAAGTTGGAACGATGGGAATGTAACAACGGTAGGGGCAGGTTGCACCCAAGCATCTGCGGGGATGTGATGATCTCAATGAACCTGCCCCCTGGCTTGGAAGTCTTCCCCCGGAACGGGATACGTACAGCCTGCCCTACCCAAGCACGGGTAACTGTGTAATGTCTACTGTGTAATGTCTAACGTACCTCTAGCGTGACCAACTCTATGAGTTCCAGTGCACCCTCTTCTCAGGCATCAGCGGCTCCGGCGTCAACGGTGGTGGCAACCCAGACGGCCATCCCATCCATGCCGCAACAACTGCCAGGTATCTTTTCTGGCGCATTCTTTCAGGAAACGGCAGCCCTGACGCGGCGTTTATTTATCCAACTCCAGCGACGACCCTCAACCCTGATTGCCGGGGTGATTCAACCATTGATGTGGTTAATCCTCTTCGGAGCGCTATTTCAGAATGTGCCCGCGGGTTTATTCGGAGAAAGCCAGAACTACGGCCAGTTTCTAGGAGCGGGCATTATTGTGTTTACTGCCTTTGGCGGTGCCCTGAATGCAGGGCTACCCGTCATGTTCGATCGCGAATTTGGGTTCCTCAACCGGCTCCTAGTCGCGCCATTAGCTTCACGATTTTCGATCGTCTTGGCCTCGGCGATTTTTATTACCAGCCTGAGTTTGATTCAAACGGCAGCGATCGTCGCCACCGGTGTCCTCCTGGGGACAGGGTTACCAGGTCCCTTGGGGTTAGGG
>CAZHXN010000168.1:0-1515 GCA_964536415.1 uncultured bacterium
CCACCCCTACCCAACCCCCATCTTGACTATGCAACGGCTGTCCTCTGGTTCAGAGAGAATCTGGGTGATCGCCGCAAGCCCACTGGGAAGATCAGGATCCAATCTCGCCACTCAATCGCACCCCGGATAGCACCACGGATAAGAGATACCCTAGAGAAGGGGATAGGTGAGGAAGGCATCAGTTCGATCTATAAGGTTATATTAAGATTAACGCAGATCCACCTGCCAATGGTTACCCTCAAGTCCTATGAACCATTGAGGGGGTCCTAATTTGTCTCCTGTTTGTCTCCTGAACTTACGGATCCAAGGCACCCATGAACGAAGACGCCATGAGCAACAATATCAGGCATGAAAAAGAGAAATTTCTCTATCCCACTAGCCGCTATCATGGCGAGTTCACCCCAGAATATTTAGCCTTTAACGCTAATCTTCAGGAATTTGCTCAGCGTGTTTCGATTCTTTGTGCCCTGGAAACAGGAGGGAAAATCAAACCCGATGCTGCTTATAAGGAAATTAAGCAACTGTGGAAAAAACTGAGAGAGTCGAAGCAAAACTTGCTGAACTCCCAGCCACCAACTGATCCTTCTTAACCAACTGATCCCTCTTAATGGGACTGCGAAAAATCTAAATCTGGGTAGTGATGCATAGGCTGGAACTCCCAGTTTGCCGTGGCTGACTCCATTAGAGTGCACGACTACCGTCATGATTCTTGTCACGATCGCTGAGAGGGCCACGCGGGTAAGATGTTAATGATTGCAGCGATCGCGATTGCAAAAATGCCTCCTAACTCCAGCACCCAGTTCATACGAACCCCACCAGGATCGAGGCCAATAAAGTAATCAATGTGATGAAATGATGCGGCTCGCACAATCACAAAACTGCTGAGAAAGCCAAGGCCCATTAACCCTATGAAGGACGATCGGGTCTGCTTGGCCAAAATTGGCCGAAGCTTCTTTAAGCCAACAACAACCGTCCCCACAATACCCAGGATAAAAAATAACTGGACCCAGCGGCGATAATTGTACCATCCCTGTCTCTGGGAAATCTCTTTGCCTGCGATCGTAAGCCAGGATTGCAGATCTAACTGTTTATTGATGCCCAGAAAAACCAGGATCAGGGCAATGATGCCCCACACGATCCCCCCAGTTTTATCTTTTAAGCCAAGACTTAACCTCAGAGCACAGAGGGCACAAAGAACCGCTGTCGTTAGATAGGCAACGACCGTGAACCACCCGATTGGGGTGGGATCACCAATCCCAGGATACCAATGGTCACCAAGGATGACCGCGAAGCAGTCTATTGGGAAGTTGTGAGAGAGGATGGCGTCTGTCAGCATGATGGGGTATCAAGGTAAACAGCCTCTTCTTTGAGAACTGTTTTGAGGACTGTATGGTTTAGAGTCCTGCACGATGTTCATAATACTTTACCAAATGCCAACAAGCGGTCTCAATGGAGCATCCTACAGCGTTTCCCAAGTCTCTGAAGGACAGAAGCACCTGATAAACAATTGGCTCA